>JAKLJP010000021.1 GCA_023151115.1 Anaerolineae bacterium
CCGGTATTTTGGAATGAAAGATTAAATTTGTCAGTCAATCAGCTCATTATGCAAAAAAGTTGAAGGCATTATAGCAACTATTTCTGCCTGCTTCTACACTAAACTGGGCGAAATGAGCCATGCCGGTAGAACTATTTTTGATAATTCTACCCGTTGTAGCACTGCCTTGACTCTTTAGCCCAATACTCACCCAACAGGAGTACAAATTATATTACCCAGGTAGACTATGCTGCCCAAACAAAAACAGCCAAAGGAGCTAATAGAAGATCGCTCTTGCTTATTCTAAAGATTACCTACTCTGGTATGGGCAGCAAGCGCAAGTGGGATTATAGTGACTGGTAAAGACTATTCACGAGGAGATAATGATGAAACTCAAAGATGTTATGACTACAGATGTAGAAGTCGTTGAATTTGATTCAAACTTACAAGAAGCTGCGGTCAAAATGAAATCCCTGGATATAGGCGCACTCCTGGTTCGGGAAGGAACGCAGTTGGTCGGCATCGTCACCGATCGGGATATTACCATTCGAGCGGTGGCCGAAGGGCTTGACCCCAAGCACACGGCAGTGGCCGAAGTGATGACCACAGATTTTGTTTACGGCTATGAACACGAAGACGTAGCTCAGGCCGCTCGGCGGATGGGAGCGGAGCAAATTCGCCGGCTGCCTGTGCTTAATGAGAAGGATGAACTGGTGGGAATTGTCTCTTTGGGAGATTTGGCTGTAGATACGGCTAATGACTCTCTGAAAGGCGAAGTTTTGGAACAGATTTCTGAGCCGGCCAGCCCCGACCGCTAACCTATGAAATTTTTGACCTAACAACCAGGAAAGACCGCAGAGGTTTTGTCATGGATAACCTTTGCGGTCTTATTTTTGAAATAACCCCTTAAGGAGCAACCGTGATCAACCCAACAGATACAACAACCAAACAGGCCGGAATGGGGGCTGTGCCCCATGCCCAGGGCGTTACCTTCCGAGTATGGGCGCCCCACGCCAAAAAAGTTTATGTTACCGGAACCTTTAACAACTGGCATAAGACCACCACCCCTTTGTTCAGCGAACGAAATGGTTACTGGTCGGCTAATGTGGCCGAGGCTAAAACCGGGGATGAATACCGTTACTTAATCTATGGACCAGGCTACACCCTCTCGAAAATTGACCCGTATGCCAGAAAAGTGACCAACTCGGTTGGCAATGGCATTATTTATGATCCTACCGCCTTCGATTGGGGCGACGACCGGTTTCGCATGGCCTCATGGAACGAGCTGGTGATTTATGAAATGCACATCGGCACGTTTAACGATGATCCCGGCGACCAGCCGGGCAGCTTTGCCAGCGCCATGGAAAAACTGCCCTATCTCCAGCAGTTGGGGATCAATGCCATTGAGCTGATGCCCATTGCCGAGTTCCCCGGCGATTTTTCCTGGGGTTACAATCCCTGTCATCCCTTTGCCGTCGAAAGCATTTACGGCGGGCCGGACGGCTTCAAACAGTTTGTCAAAGCGGCGCATCAGCATGGGATGGCCGTCATTGTGGACGTGGTTTACAACCACTTTGGCCCCACCAATATTGATTTATGGCAATTTGACGGCTGGAGCGAAAACGGCAAGGGCGGTATCTACTTTTACAACGATCACCGCTCTCACACCCCCTGGGGCGATACCCGGCCCGATTATGGCCGGGGCGAGGTGCGCCAATATTTGCGGGATAACGCCCTCATGTGGTTTGAAGAGTATCACGTGGACGGGCTGCGCTGGGATGCCACCGCCTATATCAAGAACATTGAAGGCAACGACGCCAATCCGGCCAATGATATTCCCGAAGGCTGGGGGTTAATGCAGTGGATTAATGCCGAAATCCAGCAGCGTTTCCCCGGTAAACTCTGTATTGCCGAAGACCTGCGCAAAAATCCCTGGGTAATAAAAGACGTGGGCGCGGGCGGGGCCGGCTTTGGCGCTCAGTGGGACAGCGAGTTTGTCCACCCCGTCCGCCAGGCCATCATTTCGCCCGACGATAACTTTCGGGACTTGAGCGCCGTCTGCCGGGCTATTGAGCACCGCTACGATTTGGATGCCTTCACCCGCGTAATTTATACCGAGTCGCACGACGAGGTAGCCAATGGCCGCGCCCGCGTGCCGGAAGAAATTTGGCCGGGCCAGGTGGACAATTGGTTTTCTAAAAAGCGGTCCACCCTGGGCGCAGCCCTGGTGTTGACCTCGCCCGGTATCCCCATGCTGTTCCAGGGACAGGAATTTCTGGAGGATCGCTGGTTTCACGATCAGGACCCGGTCGAATGGTCACGCGCCGAGGAACAGGGCGGGATTCTTAGTATGTACCAGGATTTGATTGCCCTGCGGCGCAATCTCGTGGGTGTGACACGCGGGTTGTGCGGGCAAGAAGTCCATGTTTTCCATTTTGATGATGCGGCCAAGATATTAGCCTTTCACCGCTGGGCCGAACAAGGCCCAGGCGACAGCGTGATTGTGGTGGTTAACATGACTCTGCAAAGCCGCGAAGGTTACACCATCGGCTTCCCTCGCGCCGGCCTGTGGAAGGCTCGCTTTAACAGCGACTCCTATAATTACGGCCCCGATTTTGCCAATCACCCCAGCCCCGACGTTGAAGCCCAAGAAGGCGAATTTGACGGCTTGCCCTGCCACAGTCAGATCAGCATCGGTCCCTATACCGTTGTGGTTTTTTCACAAGATGAGTAAAAAATAAAAAAAACCAGCCGATTAAGACTGGCTCTTTCTATCAAGAATTTCGACCTTACCGGCAGACCCGGACGCGGATACCAGCGAGTATGGTCTGAGTTACCTCAGCGGTTTGCTGCGGCTAGAAACAGAACGAACGATGGCGAACATAGGCCGCAAAACTGGCACAGGTGAGCAAAATCTACACCATTTATGAGTAATTCGCCTTGCTCCCGGTCTGGACCATCTACCAGCAGACCATGCGTCGAGAGTGGTTACTGATCCGCCGGGATGAAAGCCGGGGCATCTACACCTTGAGTAACGTGGCCCCGACTACCTCCTTAGAAACGATGGTCTGGCGCAAATTGGTCCGTCACTTTGCCGAACGCAGTAACCAGGACAGTAAATCCGATTTGGGCTGGGATGAATTTCAAGCCATTAAATATCGCGCTTGGCACCATCAGTTAGCTTTGACCCTTTTGGCCGGTTAGTTCGTGACTGAAATTCGCTTGGACTGGGCGGCCCGTTATCAACACCAGCCCGATTTATTAAAGTTGAATTGATTAAATTTAATAATTTATCAAATTGATGGAGAAAAAAACAATTGTTCTCTGGCATGTCATTTCGAACGCCAGCGACGCGTAGGCGTCCCCTTGCTCGCTGTAACATCTTAGGCAGTGGTAACGAAGATTCCTTCCTGCGGTCGGAATGACATGACTTCTGTGCGGTTCTGCTCCCTTTGATTTGTCAAAAATTAAAGCAAAGCCGTGCTAAGACCTACCCTCCTCTTTGCCTTAATCGCTGCCCTATTATTTAATTATAAACAGGTAGTAATACTCAGTGGATCCAAATTTGAGGAGCCAGCACGCCCACGTGCGGCGGTGTTCGGCACGTGAGCGTGCCTTACTCCTCAGAAAATTGGATCTACTGATACTCAATTGCGGGGCTATGCTGAGGTTCTGCATCGTTGCAGCCGGGCGTGGAGGTGAGTCGCGTGACGAAAACAGAGACGATGAGGGAGTGGGAGTTATTTATCTCGCCCAAGCTGGTGGCGATGGGGCTGGTATTTTTTGGCCTGGTTCTTTTTCTGGCCAGCGATTACCTGGCCGGCCCCGGCGAGTCGTTTAAGGCAGTGAGGCTGGGTCTCCTGGCCCAAATCGCTGCGGTGACAACTTGGCTGCTCTCCGACTGGCAACTTAAAGCGGCGCGGTGGTTTCTGCTGATGGCGGTGGCCCTAGTTGTTTTGACAGGGGTGTTTTGGCTGGAGCCAAACGTTTTTCTATCGCTGCTGGTCATCCCGGTGGCGGTGGCAGCAATTCTAAACGGCTTGACGGCGGCAACGGTTATCGCCATGGTTGAGAGTGTATCGTTACTGGTAATAACCCAATTTGCCGCTATCGAGGCTGATCCGGGTGCTGTGGTCATGATGTTGATGGCAATCTGGACTATGGTCGGGATTATGTTTGCCATCTATCATCCCCTCCATGATATTACGCATTGGTCGTGGACAAATTTTAGCCGGGCGCGGGATTTACTCGAAGAAGTGCGCGACCGAAAAGTAGAGTTGCAGCAAGCCCTGGATGACTTGGCCCATGCTTATCGAGAGCTGGATTTACTCAATGAACGAGTAAATGTAATGCGTCTAGCGGCAGAGGAGGCTCAAGCAGCCAAAACGGCCTTTGTAGCGAAAGTAAGTCATGAATTTCGGACTCCACTCAATATGATTATTGGCCTGACCGATGTCTTGATGAATACGCCGGAGATTTATGGCGAAGAGTTACCGCCGCCGCTGATGGAAGATTTAATGATTGTCCAGCGCAACTGCGAACATCTCTCCAAAATGGTGAATGATATTTTAGACCTTAGCCAGACCGAAGTAGGCCGGCTGACCCTGCACCGGGAATGGACGAATCTGGGCCAGGAAATTGAGAGCGCCCTAACCATTGTGCGTCCCCTTTTAGAGAAAAAGGAACTCACCTTACAGGTCGCTATTCCGGTTGATCTCCCCCCAGTTTATTGTGATCGGACTCGGATTAACCAAGTAGTGCTTAATCTGGTTAGCAATGCGGCCCGCTTCACCGATCAGGGCGGCGTCACCGTATCGGCCTATCGCCAGGAGCAGTATGTGGTGGTTAATATCACTGATACGGGACCGGGCGTGTTACCGGAAGACACCCAAAGAATCTTTGAACCTTTCTGGCAGGGCAAAACCAATCCCTGGCGCGAACAGAAGGGCAGCGGGTTGGGCCTGAGCATCAGTAAGCAATTTGTCGAAATGCATGGCGGCCAAATGTGGCTGGAAAGCCCCGCCTCACCCTCACTGCCGATTGTGGATTTCGGAATTTCGATAGGCGTCTCGGAGCCAAAATCCGAAATCGGCAATCCAAAATCTAAAATCCCAATGGGGGGGCCAGGCAGTACTTTTTCTTTCAAGCTGCCTATCTCACCGCCGGCATCGCCTTCGCCCACAGCCGCCCGTTGGGTTAACCCCGATTGGGTTTGGCATGAACGGACCTCCCAGGCAAAACTGCCCCAATTGCCCTACAAACAGCGAATTTTAATCTGCGATGATACCGCTGATCTGTATCGGCAGTTGACCCATTGCTCGGATGAAATTGAATTTATTAAAACGGATAGCGTGGAACAAGCCATTCACGAAGCCCAAACTGTACCTGCGCACGCGGTTATCATCAACGTGGCGGCAATTGCGAATGCGCCGTTGTTAGTTGAGCAAGCCAGGAAAGAACTGCCGGACACCCCGATTATCACGGGTAACTTTCCATCTTACACCCATCAAGTGTTTGAAGCGGGCGCGACCCATTATTTAATCAAACCGATTATGCGCGCTGATTTAGAAAAGACTCTTAAGGCTCTGGACAAACCCATCCAAAGTGTGTTGATTGCTGATGATGATCCTGATTTGCACCGCTTGCTAAAACGAATGTTGTTGATGTTTGACCCTACCCTGAAGGTGATAACTGTTTCCAGTGGCGAACAGGCGTTGACCCAACTACGACAGAGCCAACCCGATCTCATGCTGATTGATCTGACCATGCCCACGATAGATGGCTGGCAAACCTTAGCTCAAAAAAAACAGGATGAAACGATTAAAGATATTCCGGCTATTGTCATCTCCGCCCAGAACCCGGCCAGCCGCCCGCTGACCAGCCCCACCCTGGCGGTGACAATTGAAACGGGAATATCGGTGGATAAATTCTTACGGGGTTCGCTTGAGCTTTCTACCCTTTTACTGAAGCCAGAGGGAGAACTTGATCGAGCGCCTCAATAAACTGCTGCCGCCCAACCGGTTTGGGCAAATAGAGCGACGCGCCCAGCGATAGGGCCAATTCAGCCCGGCGAATAACGGAGCAAACAATAATGGGAATCGGGTGGGTTGCCAGTTGCTCTCGCAAATCGGTCAGCAGCTCCCACCCATCCGTATCGGGCAGCATCACGTCGAGCACAATAATATCGGGATCAATTTTGCTAATGGTCTCGGGAACGGGCTGCCCTTCGGCCAGGTGGACAATTTGGTAGCGCGTGCCGGTGGTATAACGCCGGTAGAAATGAACCAAATCGGCGTTGTCGTCAATAACCAATACAGTCGCTTTATCTACTGTCGGCAACTCTATCCGAAAGCCGACCTGATCTTCTTCCAGGTAAGCCTCCACCGAGTCGCCATGAGCGGCCAGAATTTCTTGAATCAGATCGCTGTTCGGGGGACGTTTTGTGACCGCCGGTGTACCGGTTATCAAGAGGCGAACGCGATTCCCTATCCGCTCAACTGCCAGGGTTATTTGACCCGCCGCCATACTCTGCGCCAGTTTCTCGATAGCGGTGATGAGCACTTGCCGGAGGACGGAGGGGTGCATGGCCACCGTCAGACCGGACTCTGCCGGCTCTAGCTGCAAAGTGATGCCGTGTTGCGAAGTTAAAGCCTGGCCTATTTTCATTACCCCTCGCAAGGCAGCGGCTACCTCCACCACACTCCCCGGCGCGCTCTGCTGTAAAGCGGCCAATTCTTCTCTCACCTGGGATCGCCAGGCCAGTGTTTCTTGCTCTGGTCCTGCGTCCGGCAGGACTTCAACCGAGGGCGGCTCATGTCCCGGTCTTTTCTCCCAGAAAAGCCGGGCTAACATGTGGACCGCTTGCTGCTGTTCGCGCCGCACGTGGCGAGGCGTGATGCCCAAGCGGTCGGCGGTTTCTTCTTGAGTCAATTCCTGAATATAGCGGCAGGTCAGCAGTTCATAGAAACGCTGGTTACGCAGGCTGGAGGCAGTATTGGCCGAGGCCGGTTTAAGGCTCTGGATGGTTTGGGTGATGGCAGTTTGAATTGCCTCGACGCCCTGGTGTGGTTTGTAGCCCAGAACAGACCACAATAATTCCGGGGGGTGAAAAGCCGGGTCACGAAAATGAATCAGAACATGGCGCAAAGATAGTTCAAACTCTTCAAAAGTGGGCATGTCCTAATTTAAGTCCTATTTTTTGTCCGCTTAACGCCCTTGTTTATACCCTCAGCGGGGGTATACAATGGTATTTGAAATTAGCGGTATACCGTAATTTCTTTCCCAGGGCGTTTATCTTATCATGCCACCACCTTGTCGTCAAACCCACTTTTCAGGTAGACTGCTGGAGCTTTCAGCTCGCTCCTAAAAGTGGGAAACGCCCCTTTGGCCAGCTTCCCCCACCTTTTTGCTTTTGAAAACCGCTAACTGTTATGATAACCGATCATCAAGAGAAGGAGGAAAGACAGCCGGAAACACGTTAAAAAGCGTAACTATTCACCCCTCATGTCATTTCGAGGCTGAAAGCCGAGAAATCTGCTAATCCATTGTCTACAAACCACGGATGAGGACGCTTCGCGTCTCGCTTCCTGCGTAGCGTGTCGCTCGAAATGACATGGCTGAGTTATTACCCATTTTTACTAGAAAAACCAAAGGAGGATTACAAAGATGTTCCTGACAAAGACGTTTCTTAAAAAAAGTGCAGTGTTGCTTTTAATTATGACAATTTTGCTTTTGATAGTGACTGCATGTGGTAGCGCCGCTGCTCCTGCCCCGCAAGCGGAGCAGCCCGCCGAAGCGGCCCAGGCCGAAGAACCCGCTGAAGCCAAAGAAGTCACCTTAACCTTCTGGACCTTCGTAGACGCCCACGCAGATTATTATCTGGCCCAGATGGAGCGATTTAACGCCGAACACTCCGATGTGAAAATCAAGCTAGAACCGACAGTCCTCCCTTATAACGAAATGCACGACAAACTCCTCATTGCCTTCCAATCCGGCACCGGCGCCCCGGACCTGGCAGATGTTGAAATTGCCAAATTTGGCACATTTCTGCGGGGTGATATTCAATTCCATGATTTAGGCTCTATCGTTGATAAACATCGAAAAGACCTGGTTGAAACTCGCCTGGCCCCTTATGAAATTGGGGGCAAGCCGTACGGGATTGACACTCACCTGGGCGCGTTTGTTATATACTACAATAAGGAATTGTTAGACAAGGCCGGGGTTGATGTAGACAGCATCAAAACCTGGGATGATTATATCGAGGCCGGGAAACAGGTAAAGGAAAAGACCGGGGCCTGGATGACGACGGTAGAGAGTACCGGCCGGTTTACCATTTTAGGTCTTATGTTACAAAATGGCGGTGGTACTTATGATAAGGATGGTAATTTTATCCTGGATAGTCCGGCTAATGCAGAAGCGCTCCAGTTAGCGAGTGATATGGTGCATGTGCATAAAATTGCCACCATCTCACCGGGTGGACAGCATCACGACCCCAGTTACTACGAGTTTATGAATCAAGGCAAATCAGCCTCTGTCTGGATGCCACAATGGTACATGATCCGCTTTAAAGAGTTTATGCCAGACCTGAAAGGCAAAATGGTCGTCCGCCCTATGCCGGCCTTCAAAGAAGGTGGGTTTATCTCAACCATGGGCGGCGGCACCGGTACAACCATTACCAAACAAATTGATCCGGCCAAAGTAGATGCGGCCATGCAATTTTTGGAGTTTGCCAAACTAACCTACGATGCTCAGGTTCAAATCTGGACAGTTTTTGGGTTTGACCCCTTCCGGCTCGATGTCTATGATGATCCAGAACTCAAAAAGCCCGATGATTACTTTAGCAACGAGCCGGTGATGCAAAATATTAAAGCCATGTTGGATCGCCTCGCTCCCGAATATACCGGCCCACGCTATCCAGAAACCATGAACATCCTCAACGAAAAAGTGGCTTTTGGCTTATTTGACGAGAATAAATCCCCTGCTGAACTATTAAGCGCATCGGCCAAAGAGATCAACGCTATGCAATAGTCAAAAAACCTAAAAGCTGTATAATTAATGTGGGAAGATGGGAAGGCTGGAGGACTGGATATTAAGCAGCTTCCATCCTTCCTTTCTTCCAGCCTTCCCATCGTGTTAGCTAATTTTGCTTGCAATTAAAAGTGGGTAGATTAAATTCTATGGTAAGGTAGGTTCGATGAACAATCCAAGCGTCCCCTTCTTTCATCGTCCCAAAGTGGTGCCGTTTGTATTTTTAGCCCCCTTCTTGATTTTATTTTTAACCTTCCGGGTCTGGGCCGTCATTCAGGCCATGTTGTTAAGCTTTGAAAAAGTCCAGGGCGTCGGCTCAAGTGAATGGATAGGTCTCGGTAATTACCAATTTCTATTCAATGATCCCACCTTTTATAAGGCGTTGCTCAACACCGTCTATTATACAGCCGGTACGCTAATCCTCTTGATCGTCATTCCGCTTGTCTTGGCAGCCTTACTTTATTCTGGTTTGGTCAAAAAAGCAGGTATATTCCGCACCACCTTGTTTTTGCCTGTTCTGACTTCGTTAGTGGTAGTTGGCGTGGTATTCCGCCTGATCCTGGCCCCAGAAGGTTTGCTCAATAGTTGGCTTAACCTGGTGGGGATTCCGCCTCAACGCTGGTTGGAAACTGCCGACTTAGCCATTCCGGCTATGTTAATTATGGCGACCTGGCGCTGGACCGGCTTGAACATGGTTTATTTTACCTCAGGACTGGCCAACATTCCCCAGGACCTCTATGATGCGGCGGCAATTGATGGCGCCAACGGCTTACAGCGCTTCTACTATATTACCATTCCTCAACTCAGGCCCATCATTATTTTTGTTATGACCCTCACCCTGATTGGGGGATTTCAACTCTTTGTTGAACCCTTCATTCTCTGGACCGCCGGAGCAAGCCCCGGACAAGGAGGGTTAAGCATTGTCCTTTTTCTCTATAGAACCGCGTTTACCTCCTTCAATTTAGGCTATGCCTCAACGATTGGGGTGGTGCTGGCTTTGATTATCATGATTCTGTCGCTGGTGCAGCTCAGACTGTTGGGATTTTTCAAAAAGGAGGAGTAAATGGACGCCAGTTTAGCCCATCGTGAACAGGCCGCCCAATTAACCATAGGCCCTGGGCGTTGGCAGCGCACCCTAAGTCAGGTTGTGCTAACCCTGCTATTTCTTGTTGCGGGAATTGTTTTCCTGATCCCGTTCTATTGGATGATCCTCAGCTCTATCCGCTCGCCGGAACGGATTTTTGCCGACGCCGGCAGTCTTTTCCCCAGCGAAGTGACATTTGTTAGCTATGAAAATCTTTTTTCTGAGCTTGCTTTTGAACAATGGTATTTAAACTCTATCATCATTGCCTTTGGCTTTGCCATCCTGGCCGTGACTCTTTGCACTCTGGCCGCCTATCCCCTGGCCCGCTTCAATTTTCCCTTTCGCAACGTCATCTTTATTACCATTCTGGCCTCGCAAATGTTGCCCTTTCACATGCTGCTCATTCCTCTCTTCATGATGATGGTTAATTTCAAAATGATTGACACCTATATCGGGGTTATCTTGCCGCTGGCGGCTCATCCGTTTGGCCTTTTTTATATGCGGCAATACATGTTAAGCCTCAGTTCTGATATTTTAGATGCAGCCCGCGTAGATGGCGCCTCTGAATACCAGTTGTTCCTGCAAGTCGTTCTCCCGTTGGTCAGACCAGCCATCGGCACACTTTTTATTCTCTTTTCCCTGGAAGGTTGGAACGATTTGTTATGGCCCCTCATTGTGATGCGCACCGAAGAAAAATATACCCTGGCCGTGGGCATCGCCGGGCTGGTGGGGCTCTATCGTCAACGTTGGGATTTGATCATGGCCGGCGCATTTCTGGCTACCTTCCCCATCATCATCCTGTTTCTTTTTATGCAAAAGCAATTTATTGCGGGTATATCCTCGCTGGGTTCGGGGGTAGAAAAGTAACCAGTAACCAGTAGTCAGATGTCAGTAGTCAGAAAAAATCTGGCTACTGACATCTGACTACTATTTACGAAGGAGAGCATCTATGGCTATCAAGCACAAACGATTAGGCAAGCATGGCGTCCTGGTCAGCAATTTATGTTTGGGGACGATGAATTTTGGCTGGCTCACCTCAGAAGAAGAGAGCTTCAAAATTATGGACCGTGCCCTTGAATTGGGGATCAATTTCTTCGACACGGCCGATGTTTACGGCTGGGGTGGGGAACAGGGGGACACCGAGCTGATCATCGGACGCTGGTTTGCTCAAGGTGGTGGGCGGCGAGACGCCGTTGTTCTGGCTACCAAGGTTTATAACCCCGTCACCCGGAAAGCCAATCGGCCGGAACCCAACACCGACACGCGCAATCTCTCAGCTATGAAAATCAAGAAGCACTGCGCCAACAGCCTGAAACGATTGCAGACCGATTGGATTGATCTGTACCAGATGCACCACATTGATCGTGACTGCCCCTGGGACGAGACCTGGCAGGCGTTCAACAGCCTTATTAACCAGGGCAAAGTGGTTTATGTGGGGTCCAGTAACTTTGCCGGCTGGGACATCGCCACCGCTTGCCAGGAAGCCTCTAAACGGGGCATGCTGGGCCTGGTCAGCGAACAAAGTATCTATCACCTCAATAATCGGATGATTGAACTGGAGGTTATTCCCGCTTGCTGGCATTATGGCCTGGGGTTAATCCCCTGGAGTCCGTTGGGAGGCGGTCTTTTAGGTGGAGCGTTGGAGAAGCTCAAAACCGGACGCCGGACGGGTGACGAGTTTGAGCGGGAAGTGCAGAAAAACAGGGCTAAACTTGAACAATATGAAGCCCTCTGTAAAGAGCTAGGTGAGCCACCGGCTGCGGTGGCCCTGGCCTGGCTGCTGCACAACCCCATTGTCACCGCGCCGATCATCGGCCCGCGCACGGTCGAACAACTCGACAGCGCCATTCGCGCCACCGAAATTAAGCTGGACGAAGACATACTGAAGAAATTGGATGAGATTTTCCCAGGACCGGGTGGCGAAGCCCCCAAAGCATACGCCTGGTAAGCGATGAAAATGACGCGAAGACGCGAGGAATTCCTTCGCATCCACGCCTCACCAGTCATCGCCTCTTTATAAAGGAGAGGTATAGAAAATGAAAGAAACTACGCTAACTTTACATACTCAATTTCAAATCGGCCAGGTAGATGAAAGGGTCTTCGGCGGCTTTCTGGAACATATGGGCCGGGCCGTGTATGAAGGCGTCTATGACCCCAAATCGCCCCACGCCGATGAAGACGGTTTTCGCACTGACGTGCTGGAGGTTTTACAACGTTGGAATATGACTGCCATGCGTTATCCAGGCGGCAACTTTGCCTCTGGCTATCACTGGCTCGACGGCGTTGGCCCCCGCGAGCAGCGCCCGACGGTGCTCGAACTGGCCTGGCAAAGCATCGAGCCTAACCACTTTGGCACCGATGAATATATCAAACTCTGCCGCCGCCTGAACTGGACGCCGATGTTGACTGTCAACCTGGGCACCGGCACACCTGAAGAAGCGGGCCGCTGGGTGGAATATTGCAATCGTCCCGGCGGAACAAAATTTGCCGATCTGCGTATCGCCAACGGCTCAACCGCTCCGCACAATGTCAAACTATGGTGCCTGGGCAATGAGATGGACGGCCCCTGGCAGTTGGGCCACGTTCCCGCCGATCAATATGCCATTCGGGCCCAACAAGCGGCCAAAATTATGAAGGATGTGGATAAATCCATCGAGGTGGTGGTCGCCGGTACGTGCGTAACCGACCTGCCCACTTATATGGATTGGGACCGCCAGGTGCTGGAATACGTGGCTGAAGCTGATTATATCAGCCTGCACTCCTACGCCGGCAACCGGGCCGGCGATACCTCTGATTACCTGGCGATAACCAACGCCATTGATCGCCAAATCGAAGAGATGGATGCCGCTTGTCGTTTTGTTCAGGCCAAGCAGCGCAGCCAGAAGCGGGCTTACCTCTGCTTTGACGAGTGGAATGTGTGGTATCGAACGCAGAAACCAGAGTTTTTGGATGGAGACGGTAAATTCGCGCCGCACGTGGCCGAGGAAACCTACAATCTTGAAGATGCCCTGGTGGTGGCCGGTTATCTAAACAGTTTTGTGCGCCACGCCAATATGGTCAAGATTGCCAACCTCGCCCAAATTGTCAATGCGCTCTCGCCCATCCACACCGAAGGCGACCGGGTTTTGCTGCACACCACTTTTTATCCCTTTGAAATGTTCTCTCGCCGGCGCAACGGCATTTCCCTCCAGCCGATAGTGGCCGGCCCCACCTACGAAGGCCAGAAAAATGGCGAAGTGTTTTATCTCGATACCAGCGCCATCCTCAACAACGACATCCTGCACGTTTTTATGACCAACCGGAGTTTGAGCGAAGCGCTGCCCGTCCAGGTAAAAGTGGCCGACCGGTCAATTATCGCCCTGGACAGCGCCGAAATTCTCACCGGGCCTGATCCTAAAGCAGTAAACTCACTCGAGCAACCCCATCTGATTCAAAGCCGGCCATTCCAGGCGGTGAAGATTAGCGACGGCTTGGCGACCGTAACACTGCCTCCTCTCTCGGTGGCGGCGCTGACTTTTCGTCTGGGGAGTTAAGGATCGTGGATTAAATAACTTCCCCAATTCAATGGGAAGTTGGAGATTGGAGATTAGAGATTCAGGTGATCTGGATCAAGCAAGAATTGCACAAGGAGTTTGTGATGGCGGTCAAAGACAATCGCCTGGTGGCTTTGTCTGAAGCGGACAAACGGCAAGGTCGGTTTGTAACCCTGGCAGACCTCGAGCTAAAGCCCGGTCAAGGCCGTTTGGTCTACTTCAAGGGCGTGCGTTTCCCGATCCTGGTAGCCAAACAAGTCTTTACAAACCAAGATGGCTCCACCGGGACATTATATCTGGCCTCCAGTGATACCAGCCTGACCTATGACCCCCTCACGACAATCTATCAAAAACGATGGCACGTCGAAGTCATTCACAAATCCCTCAAGCAAAACGCCGCCCTGGAAAGATCGCCCACCAAAACCATTCGTGCCCAGTGTAATCATATCTTTGCCGCGATGGTCGCCGTCACCAAACTCGAATGTCTCAAACTGACCCGGCAGACCAACCACTTCGCCTTGAAGTCTAAACTTTATCTCAAGGCCATCAAAGCTGCTTTTGCTGAACTCAGAACCTTAAATTGTCAATCTCTTGATTCTGTCAAATTCTCCTTTGCGTAAGGTGAGTTAATTAATTCTCATTCCTAAATGGTGATAAATGTCACTATTTGCTAGTGACGTTTATCACGAATACTATCTTTCAGGCAAACTCTGCTTGTTCTTTCAGATAGGTCTGGATCAAAGCCTCTTTGAGCGCTGTCTCAACATTGCTACGACCAAAGGCGATATTGGTCTGGATGGCTTCACGCGCCGCTGTCACATTGCCGGCTTGAATACAGGCCAGAACATGCAAGTGCTGCTGGCAGGTCTGAACCAGGCGCTCAACCGTAGTGATGTCGTGCAGCCGCAGGAAAAAAAGTCGCTCGTTGACGTCATGCAACAACTCCTGTAGGACTCGGTTGCCGGTAGCCTGGGCCAGGGTTTCATGAAATAATTCGTCCTGCCGGGCCAGATGAGAGGTATCCAATTCGTCCAGTGCATCCGCAGTGAGTAAATTATTCCAGGTTTGATACAGCCGCTGCCAGATGGGTTGCTCCATGCCCTGAGTGGTCAGTTGCTCTACTACAAACAATTCTAAAGCCAGGCGAACATCATACAGGTGGTGGATTTCACTCAAGTCAGGCTGTTTGACCGTACAGCCGCGATAAGGCACTTTATCTACCAATTTACTGTCCTCCAGCATGCGCAGCGCTTCGCGGATGGGGACTCGGCTTACGCCAAACTCACTGCATAAACTTTCCTCGGTCAAGCGTTGCCCCGGCGGATATTCCCACTGAATAATTCGATTTTTGAGGGTATCAAAAATTTCCTGGCTCAGATTTTGTTTGTCCATACAGAATTTGCCAACTTTTCAAATAGGTGTAAAATTGCCTTCAAATTGGCTCAGGAAGCTTCTTTCCGGCCAAATCAATTTTAACTCCAATGCGACGACGCATTTTTTAAGGCGTCGTTTTTTGTTTTAGTAAACTAAATAACCATTTTTTCTGAGCAGCCGAGACGCTCTCAAATGCCATCTGAAAAGATTGGCATCTGAGGGCGTTTTTTGTTAATTCCGGGCCGGGCACGGATCGATTAAAGCACCTATATTGTATACAATTTTGTATACGAGACAATTTGGGAGGAGTTTTCACAGAGCTGTGGCACACCACCAAGAATGAAAAAGGAGTGCAAGGCTTGCCTTGCTGACAGCAAACCAAGGTTTGCACTCCTATTTACGAAGGAGTCGAAAATGCTAACCCAAGTTCAAGCTCCAACCAATCTGGCCACGCCCTTGTTGGAGGCTCGCGGGCTGGTCAAGCAGTTTGGCGACCTACGAGCCAACGATAACGTCAATATTGCCATTTATCCCGGCGAAGTCCACGCCATTTTGGGCGAAAATGGAGCGGGCAAAAGCACCTTGATGAAAATGCTCTATGGCTTTTACCAGCCCACCGCCGGTCAAATCTTTCTAAACGGCCAACCGATGATTATCAACTCACCCCAGGATGGCCGCCGGTTGGGCATCGGCATGGTTTTTCAAAATTTCACCCTCATTCCCGCCTTGACGGTGATTGAAAATGTGGCCCTGTTTTTGCCGGATTTGCGGGCCGTGTTTAGCCAAAAGGAAATCGAACAGCGCATTAAAGAGGCGTCGGCCAAATATGACCTGCGCGTGGCCCCGCGGGCCACTGTTGGCGAGCTTTCGATGGGCGAGCAGCAGAAGGTTGAGATTCTCAAAATTATTCTGGCCGGGGCCAAGGTGCTGATCTTTGATGAGCCGACCAGCGTGCTGGCTCCTCATGAGGTGGGTGGGCTGTTCCAGGTGTTCAACAAACTGCGAGCCGATGGGTACGCCATCCTCTTTATCACCCACAAAATGCCCGAGGTCATGGCCGTAGCCGACCGGATTACGGTGCTGCGCCGGGGCCGGGTAGTTGAAACTATGCCTGTCGCCGGGGCGACCGAAACTGAGTTGGTGACGATGCTCTTGGGTTCGGCTCCACCGGAGGCGGCCCGAATTACGCAATTCAAAGATACTACCGGCCAGACTCCTTTATTGATTTTCGACCGTATCACTGTGCCCGATGAACAAACCAAAATCGGCCTGAAAGAAGTCTCGTTTCAAGTTTTTCCCGGCGAGATTGTCGGCGTGGCCGGCGTTTCCGGCAACGGACAGCAAACGCTGATTGAAGCGGCCCTGGGACTGCGCCCGCACACCGCCGGAACGATTCATCTGATGGGCGAAAATGTGGCGAATTGGCCGGTTGAAAAGAAGCTGCAAGCCGGCCTGGGCTGCATCCCTGAAGACCCACTGCTAATGGGTGCGATCCCCGGCATGCGCGTTTATGAAAATATGATTCTGGGCGAGCAGCATCAATACGCCGACCAGGGCGGACTTTCGATGAACTGGAAACGGGTGCGGGATAAGGCCACCCAATTCCTCAACAGCACCTTTATCTCTTCTGCGCCGCGGCTGGAGGTGATGGTCGAGACTTTATCGGGCGGCAATTTGCAGCGGGTCATTATTGCCCGCGAGGTGGGCCGTCAGCCCAAGCTGTTGATTGCCTATTACGTGGCGCGTGGCCTGGATATTTCTAACGCCGAAGCGGCTCGCCGCCTGCTGCTGAAACACCGCGAGCAGGGGATGGGCATCTTACTCATTTCCGAAGATTTGGATGAACTCTTTGCTCTGAGCGACCGGCTGCTGGTGATGCACCACGGCCACATTGTCGGCACGTTCAGGCCGCAAGAGACGACGGCCCATGATGTGGGGATTCTCATGACAGGAGGGACGATAACCCATGCTTAACGGCAACAGTTTGGCTCAAATCGGCAAGCAGCAGTTTAGTGGGCTGCTGCGCTACATGGCAATGCTGGCGTTGGCTTTGCTGGTATTCACTTTGGTGCTGCTCATCTTTGGCAAGAACCCGGCTCAGGCTTACGCCGACATCTTTAGCAGTACGATTGGCAGCGCCTACGGCCTGTCGGAGGTGCTGGTCAAGGTCATTCCGCTGGTGCTGTGCGCCCTGGCGGTGCTGCTGCCGGCCCGGATTGGCCTGGTCAACGTAGGCGGGGAGGGACAGCTTTATATGGGGGCGCTGCTGGCTACCTGGGGCGCATTGGCTGTCGGCGACTCCCTCCCGGCGGTGATTGGCATCCCACTGATGATTATTTTGGGTTTTGTGGGCGGTGGGTTGTGGGCGGCAATTCCGGCCTTTTTGCGAGCTAAAGGTTGGTTGAATGAGACCATTTCGACCCTGCTGCTCAACTACGTGGCTGTCCTGTGGGTCAACTTTTTTGTCTTTGGCCCTTTCAAGGACCCGGAGAGCGCCAACTTTCCCCAAAGCGTCCTGTTTGCCGATTCGGTCCGGCTGCCCTTCATCGGCAGCTCGCGGGTTCATTTTGGCCTGGTACTGGGCCTGATTGCCCTGGCGGTGCTGTACTTTGTGCTCAAGAAAACCCGCTGGGGCTACGAGATGCGGGCCATCGGCGGCAATCCCGAAGCGGCCCGGCGGCATGGCCTGCCTCTCACTCGCTATATTCTGGTGACGATGTTTATCGCCGGGGGGCTGGCCGGCCTGGCCGGGATGGGCGAGGTGATGGCGATTCAGGGGCGGCTGCGGCCCGGTTTTTCACCCGGCTATGGTTACATGGGCTTTCTGATAAGCTGGCTGGCGCTGCACAACCCGTTGGGGGTAGTGGTTATGTCGTTTCTTATCGCCATCATTGCCCTGGGCGGCGACACCTTGCAGATTACGCAGGGCATGCCTTTCTCGTCGGTGAATGTGCTAATGTCGCTGATTTTGTTCATTGTGTTGGGTAAGTTCTTTAACAACATGGGTTTTGGCTGGCCCAAGCGGGAGGCAAAATGACCACATCGTTTATTGAAGGCGTTTTGACGGGTTCGATTCAGTCGAGTACCTCAGTGTTGTATGCCGCGCTGGGGGAGGTGGTGGTCGAGCGAGCCGGGGTCATCAATCTGGGCGTCGAGGGCACGATGCTTATGGGTGCGGTGACCGGCTTTATGGTCACGGCGCAAACGGGCAGTGCGCTACTGGGCGTGGTGGCCGGCGGGTTGGCGGCAGGGGTCTTTAATTTAATCCTGGCCTATTTAGTTGTCACCCGCAAAGCCAACCAGCTAGCCAGCGGCCTGGCCCTGATGTTTTTTGGTCTCGGTCTGAGCGCCTTGATTGGCAAACCTTATGTGGGGCAACTTGTGCATGGCCTGGATGCGCTGCCCATTCCTTTTCTGGCCGATCTTCCGGTGATTGGCCGGATTCTGTTCAACCACGATATTTTGATTTATCTGATGGTGCCCCTGGCGGCCCTGGTTTGGTGGGTCTTGTTTCGCACCAAGTGGGGCCTGTCGCTGCGGGCGGTGGGTGAAAACAAGGTAGTAGCTTTTGCCGCCGGTTTGAAGCCTGAACTGCTGCAATATCAAGCTGTGTTCATTGGCGGGGTGTTGGCCGGGCTGGGGGGAGCGCATCTATCCCTGGCCTTTGCCCAAAGCTGGAGCGAAGGCATGACCTCCGGGCGTGGTTTCATCGCCGTCGCCCTGGTGATTTTCGCCGCCTGGCATCCGCTGCGGGCTGTCGCAGCGGCCCTGCTGTTTGGCGGCGCGCTGGCCTTGCAGCTTCAGCTTCAAGCCCGCGGAGCTAATATTTCGCCTTTTTTGCTGGATATGATTCCCTATCTGTTGACCCTCGGCGTGCTGCTGTTTGTGCAAAAGGGTCGCAAGCGGGCGATGCCGGAAGGGTTGAAGGCTGTTTTTGAGGGGACAAATTGAGCACTACCTTTGCACTCTTTAAATAGAACGCAGATGAACGCTGATAAACGCAGATTTGCGCA
The DNA here is from genome assembly GCA_023151115.1 of Anaerolineae bacterium. The sequence goes on from JAKLJP010000021.1 coordinate 19,011, forward strand.
GAGGAATTTAAAAAATCAGCGGAAATCAGTTGAATCTGCGTTATCTGCGTCCTATTTTTGGGTTGGTCATAAAAGTAGCCTGAGGTGTAATTTAGAGCGGGTTAGACCGCTTTGAATAAATTTTAACTAAAGTCAAGAGGAGGACACGATGTTACACAAAAACAAGATTGCTTTGTGGGTCAAATTGGGGCTATTGGTGCTGGCTGTTGCTTGGGTAACGGGCTGCCAATCGGCGCCTGCGCCCGTTGCCGGAGAAGCCGCGGCGGCGGCTGAAGAACCCTTTGTGGTTGGCGCGCTGCACGTGGGCGCCATTACCGATGCCGGTTATAACCAGGCCCACCACGATGGCCTGGTCAAAATGACCGAAAATTTGCCCAACGTCAAATTGATTGAAGCCGAGAATGTGCCCGAAAGCGCCGACGCCGAGCGGGTGATGGAAAATATGATTCAACAAGGGGCCAAATTGATTTTCCCGCAGAGCTTTGGCTACCTCGACCCGGCCCTGGCCGTAGCTGAAAAGCACCCTGAGGTGATTTTTATGCACCCGGCCGGCTTCAAATTAGCCAAAAACCTGGGTACGTATTGGGGCAATAACTTTGAGGCGATGTACCTGGCCGGTATTGCCGCCGGGTCGGCCACCAAAACCAACAAACTGGGCTTTATTACTGCTTTCCCCATTCCGAATATCCTGGCCTCGGTCAATGCGTTTCAGCTGGGCGCGAAGTCGGTCAAACCCGAAGTGACCACGACGCTGGTCTTCAATGGGGCCTGGGTGGACCCGGCCAAAGAAGCTGCTGCGACCAATGCCCTGGCCGATGCCGGGGTTGATGTCGTAACCATGCTGGTCGACTCGCCCATTACGATTGTCAAAACCGCCGAAGAACGCGGTATCTACAGCATCGGCTTTCACTCATCGGCCTTGCAGCAGTTTGCGCCCAAAGGTTGGCTGACCGGCGTCGCTTACACCTGGGGCGACCTGTACACCAAACTGACCAAAGAGGTGATGGACGGCGCCTGGAAAAGTGAACATATTCGCGGCGGGATGGAAAGCGGCTTCCTGACCCTGGCCGATTACGGCCCGGCCGTGACCCCCGAAGTTCAAACCTTAATCAAAGAGAAAGAGGAAGCCATCATTAAGGGGGAACTGAAAATCTTTGAAGGCCCGATTACGGATAATGAAGGCACCGTGCGCATTCCCGAAGGCGAGGCCGGGGGCATCGAGCTGCTCGACTCGACCGATTGGCTGGTGGAAGGGGTGATTGGTCAGACGGAGTAAAAAAGGGAGTAGGCAGTAGGGAGTAAGAAGTAGAGGTAGATATTGCTTCTTACTCCCTAACTTGGACGAGCCAGCCCCAAAAAGGAACACAGAGTTGCGCCGAGATTGCACAGAGATGCACGGAGTTGCTCTGAAATTTCTCTGTGCGCCTCTGTGACTTCTCTGAGCTTCTCTGTGTAACAACTTCTTGCCAATTATGGCGTAACCGATTACGGAAATTATGAAGCGGTGCTGAAAATGATTAAAATGCAGGGCGGCGTTTTCGGCTCTGTAGCTCATTCGGAGCAATTTTTGGCCGCGCTGGATAGGTGCTGATGACTTATTTGCCCGCTCAGACATATTTGGATTTATCCACTCTGCAACGTTTGTATCAAAGTGGAGAATTAAAACCGACCCAACTGGTCGAAACCGTTTACCAACGCATCGCCGCCTGCGCTACGCCGAATATCTGGATTTACCTGCTGCCCCAAGAGCAAGTTCTGGCTCAGGCGGAACAATTGGAAAAGCAGCGAGACAAGGCTGCCTCGCTGCCGTTATACGGCATTCCTTATGCCGTCAAAGATAATATTGATGTAGCCGGACACCCCACCACCGCCGCCTGTCCCGATTTCAGGTACATTCCCCAGGAAAACGCGACCCTGGTGGAACACTTGAACGCCGCCGGGGCGCTGTTGATTGGCAAAACCAATCTCGACCAGTTTGCTACCGGCCTGGTGGGGACTCGCTCGCCCTACGGGGCCACACCCAACCCGTTTGACCCCGATTTTATCACCGGCGGCTCCAGTTGCGGCTCGGCGGCAGCGGTGGCGGCGGGACTGGTCAGCTTTGCTTTGGGCACGGATACGGCCGGGTCGGGCCGGGTGCCGGCAGGCTTCACCAATACGGTCGGCTTGAAACCCAGCCGGGGCCTGCTCAGTATGACCGGCGTGGTCCCAGCCTGCCGCTCGCTAGACTGTGTCTCCATTTTCGCCCTGACCTGCCCGGACGCGCTGGCCGTGTTCAACGTCTGCCAAAAGCCGGATCCAACCGACCCTTTCTCGCGGACTCGACCCAACGGTATTGCCACCAAAAAATTGGAGCGATTTCGTTTTGGCGTACCGCGCCCCCGGCAGTTAGAGTTTTTTGGTAACAGAGATTATCAGCGTTTATTTCATGAAGGGGTAGCCCAACTGATTGACCTGGGCGGGGAAAAAGTCGAGATCGATTTTGCTCCCTTTGAGGCCACCGCCCAACTGCTTTACGGCGGCCCCTGGGTCGCCGAACGGTATGCCGCCATCAAGGAATTTATTAGCGCCAAACCCGAAGCGCTTTTTCCGGTTACCCGCGCCATTATCGAAGGGGCCAGAAAATTTTCGGCGGTAGACGCTTTTGAAAGCTATTACAAGCTGCGGGCCTACCAGAAACAGGTCGAACCCATCTGGCAGACGATTGATTTTCTGGTGGCGCCGACCGCCGGCACCATCTACACCCTGGCCGAAGTTGAAGCTGAACCGTTTGCCTTGAATACCAACCTGGGCCGTTACACCAATTTTGTCAACCTGCTCGATCTGTGCGCCTGGGCCGTGCCCAACGGCTTTCAGCCCAACGGCCTGCCGATGGGACTGAGCTTGATTGCGCCTGCCTTTCAGGAAGCAACCCTGGCCGGCATCGCCACCGCTTTTCAGCGCAGCCGCGTTGGCCATCGCTGGGGACTGGGCCAATGAAAAAGCTTTCAAGGAGCGTAACTACTCAGCTTTCATGTCATCCATTCGACAGGCTCAGGACAGGTTTCGAGGCTGAAAGCCGAGAAATCTTTGAGACCGTTGCCTGCAACCCACGAATTAAAAGATTTCTCGCTCCTAACGTCGCTCGAAATGACATGGCTGAGTAGTTAGGTGGTCTCAGAATGACACCGCCAATGTGCCCAACGCCTCAAACGCGGCGCTGAAAGGGTTGCCGGGCTGGATAGGCTGGGGGCGGGTAATGGCTCCGGTCAAGATGAAATGGCCGGCTTCGAGGCTGCGGCCGTGCTCGGCCAATTTATTGGCTACCCAGGTGATAGAGCGAACTGGGTCGCCCATAATCGCCGCGCCTGTTGCGCTGGCGACTTCTGTCCCGTTCTGAGCCAGCGTCACCTTTAGATTCGGTAAATCGAGGCCGGCAGGGTCGGCGGACTGTTGGCCCAAGACAAAGTGACGGGTATAGACATTGTAGCACAGCGCCTCCGGCATCCCAACCTGAAATTCAGTGGTGCGAAAGTCAACAATATCAAAGGCGGCGACAACATGGGTGGCGGCTAAAATATCGGCGGGGGTAAGGTTGGGGCCGCTGACGGCGCGATTGAAAACAAAAGCCAGTTCGCACTCGATAAACGGCTGGATAAAATGCATGGCCGATAAGGTCGAGCCGGACGCGGCCTGCTGGAAGTCGAACAAGTGGCCGTAAATGGGTTCTTGAATATGCATTTTGGCCTGGGCTGCTTGGCTGGTCGCCGCCGCTTTTTGGCCGACAATTCTATAGCCGCGCTCCGTCCAACCTGACACGACGGCGGCCTGAACCCGGTAGGCTTCCTCGACCGAAATGTCAGGATAAAAGGCAGCGACCGGCTGAATCGGCTGGTGATTGTCTTCGGTGGTGAAAAAACTTTGCGCAATCTGATGAATCATTTCCGGGGGTAGGGACATACTTGCCTCCAACGATTTTGGGCCGGGATTAGGAGATCGGGGGATTTTTTCCTTTATTCTTCATCCCCAAATCCCCCAATCCCAGCGAAAATTTTCTGGAGGACTATAACACCGGATGCTTAAGTGACCAAATATCATCATTGAGGTTAGTGCTATGCCTAAATTACAAATTGAAGCTGAACCGTATGCCTTTGAATTTGACCCCGCTGTGACTGCCCTGATTATCATTGATATGCAGCGCGACTTTCTGGAGCCGGGCGGCTTTGGTGAAATGCTGGGCAATGATGTGTCGTTGCTGCGCAGCGCCATCGGGCCGATTGCCAACCTGCTGGAAGCCGCTCGTACGGCCAGGATGCTGGTCATCCACACCCGTGAGGGCCACCGGCCCGACCTGACCGATGCGCCGCCGGCCAAACTGGCGCGAGGCCGCCTCTCCTGCGGCATCGGCGATGTGGGGCCGATGGGCCGGGTGCTGGTGCGCGGGGAATATGGCCACGACATCATCCCGGAACTTTACCCGTTACCCAGCGAGCCGGTGATTGACAAATCGGGCAAGGGCGCATTTTATGGCACGGATTTAGCTTTGATTTTGGGCAACCGAGGCATCCAATCGCTCATCGTCTGCGGGGTGACGACCGAGGTTTGTGTGCATACCACCGTGCGTGAAGCCAACGACCGCGGCTATGAATGTTTGGTCCCTGAGGATTGTGTCGGCTCCTACTTCCCGGAATTTCAACAGGTCGGGCTGAAGATGATTAAAGCGCAAGGTGGCATCTTTGGTTGGGTGTCTCACGCAAGCCAAGTGCTTCAAGCATTGAAAAGTTTAGCAACCACTTGACTTGGACGAGCCAGAGCCAAAAGGGACACGGAGTTACGCAGAGGCTTCACAGAGACGCGCAGAGTAGGTCTAAAATCAATACATTTCAAATAAGGCCGTAGCATAGGGCCTCGCGCCCGCTCACAAGGGGCTAAACTACGTTATTTGAAAAGTATTGGGTCTAAAATTCCTCTGTGAAACTCTGTGACTTCTCAGGGTCGCTCTGTTTAACAACTCCTTGCTTAATATGCAAGAATCTAACTCGTAAGGAATCAAACCATAGGAAAAAATAAGCCGGAGAATCTGTTCTCCGGCCTATCTCTTTAGGTTTGGGCATACACGTTCTTGGTTTTCCTACCCGCCGATACTGCCACCACCCTTGAATTTATCGCTGTCATAGGCGCGTTGAGAAGTGCTGCCGCCGGTGCTGCTGCCTCTCTCGCTGCTACTGCCGCTACCGCCAATACTGCCGCTGCTGCGAAAATCCGGGTCATCATACGTCTGTTGGCCGCCGCCAATACTGCCACCGCTGCGATAATCGCGATCATCATAAGTTCCAGGCCCGGCCACTCGCCGCCGGTTGAAGAAATACATAGCCGCGATGACGATGATGGCAATAACAATAATTAATAGGGTTGAACTGTCCATTATAAGCTCCTTTGTAAATAGCTGTCGTGTCACTGCGAGCCGCAAGCGAAGCTGCGCAGCGTCCTACCTCGGAACGGGGGATTGCTTCGGCCTACGGCCTGGCAATGACATTTTTATCGTCCCTGTCGTCTTACTCTACCGTAAAATCGGCTTCGCGCACCGGGTTGCCGTTGACAAAAATCTGGACGGTGTAATCGCCTTCTTCCATCTGATTGGTTAGGTTCTCCAGGTGAAATTCTACATAGGTGTCAGAATAATCCCGGTCGGCCACAATTTCGGGGCTGTCTTTAAAGGGTTGGCCGTCGCGGGACCAGCGGGCGAACATGCTGGTTCCTTCCTCAATGCGATTGGCTTCAGCCACGGCGTAGATAACATCCTGAGATGAGTCAAAAGTGTCCGTGGCGCCGACCGGCGCGTTGCCGCCGCCAATACCTTCAGCCATAACAATCTCGCCCAGTTCTGTCCCACCACTAGTGGCTTCATTTTGCTCCTGGCGCTCCTGAGCCACCCCGTTGAACAGGCCGCAACCCAGGATAAAGAGCAAAATGAGGGAAAGAAAAGCAAATTTTTTAACTATTGTCATAATTAATCTCCTTACAACCTATTGTTACAGCAGCCGCCAAATGGCAACCAGCGTTAAGATATGTAAAGCCTGGTCAATGGCCGGGCCAGCCGGCTCGTCGAGGCCAAATTTGTTGGTACTATCCACCGCCAGGTGGATGATAATCCCTACCACCAGGCCAGCCAGGCCGCCTACCAGCAAACCGGTGTACCCGCCGCTGATAAAGGCGTGGTAGACCAGTACCCACCAGTCACCCCGCGCTTTGCCGGGCGGTATCACAAATTTTGTGTTAAACCCCGATTCCCTTGAGGGAGACGGGCAATTTACACAACTTTCGACAAACCGCCGCAATCCCACCTACGATAATCCAAATGATGATTTGTTCAAGTGTCATTGTTTTGCCCTTTCTTTGTGATTAAATGTCAAGTTTAGGCCCCACGTTCTGTATAAACAGTCGTTTCCACCTGTTCGACGAGTGGCGTTGCTCTGAAGGAACGCGGACTCCACATGGCGTATAACAACATTGGCGCAGCTGTGACCAGCAGGGTTAGCCCAAACAGCATAAAGGTCGCCGCCCCGGTGCGGTCACCGCGAATCACCAAATCACTGTGAGCCACCCACGACGTATAAAAGTCAAATACAATCGCCACCAGCCAGACAAATTTGGCAAACCAGCTCACAAATCCTTCACGCCACTGCATGATTCGTTTAGTGCCCAGGTTAAAGGCAAAAGCCAGGGCGCTAAAAAGAATGGCGACGATGATTTGCAAAAAAGTGTTCCCCAAAATTTGAAGGGTACCGTAGCCAGTCGTAAAGGCATCCCAGATGGTCGCCAATGTTAATAGGACTAAAAGAAATGCTCGCATAACTTTCTCCTGTCACCTGATCCAAGTAAAAAGCAGGCACAATATTAACCGTATCTTCATTCACTTTACCGTATTTTTGCTTTTATCGTCATACTAAATCGAGTGATTTTCAGTTGTAAAAAGAGCTATCTGATGATAGCTCTAATAGTTAACTCTGCCGGGTTTAATGCCTTCCAAACGGATGAGTTACGCCATTAAACTCTCAAACTCCTGTCGCTCAACGGTTTCTCGCTCAAGCAGGGCCAGGGCCAGGCTGACCAGCTTTCCATGCTGGCCGGTAATAATTGTTTTGGCCTGCTCATAGGCCCGTTCTAGAATGCTGTGAATTTCCCGATCAATCAGTTGAGCCATTTCTTCGCTGTAATCTCGCAGCTGGCCCAGGTGGCCCAGGTAGGCATTGCCCTGCTCCTCGCCAAAGGTGCGCAGCCCCAGCTTTTCACTAAAGCCAAAGCGAGTGACCATGGCTCGCGCCAGCTTGGTGGCCCGCTCCAGGTCGTTGGCCGCGCCGGTGGTAATCTGTTGAAAAATTATCTCCTCAGCGGCGCGCCCGCCCAACAACCCAGTGATTTCGTCCTCAAAGGCAGGGCGGCTGCGCAGGTACTTGTCCCCGTTGGGCAGGGGCATGGTATAGCCCAGGGCCATGCCCCGTGAGATAATGCTGACCTTATGGACCGGATCGCTATGCGCCAGGTGATGCATGACCAGGGCGTGGCCGGCTTCGTGATACGCCACAACCTCGCGTTCGTAGTCGCTCAGGATTTTGCCTTGCCGCTCCGGCCCAGCGATAATGCGTTCCATCGCATCTTGAAATTCCAGCCGGCCGATAGAGTTTAGATTCCGGCGGGCGGCCAGAATAGCGGCCTCGTTGACCAGATTCTCTAAATCAGCCCCAACAAAACCGGGGGTTAGCCGGGCCAGGTCGGGAATAGAAATATTGGGAGCCAGAGGTTTGCCCTGGGTGTGGATTTCCAGAATAGCTTCCCGCGCGTTGACATCGGGCTGGTCGAGGATAACTTTGCGATCAAAGCGGCCAGGCCGGAGCAGGGCCGGGTCGAGAATATCGGGCCGGTTGGTAGAGGCCATCACAATCACATTGACATCGGTGGGAAAGCCATCCATTTCGACCAGAATCTGGTTGAGAGTTTGTTCCCGCTCATCATTGCCGCTGCCGAAATTTGCTCCTCGCCGCCGGCCCACTGCATCAATTTCGTCCACAAAGATAACCGCCGGGGCCTGTTCTCTGGCTCGCTTGAACAGGTCGCGCACCCGCGCTGCGCCCACGCCGACAAACATCTCCACAAATTCCGAGCCGGAGATGCTAAAAAAAGGTACCATCGCTTCGCCGGCCACAGCTTTGGCTAGCAATGTTTTGCCTGTTCCGGGCGGGCCGGCCATCAGTACGCCGCGAGGAACTCGCGCTCCCAGGCGGACAAACTTGGACGGCTCTTTTAAGAACTCCACTACTTCCTGCAATTCCAGCTTGGCCTGCTCCACTCCGGCGACATGACGAAATGTGACCGGAGGCGGAAGACTTTTTGAGGCAGCATCGCCATGCCTGTCGGAACTGCCGGAAAAAATGCGGGGATTGCTGCGGCCCATCTGCCCGTTGTTAAAGGGCGAATTGCTGTTGGGCGAAGGCCGCAGCCCTCGAAAAACAAAGAAGCCCAATAAAGCTACAAATATGAAAATGGAAAGAAAGCTCAGCGGGCCAAAAGAAATGCCCTCCTCCTGTTCAGCTTCAATTACTACCGGCAGGTCGGTTAAAATTTTGGCCGGCACCCCCAGGACTCTGAGTGTTTCCAGGGCGCTAATGTTTGCTTCTTTCCGAGCCGTCAATTGGCTGCCATCTTTTTGGGTTGCAATTAGCAAGTTATCCCGGATCACCAATCCTTTTACCTCGCCGTCAGCGACGGCAGCAGCCAGTTTAGGCAGGCCTACGGCAACCGACCCGGCAGGGCTGCGCCCGGCAGCGGCCGCCTGACTGTTACTCTGAATCGAATAAATAAGGGCAAAGATCCCCACCACTACGGTAATGAGCGTCATCCAGGCCAAAAAATTTGTCGGAAGCCGGCGTTCTGTCTGATTCGGCTGATTATCCGGATTCATTTGCTAAATTCTCCTTTCGTTCAGTGGAACCGTCCGGGCCAGAGAAAGTGGTTTGCCAGTCATCCTGTTCTTGTAATGGGGAAGTGTGCGGTATACCCTGCCTGGCTCGCATTTCGGGGGTGAGGATTATGGCATTTTTGGCCGGCCTAAACCCTGAGCCAAACCTTTTGGTATAGACCTGAGTAAATTCGGCTCCAAACAATAAAATTTGGGCTGAATAGTAGACCCACAGCAGGATCAGCAAGAGCGAGCCGGCTGCGCCGTAAGTGGAACCAAAACTTTGCCGACCCAGATAATAACCCAGCAAAAATTTTCCAACGGAAAAGAGCAGCGCGGTGACAGCAGCCCCTAACCACACATCACGCCACTCGATCTGCACATCGGGCAAAATCTTAAAGATCATGGCAAAAAGCAGGCTCACCAGGCCAAACGAAAGCACAAGATTGAGGAGTTGCAAGGCCAAGGCGCTGGCATCTGAAAGCAGAGTGACCAGGAATTGATCCAGGGCCGAGAGGGCGGCGCTCAGGACCAACGACACCAACAGCAGAAATCCAATGCCCAGAACCATTGTAAAGGACAAAAAGCGCGTTTGAAGAAAGCCCCAGATACCCAGCCCCGGTTTGGGTGCTACCCCCCAGACGGTGTTGAGCGCATCCTGAAGCTGACCAAAAACACCGCTGGCCCCCAGCAGCAGCGTTACCAACCCAATAATGGTGGCTACCATGCTGGAAGTTGGCTGGGCGGCGCCGGCAATAATCGTTTGGATCAGGGCTGCGCCTTCCTGACCCATCAGACCTTGCATTTGCTCAACCAGGTAGCCGCTGGTTGCCTCCTGGCCAAATATATAACCTACCAGGCCCAAGATAATAATGACCAGGGGGGCCAGAGAAAACACCGTATAGTAGGCCAGGGCGGCCGCCAAGCGGGAGGCTTTATCCTCTTGCCACTCGGTAAAAGTATCTTTGAAGAGATTAAAAATAGTTTTGATATTCATCTTTAGTCAGATATGAATAAATTGCTCCGCAAAGTCTGTTAACCTTGGGAGCAATTTGCTATCACTTTTAAGCTGCCATGACCAACCCAACCCTAGGCTCGTTTGACCACACCTGCCACGACAGAAATAACAAAGATAATCAGAAAAAGGAAAAATAACACTTGCGCTATATCAGAGGCTGCCCCGGCGAGACCCCCAAAGCCTAACAACGCGGCCACTAAAGCAACAACCAGGAACAGAATGGCCCATCGCAACATCTTTGTTTCTCTTTTTTGGCACTACTCCCTCACTTACTCTTTTACTGTAGCACTTATAAACACCCAAGACTATACTGATTTGGGCTATTTAAGGGGGCAAAAGGGGTTATTTTTTTAAGAGCTACCCCTGTTTCGGGGTTAGCCCACTATTTTATCCCTGTAGGAGCGACTGCCCTCCGTCAATCCAAATTTCGGTGCCGGTGATGTGGCTGGCGGCATCGGAAGCTAAAAACAGCACCAGTTGCGCCACTTGCTCCGAGGTTCCCGGCGCGCCATCGGTTAAGGGAATGGCCCCGGACGGAAACGCTACCGGCTCTCTAATGGCGTCCAGGTGTTTTTGCTGGGTACTCTGCTCAATATTGGTTTCAATATAGCCGGGGCAAATAACATTAACCCGAATGTGGTTTTTAGCCAGTTCCAACGCCGCCATTTTGGCCAAGGCCACCTGGGCTGCTTTGGAACAGGCATAAGCGGTGGCGCCCGTGTTGCTGAACATACGGGTCCCGTTAACCGACGAGGTAATAATAATCGAACCCCCTTGTTTTTTAGGGAGGGCAGGGCGTGTTTAATGGTCAAAAAAGTGCCTTTCAAATTAACGTCGAGGGTCTGCTGCCAATCTTCTGCCGTTAATTCTTCTAGCGACGCCCAGACGCCGTTGATGCCGGCATTGGCAAAGACAATATCCAGCCGGCCCCATTGGCCGGCTGCCTGCTCGATCCCCTGCCGTACCTGCTGGTCCTGCGAAACATCGGCCAGAATCGGGATAGTTGCCAGTCCCGCCTGTTTAAATTCAGCGACGGTTTGCTCAAGTTTTTTTTGGTTCTGCCCCAGCAGGGCTACTTTAGCTCCCTGTTCGGCAAACAAGCGGGCGGTTGCTTTACCTATGCCCGAAGTAGCCCCGGTGATTAGCGCAACTTTGTTAGTAAATGTCATGGTTATCCTCAAAATTGTTAAACTCAGTGGATCCAAATTTCCCGCAGGGTGGTATCCTTATACCGCCCGCTCAAGTTAATAAGTTTGAATAAAGGTATCCGGATTGGCATAGCTGGCATCCGGGGAGGGAAAAGTATCCGGCTCGATGGGGTAAGTGTAGCCCCGTCCAGGGATAAGTCCGTTACAGGCCGGATGGTCTACATAAACATTGCGGCCATTATAAAAGTCGCGTAATTCGTAATGTAAATGGGAATCATCGCCGGAAGGGTGGTATTCTGGATAGCGCCCCGTGTAATCCTGATCCAGCACTTCGCCCAGGCGCTGCCCCCGAGAGACCACCTGACCGGCCTCTACCTCCAGGGAGATGTCATCCAGGTGGGCGTACATCGAATAGATTTTTTGACCTGACTCTAAGGTGTGTTCGATAATTACCACCAGCCCCGGATAATTCATGTTGGGGTCGGCGTAGAGCACCTGGCCGTTGGCTACCGCCGTCACCTCCGCTCCGGCTGTACTGCTACCATCCTGGCGATACCAATCCTCACCGGCGTGGTAAATCTGGCTAAATTCTATGCCAAAGCAGGTGACTCCCTGCAAATCGGGATTTTTTACGCCGTAATCGGTATTCTCAATCAGTTGACCTTCATTGTTATAGATCACCTGCGGCTGGTAGTTCTGCCCATCGTTAAAGCCCAGGGGTGGGCTAAAGGTATCGGCCAGCGGATAAGCCTGGGCCTGAGCCGCCTCGAAGAATCCCGGCAGACCCCCTCCCTGAATCAAGAGGATGCCGATCAACACCAGCATTATTTCCGGGGTAAAAATAGCCCGCCATAGCTTCTTCTTGGTCATAATTTTTCTGTTAATTCCTTTTAAGATCAATACTTTTCAAATAAGACCGTAGCATAGGGCCTTGTGCCCATCATTTAAGCCCACAAGGGGCTAAACTACATTATTTGAAATGATTGCTTTAAGGATTCAACCTGACAGTTTCAAGAATTTGATCAAACAAGGCCAATGCTTCAGGCGCTGCGCCGGTGGCGCTTGGTCCATGCACCGGGGCGATAATGTAAACCCGGTTATTGTGCAGAAACAGAATGGAAAACTCGGTATTGAGCGGCAGGATGGAGGTTTTGAGGGCCGGCTGCCCGGCTACCCTAATCAGTTCAACCTGCTTCAACAACTCCTCCGGCGCAATCTCCTGGGCGCTCTGCTGATAAAGTTGAGCTAACATTTGTTCCAGGGGTAAATCATTAGGATTGGCTTGCACTTTGATGACCATGCCTTGATAACCGATAACGCCGGGTAACTTAAATTGAAGTTGGGCGCTATGATTACCAAATCGGCTTTGCCCAATTTTTACTCTGGTTTGAGGAGGGTAGTTGAAGGAATAGCCGAGATCCGGATCAACGTATTGATACCAGCCGTTATTCAAAACTATAGGAGTCACGGCGATGGTAACAGCAGGAGTGGTTGAAACAGCAGCTTGCGCATTTATTTCTGGTCGAGGTGAATCGCCGCAGCCACCTACTAAACCAGCCAGAGCAGCAAAGACAACAAATAAGCAAAGTCTTAGAAATACTTTTTTGTTATTTATCATGGGAGTAGTTGTTGACAAGATAGCCCAGGTGGGTTATATCTTTTTGTACTCACTCACTCAGTTGAGTAACCCCTTTTGCCAAAAAAGTACCCAGGTAGGTGTAGTAGGGAAATAATGATTACGGTATACTTTAGTTGCCCCGTGCCAGTTCAAATAACAGAGCCAACATAGATAAATAGGAAAAATCGTGGTTTCAATAAAAATCTTTATTATCTCGCCTCACCTGATGTTTGGTTCCGGTCTTGAAAGCTTGTTGCGTGGTGAAACCACGCTGACAGTAGTTGGTAGAGCAAAAAATGTTGAACAAGCGGCTCCCCTGCTCCAGGTCCTTCAACCCGATATCGTTATCCTGGACAGCGATGAGTTAACCCATAATGATGTCTCCAGTGCCGTCCACATTTTCAATCTTAACCCCCACGGCCGCATTATCCGTTTGAGTCTAAACCACAACAAAGCCTATACCTATCAAATCAACGAGGTAACTCTGAGCGGCCCGGATGATCTCCTTCAGATTATCAATCCCGAGCCTGCCCCTTACCGTTCCCTATCTCAGGACCAGGCTGGAACTACGCCGCAGGAATTACCCTCTAACTTAAAGGGGATGAAACTCTGAAGCGGAGCCTCATCCCCTTTTCTCACTGACGCTAATTTACCTTGCCCAAGGTTCACTCCCAAAATAACCCTATAGGCTTAGCCAAAAAGGAAACCACGAGCGAGATTGGCAACCAAATCCCGCGCCCCCACTGTATAATCCCCTGGGGTGCGCTGCCCAAACAATGGGCGTCTCTCCTTATCTCCCTTTATAACTTAAAACCGAAGATAAATTAAACGTCAGATTATTTGCAATCCTTTGAATAAATTGCTCTATAATTTATAGGTTGGGATGAACTCTTTATCTGCTTCCAGCTTATCAAAATTAACCTTGTTTGCCCATACCTGCCTGGGTGACTTTTTAGCGTCGCTTGGGTTATTTCTTGGTAGCCCTTTTGGTTACCGGGTTTATAGGTGAGTTAGCGTGGCTAAAAGGTTATGGCAGGCCAGTTCACTCTGCCGACAAGCCTCGGCGCACACACGACAGTGCTTGTGGTAAGCGGCATGACGGCTGCACGCTTCGCTACATACCTGGCAAGCAATCAAGCAGGCTTGCAGTTGACTGCGCCACAGCACAACATTAACACCGGTTAAACCGGATAACAACCGCGCCGTTGCCAGGCAAACATCAGCACAATTAAAGTTCAAGCGGATACAATGGATAAGCTCATCAACTGCCGGCTCATTCAAACAAGCATTGGCGCAAGTGGCGCAGCTTTGAGCGCAGTCGGCCAGGGCACGCAGGCAAACCATCAGCGCTTCTACCTCAAATTGGTTCTGGCGGGGATGGGGTGTTAAGACCTGATATGTATAATTCATGCTTTTGACTCCTGTGTGCCGTTTTTGGACGTGCTCTGTTTGGAGATAGTTTTTTGTCGGGTAACTCTGGCCCCGGAATTTTTCTTCTCTTTCCGTTTGGCCGGCTTTTGATCAGTCTCTTTTTCCTTTTTAGCAGCTTGCTCCCCTTCTTCAGCCACACTGGCCGATTTTTGATAGCGTTCCCGCAGTCGCCGGAATTCTTGTTGAAGTTGTTCCAACTCTTCGTCGGACAGTTCTTCCAGATCAACCAAGCCGGTTCGCGCTCCTTTGATGCCGCGCAAAAGTTCGTCAAGTTTCAGATGAATCGCTTTGGCGTCACGATTTTGGGTGTTTTGGATCAAAAAAACCATTAAAAAGGTGATAATCGTGGTACCAGTATTGATAATAAGCTGCCAGGTATCAGAAAAATTGAATATTGGCCCGGTCATAGCCCAAAGCAGGATGACCACCACCGCTACGGTAAAACTCCAGGCTGAACCGACGATAACGGATACCCCCTGAGCGAATTTGTGAAAATACTCGTTCATAAGACCTCCTGCACCCTTGCTAGGATATGACTCTATGACGGCGGCACTCGAACCTCGATTTTTCCGTTCCTAACCCGGGCTTCATAGCGGGGCAACGGGTAAGTAGAGGGTCCATGCACCACCCGGCCATCCCGCAAATCAAACACGCTGTTGTGCCAGGGACATTGCACCTTCAAATCGCAAAACTGCCCCTCTTCCAGTGGCCCTTCGGCATGGGGGCAGATGGCGCTTGTTGCATAGACATTTTCTCCCTGGCGATAGAGTAGCCAGGGTTGGCCCTCCACCTCGACTCGTTTGGGTTGGTGCTGGCCCAACTCAGCCTCCGCCACAATGGCGGTCCACTTGCTGGGTTTGGTGGCCGCTGTGGTTCGATTAACGCCTACCTTTTTGCCAAATGAGAGATGCCCCCCCAGAAATGCGCCCAGGCCAAGTACAACAAAGCCCAGCAGCGAGAGCAGTATCCCCAGACTGCGCTGCCCTTTTTTACGAGTGCGCCACGACAGCACATACAGGCTTAAGCTGATGTTATTGACCACCGCGTGGACCAGGGCCGTGCCGGCCGCCGATTTGGGGATAGTCGAATAGTCGGCCACTCCGGCCGCCGCCGTTGGAACAGCCGCTAACGCGCCCACAATCGTCAAGGTGTCGGCCGCCTGCTCGGCGGCAGGGGATTTATCTTTTAGCGAAAGCAGATCGAACAATGCTCCCATCAGCCAGGCCCCAATGACGACATCGGTCAAAAGGGGGTGGAGCGGGTGGCCCAGCCAGGTTCCGTGTAGCCCATCCACTGCCGAGCGCACCGGCTCGCCGCCCGCCAGAACATATTTATGCACCGTTTTAGAAAGTTGGTCAGCCCGTTCGGGCAAGGTTGGGATACCTTCAAGAGTTTTGTCCAGGGTTTTGGTCAGTGACATTCTAGCACTCCGTCACTTTGTTCAGGCTGGCCACAATGGCGCTAATATTATCCGACCCATCACGGGTTTTAGCTTCGGCTACTAATTGCCGGCACATCTCAGCCGCCGCCACCGGTTGGCCTAACCAGCGAGCTAATTCAGCCGGGTTGCTCAGAGATTTCCACAAGCCATCCGAGCAGAGCAGTAATTTATCTCCAGGTTCTAACGGATGCTCAAATACATCCACTTTAACGTCAGCCTCATGGCCCACGGCACGCAAAATAACATTACTTCTGGGATGCTCAGCAATCTCTATCTCGTCAATAATGCCCTCTCTGGCTAACTGCGCTGCTAGCGAGTGGTCCTGGGTAATTTGGTTAACCCTGCCCTTGCGCCAGAGATAGACCCGGCAATCGCCTACATGTCCTCCATAAGCTGTCTGGCCCAACATTACAACCAAGGTGACAGTTGTGCCCAAATTGGGCGTTCTATCGGCGTGTTTTTGAGCGTACTGTTGGATCTCGTCATTAGCATGGCGAATTGCCGACACCACACGGCGGGCCAAAACCGGGGTGACAGGCCGAGTGTGACCCTTCTGGCTGGAAAACAGGTCGGCCAGGTCGCCGGTGATGGTATCAGCCGCAATCCGGCTGGCAATTTCACCCCCGCGATGTCCGCCAACGCCGTCACAAACCAAAAACAGACCCACCGCTTCGCCCTGACCTGTATAGCTTGTCTGGTGAAAAACAACATCTTGATTCAGGTCGCGCTCGCTGCCGGGGTCGGTCAAGGCAGCCGACTCGATTTCCAGGGTCCTTTCACGCTCGGCAATCATGGCTGTCTGCATACTATCAATCCTTTCTCTGCCCCATAATAGGGTTAGTTTTCTACAACAATAAGTCCTGTTGTTTGTCAGACGCCTCCGCTTTGGAAGGGCGCTGCCTGGCGGAAAGCGAGTTCGGCTCCATCGCTTCCAGCAAATCTTTTACAGTTTTAACCAGCACCTGGGCCGAGCGATAAATATACAACTGATTATCGCGCAAATTCAGTCCAATAACTTTAGCGCCAGGCATTAACTGCAAAAGTTGCATAGCCTGAGACGGGGTTTCTTTAGTGGGAAAAGTATCATCTATAATAATTACATCAGGTTGAAGCTTTTTGATCTGTTCGGAAGCCTGTTCCACGTCTTCGGCCTGGCCTAGAATTTCATAACGAGTTTCCTGGCGCAGGATGCTATCCAAACCTGAGCGAAATAATGATTGGTTGGATATAACAAACACACCCATGGGTAGATACCACCTTTCACAAATAAAAAACTCTGCTTATTCTTTCATAGTTATCCTTTGTTTAGATCATTTCTGGCTTATTTTAATCTCTCCTCGGCCCGCCTGTATACACTCAATTAGGCGGTTTTGACAAAGAAAAAGAGCTATTTTTCAATAGCTCTTTTAGTTGCAATACTTTTCAAATAACGTAGCCCCTTGTGGGCGGGCACAAGGCCCTCTGCTACGGCCTTATTTGAAATGTATTGCTTTTAGTTGCTCTTATCCTATCAAACAAGCTAAAACTGTTTAGTGAGTCTGGGATTCGTCTATCAAGCCCTTGCGCACCGCCTGCACCGCCGCCTGGATGCGGTTTTGCACCTGTAGTTTTTCCAGAATATTGCGCAGATGGATCTTAACGGTATTTTCGGTGATATGGAGAGTGTCGGCAATTTCTTTGTTGGAAGCTCCGGTGACAACCTGTTCCAGTACTTCAATTTCGCGTTGGGTGAGTTCGTCAACTTTAGCCGCCACCGGCTCCGCCTGCCGTTCGAGCGGCTGGCCAAACTCCCGTAGAATCTTCATTGCCATCGCCCCAGAAATAGCCGCTTCACCGTGCCGCACTTTATCGAGCATCTTATATAGTTCCTGAGGTTCCAGGTTTTTAAGCAAATAACCCTGCGCTCCATTTTTTATGGCCTCAAACAAGTTAGCATCGTCATCCGACACCGTCAGCATGACAATATGAATATGCGGCATTTCCCGCTTGATAATTTTTGCCGTCTCGATCCCATCCTGCCGGGGCATATTAACGTCCAGCAGAATAACATCTGGCAATGTTTCGCGAGCAATGGCAACCGCTTCAAGGCCATCATTCGCTTCAGCTACCACCGTCACATCCTTTCGACTGGCCAATAACGAAGCGATGCCCTTACGAAACAGCACATGATCGTCAACTAATAAAATACGTAGTGGCTCCATGCTTTACCGTCCTCCTTTCCCTTACAAAATACCATACTTTTTGAAGGCATCCGTAGCTAACATACCTTGTTCTAACTCTAACTTGATAACCTTTTCAGCCCGCGCCTTGTCCAAAGCTTCGCTAAAAATCTCGGCCTCGACCTGCTGCGGCACTACCACCGCCCCGTCAATATCCCCCACCAGCATATCACCCGGCTGAATCCGCACCCCACCGATTTCCACGGCCACCCGGTAATCAATCACCCGGCCGCGCCCCTTTTGATCTTGGGCAAACCGGCCCACGCAAAAAACCGGAAACTCCATCTGCAAAATGCCTTTGGTATCGCGGACATAGCCGTTGAGCAGCGCCCCGGTGGCCCCCCGCGCCCTGGCGGCGGTAGACATCAATTCACCCCACATGGCATAGCGGGCTGAAGCGCCGCTGGCTACATAAATTTCGCCCCGTTTCAAATCGTCCAGGGCGGCAAACAGCAAGCCATAAGGGTCTTTGCTGTCAAAAACGTTGGCTTCCAGCACCGGCATAGCTCGTCCTACCAGCAGCATCTCAGGAGCCAGTGGCTGTACCTCTGGCGGCAGAAACTGGTTGGTATAACCGTGATTATCCAAAATATCGCCAATCACCGCCGTAAACAGCTCTGCCCGGATTAGAGCCATCAACTCCTGGTCATTCGTCCATTCCATAAGCTCCCTCTTAAAATTCTTACTCACCTTCACTCGAGTCCGCCGCCGGACTCTCGCCCCAATCCCAGCTTTGGTGCAGCAGCCGCAGCCAGTTGCCGTGCATAATTGCGGCAATATCCTCATCCCGATAGCCGTGCCCGGCCAGCAGGCCCACCAACTTTTGCAAATCGGCAATGGTATCCAGATCGTGCGGGGTCTGGTTACGGCCAAATCCGCCATCCAGATCGGTGCCGATGGCAGCGTGGCGTGCGCTGCCGGCCAACTGGCAGATATGGTCAATGTGGTCCACCACATCGGCCAGCGTTACCTGGGCATTGCTGCTGTGGCCGATAACCCAGCCGGGCTGGAGCATCCAGGCGTCAAAGGCTGCCCCAATAACCCCGTCCCGCTCAAAGATGGCTTTAAGCTGCTCATCGCTAAACTGGCGCTGATGCGGCACCAGGCTGCGGCAGTTATTATGACTGGCTAACACCGGCCCTTCGTAAGTTTCCAAAGCCTCCCAAAAGGCCGGGTCCGAAAAATGAGTCAGGTCTAAAATCATGCCCAGCCACTCCATTTTAGCCAGCAAGGCCAGGCCCAAATCGGTCAGGCCCAATTCGGTGCTGGTGCCGCCGGCATAGCGACCCGGCCCGTAGTGGGCCGGTCCCACCACCCGCAGCCCTGCTTCCCACCACTCCGGCAACTCGTCGGGGCTGAGGATGGGGTCGGCGCTTTCCATACTGATTACAAAGCCCAGCGGCGGCATCTCGCTGCCCTGCGGGTCGGCCTCCCAGGCAGTCCACTCGCCCATGTGGTGATCCAATTCAACCCGGTTAGTGATGATGCGAATAACTCCGGCCAATTCCAGGGCGCGATAATAAGCCAATTGGCCCCGCGCAATACCAAACGCCTGGGCTGGCGAGGCGTAATCAATATGCGGCGCAGCCCGCCCGGTCGAGCGGGCCAGCAGGGTGGCCATACACAAGGCGACCCGCCCCTGGCGCATCTCCGGTAGCGCCACCGTCCCCTGTCCGCGCCCTTCTCCTGGCGTGCGGCTTTCCTGGGTGCGGATGGTGTAGGCCGAACTCAGCAAATCCCGGTTCCACTGCAAAGCATTCCAGGCCAGATCAAGATGAGCGTCAATAATCAGCAATTTAAATCATCCTTCTCTACTTTTGATGGAAGGTTGGAAGATTGGTAAATTTCCAGCCTTCCAACCTTCCATTCTTCCATTCTGCCTACGGCAGACTCTTATCGTGTTTTGTCAACACCTCGGCCCCGTCCGCCGTAACCAGCAGCGCATCCTCCATCCGTACTGCGGCCTGGCCCGGCAGGTAAATCCCCGGTTCCAGCATAATCACCATCCCGGCCTGTAACACCTCATTGTTATAAGGCACAATCCGGGGTGCTTCGTGCCCAATGACGCCAATGCCGTGCCCGGAATGGTGTGGATAAACCGGATAACCGGCCCCGGCGATAAATTGACGCAGGGCTTGATCAATTTCTCTGGCCACCGTGCCGGGCCGAACCAATGAAATACCTAACTCCAACGCTTCCAGCGCCGTCCGGTGCATGGCGGCCTGCTGCGCTGTCGGTTCACTGGCGTAATAGGTGGCGCAGCTATCACTCCAATAGCCATATAGTATAGTGCTAAGGTCCACAATTAACGAGTCGCCCGGCCTGATTTCATAATCCAGCGGCCAGCCGCCGATATTATTTTCCCGATAACTGACCACACAGTCGTTGCCCAGCGGCACCCGCCGCCCGGCGGCCTGCTGGATGGCGCTGTGGACCTCGGTCCAGACATCAATTTCGCGCTTGCCGGCCATATTGCTGCGCCGGACGGCGGCGTGACCCACATCGGTCAGGGCGAAGTTCTCCCGCAGTTTGGCTAACTCTTCGGCAGTTTTGACCATCCGCAGCGGTTCAAGCCAGCTATCTAGCGCCACAAAATCAGCCTCCCCCAGAACATCGCGCACTACGTTCTGGAAATAGACCGGCACATCCCGTTGTTCAAGCCCTACCTTACCGCTCCCGCCGCTACCAATCACCTGGCGCAGCGTCCGTGTCAGGTGGTCGGCCCCGGCCAGCGGCTGCTCGATAGTGTAGCCCAGGTGCGTGATCACTGCCCCATCTACCTGTTCGTCAAAAGCGGCCGTATCGGCGGCGTAGGCGTCTACCACCAGCAGGGTAAAGTGCCCGGCCTCGTACCAAACCAGCGGCGGGCCGCCGGCAAAAAAATTAAAGCCGACCTGCACCGGCGGGGCAAAGCCGGTTAACCACTTGACCGTATAGGGATTGGCAAAAAGCGCCCGTTCGACGCCCTTAGCCTGCAAATAGGCATGCGCCCGCTGGCGCTGTTCTTGATGCATCGTTGCCTCCCAAGAAAGTAAAGATACGAGGAAGCGTGAGGCGAGGAGGTGAAGAGGCTTTTCACCTCACCTGTCATCGCCTCTTCGCCTCACTTTAGGCTAAAACCGCCATCCACTCGCAGACTGCTGCCGGTAATATAGTCGGCTTCAGCGCTGGCCAGAAATACGGCGGCCCGGCCAATATCCGTTGGCGTACCCAGCCGGCCCCAGGGGATCAGCTTCGCCCCGGCTTGCAGCTCGGCTTCGCTGGCCAGTTGACGCTCCCCCGGCGTGTCAATCCAGCCCGGATTGATCACATTGACATTGATGCGATATTCGGCCAGTTCTGCGGCCAGGGTCCGGCCCAACTGGTTGACGGCGGCCTTGGCCATGTTATAAGGTGCGCTCGTCGGCAGCGGAATTTCGGCCAAGACCGAGCCGATGATAATAATTTTGCCGCCGGGCCGGCCCTGTTTCACCTGGGCGACCATCTGCCGGGCGGCCATCTGGCAGGTATGGTAAACCCCAAACTGGGTCACTTCCAGGGTGCGCAGCACATGGGGCCACTGCGCCTCGACGGTCAGTTCTCGCACCGTGACAGCAGCATTGGCTACCACAATGTCGAGGCGTCCAAAGTGGGCCGCGCCGGCCGCAATCATGGCTGCCACCTGTTCCCGGTCCGACACGTCGGCGTACTGTACCAGCGCCTGCCGCCCCAGCGTTTCAATGGCCGCCGCTGTATCACGGGCGTCGAACTCACCGGCTGGCGGCAAATCGTTAATGATGACATCCGCCCCTTCTTCGGCCAGGCACAAGGCCACGCCCCGGCCAATGCCCCGCGCTGCGCCCGTCACCAGGGCTACTTTACCGGCAACTCGGTTCACCCTTGCCTCCTTTTCTATCACGAATGGCCCAATGAACGAATATCACGAATGTTTTGATAAAAAACTTATTTCAATATTGGTGCTTTTCGTCCATTCGTGATATTCGTGATTTAGCCACGTGGGTGGCTGCCCAATCCTTTAAGCAGGGCCAAACTGCCGCAAAGCTTGGGCCAGCGTTGCCAGGAACTTTTCGACATCGGCCATGGTGTTGTACCCGTGCAGGGCTACTCGCAGCCGGCCGGCGTGGGCCATGATATGAATATTGGCCGCATGGAGCAAGCCGTGAATTTGCTCCGCCGCCGGGTGGCGAAAGGCGATAATCCCGGCCAGGGCGTCTTTTTCTAAAGGGGTCAGCAGTTCGACCGGCAGACTGGCTAACCCTTCCAAGCAGGTATGGACCAGCGGACGCGCCGCCGCATCAATCGCCTCAACGCCGACGCCTTGAATATAGGCCAGGGCGGCCCGGATGGCGTAAATGGCCGGATAGTTGGGCATGCCTACGGTAAAGCTGGCCGCCCCCGGTAAACTGATGGCCCGCTCAAAGCGATCTGGGCCAAAAGCATCTTGTAAATTGAACCAGCCGCCTGCCGGTACGGTCCACTCTACCGTCCGCTCGTGCGGAACCCCAACCAGACCGCCGCCATGACAGGCCAGGATCCACTTGTGAGTGCTGCTAACCACCAGATCAACCCCGCTCAAATAAAGCGGGATGCGCCCTAAAGCCTGAGTCACATCTACCGCCAGCAGGGCCGGGGAGTAACGGCGCACCGCCTCAACCACCGCCGGCAGCGGGATCATGAAGCCGTTGAAAAAGCTGACCAGCGACACTGTCACCAGGCGCGTGGCCGGCCCCAGCAGCGGGATCAAATCTTCCACCCGCAAGCCACCGCCGCGCGCCCGCCACACTCTCACTGTAGCCGGACAGGTCGGTTGCAGCCAGGGCGTCGCGCCCGCCGGAAAATCTAGATCGTTAATGATCACTTCATCGCCGGGCTGCAGGTTTAAAGCCAACGCCGCCAGATTATAAGCTTCGGAACTGCAAGAGCAAATCCCAATTTCGGCGGCAGTCAGCCCGTACAATTGGGCCGTCATCGCTTTGACTTCCTCGCGCTGGGTTTGATGCCGCTCCCGGCCATCCATACCCAATTGATGATCCCGAAAATAGTACTGCAACGCCTCGCCCACCACCAGCGGCGGAATCCCTTCAGCAGCGGTATTAAGATAGGTCATCGTTTCAAGCGAGGGAAATGCGGCGCGGCGAGTTTGATCGGTTAGCATAAGGCTCCATTGAAGATAGTAGTCAGTAGTCAGTAGTCAGATAGCTTTTGCGACTCTGCTACCTTGCGACTTTGCGACTCTGCTACCTGCTACCCTGATACGGTACGTCTAATTAATGCGGAAAGCAAGTTTGATGGCAAACCTTTGCCATCGGCTGAGGCTGTGCTAAAATCGTCCCCAGCATAAGGAGATTGGAGATTAGAGATTAAAGATTCTCCCATTTCCAAACTCTATTTACCGAGGAGTCGGACAGTTCCCAGAGGACGACCCCGACAATGAAAATTATTTTCTGACTACTGTTTACTATTTTCACAGGAGAGTATCCCGATGCGCGTTGAAGAGTTAGATACCCCCGCAGCGATAGTTGAACTGGACAAGCTGGAGGTCAATATCAGCCGATTTCAGCGTTACCTGGACGAGCATGGTATTGTCAACCGGCCTCACATCAAAACCCACAAAATCCCCGAAATTGCGCATATGCAGCTTCGGGCCGGGGCGGTGGGTATTACCTGCCAGAAGATCGGTGAGGCCGAGGTGATGGCCCAGGCCGGTATCCGCGATATCTTTCTGCCTTACAATATCATCGGCGAGCGCAAATTGGAGCGTTTGATGCGCCTGGCCCATCGGGTCAACCTGAGCGTGACCGCCGATTCCGAGTTTACCCTACGTGGCCTGGCGGCGGCGGCCCATCGTGAGGGGCTGGAACTGGAAACGCTGGTGGAGTTTGACAGCGGCCTGGGCCGCTGTGGGGTGCAAACGCCCCAGGAAGCGGCGAACCTGGCCCGTCTGATTGCTCGCTCGCCGGGGCTGCGTTTTGGCGGCTTGATGACTTACCCCAGCAACCAGAACACCGATCCTTTTGTGATTGCTACTCGCGCCCTACTGGCCGGCGACGGACTGGCCATCGGGCGGGTCAGCGGCGGCAGCACGCCGGGCATGTGGCAGGCTCACACCCACCCCGAAATCAACGAGCATCGGGCCGGTATGTATGTCTACGGCGACCGCTACACGGTTAAAAACGGGGCGATGAAACTGGAAGAGTGCTCGCTCAAGGTCATCACCACCGTGGTCAGCCGCCCCACTGCCGAGCGGGGTATCCTCGATGGCGGCAGCAAAACCTTTTCATCCGACCTGCTGGGCCTGGAAGGGTATGGCCTGATCCTGGAGTATCCCGATGCCGTAATTTATGGCCAATCCGAAGAACACGGCCATGTGGACTTTTCACAGTGTGCCCGCAAACCCGACATTGGCGAGCGGGTGACGGTAGTCCCCAATCACTGCTGCGTGGTCAGCAATCTGTTCAATCAGGTAGCCGGAGTGCGCGACGGGAAGGTTGAGGTCATCTGGCCGGTGGCCGCGCGGGGGGCGCTACAGTAGAAGCAGACGCCCATCTTTGTAATTATATCGGCAATCTGGCGTATAACGCCAGGTAGGTGAACAAAGATGACAACGACCCCAGGCAATTATTACTTTCAATGTCAAACCCCATCAAGCTACCATGAGCTTCACCGCCGAACAGCGCCGCTTCAACTGGATTCACTGCTACTGCGAGGCAATACGGCCGGCCCTGGTCAATGAGCTTTTGGTTTAGGTAAGGTTCCTAAAGTTTGGTGACTTCTACTTCATCAATAGTCATTTTCTCTTCATCAAAAACAAAAGAAATCCGATACTTTTTGAAGATTTCGATGCCGGGGTCGGGGGGCGGCTCTTGAGGAGAGAGCTTTTGTCGCTGAAACAGCACATAGAAGGAACGAGGACCGGCATCACTACCCGGGACCGGGCGGGCAGGTGTGGCTTGAAGATTAGCCGCCCCATCTGAAAGCACGCTGCCATCTTGAACCCAGACCGTAATTTTTTGTCCGGCCCCCAGGGCAATATTAACCGCGGCTTCTTGAATAGGTTTATCAGGGCGGATAGGCGGAGCCGGCTCGTTGGGCCGGCGACCTTCCCAGGTCCAGGCGATGAGCGGCGCAGCGCCTCGCACCGGCTGCCCATTTTGATCAACCAGATCAACATAAAGATATTGCTTGGAGCCACTTTCGGCTGCCGTTAATTGACGAATACCAATCAACCGCCATAACTCGCCGCTGGATTGGCCGGCGGTGTCTGATGAGACTTTTTTGATGCTAACGCCAACCGCCTCAGCATTGTTATAGGCCTCGCCGCTTTTGGCGTAATAGTTTAAGATCGTCTGCCGCCACTGCGGTACATTGAGCATGGCTTCACCTGTCCCCTCTACTTTTCTGAAGGTTAAATAATAATCCACCAGTTGAAAACCGCCCTCGCTGCCATTGCCCACCCCACTGAGAATATCGGAGGGTTGATTGTAGAGGCCCACCCGAAATGTTCCCAGCGGGGCACTAAACATGGGCAGATTCCCCCAGTATTGGTCGGCTTTGCCTTTAGTGCTGGCGGTCCTGGCCCGGTTATCTTTGCTGTAAGCCGCAAAAGTAACGCCCTCCTGAGCTATGCCATTGGCGTCTTCAACCTTAACATAAATATAACCATTGCCCTTCTCTTTGAACTGGAGTTCAACGAGTCGCCAAAAAGTATCCTTGCCCTGATAGGGTTCGAGCTGCACCATCGGTTCCAAAAACTTGAGCTGCTCGTCAATCCGCCGGTCTTCAAATTTTTGCAACTGGTAAAACTGTTGGGCGACAGCCAGAACGGGGCCGCTGGCGCGTACTTTTCCCGGATTATCCTTTAGCATCTGGACCAGGGGTAATTCCCCTTTCAACCCCCACTCGCGATCATACACGTTGGTCAACCACGGCCCTTGATGCTCAAACCCCGGCGACTGCACCCCAAACCTGGCTACCGCCGCAATCCAGGGCATCAGCGCCAGCATGTAATCCGGCAGGGGATAGTTGAACATGGCCATGGTCAATTCAGAGGTGCGCTGCGGGGTGGGCTTGGGATAGCGGGGATCATCCCCGCCCGTTGTCCCTGCCCGTTGCAGAACGTTATACCCGCCCTCGGTCATCATCATCGCCACTGAATGGCCGCAGGCATCCCGAACCAACTTGTCCATCCGCTCAAAAGCCCGGAAACAGGTCCAGTCGTCGTAGATGGTAATTTTGGGGTTGGCTAATTTTTGCCGGGCTTCGGAGACGCGGATATGGTTCCAGCGATCCCAGACAATATTAGCAATTTCCGGCCGGCCATCCCCGGCGGCCAGCCATTCGACCTGGCTAAGGGGCTGGCCCAAATCAGCAATGCCGTCATTGGGGTAGGTCAGCGGGCGGCCCAGGCAGTAGTTGTGTAGCGCCACCACCATTTTCTCAAAAACATCGCGGCGGCCGCGTTGAATAAGAATTTCAAATGGATTACCCTCGCCGCCGGGGCCAAAGGCCGGAAACAGGGCATACACGCCCACTGTGGCCAGCTTATCGCGGTCGTCCAGGTAATAGGTAATGACCTGCTGGAGCCAGTTATCGGGCCGCCGGCCGCCCCATTCTAAATTCAAATCCGGTTCATTGCGCGTTTCAAAGTAGACCGCTCCATACCGTTCATATAAAGCCCGTGCATAGTCGGTTTCGCGGGAAGTCAAATAACCTGGATAGCTCGGTTGGCGATACAGCCGGACCACCGGCATAATGCCCAGATTGGTCAGCCGAGCCACCAGACCCTTGGCTGAGCCGCCGCCGTCATCGTTCAGTTTAACCCATTTGATATGAGTGGCCAGCAGAAAATCCCGCCAAAAGGGCCAGTTGTCCTGGCCCCATTTTGCCGGTGCCGGCGACCAATGCACCCCGCGCCCCGTATCATTCAGCGGTCGAGGATAATCTTGCAACCCCATCACCCATCCCCGGATTTAAAGTTTAAGGAATTTATTTTACCAGTAACCTGGCGAGTCTAAAAATTGGCTCTTTCCTTAATATCGCAGCCAAGAGGAAACAGGTGAGGCTTGTCGTAAATTTTGCCCACTTGTTACCCTTATAGTATAATTGAAGCCTGTCAACTATACACTTGCTGTGGTAGTTCCCCGTTCTATGGATCGAACTTTCCTTTACTATCAAATTGCCGAAGCCATCCGGCAGGATATTCGCACTGAGGTTCTTCGCCCCGGCGACCGCTTGCCTTCGGTGCGTGAACTGGCCGGCCGGTGGAACTGCACCATTGGCACTATTCAACGGGCATACGAAGAACTGGCCCGGCAAGGTCTGGTGACCAGCCGGCCAGGCCAGGGTACTCACGTTACCGCCCCCATTCTGGCGGCGTTGGAAACGCCCCTGCGCCGGGCTGCTTTGGTGCATCGGGCCGAAGCTTTTCTGTTGGAATCGCTGACAGCGGGCTATTCCACTATCGAAACGGAACAAGCCATCCGTATTGCTCTGGACCGCTGGCGCACCTTAAGCCAGACTCCGGCTCAACTCTCTGAACACCGGCTGCGTTTTGTAGGTAGCCATGACCCGGCTGTGGCCCTGATTGCGGCCCGTTTTGCCGATTTTGCCCCCGGCGAAACCCCCCATCTGACCTTTAGCGGTAGTTTGGGCGGCTTGATTGCATTGGTTGAGGGCGAAGCCGACCTGGCCGGCTGCCATCTGTGGGATGAGGAAAGCGATAGTTACAATGTGCCCTTTGTCCGGCGGCTGCTGCCGGGGCGGCGGGTCGTGTTGCTAACCCTGGCTCACCGCCGCCTGGGGTTTCTACTTTCTGCCGCCAATCCTATTGGGGTGACAAATCTGGAAAATCTGGTCAACTCCGGTTTGCGTTTTGTTAATCGCCAGCGCGGAGCGGGTACACGGGTCTGGCTCGA
This sequence comes from Anaerolineae bacterium, assembly GCA_023151115.1. The sequence goes on from JAKLJP010000021.1 coordinate 46,735, forward strand.
CGCCCATCTGCACCGGCTGGGGATTACGCCCGAACAACTGCCCGGTTATGACCAGGAAAAGTTGACTCATTCCGAAGTGGCCCAGATGATTGCCGAAGGCCAGGCTGACGTGGGCTTGGGGGTCGAGGCCGCCGCCCTGGCTTTTGGGCTGCGTTTCATCCCTCTGACCCAGGAGCGGTACGATTTAGTTATCCCGGTGGAGGTGTGGTCGTTATCGCCCGTCCAGGCCCTGGCCCGTTGGCTGGCCACCGATGCCGCCAAGACCGAATTGACCACGCTGGGCGGGTATGATGTCCATGAAACAGGCCGAGTGCAGTGGGTGGAATAACAACACGTTTGCTAAGGAGTTAAGAAGAAAGGATTTCCAGTATGCAAATCAAAAAGTTTCTCTTCCTGACCGTTTTGGCAGCGCTGGCGCTCACCAGCCTCGCTCCAGCCGCTGTTGCCGCGCCGCCGCTGCAAAGCGCGGTGGCCTGCGAGCAGGAGGTAATTGTTCAGGCCGACGATTGGCTGTCGAGGATTGCCGAAAAGGTGTATGGCGATGTGCTGGCCTACCCGGCCATTGCCGAGGCCACCAACGCCAAAAATGCCGAAGACAGCAGCTTTGCCAAAATTGATAATGTGGATGTGATTGAAACAGGTTGGAAATTGTGCGTCCCCAGCCCCGCCGACGCCGAGGCGCTGCTGGCCTACTCGCTGACCGCGCCGGATGTGACGGTTTCGCCCGCCGAGCCGACCGGGCAGCAGGTGGGCCGCTTGGTTCTGGCGACCACGACCAGTACCCAGGACTCCGGCCTGCTGGATGTCATTTTGCCCGATTTTGAAACCCGCTACGCTGCCGAGGTCGAAGTGATTGCCGTCGGCACCGGCCAGGCCATTGAATTGGGCCGCAACTGCGACGCCGACGTGGTGCTGGTCCATGCCCGCTCGCAGGAGGATGCCTTTGTCAACGATGGCGCGGGGATCAACCGCCAGGATGTAATGTACAACGACTTTGTAATTCTCGGTCCGGCGGCTGACCCGGCGGGCATTAAAGGGATGACCGACGCCGGGGCGGCTTTTCTCAAAATTGCCGAAACCCGATCCTCCTTTGTCTCTCGCGGCGACAATTCCGGCACCCACACCAAAGAGCAAAGTGTTTGGGAGGCAACCGGCCTGACCTTAATTGAGGCGGCCGATGTGGACCCGACCAAACCCTACAAGCGGCCCGAAGGCGACTGGTACCAATCGGTCGGGCAGGGCATGGGTGCGGTGCTGACCATTGCCAACGAGCAGCAAGCCTACACCCTCAGCGACCGGGCGACCTACCTGGCTCGCCAATTGAAAGGGACGGATCTGGAAATTCTGGTCGAAGGCGACTCCCGCTTGTTCAATCCTTACGGCGTGATTGAGGTCAACCCGGAGAAATGCCCCACCGTCAACGCCGCCGGAGCGCATACCTTTGTCGAATGGATGACTTCCCTGGAAACCCAAATCCTCATCAGCCAATTTGGGGTAGATAAATTTGGTCAGTCTCTCTTTGTGCCTGACTCCGAAGCCTGGAACGCGGCCAAACCGCAGTAGTTAGAAGATAGAGGATGGAGGATAGAAGATAGAAGATGGAGAATAGAGAGGCTTAACTATCCACTATCTACCATCTACTATCTTCTATCCTCGCCTGAGGGGTTTATTGTGAATGATTTATTTCAGGGGTTCATCCAGGCTTTTGAGCTGATCTTTAGTTTCAGCCCGGCGCTGTATGAAGTCATAACCTTGTCGTTGCTGATTGCGGCGGTTTCGTTGTTTTTTAGTGCGCTGGTGGGGATTCCGTTAGGCGCGTTTTTGGGGTTGAAGCGTTTCCCCGGGCGAAGGCTGGTGATGGCCCTGCTTTACACCGGGATGGGCTTCCCGCCGGTGGTGATCGGCTTGTTTGTCTACCTCATGTTTTCTCGCAGCGGCCCTTTTGGCTCGCTGGGCTGGTTATTCACCCCCAGAGCTATGAGCGTGGCCCAAATTATCATTGCTTTTCCGCTGGTGGCCGGCTTTACCATGGCTGCCGTGATGAGCGTCAATCCCCACTTGCGCCAGCAGTTACGGGCCTTGGGGGCGACCGACTGGCAGGCCACCGTTGCTATTTTGCTGGAAGCGAGAGTTGGCGTTATTGTCTCCATCGCCGCCGGCTTTGGCGCGGTTATTTCAGAAGTGGGCGCGGTCATGCTTACCGGCGGCAACATTGCCGGCAAGACCCGCACCTTGACCAGCGCCATTATCTTGGAGACACAGAAGGGCAATTTTGATTTAGCCATTGCCCTGGGCATTATTCTCTTAATTTTATCTTTCTGCACCAACCTGCTGATGACCCAACTCCAGGGCCGGGATTTGCAGCGGTAGTAAGTAAAGCGATAGGCGGATAGGCAACATCTTGATGGCGGGCCGGATTATTTATCAACTCCAGAATCTAAGCCAGAGTTATCGTGACCGTGTGGTTGTGCAGATAGAACGGTTGGAAATTTTTGAAGGTGAAATCTTGGCTCTGGTCGGTCCCAGCGGAGCGGGCAAAAGTACACTGCTGCGGCTGCTCAACTTTTTAGAGCAGCCGGCCCAGGGGTTGCTGCGTTTTGAGCAGAGCAGCCTGAACGGCAGCTTTCCCCCTTTGGAGCAGCGCCGCAAGGTGACCACCGTTTTTCAAACCCCGGTGCTGCTCAATCGTTCTGTAGCCGCGAATGTGGCCTATGGTCTCAAGGTACGGCAGCAGGATAAAAAAGCCATTGACCAGGCCGTAACCGCAGCCTTGGAACGAGTGGGCTTAAGCAAGCTGGCCCATCAATCGGCGCGTACCTTGAGCGGTGGCGAAGCCCAGCGCGTGGCCTTGGCCCGCGCCTTGGTGATTCAGCCGACGGTGCTGCTCATGGACGAACCCACTGCCAACCTTGATCCCTATAATGTCAAGCTCATTGAGGATATTGTGGCCGAGGAAAATTGCGCGCGTAGTACCACGATTGTGCTGGTCACGCACAACGTTTTTCAAGCCAAGCGGCTGGCTCATCGTACCGGCCTGCTGCTGGAAGGCCGCCTGGTCGAAATTGCGCCAACCCCCACCTTTTTTGAAGCCCCCACCGATCCGCGTACCGCAGCCTTTGTGCGCGGGGAGATGGTTTACTAATGTTTATTCTTTGGCCCCAAAATATTTGAAAAATAGCTCTTTGGAAAGCTTCGCCCCTTCTTCACTCAGCGCCAGCGACGGGCTTTTGCTCTGGGGGTCGCTGATGTAGCCTTTTTTGTACAGCCGGTCCAACGTGGCCCAATCCAGGCCCTTCCAGGCCCGAGTGGCATATTTATCCCTGGAACTGGTCAGATAGAGCAGCGCCAGGATCATTTCATCTACTTTATCTTTGTCGTAGTCCATAATATCTCTCTTTCTAATACCGGCCATACTCCCTGGCCGTCTGGCACATCACCTCCAACATACCTGGATTACTGTGGAAAATCTGGCCGGTGGAGCGCAAAATATAGCCGCCGCCGCCGGCGGCGGCATCGAGACAGCGTTTGACCTCGTCTCGCACGTCATCGGGATTGTCGCTTTTGAGAATGTGCTCGTTGAAGCCGCCAAACAAACAGACCCGGCTGCCCACCCGCTGCTTGACATCGGCCAGATCAAAATCGCCCGATGTCTTTTTGGAGGTGATCGTTTCCAGCGCGTCGGGGCCGGTGTCAATCATATCTTCCAGAAATTGAGCGCCCCGGCCACAATTGTGCAGGCTCACCAGATACCCGGCGGCGTGGGCAGCGGCAATACATTCTGCCTGGTAGGGTTGGATAAATTCGCGGTAAACCTTGGGGGCCAGGCCCACCCCCACCCACGTTTCATTCATCGAGATGGAGTGCAGGCCGGTTTCGCCCAAGCGCCGGTAATACACTTTAAGCCAATCGGTGCAGAGGCGCATCAGCGCATGCACAAACTGGGGCCGGTCATAGATGTCCATGGAGAGATTGACAATCCCCCGCACCTGCGCCGCCATGTCCCACGGGCCGGGGCAGTGATGCAGCCACCAGGCCTTTTCACCCACTTTTTCAACCATGCCCTTTAAGATGGTCATGTCATACAGCTCGGCGCTGGGAAAGTAGCGTAGAGCTTCGAGTTTGGCTTCGGGATTGTCGCCCTTGAGCATGTAATCCTGTGAAGCCGTGCCGTAGCCATCCTCGGTGCGGTAGCTGTAATCAAGGTCGCCCGCCGGAGTACGGATGTGATGTTGGTGTTCGCGCCAGCCTTCGCCCCGCGCCCGTTCGTAAAACGTTTCGTGCCAGGTATCCGTTTCTAGAGGCCGGGGAATGAGCATGCGCGGCCAGATTTCCACCTCGCCGATGTGCTGGCTGTAGGTGGTCATCAGCGGGTCGAGACCAAAATCGGCCTGCATTTTGACAATGCTGCCCAGTGGATCATCAATCCACCATTGCAGCATTTCAAACATAGACTTATGTTGCGGCTTAAGCGACCGGATAAGCGGTAGGCCCAGCCAGCAGTGGATCGGCACCCGATCCGGGATGCCACGCTTAAAGGCGATTCGAGTTCGTGCGGCTACTTGCATCGGCGGTTCTCCTTAAAAAATGAGTGCAACTGCTTCCAAATTGACAAAGCCAGGTGAATAAATTATCTTCTAGCTATTACCACAACCTTGAGCTTTAAAGCAGGGGTGTTCACGAGCCAGTGACGCGCCATCTATCATGAAAATTGGCCGTAAGCCGTAGGACAAGCTAACAGCTTGTCCTAATTACAGACAAACTAACAGTTTGCCCTACGAAGCTATTTTCTTAGGAGGGACTAACTCTATGCCCTATTTCTTTGGTAAAACCTATTCCAGCGCCGACTTGCGCCGGCGAGTGGGCGATATGTCGCAACTGGCCGGTATCCGCTCCCTGAGCCTCAACGACGGCAATGAAAACGGCGTGCGCGCCCTCGATGTCCGCACCGGCAGCGGCCTGCGTTTCACCGTTCTACCCGATCGCGGCCTGGATATTGCCGACGCCGAATGGAACGGCGCGTCGTTGGTCTGGCATTCTGCCAGCGGTCTTACCCATCCCGCTTATTTTGAGCCGGCCGGGTTAGGTTTTCTGCGCAGTTTTTACGGTGGATTAATGGTCACATGCGGTTTTATGAACGTCGGCGTCCCCAGCGAGGACAACGGTGAGCATTTTGGACTGCATGGCCGGGCCAGCCACCTGCCGGCCAAACAGGTTTATTACGAGACCGAATGGCAGGGCGATGACTACATTTTGCGGATTAGCGGCAAAGTGCGTGAGACGCGGCTCTTTGGCGAAAATGTGCTGCTGACCCGCACCCTGACCACTAAACTGGGTAGCCGGACCATTGCCATCAAGGACGTGTTTGAAAACCAGGGCTTTGCCCCAACCCCCTTGATGGTCCTATACCACATCAACGCTGGCTTTCCCCTGCTCGACGCGGACAGCGAACTGATCATCAACTCAGAAATCATCCCCCGCGATGCCGAAGCCGCCAAAGGGCTGGATGTAGCCAAACAGGGCGCGCCGCCCACTCCCGGTTTTAAAGAACAGGTCCACCAGCACCGTGTCACTCCGGCCGCCGATGGCTGGGCCATCGCCGCCCTGGTCAACCGCCGGTTCAACAGCGGGAGGGGTTTGGGCTTGAGTGTTCGCTACCGTCCGGATGAACTGCCCTATTTTTGGCAATGGCGCATGGTCGGCGAAGGTGCGTATGTGATGGGCTTGGAACCGGCCAATTGCACCGTGATGGGCCGGGCTGAAGAGCGCCGCCAGGGCCGTCTACCCATGCTGGCAGCGGGGGAACAAAAAACGCATCAACTTGAAATTGAAGTTCTTACCCAACCCTTTCAGCTTTAAATACATACCTCACTTGTAACTGCTCACTCTTTATGTCATTTCGAGGCTGAAAGCCGAGAAATCTTAGAGGCCGCTGTTTGCAAACGACGGATTAGAAGATTTCTCGCTCCTAAGGTTGCTCGAAATGACATGGCTGAGTGGTCCCCCTCACTTTAGCTGTCATCACCGTCCCAACGCCTGGCGGCCGGCTTCTAGCAACTCGATGATGGCCTCGACATCGTAAACACAGCCGCCCCAGACACCGCCGCTGGCGTTTTGCAGCGCGGCCCACAGGCGGGTATCGTCCGGCAGCTGAGCGTCAGGAGCCAGGTCGGGATGGGGGGGACGGGCTGCCAGCACTACAGCCCCCTGCTCCGGGCTGTACTGCTGGCCATCGTGCCCAATCAGGTCAAGGCTGCCGGTCAACTCGTTCCGGTCAATGATAATCTGGATTGTATCCCCTTCGCGCACCCGGCCAATCGGGCCGCCGGCCAACGCTTCCGGGCCGATGTGGCCGATGCAGGCCCCGGTGCTGACTCCGCTGAAACGGGCATCGGTAATCAAGGCGACTTCTTTACCCCAGGGCAAAAATTTGAGCGCCGACGTGACTTGGTACGTCTCCTCCATCCCACAGCCCAGCGGGCCGCGCCCGATCAAAACCATGATTTCCCCCGGCTGAATCCTTTGTCCGGCCTGGCCTTTAATGGCGGCGATGGCCGCCCGTTCGCTGGTAAAGACGCGGGCCGGGCCGATTTTGCGATAAACCCCATCGGCGTCTACCACACTCGGATCAATCGAGGTGCTTTTGACCACCGAACCTTCCGGGGCCAGGTTGCCTCGCGGAAAAGTGACGGTGCTGGTCATACCTCGCGCCCGCGCTGCCGCCGGACTCATAATGACCTCATCCGGGTCAATCCCATCCTGGGCAAAGAGGCGCTCTCGCAGGCGCTTGCGCCGCTCGCTCCTTTCCCATAATTCCAGCATCTCGCCCAACGGCCGGCCCTGAACAGTCAGGGCCTCGAGCCGGAGCAGTCCTTGTTGGCGAAGATGCAGCATAACCTCGGGCACGCCGCCGGCCAGAAAAACCTGGACGGTGGGATGGTTGCGGGGGCCGTTAGGTAAAACATCCACCAGCCGGGGAACCAGCCGGTTGAGCCGGGTCCAATCGGCTACCGTTGGGCGGGGCAGCCTGGCCGTATGGGCAATCGCCGGAATATGCAGCAGCAAATTGGTACTGCCGCCAAAGGCCGCATGCGTGACCATGGCATTATGCAGAGCGTCTTCGGTTAGAATGTCGGCCAGGGTAAGCTGAGCCGTTTCCAGGTGGATCAGAGCCTGGGCCGAGCGCCGGGCCAGGTCCAACCAGATGGGCTGACCGGAAGGGGCCAGGGCGGAATGGGTCAGCGACAACCCCAGCGCTTCGCTAACGACTTGACTGGTAGCAGCAGTCCCCAAAAATTGGCAGCCGCCGCCGGGCGAGGCGCAGGCTTTGCAGCCCAACTCGGCTGCTTCTTCCAGGCTGATTTCGCCGTGGGCAAAACGCGCTCCGGCTGTTTGGAATTTGCCGGCATCCTCGCCGTGGGCGGGCGGAAGCGTAACCCCGCCGGGGACGATAATACCGGGCAGGTGAAGCTGGCCGGCCAACGCCAGCATCATGGCCGGCAGTCCTTTGTCACAGGTGCCAATCGCCATGACCCCGTGCCGGGTCGGTAAGGAGCGGATCAGACGGCGCAGGACCATGGCGGCGTCGTTGCGGTAAGGCAGGCTGTCCATCATGCCCGGCGTACCTTGTGTTCGGCCATCGCACGGGTCGCTGACAAAGCCGGCAAAGGGGATACAGCCTTGCGTCTTAAATTCTTGGGCCGCCGCCTGCACCAGCAGGCCCACCTCCCAATGACCGGTGTGATAACCCAAGGCGACGGGGCTGCCGTCGGCGGCCCGCACCCCACCCTGGGTACTCAGGATGAGGAACTCTTTCCGGCGCAGCCCGGCAGGGTTCCAGCCCATACCGACATTTTGACTCAGCCCAAAAAGATCGCCGCTGGGTGCGTTGCGTAAATAGGCTTCATCCAACGGCAGGCGGCCTTCTGGCCCCTCAGTGAATGTTTGGACTTCATATAAAGAAGTATCGAGAGAATCGATGGGGACTGGTTCCAGGTTATGAACAGTCATTGGGTTGCTCCTTGTAAAAAATTTCTGATCGACACAGTCGCCCTATTTAGTTCATCTTGGGTCCTGTGTGTCTCACCCGCTCCGCACGTTTCTCTGGCAAATATACTTTGCACGGATACAAACTGCGTTTTTCTACACTGGCAAAAAGCTCAGTTTGTGCCTGCGGGCAGTATAGTAGTCCGGGTTCAGTTAATGCCATCCTCCGCGCCTGCGGACAGGTAGAAACCTACAACGAACACAAAGCCCCATCGCCTAAAGATGGGGCCTTGTATCTTCAATTATTATTAGAGCCTATCCGAAAACCTCTGTAGATGACGCATCCCCGGTGTCATCGGCTGGCATAGGGATGCCAACCTACGGGTTTTCGGATTTAGCACCCCCGGCCTGACTCGAACAGGCGACCCACTGCTTAGAAGGCAGTTGCTCTATCCACTGAGCTACGGGGGCAAAACAAAGCCGCTATAGGTTTAATGTAGCGGTTTTTTATTTTTAGTTGGTCATCATGCTATCACAATCGGTTTCAAGAGTCAAAAGGCAAATTTTTGCGGGGGCTGGTCTTGAGATGACGCTCACCCCGGCCCTTGTTCACCCCCTCCAGGTTGGTTCGTACGGTGATGGAAGTGACTGATGGGTATTGACATAGCCAACCCGATTGCCCTGGAAGCGGTCTTTTTGACCCTGTTGGACAACTGTCTGCCATCCAGTTACGCATCACCAGTGAGGCCGGATTAGGCGCGGCCCTGTTTTTGTCGGATGAAAGGTTTGCCCGAGATGAACAGTAGACAAGCCAGGCAGAACAGGTTGACCTGCTGGCGTCCCGTCCAAATTTAAGGTTGACCATCTTGACAAGCCAGATGGTTTATGCTAGTCTACGCGGGTAGACAACCCGCGTAGATAACTCCTGTTAAACCAAAATCTAAAAAGGTCTAGTCAAGGAAGACAACCCACGTCAAAGGGGACCAGCTTTGCCAAGTAACTTCTCATTTTTGCCTTCCCCCACGAAGCTTTAGTCCAAAGTATAGCCAAAGCTCTTGTCTTAACGATTGACAAATAAATTGATACCGAGATACGCTGGGGTGAGGGCATGGCCAAAAACCAACAAGTTACCCGTAAAGAAGTCGCTGAACGCGCTGGGGTGTCGGTGGCAGTTGTATCATACGTGGTGAACAATGGGCCACGTCCTGTATCGCTGGAAACTCAGGCTAAAGTCAAAAAAGCTATCGAAGAATTAGGCTACTATCCCAATGAATTGGCCCGCAGCCTGAGCCGAAAACAGACGGCCACCATCGGTTTGATTCTGCCCAACCTGACCAACCCGGTCTTTGCCGAAATTGCCGACAGTTTGGAAAAAGCCTGCGCCGCCGAAGGGTATATGGTGATGTTGTGTGGTACCGGACGCGACCCGCATAAGGAAAAAAAACTAGCCCAACTCTTAAGAGCCAAACAGGTAGATGGCGTCGTTACCATTCCCAGTGAGTCACCCCAAGAAATTCTCAAACCGCTTCAGCAAACCAATATTCCAACGGTTGTGTTGGAGCACGATCTGCCGAACACCCATTGCATTGCCATTGACGACCGGCACGGCGGCCGTCTGGCTACGCAACACCTCCTGTCGTTGGGGCATCGCCGCATCGGTTTGATTAAGCGCGAACCGGCGAGCGCACTCAGTACCCTGCGCTTTGTTGGCTATTGTGACATGCTAGAAGAAGCAAATATTCCCTTTGACCCGGCTCTGGTCGTCGAGAGCAAAGCCGGACAGGCCGCCGGTTATAGTTCGATGCAACAGTTGCTGGCCTTATCCAACCCACCCACGGCGGTGTTTACCCACAATGATGTCTTGGCAATGGGCGCCATACGCGCTATCTACGACGCCGGTTTGGCGGTGCCTCACGACATCTCGGTGGTGGGTTACGATGACACGGTCAGCTCATCCTACCTCAACCCGCGCTTAACAACGGTCAAGTTTTCTATCGCCGAGATGGGCCGCCGGGCCGCGCAAATTATTTTGGAGTTGGTCCAAAAACAAGGTGACTTGCCGGCACAAACCATAACCCTGCCGGTTGAACTGGTAGTACGAGACTCAACTGCACCCCCCAAAAAATTTTAACAAAAGGAGCATGATCAATGAGATTAGGTTTTCATGGAGCCACCTCGATGACCTCTGACCTCGAAACCGATGTTCTAGCTTCGGCCCACGCCGGTTTCAAAGCTCTGGAATTGTGGGGGGCCAAGATTGACAAGTATCTGTCCAGCCACTCGCTGGACGACCTGAAGACGCTGCTGACCAAAAATGGTGTAGCCCCGATGTCTATCAATTCGATTGAGTTTATTACCTTTCGGGGTGACGAGTACCCCCAAATCCGGGCCAGGTGCCGCGAACTGTGCCACATCGCCCAGGTGATTGGCTGTCCCACGGTGGTGGTTGTGCCCAGCCCCACCCCCTCGCGGGAAACCACCTGGAACGAAATTGTGGACGAACATGTAAAAGTACTGCGCGACCTGGGCGGGATTGCCGCCGAGTATAAAGTCAAACTCTCTTTTGAACTGTTGGGCTTTGGCTGGTGCTCGGTGCGGACTCCGCGCGGGGCCTGGGAAATTGTGCAAAAAACGGGGCGCGATAATGTGGGGTTGGTGATTGACTGCGCCCATCTGTATGGCGGCGGCGGGCTGTTCAGTGAAATCGAGGCAGTTGACCTGGCCCATGTCTTTACCTTTCACCTGGACGACTTGGAAGACCTGCCCAAAGAAGCCATCACCGATGCCAAACGGATCTTGCCCGGTTTGGGCGTTATCCCCCTGGCCGATATTTGCCAACGCTTGCAAAAGCTAGGCTATGACGGCGACTGCTCGGTTGAATTGTTCCGCCCGGAATACTGGGACTGGGACCCCAAAGAGCTGGCGGTGCAAGTGCGGGAAGCGGCTTTGCGGGTCCTCTCGCCTTATTTTGAGGTGCAGTAACTTTTTTTAGGGTTAAAAGCCTTGGCCGGCTTTGACTATAATAAATTTTTTTCATAGTTTCCAAAGGAGGAAAACAATGGTTTCGCACAAAAAGTTCTTGTCGGTATTGATAGTCATTATACTGCTGGCGGTGGCATTGGGCGGCTGTGGCGGTGGCGCAGCGCAACCAGCCCAGGAAGAGCCGGCGAAAGAAGAACCGGCCGCCGAAGCGCCGGCGGCAACTGAAGAGCCAGCCGCCGAAGCGCCGGCTGCGACGGAAGAACCCGCCGCTGAAGCGCCCGCTGCCGAAGCGGGCGACGATGGGACCATCAAGATTGGGTTGACGATGCTGTTTGACGACCTGTGGCTGACGACGCTGCGGGATGCGATGACGGCCTATGCTGAAAGCCAGCCTGGGGTGGAGTTGATTGCGGTTGACTCCAAAGAGGATGTGGCGGTACAGTTAGGCCAGGTGGAAAACTTCGTAGCGCAGGGGGTGGATGCGATCATCGTCATTCCGGCCAACACCGATGCGGTGGAGCCGATGACCAAAGCGGCGCAGGATGCGGGGATACCGTTGGTCTATGTCAACCGGAAACCGGCAGACCTGCCGGAAGGGGTGGCCTATGTTGGGTCTGACTCGATAGACGCGGGCATCTTCCAGGCGGAGTGGCTGGCGGAGAAGCTGGGCGGCAAGGGCAACGTGGTGATTATGCAGGGCAACCTGGCTCAGGAAGCGGCTCAACAGCGCACCGCCGGGGTCAAACAGGTGTTTGAGAAGTATCCTGACATCAAGATCATCAAGGAGGATACCGGCAACTGGAGCCGGGACCAGGGCCTGGCTTTGATGGAGAACTGGCTGTCCACCGGCGATCAGATTGACGCGGTGGCCTCCAACAATGATGAGATGGCGATTGGGGCATTGAGCGCGATTGAGGCAGCGGGCAAACTGGGCCAAATCCTGGTAGCCGGGGTGGATGCCTCGCCCGATGCGCTGGCCGAGATGGACAAAGGCCGCTTGAATATGACGGTTTTCCAGAACGCCGCTGGACAGGGTGAAGGTGGGATCAAGGCCGCCATCGCCCTGGCCAAAGGCGAGAAGATTGACCAAATCACCTGGATTCCCTACGAACCCGTAACCCCTGAAAACTATAAGGATTATATGAAGTAAGTCTGGATAACCGAATGACGAGGTAACAAAAAGACCCTAAAGGTCTCAAAGACCTTTAGGGTCTGGTACACTTGTCAAACAGTAGGAGCGAAAGCATGACTGAGAATAATATTATTCTCCAGATGGAGAACATCTCCAAGTCATTCCCAGGGGTCAAAGCCTTGAGCGATGTCCAGTTGACCGTCCGCCGCGGGACGATCCACGCCCTGATGGGAGAAAACGGAGCCGGGAAATCCACCTTGATGAAGGTTCTCAATGGGATGTATATTCCAGACAGCGGTCAGATCACCTTCCAGGGCCAACCCGTTACGATTGACAAGACGGAGACGGCGCTCAAGCTGGGTATCTCGATGATTCACCAGGAGCTTTCGCCGGTCCCCTATATGGCCGTAGCGGAGAATATCTTTCTGGGCCGTGAGCCGTTGGGCAAATTTGGCTTGATTGACAAGCGGAAACTGTACGCTGATACTAAAGTGCTGCTTAACCAACTTGAGATTGAGATTAATCCGGCCACGCTGATGAAAGACCTGAGCGTGGCCAACAAGCAGATGGTTGAAATTGCCAAAGCCATCTCCTACGAAGCCAGTTTGCTAATTATGGATGAGCCGACCTCGGCCATCACGGAGCGCGAAGTGGCCCATCTTTTCACCATCATTCGCTCTCTCAAGGCCAAGGGCGTCGGCATTATTTATATCACCCACAAGATGGACGAGGTTTTCCAGATTGCCGATGAAATCACCGTATTGAGGGATGGCAGGCATATTGCTACCGTCCCCGCCGCGCAAACCAACCGCGATAAACTGATTGCGATGATGGTCGGGCGTGAACTAACCGCTATGTTCCCCAAGGAGGAAGCGCCCATTGGTGAGGTTGTTTTATCGGTGCGTAACCTGACCCGCAAGGGCATTGTCGAAGATGTCAGCTTTGACTTGCGGCGCGGCGAGATTCTGGGCATAGCCGGCTTGATGGGGGCCGGTCGAACTGAAGTGATCGAAGGTATCTTTGGGATTCACAAAATTGATGCGGGTGAAATCACCATCAAAGGCAAGAAGGTTCGTATTAACACCCCGGCCGATGCGATCAAGCATGGCCTGGCCCTGCTGACCGAAGACAGAAAGCTCACCGGCATTTTGGGCGTCCTGCCGGTGCGAGATAATATGATGATTGCCAGCCTGCCCAATTACGAAAAAAGGGGGTTTCTTGATCGGCGGCGTATCGAAATAACTTGTAATCAGGAAAAGAGCCGGCTGAGCATCAAAACCCCCAGTATGGATCAGCTCATTAAGCTGCTGTCGGGCGGGAATCAGCAGAAAGTCTTGGTTTCCCGCTGGCTTTTGACCACACCTGATATCCTTATTTTAGATGAACCCACGCGCGGGATTGACGTGGGGACCAAAGCCGAGATTCATAAGTTGATGTGTCTGTTGGCCCAGGAAGGCAAAGCAATTATTATGATTTCTTCGGAACTCCCAGAAATTCTGGGCATGAGCGACCGAGTTCTAGTGATGCACGAAGGCAGAGTGGGGGGGGTATTTGAACGTAAAGATGCCACGCAGGAGGCGATCATGCAGGCTGCCACCGGGAATAGCCCATTTGCCGAGGCTCGGCCAGAGATTGCAAGTAGATAAGAGGAACGGAGGAGTTCAATTATGGAAAGTGCAACGACCCCAGAGGTATTAGAAAAGAATCTCAATCGCGAGTGGCTCAATACTTTCATCAGAAAGTATGCGATTGTCTTTATTTTTCTGGCCATGTTTGTCGGCATGTGGCTTCTCTCTGATGCCTTTCTTCAGCCCAGGAATCTGTTTAATGTGGTCCGGCAGATTTCGGTGATGGGTTTAATCGCCATCGGCGTGACGATGGTCATCATTACCACCGGTATTGATCTGTCCTCCGGCTCTGTCGTGGCCCTGGCTGCGGTCTTTGCGGCCAGCCTGGCCCAGCGGGTAGACTGGAGTGGGGCCAAGTACCCTGGCCTGGAGCTACCGGTGATTGTCCCCATTCTGGTAGCCCTGGCGATTGGGGCGCTGTGTGGCTTTATCAACGGCGGCCTGATTGCCAGGTTTAAGATTCCGGCCTTTATTGCGACGTTGGGGATGATGACGGTAGCGCGTGGTTTTGCCCTGATCTACTCTGATAGGCCGGTCAGTGGTCTGACCGACACCTACAACTACATCGGCCAAGGTGAGATTTTCAAAGTCATTCCAATTCCTGACCAGCCTCCCCTGGGTCTCCCTTTGCCCGTGATCATTCTGGTGGTTGTGGCCGTAGGCGCGCATATCATGCTCAACAACACCCGCTTCGGCCGGCACATTTATGCCATCGGTGGGAACGAGCAGGCTGCGCTTATCTCTGGCTTAAACGTTGGCCGCATCAAAATCGGTGTTTATACCATTGCCGGTCTGCTCTCCGGTTTGGCCGGCCTGGTGCTGTCCTCTCGGATTGGCTCGGGGCAGCCCGGCCTGGCGGTTGGCATTGAATTGGATGCCATCGCTGCCGCGGTCATCGGCGGCACCAGCTTATCGGGCGGCATTGGTACCATTTGGGGGACGATTGTCGGCGCGCTGATCATTGGCGTGCTCAACAACGGGTTGGACCTGCTGAATGTGTCAGCCTACTGGCAGACCATTGTCAAAGGTTCGATTATCGTCGTCGCCGTGATCATTGACGAGCGCAAGAATCGTTAAAGACTCATTATGGAAAATAATTATAAATCCAGCCTATCCGGCAAATACGCCCTTATTACCGGCAGCACCCAGAGACTGGGCGAGGCGACGGCCTGCTTATTTATCGAGCGCAAAGCAGCCGGCCTGATCATCTGCGGGCGCAGCGCCGAGCGCGGCCAGGCCCTAGCGGCTGAACTGAGCAGTACCGGCTGTGACGTGCGTTTTGTGCAGGCTGATCTGGCCCAGGTGGAAGATTGCCGGCGGATTGTCGCCGCTGCCGATGAGCGTTTTGGCACGGTCCATATTCTGGTCAATGCAGCGGGCGCCTCGCCTCGAGGCACGATTTGGGATACTTCGCCCGAATTGTGGGATTGGATTATGGCGGTCAATGTCCGGGCACCTTTTTTGTTGATCCAGGAGACGGCCAAATTGATGCGGCGTGACCGGGTGGCCGGTTCTATCGTCAATATTGGCAGCCTGGCAGCTTATGGCAACGTGCCTATTTTGATGCCCTATGCCGCCGCAAAAGGGGCGCTGATGACCCTGACCAAAAACGTGGCCTACACCGTTATGCGCCACCACATTCGGGTGAATACGCTCAATATCGGCTGGATGGACACGCCCGGTGAAGATACCATCCAACGCCAATATCACGGGGCCGGGGATGAGTGGCTGGCCCAGGCCGAGGCAGCTATGCCGTTTGGCCGGCTGCTCAAACCCGAAGAGGTGGCCCGCGCCGTAGCCTTTTTAGCCTCCGACGAGTCGGGCATGATGACCGGCTCGATTGTTGATTTTGATCAATCCGTGATTGGGGCGGGGCCTCAACCCATCCCTCCCTCAGAGGTGGAATCCTTATGATCCAAATTGGTGTAATTGGCACAGGCGGTATGGGCGGACGCCACGCCCGAAATCTGGCGCACAAAACCCCCGACGCTAAAGTTGTGGCCGTGATGGATATTGACCAGGGACGGGCGGCGGGGGTGGCGGCCGAATGTGGCGAGGCGACCGTCTACAGCGAGGCCCAGGCTTTGATCGCCGACCCGGCGGTGCAAGCGGTAATCATCGCCTCACCCGACCCGTTCCACGCCGAGTTGACCCTGGCCTGCCTCGCCGCAGGTAAACCGGCCCTATGCGAGAAACCGCTGGCTACAAACATAGCCGACGCGGAGAAAGTGCTCCAGGCTGAACTGGCCGGTGGGCGTCGCCTGGTTCAATTGGGCTTTATGCGCGAGTATGATCAGGCTCATCAGGCCCTCAAAGAATTGCTGGATCGGGGTGATATTGGCCAGCCGCTTATGTTTCACGGCATTCACACCGGCGAGGGTTTGCCCGAACCGCGCACCGTCGAAGATGTGATCATCAACTCGGCCGTTCACGACATTCACTCGGCCCGCTGGCTGCTCAACCAGGAGGTCGCCCAGGTTTATACCCAATGGGTCAGGGCAGAAAAAACTCGACCCGAAACCTGCCGGTTATTACTGGTGCAGATGGTTTTTAAGGATGGCGCACTGGGGGTGATCGAGATGAATGCCGACTCTCACTTCGGCTATCAGGTGGATGTGGAGTTAACCGGGTCGCAGGGCGCGGCCCGAACCGCACCCGCGTCTGCCCCAACGGTGAAGCAAAGCCGCAAGCAGTTTCAAACGATAGATCCGGATTGGTTAGTCCGCTTCGATACGGCCTACATTCGTGAGGCACAGGTCTGGGTGCAATCGTTGATCGAGGGGCAGCCGACCGGGCCGACAGTGTGGGATGGCTATATGGCGATGGTGGTGGCGGATGCCTGCATCCAGTCAGCCAAAACAGGCCAACCCCAGGCCGTGCCAGATTGGGAACGACCGGCAATGTACGCCCGTCGGTTAATTTAGATTGGACTCAGGAGAACCCAGATGAATTCACGAGAACGAGTCAACCTAGCCCTCAATCATAAAGAGCCAGATCGCGTGCCGCTCGACCTAGGCGGCAGCGTAGTTACGTGCATGCACGTCAGCATTGTTTATAAATTACGGCAGGCGTTGGGCCTGGATGCCCCCGGCACGCCGGTCAAAGTGGTTGAACCCTACCAGATGCTAGGCGAAATCAAGCCTGATCTCCAGCAAGCTTTGGGGGTAGATGTGGCGACCATCCGCGGGCCTAGAACCAATACTTTTCAAATAACGTAGTTTAGCCCCTTGTGGGCGGGCGCGAGGCCCTATGCTACGGCCTTATTTGATATTGGTTCTAAAAGGCAACGCCAAAGCGGTGGCCGCCGAAACCCAGGCCGCCCTGGAAGCCGGTGTTTCTGCCCCGGAAATCCTGCACCAGGGATATATTCCGGCTATGATCGAGGTGGGCTGCCTGTTTGAGGCGGGTGAAAAATTCGTCCCCGAAATGTTGATTGCCGCTCGGGCGATGCAGAAGGGACTGGAAATCCTCAAGCCGCTGCTGGTTCAGGCCGAGGTCAAAACGCTGGGCAAGGTGGTCATCGGTACGGTGGCCGGAGACCTGCACGATATTGGCAAGAATTTGGTGGCGATGATGTTAGAAGGGGCCGGCTTCCAGATTATTGACCTGGGTACCGATGTCTCGCCGCAGAAGTTTGTCGAAGCGGTTCAGCAGCATGAACCTGAGTTGTTGGGCATGTCGGCCCTCTTGACGACGACGGTAGCCTCGATTGGCAACACGATTGAGGCACTGACCAATGCCGGGGTGCGAAACAAGGTCAAGATCATCATTGGGGGAGCGCCGATTACCCAGGATTTTGCCAACAAAGTTGGCGCAGACAGTTTTTCGCCCGACGCCGGCAGTGTCGCCCGGATGGTCAAATCGCTGTTGGGGGGGCATAGGGGCAGCCAACGGGATTAATGAAAACTAGTGGTCAGTCAATGTTAATTTGATGGGTTGTAGTAGCGACTTCAGTCGCTTAACTAGACTAAAAAACGACTAAAGTCGTCACTACGAACTTATCATTTTTACATAGACAAAGCACTAGCGGCCATTTTGCTATTAACTTAATTCGGCTCCTGGGATGGAGCAACCTTCTCCATATTTAGGGTGGGGAGCAGGAAAGCCTGTCTTACTCCCTCCCACTTACAGCGGATGCTACAATCCTTTTTTGTTAGAAGAACACAAAATTGGGCATCAATTGGCCCCTATTTCAAAAAAGTTTGAAGGGAGAAAACAACAATGCTGCTTAATAAATTTGCCAAACGTGACTACTCGCTGGTGGGTAAAGCGCAAAACGCCGTGGCGCTGAATGATGATTTAATCGAAGAGCGCGTGGAGGGAACATGGTGGTCCCCCGATATCCCGCGCAAAGAACTCAAGGCGCTGATGGTACGCAGCGACGGCCCGGCCCTGTTTCACTTTGGGCTATGGATTCTGCTGCTCATTGCCAGCGGCTGGTTGGCTGTTTTGTCCTGGGGGACGTGGTGGGCCATCCCCGCCTTTTTGACCTTTGGAACCATCTACTCCTCTGCCGATGCCCGCTGGCACGAATGTGGCCACGGCACCCCCTTCAAAACCCGCTGGCTCAACGAGTTTTTCTATCATGTTAGCTCCTTCATGACCTTGCGCGAGGCCCACCTGTGGCGCTGGAGCCACGCCCGCCATCATACCGATACGATCATTGTCATGCAGGATCCCGAAATTCAGGTGATGCGCCCGGCCGACCTGCTCAAAATAATGGGCGACTTTTTCTGGCTGTACAGCGGTCCCTCGGAAGTGCTGCGGATTGTCCGGCATGCCCTGGGCCGGCCCGATGCCAATGTGCGGACCTACGTCCCCGAAACAGTCCGGCAGAAAATGTACTGGTCCAGCCGCATTTATGTCGCCATTTTTATTGCTTTCGGAATTTGGTCCTATGCCATCGGCAGTTTTCTGCCGCTGATGTTCATCGGCCTGCCCCGTTTTTATGGCGGCTGGCTGCACCAGCTTTTGGGGCTGACCCAACACGCCGGTCTGGCCGAAAACACCCGCGATCATCGCCAAAATACCCGCACGGTTTATATCAACCCGGTTTTTCAGTACCTTTATATGAATATGAACTACCACATCGAGCATCATGTGATCCCGATGGTGCCTTTTCACGCTCTGCCCAAACTGCACCAAGCGATTATGGCCCAAACCCCGCCGCCCTATACCAGCTTGTGGCAAGTTTACAAAGAAATGATCCCCGCTTTGATTAAGCAGGCCTACGAAAACCCCGACCATCACATTGTGCGCCCCTTGCCTGCCCCGGTTGTGACCGAGTTGCCGCTTCAGGAAAGGGTGAATGGACAGAACGGCCATCAAACTTTGGCCGAAAAACCGCAAACCAGTGCCGGAACCTGGGTGGAAGTCTGCGCGGTGGACGACCTGGACGAGGAAGAGGTCATCGGCTTTGACCACAATGGCAAAAAATATGCGGTCTATCGCCTGCAAGGGGATAACTTCTACGCCAGCGACGGCTTATGCACTCACGAAAAAGTGTTGCTGGCCAACGGCCTGGTGTTGGATGGCTGTATTGAATGTCCCATGCACAACGGCCGCTTCGATGTTGCCACCGGCAAAGCAGTTAAGCCGCCCGTTCATGAAGACTTAAAAACCTACCCGGCCGCGCGGCGCGGCGACAAGGTTTTTATCAACCTGCCTGAGTGAAAGGATTGTATTTAATGTCACCAGCAATGGTCATCATTGGGGCGAACCTGGCCGGAGGTGTGGCGGCCATTACCTTACGCGAGGAGGGTTTTGACGGCAAAATCATTCTCATCGGCGCAGAGCCGCACCCGCCGTATGAACGCCCGCCGCTGTCAAAGAAATATTTGCAGGGCGAGAAATCACTGGCCGAGATCACCCTCAGGCCGGCCGAATTTTACGCAGAGCGTACCATCGAAACCCGCTTGGGAGTGCGGGCCAGGCGGATTGACCCCCAGGTTAAAACGGTCGAACTTGAAACCGGCGAGCGCATCCCTTATGACAAAGTTCTGATTGCCACCGGAGTCCGCAACCGCAAACTGCCCGTGCCAGGCGCCGATTTGCCCGGTATTTATAGCCTGCGTGATGCAGCAGATGCCGATTTCATTCGCCAGGAAGCTGTGGCCGGACGAAAAGCCGTCTTGGTCGGCATGGGCTTTATCGGTTCCGAAGTGGCGGCCACTCTGCGCCAACTGGGGGTCGAGGTGGTAGTGGTTGA
Source organism: Anaerolineae bacterium (assembly GCA_023151115.1). The sequence goes on from JAKLJP010000021.1 coordinate 66,668, forward strand.
ACCTCTAAAACTACCCCTGGCTCATATTTTGGGAGAAGACATGGGGCGTGTTTTTGAAGGGTTTCATCGTGAACGTGGCGTCGAGATGTATTTTGAAGAGTTAGTGACGAGATTTGAAGGCAACGACCGGGTGCAGCGGGTCATCACCCGGAGCGGCCGGCAGCTTGAATGTGATTTTGTCGTGGTCGGGGTCGGGGTTGAGCCGGTCACAGAGGTTGTCGAGGGAACGGGCGTCAAGCTGGATAACGGTATCGTGGTGGACGAGTATTGCCAGACCAACATTGCCGGTATTTATGCTGCCGGAGATGTGGCCCGGCACTTTCACCCGCTGGTGGGGCGGCACATTCGGGTGGAGCATTATCAAAATGCCATCTCGCAAGGGATGACGGCTGCCCGGAATATGCTGGGCCAACAACAAGCCTACACGGAAGTCCATTGGTTCTGGTCGGACCAGTATGAGTACAACATTCAGTATGCCGGCTTTCACGGGGAGTGGGACCAGTTTGTGGTCCGGGGTAGTTTAGAACAGCGCGATTTTGTGGCCTTTTATCTGCGGGAGAGTCGTATTGGGGCGGCCGTAGCCATCAACCGGCCCAAAGATTTGCGGCTGACCATGCCGCTCATCCAGGCCAAAACCCAGGTTGAGGCCAAAAACCTGGCCGATGAGTCGGTCAAGCTGCGTTCTTTGCTTACTGCTAGTTAACGGAAAACTGGTTACCTGGAGGGAAAGACCTCTGCCAAAAGGAGGTGGGTCGCTTCAGGGCATTGGTGAGAAGTTCCAGGTCAATGCCATCGCCAGTACGGGCAGCCTGAGCATGCCACTGGCCCTCAGTCCCGGCCGCGGTGGCTTTGGTCCCCAGTTGACGCTGAGCTACAACTCGGGCGCCGGCAATCGTCCTTTTTTATCATTCTTTCAGCCGACCAGCCATTCCAAGAAACTATATCCATACCCGGCCTGAGATTTGTACTGCTGCGGCTTTGATGAAGGTGACACCACTCCCTTGGTGGTAAAACTGGTGCATGCAGTGTGTTAGCGCTGTTTCCACCAGGCCAAGCCGGCCCAGCCCAACAATCCCAATAGGGTTATGCTACTGATCGCCAGACCGACTTTCCAGATGAGCGGATCAAACACAAACTGAACTGTGTGCCGGCCCTCTGGCACATAGACGGCGCGGAAGGCATAGTTGGCCCGCCAGAGGGTAGTGGGCTGATCGTCAAGGGTGGCCTGCCAGCCGGGATAGTAGGCGTCGGGCAGCACCAGGTAGCCGGGCTGATCGGTTTCGACGGCGAGGGTGATGGTGTGGAGGGAGTAGTGGAGGAAGGAGAGGTTGGAGGTTGAAAGGTTGGAAGGTTGGAAGGTTGGAAGGTTGGAGGTTGGAAGGGAAGAGGGGTATTGGTCGGCTTCGAGGATGACGGCGGCGGCGGGGTTAAAACCGTCGGCGCGGAGGGCCTGCCAGGCAGCGTCGTGATTGGGCACAACCTCGGCCTGGTGAACAAACAAGGCGCGGGCCAGGGCGTTTTGATTGAGATAAATATTAATTTCCGGGTCGTCATCAAACACGGGGACGATGTTGCCGTCGGCGGGCGCACCGGCTTTGCCGGCGATGATGTACTTGACCCCCAGAAAGTTGTAGCGACCGGTGCTGCGTGGCGGCGCGCCTTCCCAGTAGAGGGTCGGACCGGCCAGGGTGAGTGGATTGTACAGCCCCCAGGCATCATACAGGCCATACAGCAGAGCCGTATTGGGCTGCCAGGCGTGCCAGACATCGGTGGTCACTTCGATCCGGTATAAGCCGGGGTCGCTCCGCAGAAAAGCTAGGGCGGCCGGATGCTCAAACCCTTTGACCGGGCTGGTATGTCCGACATCTACGTTGTAGCCCAGGGTGAAGAGATCGAGCGCAATCAAGGCAATGGCCGCTACTCCGGCTCGATATTCGCGTAACCAACGATTATAAATCAGATAAAGTAGGGCCAGCGCCGCAATAACGAAAACGGCAAACGTGGCTACACCGGTCACGGCGGCGATGGCCCGATTGAAAATAGCCGGGTCGCGGTCTTGCGTGACCAGCAGGGCAAAGTAGCTCAGCGGAGCAGCGACGACAATCAGCCCGCCCAGGCTCCAGGCCAGCACCCGCAGCAGTTTGCCCAATTGCGCGGTCGCAGCCGGACTGAGGGGGTGTAAGAGAGCCTGGAGGCCGGCGGCGGCCAGGGTGGCCAGACTAAAATCCAGCAGCAGGATAAAGCGGGCCGGGGCGCGTAGTTGATCGAAACCGGGCGCCAGGGCATAGAGCCAGCCGTGCAGCAGGCTGTAGCCGCCCAAGGCCAGCAGCAAGACCACCAGGCCCAGGCCGATAAAGAAGCCTTTTATTTTACCGGGATAAAACAGCGCCCCAATCAAGGCCAGCAGCAGCGGCAGCAGACCGATATAGCCGGTTTCAACCCGGTCCCAGGGCCCCCAGTGCAGCGCCGGGTCGCGGCCAAAGTAGTTGGGGATTAGTAGGCCAATCAGTTGGACTGGGTGCAGCGAATAACGCGCCGCCTCTTCGTAAGGCAGCTCAGCGCGGGGCGTGTAGCGGCTCATTTCATAGGCCGGGAAGAGCAGCAAGGCGGATAGGCCGACGGTGACGAGGAGAGTGAGGAGGATAGAGGATAGAGGATAGAAGATAGAGGATGGAGGATGGAAATTAGAAAAAAGAAATAAGAAATTAGAGTTGGGTCTGGCAAAATGGGGCTGTGAGTTAGGAGATTTATAAATCGTAAATCGTAAATCGTAAATCGTAAATCGTAAACCCCAGAGAGTGTAGAGACCCAGGGTGAACAGAATGAAGAGGGTGATCTGGATGTGTCCGGCCAGGGTAGCCACCGCCAGAACAGCGCCGCTGGCGGCGGCCAAGCCCAGGCTTTTTTGGTGGAGACTGCGTTGAAACAGCAAAAAAATAAGCGGCAGCCAGGCCGCCACGGCGATCATGTTCAGGTTGCCAAAATGGACGATAAACAGATCGCTGAATTGAAAGGCCAGCGCCCCGGCAAAGGCGGGAAGGGGCGTGAGGCGTGGTGCGTGAGGCGTGTTTTGGAGGACTTCGACCTCCTGACCCCGACCCCCAACCCCTGACCCCTGACCCCCATCACCCGGCTCCAGCAGCCGCAGGCACAGATACATCGTCGCTCCGGCCAGCCAGAAGTGGAAAACAGCCAGGTATTCCAGCCATTCGTAGGTTAATTGCGGCACAAGCAAAAAGACCAGCAGATTAACCGGATAAAATAGGCCGGATTGAATATCGGCGGCAAAGGGAGCGCCGGTATACAGGTGCGGGTTCCAGAGGGGAATTACACCCTGCTTCAGGTTTTGGGCGGCAAAGGCGTAATTGGGGAACAAAAACGGGGCCAAATCGCCCCCGCCGGCCGGCTGCCAGGCAGCGGGGGTAAAGAGGATTTGCCAGAAAAAGCCGCCGGTTGCCAGGGCTAACAAACCGGCGGCGATGATATATTCCACTATGAATGAGCGGCGCTGAAACAAGGAACTCATTGGAACTCAAGGGAGCTTGAGGACAATCTTCTAAGCTCCTATAGTCTTATCAGGCTAACCTTCTCAAAAATCCCTTTCTTCCAGCCTTCCATCCCTCCAACCTTCCACTTATCCTCCAAAACCGCGCCCACTGCGAATCCGCTCGTTTAATTTGGCTTCGAGGGTATAAGGATCGCCGGTTAACACCTCAACCTGCGCCCCGGCGCTTTGGATGGCCTGCTGGTCGGCGGCGCTGATACCTTCGCCGATGATGGTGACCTGGCGGGCCTGTTTGGCCTCGGCTACGCTAAAGCCGACCGTCGGCGAGAAGGTCAAAATATAATTGGCGGCCAGCAGCAGGTTGGTTTGTCGCCCGCGGCTGCCGGCCGGACCTAAAAGTAGGTAATAGCTGATGGTTTTTGTCGTGGCCGGTGGAGTAGTCGGCTGGGCCACAACCGGCGGTGGAGTTACGGGTGAGGGTGGCGTCACCGGGGATGGTGGTTGGGCCACCGCTGGTGGTGGAGTCACGGGTGGTGGCGGTGGCGGTGGAGTCACCGTTGGGGGCGGCGGTGTGGCCAGGGTCAGGTTAAGATTAACCGTTTTGTTACTGGGGCTGAGGGCCACATTATCCTGAGCCAGATTGGTACCCAGGATTTCCAGCCGGTACACACCGGCCGGCAGGTTGGCAAAGCGAAAGGCCAGGTTAGCGTCCAACGACTGTTCGGCCACGGCCTGATTATTTTGAACCAATCTGACCCGCCGGCCCTGGCCTCCTTCTACCCGGCCGGTGATGACCCCATCGGGCACGGCGGCGCTCGTTTTGCGAGTGCGCTGAAAGACCACGTAAAACGAATGATGGCCCAGGGTGTTGAGTAGCCGGCCATCGGGCAGTGGTTCATCGGGGTGGGCGGTGTGCAAATTTTCCACCCGGTCGCTCTTGTCGTTGGCGTCGCGGCCCAGCCCTTTGATCCAAACCGAGGCTTTTTGGCCAAAGTGGATAGCAATATCGCCGGCTGTTTCGTTGGTCGGTTTATCCAGGGGTACGGGATCGGCCCGTTCATTGGGCCGCCGGCCTTCCCAGGTCCAGCCGGCCCAGGCAATCGGATTGCGAACGCGATTGCCCTGCTCATCCAACGCTTCGATGTAAATGTTATGTTTGCTCACATTTTCTTCGGGCAAAAGGTGATGCACCCCTACTAACCGCCAGTAAGTTTCGCCTTCGGCCACATCGGCCTTGACCACCCGGACGCCGAATTTAGCCTCTGGGGTTAGCGGCTCGTTGCTGGTTTTGGCATTTTGCACAAACCGTTCATTGTAGCGTTGATGAACAAGTGGCATGGGTTAACTCCTCTCTGAGAATAGAGATTGGTAATTAGAGATTGGAGATTGAATTTAATCTCCAATCTCCGGTTTAATTTTCATTATTGACGATGGGGCACAGGCTCGTAAGTCCCCCTACCCCTTCGCTTCCTCTACCTGCCCGGCCAGAAGCTGGCTGAGCTTGTGGCGTTGGGGCGCAGAAATGGCCCGGCTTTTTTCCTGGTCGCGCAGGTAGGTTTTAAGCTCATTGGTCCGCATCACGGGAATGTCGGCATTTTCCACTACCAAATCCACAGCTTTGTGGGTAAAGACGATTAAAGGTTTAATCTCCGGCAGGTCCGTCTCGCTCAGATTTTGGCGCAAAAATTTTGCCAACTTGTCCACGCGATTTTCGGCCTCGGCTGCCGGGGCTCCCAGGCCCTCGTCGGCAAAGAAGCGAAAGAAGCGGGACCAGGTAAATTTGCGAGAAAAGCGGCGGCCATTGACGGTAATCTGCCCATCCTGATTTTTAACGACAATAGCGTACAAGCGGCTGGGGGTTAGCAGCACGTGTGGCAGTGGGGCCGTGTAGTTGAACAGGGCAAAATCATTGCCAAATTTTTTGAGGGTGGCGCTCAAGACCTGGTCGGCGCGTGGCTCGCGGACCCAGCGATTGACTAAGTGTGAGCTGGCGGTGGCGAAAACAAAACCCAGGGCCAACAGAATCAGGGTCGGCTGGAAATATTGGGGTTGACTCATACTCATAAAGTTAGTAATCAGGCCGCCGATGAGAAAAAACATGGTCAGCGGGGCAATCCGCCTGGCCCACTTGGCCCGGCTGGTAATCAATTGGTTGTTGGTGTAAACCCTCATACCTTGTCCTTGTATTTGCCCAAAACCAAACAGGAATTCTGGCCGCCCAAACCAAACGAGTTGGACAACGCCACCAGCACTTGCCGGCGGCGGGACCGGTTGGGAACATAATCCAGGTCACAGGTTGGATCAGGTGTTTGATAGTTAATGGTGGGGTGAATCACCCCGGTTTCGATGGCCTTCACACAGGCCAGAGCTTCGATGGCTCCGGCTGCACCAAACGAATGTCCGATCATACTTTTGGTCGAACTGATCGGGATATTGTAAGCATGCTCTCCAAAAAGCGATTTGATAGCTTTTGTCTCGGCCGTATCACCCAGCGGCGTGCCGGGGCCGTGGGCGTTGATGTAATCTACCTCCGCCGGGCTGACCCCGGCATCGGCCAGCGCCCAGCGCATGGCTCGAATGGCCCCCCGCGAGTCCGGGTCGGGGGCGGCGATATGATAGGTGTCGGATGAGTGCGCGCTGCCCAAGACTTCGGCATATATCCTGGCGCGCCGGGCCAGGGCATGCTCCAATCGCTCCAAAACAAACATGGCCCCCCCTTCGCCGACCACAAAACCGTCGCGGCTGGCCTCAAAGGGCCGGCAGGCGTGGGCCGGGTCGTCGTTACGGGTCGAAAGGGCGCGCATGGCGCTAAAACCGGCCAAGGTCGTCTCGACAATCGTGGCCTCGACGCCGCCGGCAATCATCACATCGCAGCGCCCGCGCCGAATCACTTCGGCCGCTTCGGCCAGGGCCATGGTTCCGGCGGCGCAGGCGGTGCTGGTGGTGTTGCTGTAACCTTGAGCGTTCAGCTTAACGCAGATATGAAAAGTTGACAAATTGGGCAGGGCCGCCGGAAGGGAAAATGGGCTGACCTTGCCCAAACCGCGTTCCAGATAGTCGCGTAAGCCATCTTCGGCCCGGTCAAACCCACCCATGGCCGTGCCGACCAGCGCCCCGCTCCGTTCGGCCAGGTCGTCAGTAAAGGGGTATGACAGCCCGGCATCTTCAACGGCCTGCACGGCGGTGGCAATGGCAAAATGAGAGCAGCGGGCCATGCGTTTGGCCTCTTTGGCCGGAATATAGGCCTGCGGCTGAAAATCTTTGACTTCGCCGGCAAAGCGGGTCGGCAGGTGGGCCGCGTCAAAGAGGGTGATGGTCGCCAGGCCCGACTGACCTTTAACTAAGTTTTCCCAGGTTTCGGCGGCGGTATGGCCGATGGGCGTAATCGCGCCGATGCCGGTAATAACCACCCGATTACGGTTATTTGTTTTATGGAGTTGAATAGCTGGTGTTGGGTGTTGGATGTCCGTTTTCGATTACCCCACAGCCTCGCGGGCCGGCTGGTCTATTGCTGACTCGTTCAGTCCGCGCTCAATCACGCCGACAATATTCTTTTCGGCGGCGTGTTTGGCCACGCGAATGGCGTTGCGGATGGCATAGGCATCGGAGCGGCCATGGGCGATAATAACCACCCCGTTGACGCCCAACAGCGGCCCACCGCCGTACTCGCGATAATCCAGCCTGGCTTTGAGGGCGCGAAAGGCCGGACGGGCCAATAAAGCGCCCACAACAGCCAGCGGCCTGGCTTTGATTTCACGTTCTAACTGTTTGACAATCATCGAGGCCACCCCTTCGGCCCCTTTGATAAAAACATTGCCGGTGAAGCCGTCGGTCACAACCACGTCGGCCAGGCCGGCCGGCACATCTTTGCCTTCGACATTGCCGATGAAGTTAAGCGGGCTGGCTTTTAGCAGCGGGGTGACTTCCTGGACCAGCATGCTGCCTTTATCTTCTTCTTCGCCGGTAGAGAGCAGCCCGACGCGCGGGTTGGCAATATTCAATACCTCGCTGGCGTAGTGATGGCCCATCAGCGCAAATTGCAGCAGGTATTCCGGGCGGGCATCGGTATTGGCTCCCACATCCAGCAGAAAGCAGTATCCCTGCGGCGAGTTATTGGGAAAGATCACGCTGAGGGCCGGGCGCTTGATGCCCTTAATGCGGCCCAGGCCAAACAGCGCCGCTGCCAGCACCCCACCCGAATTACCGGCGCTGACAAAAGCCGCGCTTTCGCCTGTCTTTACCAGGTTTATACCAACCACCATCGAGGCATCCTTTTTGTTTTTCACGGCGATGGCCGGGTGCTCACGCATTTCGATGACCTGGCTGGCGGGGATGATGGGCAGGTTCAGGCCGGCGGTTTTATGGTGGGCCAGTTCGGCCTCAATCGCTGCGGACTGGCCCACCAATTGGACGGTCAACCCAAAATCCCGTGCGGCCCAGACGGCGGCATGGACGGCCGCTGCCGGGGCGTGGTCGCCGCCCATGGCGTCTAAAGCAATTTTCATGCCTGTCTCCTGGTGAAGGTGGGCGGATTATAGCATAGCCGGGGGGAGTGAGCAATCGGGGATTAATGCTCCTTAGGGTGGCGGTGTTGGGTTAGATAAAGCGCCCCGCCAATCAGCAGGATACCCAGAGCCAAAAAAAGCAAATCCTGGGTATCCTGATACTTCAAGCGTAAAGCCTGCTGGAAGAATTTGACAATCAAAATCAACAGCACCACTCGGGCCAGGCGGTCTTTCAGGTCGTCGAAGCTCTGGATGAGCAGCAGACGCGAGGCATACCGTGAGCCTTCAGCCCAGCCAATTCTGCTGACAAACAGTTCATACAGACCCAGCGCCAGAATCAGCATAATCGCTGCCAGCAGATAACCGTCCACAATCGCCACCACTTCGGCCACCAGGCTCAAGCGTAGAGCCGTGCGTGCTTCGTCGGTCAAGCCGGGGTCGGCATAGGCGGCCAGGTGGCTGAGCATGATCACTGTGTCAACGGTGGTTATATAAAAGACGCCAATGCCGACCAGTACACTTGCTACTACAGCCACAATAACCACCAGCCGGCTTTGCCACAAAGCCCCTTCAAAAAGTTGTTCCAGTTGTCTCATTAAAGTATCTCTCATAGGAAAACTATGGGTGAGATGGTTTGGGGCCGGAAATCCCTAGGCGAGCGACCGATAACGTAGCAAACCACCCACCCCGTCAAAGGCCATCAAGACCTCGCTGTAGTTTACTACTTCAACCTGGCAGCCGGTCCTTTCGGCCAGGCGCACTAATTCCTCTTTAACCCCTACATTGGGCATTTGCTTAGAAATAACCAACACATCAACCTGTCCTTGCTGTAAAGCCGCGAAACATTCCTCTGGGCCAATAACGGCCAAACCATTTGTGTATAACTCTTGCTGAAGCTGGTCAACTACCGCCAGCGACTCCCGTTCTTCCTGCTCGATAAAGACCGACAAGGTAGCGGCTACCACTTCGGAGATATCGTCACGTTTGCCGGATACGACCGTATCCACCAATTTCATTGCCAGCGACTTGGGCAGAGATTTCCGTATCCGGGCCGTGACTGAGGGATTACCGGCCAGGATCAGATGAGTATGTCCACCTGCCGAAATGAGTTGACCCAGAAGATTCACAACCTCTTTTATAAGTCGGTTGGTTTGTTCGCGAGTGTGACTTTGATAATGCTCTTTGGTCCACTCCCGGCCCACCCGTTGCCGCAGTTCTGGTCGCTGCGTCCAGAGTTGCTCGGTCACTTCGCCCAAGTTGACCTCCAGAATGCGCGTACTTTCCTCTGTCGCTATTAACAAAACATAACGGTGATAGTTATCTTTTAATTCCACCAGATGGTAGATATTCGGCAAGGCAGTCACAGCAAACCAATTTGGCAAGGGCGCCCGAAATTGGAGCGGTAAGAAGAAGGCGGCCTCACCGCTCCGGGCAAAGATGGCCATACCCTTGGCGCCGGGCAGGGCTTCTGTTTCAATATAGGTTTCAACTTGGCTCAACGCCTCCTCAAAGCCTCGTAGGCCCTCCCCAAACAAAAGTTTTCGTATGACTCCAGCTCGACCTGTGATAAAACTACGGCAGGGGGCCAAACCTTGTTCCAAATTCAGATAACAACTTATCACGGGTTCATTCGTCTCTTCCAGGGTCACAAGGGTACGGATATGTTTTTGTAAATTTTTGATCTCCATAACGTAATCCTTTTCTTACTTCATCATCTTATTTTGAGGAAGTAATTTTTCCAACTCGACGACAATAAAAACCAGACTGCTCATAGCGATACTAATCCCCAAATCAATTGGCAAAAGTGAGCGAGTTTGGAAGAACTCTTGTAAAAACGGGATGTACAGCACGGCCAGTTGCAAGGCAAAGACCAGCACGGCTGCGCCCAGCAGCGGCTTGTTAGAGAACAGGCCCACGCTAAAGAGTGAGTCCTGCCCAGAACGAATGCCCAACGCCTGCCAGATTTGGGCAAAGGCCAGGGTGGTAAAGATCATGGTTTGGGTGTGAGCGCGGTCAGTCAGATCATACCAGTAGCCCACCACCAGGGCAATGATAGCAATCAAGAGGCCCGTCCGCATTATGTGCCAGCCCAGGCCGTGAGCAAAAATGCTTTCATTGGGGGCGCGGGGCGGGCGGCGCATGGTGTTCTTTTCGGCGGGTTCGACGCCCAGACCCAGGCCCAGCAGGCCGTCGGTCAGCAGGTTGAGCCAGAGCAGTTGCAGTGGCAGCAGCGGCACCAGCAGCTCTTTCTCCATTTCGGGTGGAACCAAAAAGGACAGCAGCGGGCCGAAAAGCATTACCGCGACTTTACCGATATTGCCGGCAATGGAAAACTTGATGAATTTGCGCAGGTTGTCGTAGATAACCCGGCCTTCTTCCACCGCCGCCACGATGGTGGCAAAATTGTCGTCGCGCAGGACCATATCCGCCGCTTCTTTGGATACATCCGTGCCGGTGATGCCCATCGCCACCCCAATGTCGGCTTTTTTCAGGGCCGGGGCGTCGTTGACCCCGTCGCCGGTCATGGCGACCACATGGCCGCGATCTTGCAAGGCCTGGACCACCTTGAGCTTATGCTCCGGCGAGACGCGGGCGTAAACCGACACACTTTCGACTACCTCCCGCAATTCCTCCACCGATAGTTGAGCCAAATCCTGGCCGGTCAACACCCGGCCATTACTGGCAATGCCCAACTCGCGGGCGATGTGCTGCGCGGTGAGCGGGTGGTCGCCGGTAATCATAATTGGGCGGATGCCGGCGGCCTGGCAGGTGGCTACGGCTTCTTTGACTTCGGGCCGGGGCGGGTCAATAATGCCGACCAGCCCCAGGAAGGTCAAATCTTGCTCCAGCGAACCGGCTTGGCCAGTGACCGGCAGCGCTTCAAGCGAGCGACAGGCCACCCCCAGCACGCGCATCCCATTTTGCGCCAACTGCATATTGGCGGCCTCGATCCGGCTGCGCCACGAGTCGGTCAAGGCTTCGGTTTGGTTATCTACCCAAACGTGGGTCGCAATTTCGAGCAGGCCGTCCACCGAACCCTTGGTAAAAGCAACGTAAGGCGTACCGGTCAGCAGCGATGCCGAAGTCTGCAGTACCTCCGGCAGTTGAGCGGGGCTATAACTATGGATGGTCGTCATACGCTTGCGTTCGGAGTCAAATGGCGCTTCGGCCACGCGGGGGAGCGTCTGGTCCAGGTTGGCTTTCCACAAGCCAAATTTGGCCGCCGCCACTACCAGCGCCCCTTCGGTTGGGTCGCCAATGGCGTGGAAAGGACCGCTTGGGCCGTTATCGGCTTTGAGCAGGGCATCGTTGCACAGCGCCCCACCTGCCAGCAGCAGACGCATAGGGATAGGCTGGCTTGGCACGGGGGAGGCCGGGTTCTGGTCCAGGGCCGGGGCGTGGTGGCGCAGGTCCTCATCCAAATCCACCCGATGACCGGCCACATCAATGACAGTGACGGTCATGCGGTTTTCGGTCAGCGTGCCGGTTTTGTCGGAGCAGATGACCGTGACCGAGCCAAGCGTTTCGACGGCGGGCAGTTTGCGGATGAGCGCCTGCCGCCGGAGCATGCGCTGCGCCCCCAGGGCCAGGGTAATAGTGACAACGGCGGGCAGTCCTTCAGGGATGATGGCGACGGCGATGCTGACCATCGTCAGGAAGATCAGGCGTAGTTCCTCGCCGCGCAGCCAGCCCTGTAAAAAAATGACCCCGGCAATGCCCAGGGCCACCAGCGCCAGCATCTTGCCGACTTGATCGAGCCGCCGCTGCAAGGGGGTTTGCTCCTGGGCCACCCCCTGAATGAGGCCGGCGATGTGGCCCAATTCGGTGCGCATGCCGGTCGCCGTGACCACGGCCCGCCCTCGGCCATAGGTGACAACGGTGCCCATATAGGCCATATTGCGCCGGTCGCCCAGGGGTAAATCCGGTCCGGCCAGGGTGGTGGTTTCTTTCTCCACCGGCTCCGACTCGCCGGTGAGGGTGGCCTCCTGGATGCGCAGGTTGGCGCTTTCCAGCAGGCGGCAGTCGGCCGGGAGCAAGTTGCCGGCTTCAAGCAGGATGATGTCGCCGGGGACCAGATCGCGGGCGGAGGTTTCGCGCACCTGCCCGTCCCGCGTAACCCGGACGTTGGGCACGGCCAGCTTTTTCAAGGCAGCCATCGCTTTTTCGGCCCGGTATTCCTGCAAAAAACCCAGCAGGCCAAATAGAACCACGATAGACACAATGGCAATTGTATCTTTAAATTCGCCCAACGAGCCGGCAATAACTGCCGCGATAATCAAAATGACGACCATCGTAGCGGTGAACTGTTCCCACAGAATCCACCACGGGCTTTTGGCCCCTCGTTCGATTAATTCATTGGGGCCGTACTGGGTTAGGCGGCGCGCGGCTTCGGCTTCAGACAGGCCGTGGGTGGCGTCGCTACCCAGGTGAGAGAGTACTGCGGGGGATTCGAGTTTATACCAGGAAGGTTGATTAGATAATTCAGACATTTTCTTTTATTCGGTATCGTTAGTTTTTGGTTGAAATGAGATGAATTGGCTGATATGTTTGAGTAAAAACAGGGCCGTCAGGACAAGCAAGCCTAGAATAATGACCAGTTCGTACTGTTCGGTTAGGATTAAAATATCAGTCCAATTCTGGCCCAATATTAATCCAACATAACCCATAAGGCTATTCCATAGGGCGGAGCCGAGGGCGGTGAAGAGTAAAAACCTTTTTATAGACATCTGGTTCATCCCGGCCGGCACAGAAATCAGGCTGCGGATCATGGGCATGAAGCGGCCAAAAAAGACGACCGCTTCACTATAGCGCTCGAAAAAGTCAAGGACGCGATTCAGGTCACGTTCGGCCAGCAGTAGGTAAGCTCCATAGCGGCGAATGAAGGTACGGATGAGCGGCTCCCCGGCGCATTGACCCAGGTAATAAAGGGTCAACGCGCCCAACACAGAACCAACCGTGCCGGCAAGAACAATGCCGCTAAAACTAAAGTGGCCCTGACTGACCATGAAGCCGGCAAACGGCATCATCAGCTCCGAAGGGATGGGGGGAAAGATACATTCCAGAAACATAACCAGGATGATGCCACTATATCCCAGGGTAGTAATGATTTGCTCCAGCCAGACGCGGCCCTGTTCTAAAATTTCGGTCATAAGTTAGATACCCAGTTCCGCGCGGGTGCGGATGTAGTGTAACACTTGATCGCGACTGAGCAGCCCAACGACCTCATCGTTCTCGACGACGGGCATTTGGGCGACATCGGCTTTGTCCATCACTTGCAAGGCGGTCAGAAGTTCCATGGTCGGGGGGACGTGGGTTAGCCGTTTGAGCGGAACCATCACCTGCTCGACCGTGGTCAAACGCCACTTCGGTTGCCGCACAGCGGTAACATCGCGCAGGGTCAGTAAACCACGCGGGTGGCCGTTATCGCTGACAAAAAAGGTGCGCTGGCCGCCAGCCAGAACCTTCTCCTCGACCACTTGGTTGAGCGAGAGGATGCTAGGAACGGTCGGATAGTCACGGTTCATCACCTGGCTAACCTTGATGCCGCGCAGCGCTTCCTGAATATTAGTCTGGGCAAAGCTGGCCGCCGCTGCGTTCTGCAAAAACCAGCCGATGAAGGCCAGCCACAAACCGTTGAAAAAGCTGCCGGTGAAGATGGTATAGATGCCCCAGCCGATGAAGCCAAAGGCCACAAGCTGGCCGGTAACGGAAGCGGCCTGGGTAGCGCGGTGCATGCTGCCGGTGAAATGCCAGATGATGGCTCGCAGCACCCGCCCCCCATCCAGCGGAAAGCCGGGGATAAGATTGAACAGCGCCAGCAGTAGGTTGATCCGCGCCAGCCAATAACTGGGTGCGGCCAGGTAGGGAATGTGCTGGTCGAGCAGGTACAATCCGCCAAACAACCCGGCCAACCCCAGGCTGACCAGCGGCCCGGCAATAGCAATCCGAAACTCAGCGCCGGGGCTGCGGGTTTCTTGTTGTAATTGCGCCACCCCGCCAAAAATGAACAGGGTGATTTGCCGTACCGGAATATGATTGCGCAGGGCGACCAGGGCGTGCCCCAACTCGTGCAGCAGCACCGAACCAAAAAAGAGCAGGCTGGTCAGTACTGCCAGAAACCAGTGAGCCGATCCCGGCAGGCTGGGATACTCATCGGGAAAGTATCCTCGGGCCAGCGACCAGGTGAGCAGACCAAAAACCAGCAGCAAACTCCAGTGCAGGCCAATGGGAATATCTTTGATACGTCCGAGCTTTATACTTGCTTCCATAGGTTGATAATGTGAAACCCCTTTTTTTATTGAGTGTGTTACATGAAGATATAGCTAATCTCGACCATCAGTATTGAAAAGATAAGCAGTAGAATTATACCAACCATAAACCAGCGTTTTATCCGATCCAGCAGGCGGGTATGTTTGCGTTTGAGGTGACTCATAATCTGTTTTCCCTTTTCTAAACGGAGGGGCAAGCCAGTGACTTGCCCCTTTGTTGTAGGTTAGTTGTAAGCCTGAGCCAACTGGACCATTTTCATAGCCCTCAGGCGGGCAATTCGTTGCGCGGTATCGGGGTGGGTGCGGAACAATCCCAACAGCCCCCCGCCGCGCAGAGGGTTGATGATATACAGGGGTGAGGTGGCCGGGTTGACCTCCATTGGCTGCCGATCAGCGCTTCGCTCCAACTTTTCCAGGGCGTTGGCCAGCGGGTGCGCGTCGCCCAGGATGCGCGCCCCGGCAGCGTCGGCGCTAAATTCGCGGGAGCGGGAGATGGCCATTTGGATCAGCAGCGCAGCCAGCGGCGCGACGACGATGAAGACCAGGCTGCCGGCCAGTTCGCCCAGGCCGCCGCCTTCTTCCTCGTCCTCGGAGCCGCCAAAACCGCCAAAAATCATGGCCCAGGTGGCCATATCCGCCAGCATGGTGATTGCCCCGGCGATGGTAGCGGCAATGCTTGAGATGAGGGTATCACGGTTTTTGATGTGGGCCAACTCGTGGGCAATCACGCCGGCCAGTTCATCCTGGCTCAGCAGCCGCATAATGCCACTGGTAACGGCAACAGCACTGTGGCGGGGGCTGCGTCCGGTGGCAAAAGCGTTGGGTGTGTCATTATCAATGATGTAGACAGCCGGTTTGGGCAGGTTGGCCCGTTCGGCCAGATGCTCAACCAGGCGATGCAGGGTTGGCGCTTCGGTGGGGCTGACCTCGCGCGCGCCGCTCATTTTCAGGGCAATTTTATCGGAGAACCACCAGGCCCCCATGTTCATAAGGACCGCCAGGCCAAAGGCAATAACCATGCCTGTTTGCCCGCCTACCGCCGAGCCAATCACAATAAACAGGCCGGTCAGAGCGGCTAAAAGTAAGGTTACTTTGAAGGTATTCCAGATTTGCATTGTTTTAACACCTCTTAATTGGGTTATGTTTAATTGTATTTCCCGGCGAAATCAACAAAAAAGCCGATACCTGGGCCATAAAAGGGTTTCAGTATCGGCCTACGTCGCAACCAGTCATTTCCTATCAGAGCAGGATACTACTCTTTGCGCTGTCCACCGAGAAGATTACTTCTGTATTTTGGATAAATTATATCACGGTTTTCTTAATTTGTCAAGATTTTTGTTAAAATTGTCAATATATTGTCAATAAATATGCAACCTATTTAGCTTCTTTTTAATTGAATTGCCAGCGCCATTGAGAGGGTAGGTCTGTATGGAGGCGATGAGCAGGCTTAGGTTTAACCTGTTTGAGCAACTCCTGGCGCATGACAGGATGCTCAAAAGCGCTGGCTAACTGTTGGAGGTGGAGTTTAACCTCAGGTTCATCCGCTAATTGGTAATAAATGCCAATTTGAATGACCAAACCCGCCTGGTGTAAGTCGGCGAGAAGGGTTTCAATGAGCAAGGTATCGCCGAGGTGGAGCCGGTGAACCAACTCCTCGCTGGTGACTTTTAGGCGTGGGTTCTGGTACAGGAAGAGCAGGAGACGGAGTTTTTGAAAAGAGTCAATGTTTTTGGCGCGGATATAATGATGGACTGCTTCGTTCATAACGATTCTCCTGTAAAAATAAAAAACCGGCATTTCTCGATAATCTCAGCTAGGAGAAATGCCGGCCTACTTGACAACCAGTTTTCCAGAGGGTGGAAAATAACTCTTTGTCTTGTCCGCCGAGGTAATTTACTTAAATGCGGGCCAATTATAACATGTTAATGATGGCGTGTCAAGGAATTTTACCCCGTGTTTTTCAAACCGGCGGCAATACCGACAATGCTTAACCGCAGCCCATCCAGAATAATTTTTCGTTGGGCGCTCTCTTTGCGGGGCAAAGCCCGAAACTGCCGCAGCAGGCCCACTTG
The DNA here is from genome assembly GCA_023151115.1 of Anaerolineae bacterium. The sequence goes on from JAKLJP010000021.1 coordinate 83,019, forward strand.
GATCAGGTTCAGGGGGTCTACATAAGGATTGCGTAATTGAATGGCACGTTGCAGCACTTTTTCGTTATCCAGCAGCCTCTTGTGTTGGGTCACGGCCAGGAGGATTTGCTCGGTTTGGGTATGCTCAGCGGCGATGCGGTTAAAGATGTGCTGGCCTAGCTGCTGATCGCTAACCAGTTGAGCATAGCGGGCGGCAATGGCCATATCGGCTTTGAGCAGGGCCATCTGAGCATTATCAAGCACCGATTTGAAGAAGGGCCACTTTTGATACATCGTTTGTAAAGTGGCCAGGCCGTTGGGTGTTTCCCAGATATAATGAACTAGAGCACTGCCCAAGCCATACCAGCCGGGCAGGGTGTGACGGCTTTGCATCCAGGCAAAGACCCAGGGAATGGCTCGTAAATCTTCAATTCGTGTCGAGGCGCTGCGGCGGGCGGGGCGGGAGCCAATGGTTAATTCGGTGATGACGTCAATCGGAGTAGCCTGGTGGAAGTAGTCGAGAAATTTGGGGGTTTCAAAAATAAGCTGGCGATAAACGCGGTAGGCGCTGGCCGACAACGTTTGCAGCACTGTTTCCCATTCGCCTGGAGTGGTATCGGCCTGAATCGCACCCACCTGCAAGACCGCTCCAATGACCTGCTCCAGATAGCGCCGGGCGATGGCCGGGTGGCCGAAACGATCAAAAATAACCTCGCCCTGCTCGGTTATTCGAATCCGCCCGTTCATGGTTTCCGGCGGCAGCCCTTTGATAACCCGGTGGGTGGGTCCGCCGCCGCGGCCAATTGCCCCGCCGCGCCCATGGAAAAATGTTACCTGTATCCCGTAGCGCCGGGCCAGAGCCGCCAGGGTGCGTTGGGCTTGATAAAGCGACCAGTTGGCGGTTAAATAGCCGCCGTCTTTGGTGCTGTCGGAGTAGCCAAGTTGGATCAGTTGGCGATAGGAACGGGCCTTAAGATGGTTATAGTAGGCCGAGGTGTTAAACAAGGCTTCCAGGACGGTCGGGGCCTGTTCCAGGTCGGCGATGGTTTCAAAGAGGGGGGCAATATCAAGCGCACTCACTTTTTCCTGAGGCCGGTAAAGTCCTACCAGCCCGGCCAGCCAGAGTACTTCCAGGATGTCACTGGCTTGATGGGCCATGCTGATCATATAGCAGCCCAGGGCAGCCGGGTCGGTGGCGTAGACTTTGGCCAGCAGTTTAAACAACTCCAGGGTGTCGGCGGCCAGCGGCGGCAATCCGGTTGGGCTGATCTTGGGAAAGGTTCCTTTCTGTAACAGCCCGTTGAGCAAAGAAATTTTGTCGTGTTCTGGTAGGGTGGCATAATCGTCGGCCAGGCCGGCTTGCTGCAATAAGGCAGTTATAATTGCTTCATGCTCATTACTGTGCTGGCGAATATCCAGAGCGGCTGTGTGTAGTCCAAATGTTTCAACCTGGCGCATGAGGGAATCAAAGCGCCGGGCCAGTGGTCGAGTCTCCCTGGCGCTTTTCAGACTCTCGACGACCCGGCCCAAATCAGCCCTCAGTTCAGCGCCGGCCGCATAAAGTAAACGGGGCGTAGACCGGTGCGGCTCGGCCGTTTCCAGAAATTTGTCCGGCAGCGTGGGCTGACCCAGCCGGTGCGCGATAAAACTCAAAGCCTGGCGATAGGGTTCGTTGGCGTGGCGTTTGAGCAGGGCCTGGGCTAACTTCGGATAGCGCTTACCTTGTTCGGCAATGAAATTGTCTAGCCCTGGGGTTAGCCTGGCATGAGGTTCGGCCAGGCTGAATTCGCCAAAGAAATTGTTGAGGGTCTGGCCCAAGTACTGTTGAATTGCTTCCTGATGCAAAGGAAAGGTTCCGGCGGTGACGGCGGCGGTAACATTGGGATTGCCGTCGCGGTCGCCCCCTATCCACGAACCGAAACGCAGAAAGGTGGGAACTTGAAAGGTGTAGCCGCGATAAGTCCGCGCCAAAGCCTGCTCAAACGAGCGATATATTTCGGGGATGATCTCAAACAAAGTTTCCGAGAAGTACCACAAACCGTGCCTGACCTCATCCAGTACGGTCGGTTGGTGCAGGCGAACATCATTGGTTAACCACAGCAGGGTGATTTGGGTTCGTAAATCAGCCAGAACTTGCTCTTCTTCACGGGGCAAAAGCTTATAGTTGTCGAGTTGGTCCAGGAGCTGGCTAATAGCTCGCAGCCGGCCCAGGATAGAGCGGCGTTTGGACTCGGTGGGGTGGGCGGTGAAAATAATCTCCACACAGAGTTGATTTAACAACTCCTGCATTTTTTCCGGGGACACGCCTTGCAGATACAAGATATTGATTGCATCGGCAATTGAATCAGCGACAGGGTGGATTTTTTCCCGGCTTTCCCTGGCGCGTAAGACTCGCACTTGCTCGTGTTCTTCGGCCAGGTTGACCAGATGAAAGTAGGTGGTGAACGCTTTTAAGGTCGGCACTGCTAATTCCGATTCTAAATTTTCGCACACTTGGGCCAGTTTGCCCACCCCACTGGTCGAGTCAATGTTGCGCCATTCTCTGGATAACGCCCGAATCTGTTCGACTTGATCAAAAACCCGATCTCCTTGCTGCTCGCGGATAATTTGCCCCAGCAGGTCTCCGAGCAGGTGGATATTATTGCTTAGAGAATCATTGTTTTTGGGCTTAGTTAAATTGGGCCTCTTCCGTTCGGTCCTCGATTTCATGCTGTCCCCCTGGTAATATTTTTGCTCGTTACGGCAAGAATAGAATATACGGATTTATAATAGCCTAAAAATTTAGATTGTCTACCGTGCTGGGGAAGCAGGGGATGGCTTTAGCGGCGGGGGCTGCTTACAATCTCGTTCCCACGCTGCGCGTCGGTTTGGGAATGAGATTGCAGGGATAATTTAATCCGTGATCCTTAGCGGAGGCTGCTTTTACGAAACTGTTCGTCGAGGTTAACGTCTACAGTTAGCACAACGACGCGCTCGCCGGTTTTGGTGCTCATGTCGGTGTGGAGGCTGACCAATTTGCAGCCCACTACCGACTCAACAATTTCTTCAATCAGGGGCCGGGAAATCTCAAAGAGCTGGCGGCGTGTTTCTTTGACTAAAGCCTGTCCTTCGCGGCTTTCGGCCAATTTGGCTTCGGCGGGGGTCAAAATGCCGCGCAGCCGGACGATAATCATATCACTCAAGAAAAAAGTGCGAGTATCTACCGGGCCGCGACCCAGATGCTCTTTTTCAAATTTGATCATGGCTTTGCTGAATTCAGCTTCGAGTTCGCCGCGAGACTTATCTAGCATAATGGGGGCAATGGAGATACTTTTTGAACGGCTGGCAACCAACCGATGACGCATCCTATGCGTCATCTACATCACCAATTCAGAGGGTGGAAAAGCCGACCTTCCAATCTTCCTGAATTATCGAGATTACCGATTTTGAAGATCAAAACTCTTAAAAATCAATATCTGTGTAAACCGGCAGCGCTACTGTAAAGGTACTGCCCTCGCCAAAAACACTTTCCAGCCAGACGCGACCCTGATGTTTTTCAATAATGCCCTTGACCAGCGCCAAGCCCAGCCCTGTGCCTTTGATGTTGGTTACATGATCGCCGCGTACCCGGTAAAACTTGTCAAAAATATGGGGTTGGTCGGCGGCAGGAATACCCATGCCTGTATCTGTAATCTGCACTCTGATCTCGTCTTCATGGCGAAAGGCTTTAACCGTGACCTGGCCGTGGTTGGGCGTATATTTAATAGCATTACCCACCAAATTGTTCAACACCTGGCGCAGACGAGTGGTGTTGGCCATAATCAGCGGCAGCTCTTTTTCTAACTGGCTATTGAGTTGAATAAACTTATCCTGGGCTTGCGGGGCAAAGGCGTTAAGGGTTTCAACCACAATCGGGGTGACCGGCGTGGGTTCCATCTCGATATCAATGCCGGCCTCGATTTTGCCCACATCCAGCAGGTCGTCAATGAGTGCGCTCATACTCCGCACCCGCTCTTCGACGGTGGTCAGTAACTCCTGCTGCTGATCGGTGATAGGCCCAATTTGCGGCACAAGGTGGGTGGCAATCAGAATACCGGAAAGCGGTGAGCGTAAATCATGAGAAACGGCGTTAACAAAATCGTTCTTTAATTCATTCAATTCCTTAAAGTGACTGACATCCTGCATCGTGGCTACCCAGCCAATCACTCCCGTTTCACCGGCGGAAACCGGGGAAAGGTTAGCGTAAAACGTGCGTCCATCCATCAAGCGAATTTCACCAGTGGGGCGTTCGCCCTGCATAGCGCTTTCAAACAGAGAAATCAAGGTTTCGTTTTGGGTGCTTTCTTTTAGCAGTTTGTTGCTTTGCGATGTTTCGACCCCCATCACTTCCCGGGCGGCCGGGTTATCCAAAACAACCCGGCCATTGCGATTAACGACCAGCACGGCATCGGTGCTGCTAGCCAGAATGGCGGCCAGGCGAGCACGCTCCTGCTCAACTTGATGAAACAGCAAAGCATTTTCCACGGCGGCTGAAATTTGTGAGACAATAAGCGAGAAGATGCGCAGTAGATCATCGCTCAAATTCTCCTCCCGGCCCGAAGCCATGTAAATCAGGCCCAACAGACCGCGGCGGGTGATAATAGGCAGAGAAAAAATCGAAATCGGTTTCCAATCACCCGGCACCGGCATATTGCCGGGAATAGTTTTGGTTGAAATAAGTTCTTTGGGCGGCTGGCCCTCATTCATTTCGGTAAAAATATCAAAAATATTTTTGATGGTTTCATCAATTTTGTTGAAACCAAAGGGCACGGCTACACCCAAATAGCAGCCTTCTTCGCCGGCCACAATAACCCCCTGAATATCGCCCGGCACCAGACGGGGCAGCATACTGAGGGCGGTATCCAGGATAAGGCTAATGTCAGTGGTCGAAGCCAGCATTTCACCCAAATGGTTCAGCATTTGCAGTTCGGTAGTCCGTTGTTCCAGCACATCAATTAAACGCGCTTTTTCAATGGCTACCGCTACCTGGGAAACAAGCTGTTCTAGCAAATTTAAATGATGGGGGCTATAAGGTTCGGGCCGGCGATGGCCAAGATTGAGACTGCCAAAAGGTCCTTTTTGGGTAGTCAACAGGATAGACAGTTTTGATTTAACGTCATCTTCCAACAAGATAATATCATCATGAAAAGGCTTTGCATTACCACCTTTGGAGATATGGGTGTAGGTAATCGTCTGGCCTTGTTCAATCAAGTGGGCCAGGGCCGAACCTTTCAACGGCAGGGGGCTTCTGGTCCGTTCAATTGAACCATATTCACTAAACGTCCACTGGCGAAGGAGTTCTTTAGAACTATCCAGCAGAGAAACGCTCATATGATCAAAAGACAGAAAACGCCGGAATTGCTCAAAGATAATTTTGGCTGTATCAGCTAAGCCGTGCCCAGTATTGACCGCAGCAATAATCTGGTTGACCATTTCTTTATGATAGGCTCGCTCTTGGGCGTCATCGTACAAACTGGCGTTTTCCAGGGCGATGCCGACCGAGGCGGCCATTGAAACCAACAGTTCCAAATCATCACTGTCAAAGGGGCCGCTCCGTTTATTAATAACTTCAACTGCTCCGATAGCTTTACCCTGGACGACCAGGGGAACACACAAAACCGTATTGGTCGTAAAACCGATAGCATCGTCAATAACATGACAAAAACGCTTATCGGTTTGAACATTATTGGAAATGGTGGGCTGGTTGTTGACCACTACCCAACCGGCAATGCCCTCACCCCGTTTCAGACGAAATGAAGTCACTTGTTGATTTTCGCCGCGCAGGGTGATTTTAAAGTACAGTTCTTCTGTCTGCTCATCTACTAGAAGAATAGAGCCGGCTTCAACTTCTAAAATTTCGTTGATTCCGGCCATCGTCCGCCGCAGCACCTCGTCGAGGTCCATACTCGAAGTGATGGCGTAGGCAATTTGATTAAGCGTCATCAAAGCGCTGGCGTGCCGCCGTGAACGCTCGACCAGATAGGTATTTTGCAAATGAGAGCCAAGATGAGTGCCCAGGTAAACCAGTAAATTCTGTGCTTCCTCGGGCAGCGGCACTTTGCCCAGGTCTTGGCTGCCAACAACCAACGCCCCAATGGGCTTATCGGTTGCTACCAGGGGAATGATGGCTGAGGGGATGGCATTGAATGCGCCAAAAAATACATCCCCTAAATCAGAGTCGGTTTGTCCATTTTCGTGAATTTCTTGGCTTTGGGGGCGTGGTTGCACAAAGTGGGGTTTTTTATTGGCAATAACCCGGCCCAGCAAACTGTTGTGGCCGGACCAGTCATCGGCCAAGGGAGGAGCTTTATCAACCAGACAAACCTGGGCATTAGGCGCAATTGCCAGGGGCGTGCTCATCACCCCACACGCGGTCGGTGGGAGGGGTTTGATGGTCAACAGCCAGATCGCATCAACTTCCAGGGTTTCGAGCAAAATGTTATTAATTTCTTCCAGGCGCTTGGGCCAGGCTAAGGGGCGGCCCAGTAGGTTATCAATTTTGTGCAGAGATTGCCAGACAGAGGTTGGTAATTTGAGATCGGTTAGTTGTGTCTTCATAAATTAGTATGTCTTGTCTCGGCAATGAGGCTACAGCCGGTAAGTTGCTATATTTGAAACAGCCTGAACAATATCACTGACCGAAGGTAAAACGTACTCTTCCAGGATGGGGCTGTAAGGCAGCGGCACATTTTTGGCGGCAACGCGTACAATCGGGCTGTCGAGCCACTGAACAGCCTCTTCGGCAATCATGGCGGCAATTTCCGCACCGGGGCCGCCGCGCCGGTGAGCCTCGTGAGCAATAACCACCCGGCCTGTTTTTTGAACAGAGGCCAGAATGGTTTCTTTATCAAAGGGCACTAAGGTTCGCGGGTCAATCACCTCAACCGAGATGGGGCTGGCTGCCAGTTGCTCGGCTGCGGTAAGGGCAGGTTGAACCATGCTACCCAGAGCAATGAGGGTGACATCACTCCCGGTTCGGCGGATAGCTGCCTGACCAAAAGGAATGACATAATCTTCTTCTATATCGGGTACTTCGCCTTTGGCGGCATAGAGCATTTTATGTTCAAAAAATAAAACTGGGTCTTCGCCCCGGATGGCTGCTTTAAGCAAGCCTTTGGCATCGTAAGGGGTAGCAGGGATAACAATTTTTAGCCCCGGCACATTCAAAAACCAACCTTCAACCGATTGGCTGTGCTGGGCAGCCGCGCTGCCGGGTGCGCCTGTTGCCACCCGAATGGTTAATGGTACTTGAGCTTTGCCGCCGCTCATATAGCGTGCTTTGGCCGCCTGATTGACTAATTGATCCATCGCTACGGTAACAAAGTCGCCAAACATAATTTCGGCTACAGGACGCATGCCAACGAGGGCTGCGCCTAAGGCTGCGCCAATAAGGGCTGCTTCGGAAATAGGCGTATCACGAACTCGCTCTGGGCCAAATTCGGCAAATAAGCCTTGCGTCACCCCAAAAACGCCGCCAAATGCGCCCACATCCTCACCCAAAATAAAAACACGGGGGTCCCGGCTCATTTCTTCGGCCAGGGCCTCGCGAATGGCCTCGCTGTAGCTGATGGTTCGCACGTTTTTTCACTCATTAAGTGTGGAATGCTCTATTCAGTATACCAGTTATAAGGCTTGCTGACAATCCCCAAATTGGCATATTTTAAGAAATTTTTCTCAAATAGCGGTCTAAGATCAATACTTTTCAAATAACGTAGGTTAGCCCCTTGTGGGCGGGCACAAGGCCCTATGCTACAGCCTTATTTGAAAAGTATTGGGTCTAAGATTGACTCGCTCTCTTTATCAATCTCAGTTATAATTAGCCTTTAACTTTTGGGAAGGATAAAAGCAGAAACAGATGGACATAAAGAACAAAGTCGCCCTTGTAACCGGCGGCGCCCACCGCGTGGGCAAAGCGATTACCATGATGCTGGCCAGAGCCGGGGCCAATGTGGTGATAAATTATCATACCTCGGCCAGCCAAGCCGAAACTACCGCTGAAGAAGTTCGCGCCTTAGGGGCCAAGCCGCTAATTATCCAGGCCAATATTGCCGATTACAACCAGGTTAAGGCTATGGCCGGGCAGGTTAAAATTTGGTTTGAAGGAATTGATATTTTGGTCAATAGCGCCGACCGCTGGGAGAAAAGCCCTCTGCCCAGCGAGGATATTGGACCGTGGGAGCGGATTATTGGCACCGGGGTTAATGGTCCTTATTATGTAACCAATGCCTTTGCCCCGATGATGCTGGAGCGGGGCGGTGGGGCTATTGTGAATATTGTTGATTTATCGGCCTGGGAAGCGTGGCCCAATTTTACGGCGCATGCCGTTGCTAAGTCGGCCTTGTTAGCTTTGACCCGCCAATCTGCGCTTGAACTGGGGCCAACCATTCGGGTGAATGCGGTTGCTCCCGGTCCGGTCCTGCCGCCTCCTGATTACAGCCCGCAGCAAATTGAAAACGTGGCCGCCCGGACGTTGCTCAACCGCTGGGGGTCGGCGGAAGATGTGGCCCATGCTGTCAAGTTTTTGATCGAAGCTGATTACATCAGCGGCGAGACGATTAGGGTTGATGGGGGGGAGCATTACGGCCACCGCAAACATAGCTAAAAGGTAACTCCTCACCGCACCCTTTGATACGGCCTCCACCCCGTTCCGGCCTACTCAGGATGTGGTGATTTGTTCACCCTGGATTGCCGAATCCAGGCCAAAACGGGGGATTTGGCAATCCCCTTTGAGCAAAAGTTGATGTACTGAGTATACCAGGACAGAAAAGGAAGATGATTGCACCCCACTTGGCTTATTTTGTTTCCCCCCACGGCTATGGCCACGCCGCCCGATCGGCGGCGGTAATGAGTGCGCTGCGCCGGTACCTTCCCCTAGTCCAGTTTGAAATCTTTACCCAGGCGCCTGACTGGTTTTTTCAAGACTCGCTGGGCGGCAATTTTGGTTATCACACTTTGATGTCGGATGTGGGTCTGGCCCAAAAAACCTCGCTGGTTGAAGATATCCCCGAAACCCTGCGCCGCCTGGCCAATTTTCTGCCTTTTGACCAGATTCGAGTTGAAGGATTAGCCGGTCAGGTGACACAACTAGGTTGCCGGTTAGTTATCTGTGACATTGCCCCCCTGGGAATAGCCGTGGCCAAAGCGGCGGCTTTGCCGGCAGTGCTGGTTGAAAATTTTACTTGGGATTGGATTTACGAAGGTTACCTGGCTGGTGAAGCCCGCCTGAGCCCCTACATTAACGATTTGCGAGCCTGGTTTGCCGCTGCTGATTATCATATCCAAACTGAGCCGGTCTGCCGGCCTCAGCCGGCCCATTTGACTGTAGCCCCGGTGAGCCGCAGCAGCCGGACTCCGGCGGCAGAGACTCGCCAAAAATTGGGCTTGCCGGCTCAGGCCAAAACAGTGCTTTTAACAATGGGTGGGATTCCCTGGGATTATAACACTTTTCTGGGCCGCCTGGTCGATCAAGCCAATGTTTATTTTGTTATCCCCGGCGGAAGTGAACGGATGGAAAGGCGAGACAACCTGGCCCTCCTACCCCATCATTCAGAATTTTATCATCCCGATCTGGTTAATGCCGTAGATGCGGTGATTGGCAAGCTGGGTTACAGCACCTTGGCTGAAGCATATCACGCCGGTATCCCCTTTGGTTATATTCTCCGGCCCCATTTCCGCGAATCTGAGAAATTAGCCGGTTATGTTAACCAGCACATGAACAGTGTAGCGATTACCGCCGCGCAATTTGAAAGTGGGGAATGGCTATCACGGCTGCCGGAACTGCTGGCTTTGCCACGTGTGGAACGGCGTGAATCCAATGGGGCGGATCAGGTGGCCCAGTTTATCGTGGGGCTGCTAAACTGACCAATGATGAACTAAAAGTGTAAAATTATCCCAGGTTGGCAAAGAACAAAATAAAATAGCCGATTAGCAAAATCAGCCAACCGACCAATTGGATCAAATCGAGCAAGCGCCGCCAGGAAAAGGCCAGGTTTTGGCGCACAATCTCGTCAATCGCTGCCAAGCTATCAAGTTTTAGCCGGACCACATTTTTCCAATCTGTCAGAAAAAACTGCTCCACAATCAGGCGATACACTTGGGCCGAATACCAGTCGCCAATCAACAGCAGGGATTGGTCAATTTTTTCAAAATCCAGCAGCAGGGTCAGCCGCTGCTCCACCACCTTCTGCAAAGTGCGCGACTCGCCCGATAACCAGGGCCGGGCATCGGTCAAAAGCTGGCGCAAATACTGCAAATTCCGTTCAATCGTTCGGTCCAGCAGCCGGTAGCGTAATAACTGGTAATTGCCAATCTTCAACAGTTCAATATCGGATTGAAAGTCGCCCTCTTCGGCAATAATCAGCGCGCCGCCCCAATCCACGACCGTCAAATCCCGTTGCGAATAACGCGCCCGTGAGCCTAAAATTTGGTTCACCTCGATTTCGGTGGGCGGCTTGGGCATGGCTCGCAACCAGCGGGCTAATATGCGGGCATGGCTGTCCACAAATTCGTCTGGTGTTAACTCTACCTGGTGCAGCAAAATAATGGTATATTCTTCAACAAACGCGCCGTTATAGCCTGTTTCCTGCCGAAAATTCGCTTTGAGTTTGGCCTGGATAGCCTGCCGCTGCCGCAGCGCTCCATCGTCGAGCAAATCGGCCAGTTGATAACGGCACTCAGCCAGCCAGACCTGCTCATCGAGCGTTTGTAGCCGTAACAAAATCGGGGTGCCCTCAACTTCAACCTCGCGTTCACCTACCGCCGAAAATTCAATATCCAGATCAAAAAAATAAGGCGCGTCCTTTTGCTGAGGAGTCGGCAGCGGTTTGGCCTGTCCCGCCGGGGGGGTAAATCGCAGCGGAAAAAGCAGCAGATAACAAATTTCGGCAGGTAGAAAGACGGCCATCGGGTAAAAATTCTTATCTAAATTTATGGGCATAACTACACCCTTAACGATAGAATTTACCATTCTTCCAAACTATGGTCAAGTGATTGGTGATCAAGGGGTGTGTTCAGATTTGGGGGCGAATTCGGTGGATAGCGTAGACAGACCCCCTCCCCCACCCGTGATCAAGGTCCTACACTTGACTGGAAGTCGGCAAACTATAGGCTCTTGCACAACCTACGGGTAGGTATTACAATTAGACCATCACGAGGCTGGAGGCGGAATAAAATGTTAAGTCCTGAAGATCTGTTTGATCTTTCCGGGTTTGCCCACCGGGAAATTTTTTCTGGCTGCAAATTTGCCTGGCAGGCGCTGTCGAAGCTAGAAAATTATATCAAGGAGCAGTTCGCTAAAGGATATGCCCCTTCCATCAATATAGCTGTTCCTCCGGGGGTGTTTATCGAGGGTGAAGTGTATATCGGCCCCGGCACGGTTATCGAACCGGGAACGCTTATTTATGGGCCAACGATTATTGGGGAAAACTGTGAGATCAGGCAGGGCGCTTATATCCGGGGTAATGTTATTTTGGGCAACAAGGCCATTGTCGGGCACGCCTCGGAAGTGAAAAATACCATTTTCCTGGACAATGCGCATGCGCCTCATTTTGCCTATGTCGGTGATAGTGTTCTGGGTAATCAGGTTAATTTGGGCGCTGGAACTCGCCTGGCCAATATGCCCATGTTTTCAGCCAAGGACCCTGTTACCTTGAAGCGGCCTACGATACGGATTCGGGTTGACGGTAAAGAGATTGATACCGGCCTAAGCAAGCTGGGCGCCATCCTGGGTGATGAGGTCCAAACCGGCTGCAACACGGTGACTAATCCGGGCTGTATCGTGGGGCCAAGAACGCTGATTTACGCGCTCACGTCGCTCAGGAGTGGCTATTACCCCGCCGACAGCATCATCAAGCTCCGCCAACAAACGGAAAAAGTGGTGCGAAAATAGAGGTTGTTTTACTCAGTAGATCCAATTTTTCACCGTAGCTGGCGCATCTCCAGGCGTCAGCGGGCGGCATAGGGATGCGACCCTATAGGAAATTTGGATCTACTGATTCTGGAACGCCTCGTGATTGCAGCGCAGCCTCGGCTTCAGCCAGGTGCGCTTCGGTGTTGATGCCCAGCGTTTCGACCAGATCGGTTGTGGTCACGGCTTTGACTTGATGTCCCTGCTGAACAGCCATAGCCACCAGGTCCGTTAGATAATATTCTCCCTTAGGACTCACCTCGATTTTGGCCAGGTTAGGCCACAGCCAATCGGCCTGAATGCAGTAGACCCCCACATTTAACTCTTTAATGGCTAGTTGCGCCGGGGTGCAGTCGGCTTCCTCCACGATAGCAATAACAGCCCCTTTTTCATCGCGGATGATCCGGCCAAAACCGCGAGGCTCTTCCGCAATGACGGTCAGCATGGTCAAGGGGCCAGGGTGACTGGCTTGCAAATCAACCAACTGGCTCAACGTTGATAGCGTCAGTAGAGGCATATCGCCATACAGAATCAAGATATTGCCATGATGATCGCTTAAGAGAGACTCTGCCTGGGCAACGGCATGCCCGGTGCCTAACTGCACCCGCTGTTCGGCGTAAAAGACACGGTTGCCGACACTCTGCTGAACCAGGTCGGCCTGGTGACCAACAACCAGCACGATTTGAGTGGGATTAAGTTGTTGGGCGGTTTGAAGTACATGCTCAATCAAGGGCTGTCCACGCAAACGATGCAACACCTTGGGTAAATCGGACTTCATACGGGTGCCCTTACCGGCAGCCAAGATGATCACCGCCAAAGGAGGAGATATTTTCATGGCGCCCTCCTGGTGATTTTGAGAGTTGGCCTGTGATGCCCTAAACGCGACCATTTTCTACCCCTAATTTGGTTAACTCATTTTTTAACAGCAGCGACAATTCCGCTTTGATCCGCTCCATTTCTGCGGCGCTTTCACCTTCAGCCCGAAAGGTGAGCGCAGGTTGGGTATTCGATGGCCGGATTAAGGCCCACCCATGGTCAAACATGATTTTGGCTCCATCCATTGTATCAACGGAGTAGGTGGCTTGTAATCGCTTAATAAGGTTCTGGATAACCTGGGTTTTAAGGTGATCTGGGCAGAAAATACGATAGTTAGGCGAGGTGTGATAGCGGGGTAAGTCGTCAATAAGGCTGGAAACTGATTGGTTGCTGGCCGAGATGTAATTGAGTAGTTTAACACTGGCTAACAGCGCATCATCAAAGCGAAATTCGTCGTCCAGACAAAAAATGTGCCCGGCTGTCTCGCCGCCCAGTGTAGCGCCTACTTCCCGCATCTTATCATGCACAAAAGCGTAGCCCACCGGTACAGGATAGGACTGCCCGCCATGAGCCGCGACATCGTCAGCCAGGGCTTTGGTGGTAGAAACATCGTGAACCACTTTGAAGGGGCCTTGTTGGGCCGCCTGGCGAGCCAACAACATCAGAATAATATCGCCAAAGTAAATAGCCCCTCGATCGTCAACCAACACCACCCGGTCGCCGTCGCCGTCGTAGGCCAGGCCCAAAGCGGCCCCTTCGGCCAGCACCCGCGCCGACAGGGCGGCCAGTGCGCCCGAGGCGGTCGGATCGGGGCTGCGGTGGGGAAAGCGGCCGTCCGGCTCGCAGTAAAGTTCGCTTACCTGGCAGCCCAACTTGCGCAGCAGGCGGGCGACAATCAGCCCATTGGTTCCATTGCCACCATCTACGACGATTTTCAAAACCCGTGAGGTCTTTAAGGCTTCACAGGTTTGTTCGGCCTGTACTTTAAGGCGTTCCAGGTAAATGGGCAAAATATCAACCTGCTCCGCAGAGCCGAAGGGTTTGGCAAATCCTTCGGCTCTATTCACGGCCAGGCGGTAAATTTCCTGGATTTCGTGGGCGTACAGGGTGCGGTCCCGGTTGCGCAGCTTGAGGCCGTTATGTTCGGGCGGGTTATGGCTGGCCGTGACCATCACTCCACCGCCGGCGCCATAAAAGTCGGTGGCAAAGTTATGGACCGGGGTGGGTACCTGGCCCACATCCATCACACGCAGCCCGGCCTGTAATAAGCCTTCAATCAGTCTGCGGCTGATCCGGGGGGAACTGAGGCGAATATCTTGCCCCACTACGATTTTCTCGCTGCCACTCTGCTTAAAAAAGGCGCCGGTGGCTTGGCCGATGGCAACCACGGCGTCATCGGTCAGATCCTTGTCGGCAAGACCGCGAAGGCTAAATTCTCGAAAGATGTTGGGATTAATCATCAATCTTCCCCTTTAAGCTATCAAACGAGCGGCCAATCCTTTGAGCGCACTGGTCAGTGGGTGATCAGGATAGCGCAAGGTAAAAATATGGGTGCTGGCCAGGGCCATCAGCTCTTCGGAGTGAGGCAGTACGGCAATAACTTCACAGTCAAAGGTTTTTTCGAGGGCAGCTTTGACCGAGGTAAAGTTGTAGTCGGCCGGCACTTCATTGGCTACCACCAGCCGCTGCGGCGGCATGTCAATTTTATTAGCCAGGTCAACCATAACGCTGGTACCTTGATAATCTTGCTTATCCAGGCGCAGGATAATGGCCATTGTTTGGGCGATGGAGATCGAGGCCAGCGTTTCGGCGTTGAGGCCAGCGTGGGTATCAAGCAGCAGCGCGTCTGCACCCAATTTGTCTACCAATTCGTAACAGCCATAATTCAAAATACCGGCGTCATAGCCTTCGTGAATAATCCGTTTGATATGATTAAGGCTGCTGCTGGCGGGAATGAGCAGAACCTGCCCGCTGACACTTCCGCCCAGGCGAGGGGTGACATCGTAAATGATTTGATTAATAGTACACTGGCCCCACAGATATTCGTTGAGCGAGTGGGTGATTTCGTTTTCGTCAAGGTGGAACAAAATATGCAGGCTGGGCGATTCAAGATTGGTATCGAGGACGACCACTCGTTTTCCTTCGGCTGCCAGGAGCGCAGCGATATTGGCCGTCATGATAGATTTGCCGGTTCCCCGCCGAAAGGAGTGAATCGAAACAATTTTTGACATAGTCGCTGCTCCCCAAGAATAGGAATGACCTGATTTTGGTTAAATCTGCCTTACGAACTGGCCTTATCGTCGAGGGCCGGGGAGTCGGTTGGCGTTGCGCCGCCGCTGCGACGGCTGCGAATGGAGCGTGCTTTGGCCTGCAAATCCTGGAAGAAGTCGCTATCTACAATTTCGCTGACCTGCTTCTGGCGCTTGACTTCATCAATTTCGATCCGCAGTTGTTGGATCTCGTGTTTCAGGCTCTGTTCCCGGATGTAGGCTTCCAGGGCAGCCACCGCCAGAGACGAGTAGGATTCCATCATCTGCTGCAAATTCAAATCAAAGGGGATGATTTGATTGCTTTCTGGGTCCTGGGCGTTGATCAGTTGGAGCACGCCGCGCACTTCATTCTGGCTGTTTTTGAGGGGGATGGTCAAGTAAGAAACAGAACGGTAGTCCGTCTTTTCATCAAAAACGCCGGGGCCGTACATAGTGAGAATATCGGGTTGGTAAGCATCGGCAATGTTAAGGGTCTGCCCAATCAGCACAGCATGGGCGGCTACACTCTGGTGCGCCGCGCCGGGAGTGGTCTGGTCGTCGTAGACCGGGATGGTCATAGGCAGCCGGGAGAAAGTAATATCTTTATCTACGGTACCGCCCATGGCAATTTTCAACGAGTCATTGCGCACAATCACAAACTTCAAGCGGTCGCCATCTTTGAGATAAACGATGCCGGCGTCGGCGTGGCAGAACTTTTTGGCTTCCAGAAGCATATTTTCCAGGAGCCGGTTAAAGTTCTTTTCCGAAGCTAACTCGACGCCGATGGGGATGACCACATTCAGCAGGTCATCCGCCCGTTTTTTCTCCTTGCGTACTTGCCATAAAGTCTGGCGGAGTTGACCAGTCATACTATTGAAGGCGCCGGCCAGAATCCCGATTTCATCGCTCGATTCGACCCGCGCCTGGGCTTCGAGATCGCCGCCTCTAATGCGTTCGGCCACACGGGTGAGCCGGCGCACCGGCCCGGCGATATTTTCGCGGAAGATGTAGGCCAGCAACGCCCCAAAAACCAGCGAGGCAATGCCGCCAATCAGGGTTTGCTGGTTGGCGTTGAGCAGCCCTTTCCGGCCGGCATCCAATTCGCTCACCAGCCGATCCTGCTGGTTCTGGGTAATTTCGGTTAGCAAGCGTTGCATGGTTTCGGTGGCCGGGATGGTTTCGGTGCGGAACAGATAGAGGTCTTCGCGCCAGCGCGGTCCTTCCAGAATTTCAAAAATTCGGTCGGGCAGTTGCAGAAAATCTTCTCGATTTTGGGCAATCTCGGCAAAAATTACTTGCTGGTCGGGGGTTAATTGGGCTTTGTTGTCGGTCAGACGGTCCCAGGCAATCTGGTTGATATCAAAGTTGGCTTCGTATTCACCCCGGAAAATCCGGTTGCGAGTGGTCACATAGCCGCGCAAGCCGGAAAGTTGGGCTGCAAACGAGCCTTGAAAATTAGCCATATCTTTGAGCAGTTCTTGATTGTTGGTCGAAGCTTCCCGCTGGGCCTGCGTTTCGATGAGGGTTTGCACACCAATTAGCACAGCGCCGGCTTTCTTGACGCCTTCGGTGGCCAGCAGTTTGTAAGCCGGTTCTCGCTCTAACTGGTCGTCACGCAGTTCAAAAAGCTGCTCGGGCGAGTCGGCCCATTGGTCATAAATGGATTTGAGTTGGTTGAACCGGTTACGGTTGGCTTCGTCGAGGTTGGTGGAGAGCCGAGTTAACTCGCTTAAATCAGCCTCAAAGTCTTGTTTAGCATCTAAATAGCTGGTTCGAAATTCCTGATCGCCCAGGGCCAGATAGCCGCGCACATCGCCAATCATCCGCAGCAAATCGGCCTGGGCGGCCGAGGCGGCCAAAGCCACCGGTACCCGGAATTGAACTGTATTCTCGATGCTGGTGGTCGCGCGGCTGCTGCCGGAATAACTAACCACTACCCCCAGCAAGGTAATAACAACCAGAATGCCAAAGCCGATCAACAACCTGGCCCCAATCCTCAAATTTTTGATAAACCTGGCTCCGGGCAAACTGTTGATAAAGCGCGCAAGCGGGCTGCGGGTCTCGGCATCGGCAGTGTTGGCTAGAGAGGGATTAGAAACGGTCATTTCGAGACGAGCCTCCAATCTTTGATATTCCACAATTCAGCATCCCACGGGGTCGGGTCTACCCCGCTGAGGTTGGGGTTGACCCCAATAACCCTGGCCCGATGAACCAGCGGAATAACCGCGACATCCTCAATAATTTTGTCGTTCATTTGAATGAACAGTTGGGTACGCTGGTCCGGGTCAATTTCTGTGGTGGATTGCCGGTACAGGGCATCGTACTCCGGATTTTGCCAGCGCCCCACATTCTCCCCAGTCCAATTGTTGTGCTTTTGGGGGATTTGGTCCGTAGTCAAATACTCCATATAAGAGCCGGGATCGGGGTTAGGGTTGCCGTCGTTGTACATTTGCAGGTCGGCATAGAAGTGGTAGGCGGTGTTGGGATTGTTAGGGTCGCTGTCAAAAAAGCTGCCCGAGTCAATCACTTTGATTTCGACGTCAACCCCGATAGATCTCAACGCTCGCTGGATGATTCGTTGGGTTTCCTGGCGCAAGGGATTGGCCGAGGTTTGAAAGAGAACCTCCATTTCTTTGCCGTCTTTATCGCGCACGCCGTTGTTGTTGGTATCTATCCAGCCGGCCTCATCCAGCAGGGCGGCTGTTTTTTCCAGGTTAAATTCAAACGAGGTATTCGGCGAGTTATACTTGGCCGGCGAGACCAGGATATTGCTGGTTGGCTGAAACGCCGAACCGTAGAGCGCGGCAATCGTTCCCCGATCAACTGCGTAGGCAAAAGCCTGGCGCACCTTCAAGTCACTAAAGAAGGGATGAGGGAAATCGAGACTGGAACGCTCGCCGTTAGGGGCGATACGGTTGGGGTCGGTAAAGTTAAAATAAATTCGCTCGACAAAAGATTGCGGCACGGGGATGGCCTGGCCCTGGCCCTCAGCCTCCAACTCGCTCAGCGTAGCGGCGTCCACCTGCAAATTCCAGGCAAAATCTACCTCGCCGGTTTGCAGGGCCAGGCGGGCCGCTTCTTTAACCGTACCGCCGCCCCGCAGTTCAACCCGGCTAAAGAAAGGTTTATCAGCCTCGCGGAAGAAGGGATTCGGTTCAAAAACGATCTTATTTGTATCAACCAATTCGTTACCCAGGAACAGCACTTCCTGAATTTTAATACCCGGCGGCAGCACCCGGTAGGGTCCGGTGCCAACCGGCAGAATGTTGGCCGGCGCTTCGGCGGCATTAGGGCCGTTATAATCCTCAAAGATGTGGCGAGGAATAATCATTCCGGTGGGGCCGACAAAGGGCAAGGACCAGGCCGGGTTGACATCGCTAAAATTAACTTTGACGGTGTAATCGTCAATAACTTCCACGCTGGAAACCGTGCGATAAACCCCGGCCGAACTGGCCCCCACGGCAGGGTTAGAAATAAACTCGTAGGTAAACAAAACATCATCGGCGGTGAAAGGTTCGCCGTCGGACCACTTGACATCCTGCCTTAAATTCCAGATTACAGATTTGCCGTCTTCGGACAGGTCACCATTGTCTAAGCTGGGAATTTTTGCGGCCAGGAAAGGAACCAGGTTACCTTCTTTGTCGAAAGAGGCCAGCGGCTCATAAGTAATTCGGCTAGCGCCCCAATCCTGTGAGGCCGAGGTGAGATGAGGGTTGAGGGTGCTGGGAGCTTGCCAGTAAAGTAGTTTCAGGACATCGCCGGAACCGCGTCCGGTTGGTTCGGCGGTAGGGGCCGGTTCTTCGGAGGCCGGGGTTGGCGTCGCTTGTTGGTAGACCAGCGATTCGGCGTTGCAGGCAGTTAACCATGCCACCACTACCAAAACGACAAAAACATATATTGGCGCAGGGCTGGCCTTGCCTTCCAGGTTATTAAAGATTCGTTTGAACATATCTTCTCCTCCTCAGGCGCTGGTTTGGGTCCAATCCCAGTAGTTAAAGCGCCATGCATGCCCCCTCACCGCTACTGCGGCCATATATCCGGGGGCTGGATGAAACGATGCCAGGAACCAGCGTGAGGCATCGGCTTCATCCCCGCTAATGCTCAACAGCCGGGCTGGTTCGCCGGGGATCAGGGCTACACAAAATTGGTCTAACGGCCGGGCCAGTCCATCGCCGAGGGCTTTGAGATAAGCCTCTTTGCGCGTCCAGCCGTTGAAAAAAGCTTCCTGACGCTGCTCCACCGGCAGCCCCAACAGGGCGGCTTGCTCTGGCGGGGCAAAAAATCGCCGCACAATTTGTTCCATATCGGTGATGGGACGAATTTGTTCCACATCAACCCCAAGTTCCTGATGATAAGCTAACGCTATTACCGCCAGCCCGCCCGAATGAGCCAAATTGAAATAAAGCGGAGGCTCGGTGGCAGGGCTTGCTAAAGCGGGCTTGCCGCGCGACCCATAGCTAAACTGTAGTTTGCCTCCAGGGCAGCCCACATAGCGCCCTAAAAGGGTCCGCAAGATGCCCCGCCCGACGATAAAGCGCTGCCGGTCCTGCTCGAAGTGAAACCGATTGGCCCGCAGTTGTTCATCAGCACTGAGCAGCCCGGCGAATTGAGCCACCTCGGCCGCCGGCTGATCGAGGACGGCCCGCCACACGTGAATCTCATCCGGGGCCAGAAACAAGTTTGCGGGCGGGGCCAACCAGGTTTGTTCAACTGTTACCAGCTTGCTCCTCCATCTTTTTACGCAAGCTCAACGGCCGCATGTCGGTCCAAACTTCCTTGATGTAAGCCAGACATTTCTCTTTTGAGCCGCTTTTGCCAGCCTCACGCCAGCCCAGAGGCAGTTCCCGCCCCATAGGCCAGATTGAGTACTGCTCTTCGTGGTTGACCACCACTTGATAAAGGGTGGTATCTTCGTTATCTTGACTCATTTGGCCACTCCGAAAGTAGTAATCAGTTATCAGTTTACTGATTACTGACCCTTGACCACTGATTACTGTTTTATCAACTCGGCTTCATTCAGACAAATTTTTAACTGCTCGGCCAAAACCTGGATATTCGGCTCGGCCAGCATGGTGTAGTGGTCGCCCGGCACAGACCGGACAACCAGCGGTTCGGTTGAAAGCTGCTGCCAGTCCATCGCCGAGTCGGGCATACGCCCTTCTGGATGTTGGTTTGCGGCAAACCACTCGCTGGCCTGGAACAGGACAATTCGGCCCCGGTACACCTGCGGCACGTAGCTCGACATGGCCTGGACGTTGGCCTTAAATACCTGGAGTAGCCGGTGCAGTTGCGACAATTCTCCCTCTGGGAAGATCTGTTCTAGCATTTGGGCGTGTTCCAAAATGTAAGGTAGTTTCTCGTGGGAGCCAAGCCGGCGGAAATCATCGGGCAGGGGCGGCAGTTCTTTGGCGTAGCGGCTGCGCAGATGCCGCAGAAAATCTATCAGCAGTTGGGTTTCAAGTTCAGCGCCCACCGGTTGAGGTTCCCTTGGTAGGTGATATCCGGCCGGGTAGCGCGGGTCCGAGTCGGGAGTCCAGCTATCCAGCAGGGCCAGCAAGGCTACAGGCTGGCCCTCATGTCGCAACTGCTGGGCCATTTCAAAGGCCACAATGCCGCCCATAGACCAGCCGCCTAACCAATAGGGGCCTTCCGGCTGAACGGTACGAACGGCGGCCAGGTATTCCGCGGCCATTTTTTTGAGCCGGGTTTCGGGAGATTCCCCTTCGTCAAGATGGGCCACTTGCAAGCCATAAAAGGGTTGATCTTCGCCCAGATAGCGGGCCAGCGTGAGGTAGGTTAACACGGTTCCATCGGCCGGATGGACACAGAAAAAGGGCTGCTTGGCGGCATTGCCGGATTGAATTTTGACCAGCGGTGATTGGGGCAGCGTGTCCCCTTGCCGGTTTAGCACAGCCGCCAGTCGTTCAATCGTGCCCTCCTGAAAGAGCATTGCCAAGGGAATGTCGCGGCCAAACCAGCGTTGAATCTGGGCGATGAGCCGCACCGCCAACAGCGAGTGACCGCCTAGATCAAAAAAGTTATCGCGCACCCCGACTCGTTCCAGGCCCAGCATGTTGGCCCATAACTCAGCCAGCGCTTCTTCGATGTCGTTGCGCGGCGCCAGATAGGTCTCTTCAAAAGCCAGGTACGCCGTATCGGGCAGAGGCAGGGCGCGGCGGTTGATTTTGCCGTTGGAGGTTAAGGGCAACTTGTCCAGCAATACAAAGGCGGTGGGCAGCATCGGTTCAGGTAGTTTTTCCTTCAAAAAGGCCCGTAGTTCGGTGCTGGTGGGGGTGTGGCCGGGGGTGGGGACCAGGTAAGCCACTAGTCGCTTGTCGCCGGGGTGATCCTCGCGGGCCATCACCACCGTTTCTTTAACCGCCGGATGCTGGCCCAAAAGCGCCTCGATCTCACCCAACTCGATGCGAAAGCCGCGAATTTTCACCTGGTTGTCAATCCGCCCCAAAAACTCAATCGTTCCATCCGGCAAATAGCGGGCCAAATCGCCGGTCCTATAAAGCCGCGGAGGAGCAGAGGTGCGGGGGAGCAGAGGTGAATCATTTTCAATATCCCCCTGCTCTCCTGCTCTCCTGCTCTCCTGCTCTTTTACAAAGGGGTTGGCAATAAATCGTTCTGCCGTTAACTCCGGGCGGTTGAGGTAGCCTCGGGCCACGCCTGCGCCGCCGATGTAAACTTCGCCGGGAACCCAGAGGGGGACAGGCTGCCGGGCTGCATCCAGAATGTAAATCTGGGTGTTGGCAATCGGCTGGCCCAGGGGCACGGTGGGCGGGGCGGGGTAAGCTGCCTCGCTTTCCAAAGCCTGGGAAACCGGGTAGGTCAAAACACCGACCGTTGTTTCGGTAGGGCCGTAATGATTGAAGATGCGGCAGTCCGGGGCCAGGGCCGAGGCTCTTTTTACCAAATCCCAGTGGCTCGTTTCGCCGCCTAAAATCAACCGCTGGCGAGGCATGATTTGTTCGGGCCGGGTGGAGGCAAAGAGAGCCGCCAGGTGGGAGGGAACCAATTTGAGACAGTCAATCTGATAACGATGAAAATAAGCGGCCAGCGCGTCGGGGTCGGTGGCCCGTTCATGGGTGATGATGTGCAGGCAGCCGCCCCCACACAGGGCCGGAAAAATAACCGTGTTGCCCAAATCGGCGGCGAAGGTGGAAACGGTGGCATAATTGGCCTCGGCCGGCAGCTCCAGCCGGGCGGTGATGCTGTGGATGTAATTGAGCAGGTGGCGATGTTCCACCATCACCCCTTTGGGCTGGCCGGTCGAGCCGGAGGTGAAAAGCACATAAACCAGATGATGATTTTGCACATCGCTGACTGGATTGCCCTCCGGCTGCTGCGCGATTTGTGCCCCAGCGGTATCCAGCGAAATAAGCTGAAGCTGTGGTGGTAGGTCGGGCAGGCGGCTGAGCAGGTGGCTCTGGGTGAGCAGCACCGGAACCTGGGTATCTTCGAGCAGAAAGGTCAGACGTTCTTTGGGCAGGGTCGGGTCAAACGGCACATAAGCCCCTCCGGCCTTGAGAATGCCCAGCATGCCAACAATCATATCCAGCGAGCGCTCGACAAAAATAGCCACCAGCGTATCGGGGCCGACGCCTAACGTTTGCAAATAATGGGCCAACTGATTGGCTCGCCGGTTTAACTCGGCGTAAGTTAACTCCTGGCCTTCAAATACCACGGCCGTGTGGTCGGGAACCCGCTCGGCCTGGACTTCAAAAAGCTGGTGAACACAACGGTCATCGGCAAAATCGGCCTCGGTACGGTTGAATTCAATCAAGAGTTGCTGCCGCTCGCCGGGAGTGAGCAGGTTTAATCCGCCAATCGCAGCCTCAGGCTGAGCCAGGGTGCTGGCTAATAATTCGCCCAGTTGACCGGCCAACCGCTCCATATCTGGCCGTTTGAATAGACTGGCGTCGTAATGCAGCTCCGCCGTCGATCTATCGCGGTCTGGGATGACCACCAATTTGGCCTTGAAGCGATCCAGACAGACAACCTGCCGTTCCATTGTAAATGTTATTCCGTCTACAGTCACCGGGGCGGGGTGGGGAGCGACCTCAAAGCTGAACGGGAAAAACTCTGGCTTTGGGCTTCCCGCTTGCTCCCACTGGAAGAAATCCTGCCATTGATAAGCCGTTTGAATGGCTCCGTTGAGTTGGGTTAGCAGTTCGGCAAAGGGTATGCTCTCTTCCAGGGTGGTAGAAACAGGCACATAACGGGTCAGCGGTCCCAACACTGTTTTTAATTCGTCATGGGTGCGGCCATCCCTGGCCAGGCCGACCAGTACCTCGGATTGGCCGCTGTACCGCCATAGAAGAATGTGCCAGCAGCTTTGCCAGACAGCCCCCGCGGTGACACCATACTTCCGGGCTACAGTTTCTAGCTGCTCGACCATGTCCGGTTTCAATCGGAGAGGGACTCGTTGGGGGTCAAAGGCAGGGGCAGCCGGATACTCAAAAGGCAGTTTCAGAGTGAGCAGCTCGGCCCAGGCTTGCTTGCGCCAGAAATCCTGGCCCACAGCCAGCTCAGCCGACTCCAGAAGTGCGTTTTGCCATTCGGCCAGGTCGGCGTATTGCAGCGGTTCGCCGTCTTTAAAACCGCTGCCCAGATCAGCAGCATAAGCCCGGCTGATTTCGTGTATTAAGTTGGCTAAAGTTACGGCGTCGGCGCACAACGCCGGCAAACTCATGATAAGGATATGGTGGGTGGAGTTCAGAGTCACCCAGGCGACACGCCACAGCGGTCCCTGGGTCAGGTCAAAAGGCTGCTGACCAAAGTCGTCCCATAAGACCTCAAGGCGGGCGGCCTGGGTCGAAGGGGTGTCATCTTGCCAGTTATAGTGTTGAATAGGAAGCGTCGTTTCAGGTCCAACAACTTGCAAGGGGACATCGAGACCGGCCGGCTGGTGAAATGTGGTCCGCAGGATTTCGTGCCGCTTGTAGGTATGCTGCAAGGCCGCTGTTAAAACTGCCGGTTTGACAGCACCTTCAACGCGCAGCATTGCCAGAGCGCGATAAAACTGCGGCTGACCTGCTTGCTGGACGAACCACAGGTGTTTTTGTTGGGGTGAGAGTCGAAAACCCTCAATCACTTCTTTTGGCATCCCTGATTGAATGTTATCTTGGGTGGGTTGCGCCTGGCTAAGTAATTTGAGACCAGACTCTTTTTATTGTACCTTAAAATTTTGGAAAAAGATACTACCCATCAGACCTATTATCCCCGGCTTGGGACAAAATCTGAATGGGCTTGCGTTTGGCCTGTTTTAATTTGAGCAGACTTAGCTGGCTTAAATCCGCCTCTTTTTCCCGCTGCAACTGTTGGTCGGCCTGGCGCAGCATCTCGACCAACTCATTTAGCCTGGCCTCCGGTTGAGCCACCAGCTTTGATAGGAGGGCTGTGAATTGGTCGCTCATATAGCGGATAGTGTTCGCCTCAAACAAATCAGTTTTGTATTCAAAATTGCCGATCAACCCCGTCTTTGTTTCTGTTAGTTCCAGTTTTAAGTCGTGCCGGACGGCGCCAAAATCAAGCTCTAAAGGTGTGGTGGCCAAGCCGGCTAAAGTCAATTTTT
Source organism: Anaerolineae bacterium (assembly GCA_023151115.1). The sequence continues at coordinate 107,569 of JAKLJP010000021.1, forward strand.
CCGCTGAGGCATTCTGTAGAACAAACATCACCTGAAAGAGGGGCATGCGGCTGGGGTCACGCCGGGGCTGAAGCTTCTCGACCAGCTTTTCAAAGGGTAGGTCCTGATGAGCATACGCCCCCAACGCGGTTTCACGGACCCGGCCCAGCAATTCACGGAATGTCGGATTGCCCGACAGCCGCGTGCGCAGCACCAGAGTATTGACAAAAAAGCCAATCAACCCTTCGATTTCCGGTCGGGTGCGGTTGGCAATCGGCGTGCCCACCACCAGGTCATCCTGCTGGGTGTAGTGATAGAGTAGCACTTTAAAGGCGGCCAGGAGGGTCATAAAGGGTGTGGCTCCGGCCTGCTGGCTCAATGTCGTAATCGCTTCGGACAGCGAAGCAGGCCAGGTGAAAATGTGACGCGCCCCGTCAAAATTTTGCACTGACGGGTGAGGATGATCGGTGGGCAGGGCTATCACCGGCGGCGCGCCGGCCAACTGCTGAGTCCAATAGGAAAGTTGCCGCTCCAAGGCCGCTCCTTGCAGCCATTGACGCTGCCAGGCCGCAAAATCGGCGTATTGCAGCGACAGCTCAGCCAGGGGAGAAGGCTGCCGACGAGTAAAAGCCGCGTAAAGCGCCGCCAGCTCGCGGAAGAAAACGCCTTCGGACCAGCCATCATAGATAATATGATGGAAAGTTAGCAGCAGAATATGCTCCGTTTCTGCCCGGCGCAGTAGCCTGGCCCACAGGAGGGGGCCTTGCGCCAAATTGAAAGGCCGGCGAGCTTCACTCCGTAAAAAGGCCAGAATGTTCTCTGGGAGGGGTTGGTCCGAAGTAACAGGTTGACCGTTGGAAAAATCTACGACCGGCAAGTTGAAATCAACTTCCGGCGCCGGATGGACGACTTGATAGGGTTCACCCTCAAGGGCGGCAAAGGTGGTCCGCAGAATTTCGTGGCGGTGGATAATTTCGGCCAGGCTTTGCTCCAGGGCAGCACTATCGAGCGGGCCGCTCAAGCGAAAGACGAGGGGAATATTGTAGGCGCTGCTGCCGGGTTCCAACTGATCCAGAAACCAGAGCCGCTGCTGAGCAAAGGAAAGGGGGGGGTGGCTGCCACGCTCGCCGGAGATGATCGGCTGCTGTTCCGGCAGAGCTTTGGCCGCCTCTTCCGGCCCAAATTCGCGCCCGGCTTCGGCCAGCATCGCGGTTAGCAATTCCGCTTGCCTGGCGACGGTGGGCGCTTCAAACAGGCTGCGCAGGGGTAGTTCGACCTGCAACCGGGCCTGGATGGCTGAGATCAGCCGGGTGGCCATGAGCGAGTGGCCGCCTACCTCGAAAAAGTTGTCGTAAATTCCTACCCGTTGCACCCGCAGCGCCTCGGCCCAGAGTTTGACCAGCAGTTCCTCCAGTGGGCTGCGCGGCTCGGCGTAAGAGTCAGCCAATTCGGGCTGGGTTGGCTCTGGCTCGGGCAGGGCGCGGTGGTCCAGTTTGCCGTTGGCGGTTAGCGGCAGTTTGTCCAGCAGCACAAAGGCTGAGGGGATCATGTAATCGGGCAAACTCGCTTTGAGATGATGACGCAGCTCCGGGACCAATTCGCGGTTGAACTTGATTTGCAGCGGGTTGTTGGTGTAAGTAGGCCAGGGGCGAGGAGAAGGGAGGCGAAGAGGCGAGGAAATAGGAGGAAAGGTAAACGCCGGATTGTTTTGGTAAAGGGTCACATCGAAACGATCTGCTGTGCCAGAGACAGATGGGATAATGTCGGTCTGGTAGCCCAGTTCGCCGGCCAGGGACCACACTTCTTCCGGATCGAGGCCGGTTTGGGGCGAGATGGCCCGGATGAGCCGGCGAATTTCACCCGCAGTGGCAGGCCCATCGGTCTGGCGCAGCAAGGTCACGGTTTGGAGGTCGGCCAGGAGGCGGGCGTTGGGTATGCGGCGCACAGTCAAGTGGGGCGGCTGAGTTTCAGCCAGATGCCAGGCTAAGGCCGCCAGGGTCAGGTCATCGGTTTCCCAGTCCAGTTCCGGCAGCGATTCGACCTCCTGGGCCGGGTCGGATGGGGTTGAACCGACATGAAGTGTCACGTCGTACCGAAATTTGGTCAACTCGTTGTGATAACGGCCTCGTTTGAGTTGAACGTGGGCGTGGCTGACCTGGGGCAGCGAGTGGGACAAAGCCTCAAAAAAGGCGGGATCAATCAACAGTTCAACCTCGCGGGCCATGTGACGCTGCACCCGCTGCCGCAACTGCTCTGTCGGGAGCGAGTCGGGCGCCTGGTACAGTTGCACCGAGGCATAAAACGCCTCAGCCAAAGGCAGGCTGCGCACATCGCCGACGAAGATAAATCCGCCTGCTGCCACCGCTTTGGCTGCTCCGGCCAGCACCTCCAGCAGATATTCTACGCGGGGGAAATATTGAACCACCGAGTTGAGAATGACCAGGTCAAACGAACCTGGCTCGATCCCACTGAAATCGTCCGCCGTGCGCTGTTGCAGCCTTACTTGCGGCAAAGCGCATCCCGGCTGGGCCAACTGCTGTTCCAGGTCGCGCAGCGGCCCCGGCGAAAAGTCTGTGCCTAAATAGGCCTCACAATGGGGCGCAATCCGCAGCAGCAGCAGGCCGGTACCGCAGCCGATTTCCAGCACCCGCCGGGGGCTCAGGGCCAAAATTCGCTCGACGGTCTGGTTGCGCCACTCTGCCATTTCTTCCGCCGGAATCGGTGCGCCGGTGTAGCTGCTTTCCCAGCCGACAATATTAAAGGCGGCGTCCTCGGTGGGCGCGGTCTGCTGGTAAAGCTGGTCATAGAGCGACTGCCACTGCTCCACCTGACGGGCCTGCCATTGGGCTATTTGCTCCGCCGACCCCCGGTAGGCGGGATTTTGAACCACATAAGCCGCCAGTCGTTTCTGCCCAGACGAGTCCTCGTGGGCCACGACGACGCCCTCACGCACTGCCGGGTGCCGGCGCAGGGCGGCCTCGATCTCTTTGGGTTCGATGCGAAAACCGCGAATCTTAACCTGGTCATCCACCCGGCCCACAAACTCCAGGGCGCCGTCGGGCAGAGCGCGGGCCAGATCGCCGGTCTTGTAAAGGATGAAGGATGAAGGATGAGGGATGAAAAGGTTTTCTTCATCCTTCATCCTTCCGATTTCATCCTTCGGGACAAATCTCTCGGCAGTCAGGTCGGGCCGGCGCCAGTAGCCTCGGGCCAGGTTGGGGCCGCCGAGGTAGAGTTCGCCGGGGACGCTGGCAGGAACGGGCCGGAGTTGTTGGTCTAAAAGATAAACTTCGCTGTGGCGAATAGGCCGTCCGATGGGGACTTCCTGGCCGGAGAAAGCGGCCGGGATTTCGTAAAGGGTGGCGACGACGGTGGCTTCGGTGGGGCCGTAGGTGTTGAAAAGCTGCGTTTGTAGCCCAACCTGGTTCTGCCAGGCAGTGACTTTTTCCGGCTGCGCTCGCTCGCCGCCCAAAATGACTAGGCGTAGCGATGGCGGCAGGCTCAGACCCTCGCCGATTACCCCGCTGACCAGTTCGTGCCAGAAGGCAGTCGGCAGAGACACGACGCTGATGGCCCATTCCTGGCAAAAGCGCAGAAAAAGAGAGGCCGAGGCCAGCATGGCTTCGCTGCGTAAGACCAGCGTGGCCCCGCAGGTCAAGGTGGGGAATATTTCCTCAACGCTGATGTCGAAGCTGACCGATGAAAATTGAAGTACCCGGTCGGTGGGTTGCAGTTGATATTGAAGCTGAGCGGTTTCGCTGTAGCGGGCCAGGGCGTGATGCTCAATCATGACCCCTTTGGGTTGGCCCGTCGAGCCGGAGGTGTACATCACATAGGCCAGGTTGGCCGGCGTGACCGGACTGGTGGGATTGTCGGCGCTTTCCTGAGCAATAGTATCCCAATCGGCGTCGAGACAGATGACGGCGGCCTGATTGTCCGGCAAGCTTGATTTTAACCGAGTTTGGGTCAAGAGAATACTTGCATCGGCATCGGACAGCATGAAGGCCAGCCGGTCAGGGGGATAAGTGGGATCAAGGGGAACATAAGCCGCGGCTGCTTTCAGCACCGCTAACAGCCCGATAATCAGCTCCGGCGAGCGCTCAAGGCACAGGCCGACGAGCCTCTCCGGCCCGGCCCCCAGTTTTTGCAGGTGATGGGCCAACTGGTTGGCGCGTCGATTCAATTCGCCATAGGTTAAGGGGGCGGCGGTGGGCGAAATAACCGCAATAGCTTCAGGGGTTCGAGCGGCCTGCGCTTCAAAAAGCTGGTGAATACAATCCATGCGGCTTCAATCAAATTTGTCGAACAGCTTATGCAGTTCACGGGGGCGGGTGCGGGTCAAATCGGCCACGCGATCGTTGGCTTCACGCAAACGCTGGCTGAGTACGTTGATCAGTTCCAGCGACAGGTCGGGGTACTGCCGGGCCAGCGCAATCAGCGGCTCACGGCGCAGGCGCAGGGTCAATGTATCTTGCAAAGCAATGGCCGTATCGGAGCGGGGACTGTTATCGAACAAGTTCATTTCGCCAAAGTAGGAGTGGGCTTCGATGGTGGCCAGGCGGGCAAAAGAGCCTTTACGTTTTTCCTGCTCAATGCCCACCCGCCCGCTGACGACCACGTATAATGCGCCGCCAGGGTCGCCGGCGTTGAAGATACGGGCATCTTCTTCAAAAAGCTGTTCTTCGCAGACATTGGCCAGCACTTTGAGCTGGTCAATGGTCATGCCCTGGAAAAAGGGGACTTCCTTCAAAAAGATAATTTTTTCGATGGCGGAAAGCAAGAGACCCTCCTCTTGAATGACGCTGGTAATGTACGAGCCGGCCATGATTCGTTTGGCGGCTCGCGCGGCTAGGCGAACATCTATTTGCGAGTCGGCGAAGGCCGTTTCAATCATCGTTTCAATTTCGGCCAGGCTGAAAGGCAGGCCGTTATTTGCGGGTGAGGCCGGGGCAGCAGTTTCTTCGGGAGGTGGTTGAGGTTGGCCTTTCTCCATAATTGCCCCCAACAGGTCGGCAGGCCGGCTGCGGCGAGGTTTGGCTTCTTCGGTCCGGTCAGCTTTGTCGCTGCTGTTGGAGCCGATCAACGCGCCGAACAAATCGGCGGGCCGGCTGCGGCGCTGGCGCTCTGGGGGCTGCGGTTCCGGGGCCGGTGGGGCCGGCTCGTCGGCGGCCAGGAGGTCCAACGGATTGGCCCGGCGGGGGCGGGCTGCTTTTGGTTCTTCCGGAGCGGGTTCGGCGGGAGTGGCTGCTTCATTTGCAGTTGGGTCGGCCAACTCGGCCGCCCGTTGATTGACCACTTCGTGAATTTTCAAAATCCGGGATTGAGGTCCGGCGGGTTGTTCCGGCAGAAAGGTGGCGGCCATTTCGCCCAGGGCCAGCGTCATCACCGCCCGAAACCAGGGGTCATCGGGATTGGTCAGTAGTTGTTTAATGGCCTCCACCGTTTTGGGATGAGCCATTTCCCAGGTTTCGTGACTGAGTTGTAGCAACTGGGCCGGGATCAACCCCGGCTCAAACAAAGGGGCCATCAGTTTGGCCGTTTGGGGGGTGGTCATGGCTTCGAGCGCCTCGACGGCATTGGCGCGGGTGCGGGCCGTTTCGCTCTCAAAAGATTCAGCCACAATTTTAACCGCTTCTTTGCCATGAATGGCGGTGAGCAGGTAAAAAATTTCATCCAAAAGCTGCTGATTTTGCTCGCGAATGGCGCTTTGCAGAATCGCCACGCTGGGAAATTGGCTGCAAGGGTCGAGCGCGGTCAGCAGGCCGTAGCTGCGATAGATTTCCAGCAGGTTGCCGGTGATGTGGGCCTCGACCAGCGACCCAAACTCCCGTTGGTTGATGCGGCTCAGGGCCATCGTCGCCATTTTGCGCAACAGCGGGTTGGCCGAATTGAGCGCCGGATGCACGGTAGGGATAACCGCCTTACCGGCCTGGGCCAGCACATCCACGGCGGTTGATCTGACCTGCGGGCTGGGGTCGGTCAGGCCGTTCAGCATCAGTTGATAGGCGGCGGGGTCATGGATGCGGGCTAAAATGGTCAACGCGGCCTGGCGGATACGTTCAACCGGGTCCTGGGCCAGCCGGTTCATTTTGTCGAGAACCAAGCTGATAATGGGGGGCGGTATTTTTTGAGAGAGGTAAGTTTCAACGGCCAGGGCCGCTTCCAGGCGTACCTCGTCGGCGGTATCGGCCAGGCACTCAAGCAGGGTATGGATAAAGCGCGGGTCGCCGGTTTGGTTGAGCACCCGCACCCCGCGCGCCCGCAGATGGGGGTCTTGATGCTTTAAATATTCATCCAGGGTTTGGATGGCCGAAATTTGGTATTCGGGGTCGTTGGCGCGCAGCAGCGTGGGCAAAATCCTGGCCCGGACTTCTGTATCGGGATCGGTTAACAGTTTGGCGGTCAGGGCCAGAAATTGTTTATCCTGCGGGTCGCTTAACTCCTCCAGCCCGGCAATAGCCGATTGGCGAACTCGACCATCTTCATCTTCCAAAAAGTCAATGTAAAGCTGGCGCACCGGCTCGCCGACATAATCGGCGGCCACCACCACATCGAGAATGGCGGCCCGGCTGCGCGGGTCGGTCGTGGCTTTGGCGGCTTGACTCAAGATAGAAATCGCTGCGCTGCCGCCAATCTGGCTGATGAGCTTGGCCATAAAAATGGTAAATTCGTGGCTGGTGCTTTCTTCCATTTTTTTGCGCAAACTGTTAAGGGTAGCCGGGTCAGTCACGGTCAGGGGGGTCGCTTCCTGCAATAACAGGAAAGAAAAGTCCTCTTGCTCCAACATCTGGATCAAAGCGTGGCTGTATTGTTTGCGAATGACCAGCGTGCTGCCCAGATAAGCCACTGCCAACAGCAAAATCCCGGCAGAGAGGAACCACACCGCCGAGGCAAAGGGTAACAGCAAGAGGAGGCCGCCGCTGAGGCCACCCAGAGGCGCGACCAGGCCGCCGATAAAGGCTCGCGCCCGGCCTTTGACCCGCAGAGGCACGGCGTTATAAAGCAGGCTGTCGGGCGGATTGCGGAAGGTGGAGCGAAAGGCGTTCCGGTCGAAATAAGCTAGCGCGGCGGTGAACAGGCTGGGCCGCCAGATAAGCGCGCTGCTGATGGCTAAATTGCCGATGGGAAAAATCAGGTTGGCATTGCCGACGCCAATCCAGCCGATAATCCGGCTGAGCAAAAAGAGCTGAATCGGCAGGGCAATCAGGTTAGTCAGGCCGTTGAGTGTGCCGGTGTAATTGGAGATAGCCTGGGCCGTGCCTAACTCGGCCAGCAAAATCTGGCTGGTCCGAAATTCCAAAAACGGGATCAGCATCATCAATAGCAAAGTTGAAACAGCCATCCACAGCAAAAAGCGGGATTGGGTGACATAGTGATAGCCCTCGCGGATATTCTCCAGGTAGGAGAGGCGGCCCTGACTTTTGGTCGTTTTACGGTCGGGGTTGATTTCGGCGGGCTGCTCTAAGGTGGCTTTATCCTCCTTAAAGAGATAGGGCATCAGCCCAATCAACAGCATCACGGCAATGATGGCGCTGGCCCAGACGGTGATGATGTTAGCCGGGTCCAGCCAGCGGTTCAGCAGGAACATGGTCAAACCGGCCAGAATCCCGCCGATGCGGCTGGCCGTGGCCAGAATAGGCACAATTCGTTTGGCCGATTGGGTATCGTAAAAGCTGTTGGTGAGGGTGTACCAATGCACCAGGAAAATATCAGACAGAGGGACAAACATAATCAGGTAGAGTAACGGGTAGGCGATGCGGTCCATGCCTTCGGCCAGCAGCAGGCGGCCGGCCACCACCCCCAGCAGCCCCAGGCCCAGAATCCCCAGGGCGACTTTGGTGTTGGCAATACGGTCGGCAAAGGCGGTGTAAATGGCTGTGACCGGAACAGACGCCACCGCTACGGCTACAAAGACCCAGGGCAAATACTCCACACCAACTTGCTGGAGAAAGGCTGCCTCGACAATGGTTTCGCCCCAGGTTGCGCCGGTGATATAAACAAAAAAGATGAGGTACAGGTATAACAGGCGGGGCCATTCGCCGGGGCGAATATTAAACAGTTTGCTGAATAAACGAGTCATGGCCGATTTTTGGGGCGTCTATCCATTCTCTTAAAGTTCTCTGACACAAAAAAGGCTGAGGCTGAGGCTAAGCAGAACAAAAAGGTTAACTTTGTTCTTCGCCTTAGCCTTAGCCTCAGCCTTCCTATAAGGCCGTCTAAGCCATCAGCTTGGCGGCAACTTGTTTGAGAGACTGCGTAACTCGATGCTCCGGATAGCGCAAGGCAAAAATCCCGGCGCTGGCCAGGGCCATCATCTCGTCGGAGTGAGGCAGGACGGCGGCAACTTCGCTGTTATAGGTCTCTTCGACCCGTTTTTGTACGTCGGCAAAATTGAACACTTCCGGTACTTTATTGACCAGCAGCAGCAGACGCGGCACATTCAGCTTGCGGGCCACCTCGACGGTGACGCCGGTGCCCTGATAATCTTGCTGGTCGGGCCGCAGGATGATGACCAAGGCATCGGAGATGGCGATAGAGAGCAGGGTTTCCTCGTTGAGGCCGGGGTGGGTGTCAATCATCAGCACATCGAGATTCAGATTTTCCACCAAATCGTGGAAGCCATCATTGAGCAGGCCCACATCGTACCCTTCGCGCAGCACACGGGCAATCTCGCCGGCCTTGATGCTGGAGGGGATGAGGTAGATTTGGCCTTTGATGGCGCTGCCGAGGCGGGCAGTAACATCATGGGCGGTCTCCTCGATGGCGCATTTGCCCCATAGATAATCGTTTAAAGAATGGCGCATATCGTCTTCTTCCATCCCAAACAGGACGTGAATGCCGGGCGATTGGATATCGGTATCAATCACGCCCACCTTGAGACCCTGGGCGGCCAACAGTGCGGTAATGTTGGCGGTGGTATTCGATTTGCCTGTTCCACCCCGGAAAGAGTGGATAGAAATGATTTTAGACATAAGTAGCTCCTAAGAAAATAGTAGACGGTAGACGGTAGACGGCAGACGGGGAAATTATATAACTCTGCTACTTGCTACCTTGCTACCTTTTCATTGTTGGTTTGTCTCAGGTTTGCGTACCCTGCTTTGAAACAGGTTTTACTCTTCTTTATTCTGCTCCAGAAGATTATCCAACGCCGACCAGACCCCGGTTGAGAGTTTTTTATCGGCTTTGCGGGCAAAGAAAGCTTTGTACCAAATTTCGCCGCTGACTTCAACCCGGCGGACTAACCCTTTTGCCACCAGATCGTCCAAAACCGCCTGAGTTTCTTCGAGAGTTTGGTTCATCTCCTGGGCAATATCGGCCAGGCTCATCCCATTGCGGCGGACAATCTTTTTGGCAATGGCAGCTAAGCCGGGGGGTAAGTCTAACAGATCAATCGGCGAAAGACCTTCTTGCCGTCCACGGGCGTCAAGTTCATCTTGCAAACGATCAAATAGTCCCATTAGTAAATCTCCGGCATTGGAATAGGCTCTGGCTGCGGCTTGCAAACGCCGCACCACAGCGCATCCGCTACAACAATGGTTTTGGGGGTTTGGGCGCGGCCAACGTAGACGGCCAGAATAACGGGCATTTGACTGTGGTGATTGGCGCAAACGCCCCGGCCACAGAATTTACAAACGCCCATGGCCGTCTGACCACACTGGTGACAAACCATATTCGCCTCCTTGTTTGATTTTGATAGCTTTACTGCTGTAGTCGAAATATCAGGTGTGGTTATAAAACAGACAAAAGCCGAAAGGAAAATTGCTTCAACAAAGACTGGTAAAACGGCATGCAGGCGAAGAAAATATCGCCGTTGGTTTGTCTTCCTTGTGGATAATATTAAGACTACCGCAATCTACCCATTTAAGCAAATGGTTATTTAATTTTTTAGGTTTTCGCCAGGCTCAGATTCACCGGCGGGACAGGTTGACTTAGCGCTTTTTGGGCAAATTGAGCCAGCCACTCCTCATAATTCCCGATTGCCTCCTGCGTTTTTAATGTTTGAAGCAAGGTCTCAAGCGCAGGCCGGACAGTCCCCTCAGCGGCGGTCAGGGCGGCTTGAGCCAGCTTTGCGGCTGCCTCAGACTGACCCTGTTGCGCCAACAGCCAGGCCCGCGCGCCCTCGGCCCAGCCCTGCAACATGGGGGTAAACTCAGTTTGGGCTAATCCCTCAAGTTGACCGGTTAAAATGGCCTGCTTGCCGCGCGCCTCAACGCTGCCCAATTCAACCGCCTGGCTGTAGGCGACAGCGGCGGCCTGATAGTCGCCTTGTAAGGCCAGCACATCCGCCCGACCTTCGGCGGCGGCGGCTCGCTCAGTCAGGGGAGCATGGGCCAGGCCCAGAACGCCGGCGTAATACTCAGCAGCGCCGGCATACGCGCCCCGTTCTCTGGCCTTGTCCCCGGCGCGACGCCCAAAGCGGGCTGCTTTTTCGCTGGCCGCGCCCTGGATATAATGATAAGCAATCAACTCCAAATTTTGCTCCGCCTCCGGCTGGCTCTCAACCAACCCGTCGGCAATTTTGGTGTGCCAGCGCTGCCGCTGCGAAAAGCCCAGCGTGGTATAAATTGCCTCTTGCAGCAGAGGATGGTTGAATTGATAGCGGGTGGCCTGGACGGCGTTTAAAAAGGAAGCCTGAGTCGCCGTTTCAAGCGCCGCGCCAACTTCGGCTTCGCTCAGATTGGGCCGGCATAATTTCATTAGGCTGTCAACCTCAAAAACCTGGCCCAGCACGGCGGCGCGTTTCAGAACCTCCTGGTGCGGTAGGGGCAATTCGTCCAGCCGGGCCAACAACAGCCCGTGCAGCGACAGCGGTAGGGCCGGTTCCCGGCCCGTCCAGCGAGCCTCGCCGCTCTGCCGGTCCAACAGAACCGCGTCAGCCTGTCGCAGCGCCTCGCACAGTTCAACCACATACAAGGGATTGCCGCCCGCTCGTCCGCAAATCCACTGAGCCAGTGCTTCATCTAGCTTACCTGCGCCCAGGGTTCGTTGGGCTACCTCTACCAAAACCGAGGGCGGCAGTTTATCCAGTGGTAGCGGTGTTACATGGGAAAAAGCGGCTGACGCTTCATGTCCGGTGAAGGCTAACAAAATGGGCAGGCGAGTAATTTGACGTAACAAGGTGTGCAGTAAGACGGTGGAGTCGTGGTCCAGCCAATCAATATCTTCTAAAATGACCACCACCGGCTCGCGTCCGGCCAGCTTTTTTAACCATTCAAGCAGGGCGTGCGGCCCGCTGACCCGTTCCTCCAGCCAGGTCCACATACTTTTTTCGGGGCGGCGGGGTTCGGCCAGGCGGCTTTGTAACAGGTTTTGCAGGGAGGAGGGGGCCGGTTGAGGCGTCGGCGGGCTGGCCTGAGTTTTGGTGCTGAGCAGACTCAACAAAGAGGGCGGGGGCATGGTTGGGGGCGATGGGCCGACTGCCGGACTGCTGCTGTCCTTCAAGGAGTCCATCGCCGGCAGCCCTAGCAGATTGGCCAGAACTTTTTCCGAAGCCGTCAGACCGAGAGAGTCTAACGCTTCGGCCAGCCGGACTCGCTGTAAACCGGGGTCGTGGTGCTCGTCGAGGTCAAGCCAGCCGGTCAACATATCGGTCCAGGGCAGGAGCGGGATGTGTTTGCCGTGCGGCTGGCAGCGCCCCACCAACACGGTCAGGCCGCGCTGGCGGGCCATTTCGGCCAGGTGCGACATCAAGGTGGTTTTGCCCAGGCCGGTTTCGCCGCTCACCAGCCAGGCGCTGCCTTTTTTGGCCGGAGTGGTTGAGGCCGGCAATAAGTTATCCAGAGCCTGCGCCAGTTGCGATGTTTCGGCTTCGCGGTTCAACAGAGGCCGGGCTAAAGGTTGCAGCCGGGTTCCGCGCCGTATTTCGCGCACATTGACAATGACCACCGGCCCGTCAATACCTTTAAGCGTGACCGGCGGCAAGGGGTCGCCCACAAAAGCTGACTGCGCTTTGGCCCAGATGTCGAAGTCGAGAATGATTTGGCCGGGTTGGGCTTTGCTCATCAGCCGCGCCGCCCGGTTGACCGCCGGCCCGGCAATCACCGACTCGCGGCGATATTTGGCCCCAATCTCGCCGGTAAAAATGAGGCCGTAAGTAATACCGCTGCATTGGCTGAGGGGCGGGTCGAGCTGAAATTCGCGGTTGATCTGGTCCAGGGCGCGGCTCAATTGCAGCGCCGCCGATACGGCGTAGCTGGTCGTGCCCTCGTGGGCGCGCGGTGTGCCAAAGGTGTTGACCAGGATAAAGCCCTCGCTCCAGGCGTCAACCTGGCTGATAACGCCTTCGTGCTGGTTGACTATCTCCTGGGCGCGCATAAAAAAGCGTTGGAAAACTCTTGTCGCCAATTCCGGGCTGTGTTCAGTTGCCAGCCTTTCCAGGCCCACCAGGTTAACAAACTGCACCGCAACCGGGCGAAGTTCGGGCGGCAAACCGCGCTGGCGCTCGGTGTTGACCAGCCGGGCCAGCATATCTTCGGGCAAGAAGGGGGCCAGCCGCTCGACCCGCTGCAAGGTAATCTCCAGGGTTTCAAGCGCCTCGGCCACCGTCAGACCTAAGACGGTTGAACCGCCGGAGCGGCGGGTTGGCAGTGAAATTTCGTAATCGCCCAGCGCATCGCCCCAATCGTCAATCACCAGCGAGCCGTTGAGGGTGAAGTGAGCAGCGGCGATGGCGCGAGCCTGCTCACCCAGCCTCACCTGCCCCGGTTCAGCTTCTTTTTCAGCGGCAGTGGCCCCAAAAATGCCCGGCCCGCTGATCAGCAGTTCCATGCGCCGGCTGTCGCCGGCAATGCCGGCATAGACCAGGCCGCGTTCAACCCCGGCGCTCATGGTCAAGCTGCACCGGCCAAATTCGGTTTCAAACGAGGCAAAGGGAGTGATGGCCCGCTCCATACGCAGGGCAGCCCGCGTGGCTTGCAGCACATCTTCGCCGCGCGCTTTTTGGGGAAAATAGACCAGGGCGGCATCACCCACAAAAACCAGCAAATCGCCGCCGGAAGCAATCAGCGGGTCAAGCACTGCCGAGAAGAGGCTGTTCATGATCTGGTTCATCGCTTCGTGGCCGCGGCCCTGGCCTTGACGCGCTAAAAGCTCGGTCAGGGCGGTGAAGCCGGTCACATCGGCAAAGATGAAGCTGCCTGCCAACAGTTCCCCGTGCGGCCGGCCAGGCTCTGGGTTCCGCTCAAGCAGATAGCGGGGCATGTATTGAATTAAAACACGATGAAGGGGGTCGAGGGCGCGTACCGCCTTGAGCAATTCGGCGGCGATGGTAGGCTGCTGGTCATCATCAGCCTGGGCCAAATCTGGCGGTAACGCCCGCAGTCCGTTAAATAAGTTAGCCGGAAGAAAGCGGGCCAGGCGCGGCAAAAGGGCAGACCAAATTAACGGGTAATTTTGTGGCTGGCTCATCCTCTTGTCTTCCCTGGGGTGAGCTGGGCAGCACCGCTCACGGCGTATCCCTGAGTGTAGATGTTACCAGTGTACCATAGCTTGAGGACTTGTCAATCGAAAAATCTATTTCATGGGAATATTATCCTAGCCTTTTTATCGCCCCTCGGCTTGGGAGATTGATTTGAGTTGATGAAAACCAACCAGTTTTTTTTGCTCTTCATCCCACAAGCTTAAAAAGATACTCTGAAAGCTGGTCCACAGGGTCAGAATGACCACTTGCTGGAACAGAGGATTTTCCTCGTGACATTGTTGCAGGCGATAGTTAGGGATGCGGGGGCTGAGGTGGTGGATATGATGAAACCCAATATTGCCGGTGAACCATTGCAGCACTTTGGGAAGCTGATAGTATGAACTGCCTTGCAAGGCCGCCAGAGTGTAATTCCAGTTGTTGTCGTTAGCATAATAGGTATCTTCAAATTGGTGCTGTACATAAAACAACCAGGTGCCCATTGTTGCGGCCAAAATGATGATGGGCAGTTGGATCAGTAAAAACGACTGGAAGCCGATAGTCAAGCTCAAGCCGATGACAATCAATGCAACGGCCAGATTAGTCCAATGAACACTGGCCCGTTCTCTCTTCCAGGATTTGGATTCGGCCAATGGAATACGATGTAAGACCACAAAAAGAAAGGTAGGCGCAAAAACAAACAAAATCAGGGGGTGACGATAAAGCCGATACTTTAACCGTCCCCACCAGGACTGTTGGAGATACTCCTTAACGGTCATGGTGTAAATATCACCCACCCCTCGATCTTCCAGGCTGCCGGCCGAAGCATGGTGAATGGCGTGGCTTTTGCGCCAGTAATGATAGGGGGTAAGCGTAATTACTCCGCAGATAGAGCCGAGCCAATCGTTGGCTTGGCGAGTGTTGAAAAACGAGCCGTGCCCGCAGTCATGTTGGATAATAAAAATCCGCACCAATAAGCCGGCGGCCGGCAGAGTCAGAACCAGGGTGAGCCAGTAGCTATAGACCAGGCTCAGGTACATCAAGTACCAGACCACGCCAAAAGGAATAAAGGTGTTGACTACCTGCCAGATACTTTGCCAGGTGTTGGATGTTTGATACTTGGTGACAAGGGTGCTCCAAGAGGCCGGATCAGCTATAGAGTTGGATGGTAGACCAGAATTCAAGCGTAACTCCTTTAATATTTTTTGTTGTTTTGATGGGGTGAGTTTAAAAACAGCGCGGGTCTTTTCCCGCGCTGTTTAGTTATGGTAAACTATATCAGGTAACGTTTAGTAACGTTGCCGGCGGTCTCGGTCTCCGCCGCGAGAGAACCCGCCGCGGCTGCCACTGCCTCCCTGGCGTCCGCCGCTGCCGCGTCCGCCGCCACCCCCGCCGAAGGGAGTTCGCTCTTTGGGTGGGCGAGCTTCGCTGACGGTGATGCTGCGCTGATTCAACTCCTGGCTGTTCAGCCGCTGAATGGCCTCCTGGGCCACCTTTTCCGTCTCCATCTCGACGAAGCCAAAGCCTTTTGACTGTCCGGTCATGCGGTCGGTGATGAGGGCTACCGAAACTACCGGCCCGACCTGCGTGAACAACTTGTGCAAGTCGTCCTCGGTGGTACTGTAACTTAAATTGCCAACATATAATTTTTTGGTCATGAGAGTCCTTTTCTTAAAACTATGAAATAAATGTCATAGGCCAAAGTTGTTCACCACCGGGGAAAAAAAGCGGCGGCCAGATCTTCAAGAAGCTGGCCGCCGCTCAAAAACCGAACAGAGAGATACTTTTTCCTATGCCAAAAAGTATACCCTATCGCCTTATATTCGTCAATTTGCTCATAACTATCTTCTCAAGCGGTACCAAATTGCTACCTGAATCCCATAGGTGACGGTAAAAACAATCAAACCGATAATAAAGAGCCAAAAGATGCGTTCGGGGCGAAGGACGGTAGCCAGGGTGACGGGAGGAATATCGGTCGAAAGCGGGCTGCCTGTTATCGGCTCAGCCGCTCCAGTATCGCTAACGCCGGGATTGGGCAGCGCTGCTGCTAGAGCAGGTCTGTCACCAGGGGCGGTCAGGTTGACCTCCTGGCTGTTCAGAGCGGTCAGGATTTCGGCAGTGGGGGTTGGGGTAAGCGTGGGGGGGGGCGGGGCCGCTGGCAACGCGGGAGCTTGGACCTCAGGGGTAGGCGTGCCCGACTCGACGGGCGGCGTCTCGACCGGCGTTTCGGCGGGAAGGGTGGGCGTAGCGACCAACGGAATTTGAACTACCCGCCCGTCTGGCGAGTCGGCCTCGATGACCAGCCGGGGCGCACCGCCGATGAAGCAGTCTGCCGGCCCATTACTGCACGTTGCCCCCGGCAGGTCTACGGTGTAGATGCCATTTTCAGCAGTAATGGGTTGCTGGTTGCCGGCCTCGTCTACCAGGAGCGCTTGCGGTGCAATGGCGTTCAGGTTAAAAGTGGTCGGAGCGGTGGCGGTGTTCCACAGGACGGTCGTGGTCTGGCCGCTGCGGTCCAGCGTGACCAGGTAGACATCACCCAATTGCAGCCAGGCGGTTTTAGCGACGCCAGCAAAATGTGTGCTGACGGTTTGAAACGCCGTAAAGGCGGGCCGGCGCGAATTATCGGCACGCAGCAGACCATACGGCTCGACCGACTCTGGATGGGGGTTGTCGTTGCGCAGCTTGTTAAAAGCGACTCGTTCCGCGCCGCCGGCCAGGGCCAGGGCAAAAGCCTGGATTACAAAAGCGCTTTGCTCGCTCAGCGTCACACTGACACCCGCCGGGCCGGAGAGCGGCTCCAAAGTATCGTCCGAAGGCGGGGCATTGGTTTCGTTAAGCCAGATGGGTTTGCTGCCCAGGCCGTGGGCGTCGAGGATGCTACGCGCATCGGTTAAAATCTCAAGCATCCGGCGCGGGTTGTAATACAAATGGTAGCTGGCCGCATCGAAGAAATGGTTATTGGTGGCAGCTTCCGGGTCGGCGGCGATGAGATCAAGCAGGCGGGTCAGATACTGTGCTTGGTTTCGTTCGCTGTCCCAGGTATAGGTTAGCCCGGCCAGATGGACTTGCATAGCGGGGTCCACACTCTTGATTTTGAGGTAAGCTTCCTTCAAAAGGCGATAATAATCCGCTTCGGTTCCGGCCCAGGTGTAACTGGGCGAAGCCGGGTCGGTGATATCCGGCTGGTTCCAGATGATCCAATGCTTGATCCGCCCTTTATATTGGGTGGCAATTTTGAAGACAAAGTCGCCCCAATATTCCGATGGCGGTACAGCGGTGGATAAGCCGCTTTCTGTCGCCCAGGCGGGTGTGCCGATCAACACGGCAGCTATCTCCCGTCCGGCAGCAACTTCGGCCTCAAGCAGTGGATCGGGGACATTGGTGGGTTTCCAGTCGGAGGGACCGGCGGGCTGAACCACATCCCAGCGGAAGAAAACGCGCGTCCAGCCCGCGCCGGCGGCGTTGGCTTCGCCGGTGTTGACAAAGCTATCTACCAGGCCAAAGCGAGGATCGAAGGCAGGGGTAGCAGCGGGGGCCGGGTCTTGCGCTTGCGCTACCACTGTAGGCCAGGGAAGTCCAAGCAAGAAAAAAAGGCTGGCATAAACGAGAAAATGAAATAATTTTCGCTTAGTCACAAATTAAGTTTACATAAAAGGAAGGATTTTGTAAAGTTGAGATATTCATTTTTGTAGGGCGAGGTAACTCGAATGGATAGTCTCGAAGTAGCCAAAACACTGGCCAGGTTGCCGCGCCCCTGCTCAACCCAAAATTTGAAACGCACCTGTTTCACGCTGTGAATTTGCGTTTTGAGGTATTTGTGATATATTGCTTTTTCGCCAGATGGAGCCGGCAGTTGCGGCTCCATTCTTTCTGCTCTTGACCTGGGTCAAGGGCAAATCCATAGAAAGGAGGTAACTGGCATGCGAGACTACGAACTTGCCTTTATTGTAATGCCAAATGTTGATGATAAAGGCGTCACCGCGGTGGTGGATAAGGTTTCACAATTTGTGAAAGCCGTCCAGGGCGAGGTGACGTCGGTTGATGTGTGGGGCCGGCGTACGCTGGCCTATGCCATTAACAATCATCGCGAAGGCATCTACGTCCTCTTCCAGGCAAAGATGCCCCCCGCATCCCTCAATGAATTAGAGCGTAACTTGAAATTGTCAGAGGAGATCATTCGCTATTTGCTGGTCAAGGCTGATAACTAAATTTTTTTGATGGTGTCTGGGATAGTAAAGGGATAAGCGAAAATGACAAGAGGATTGAACAAAGTAATGATCATTGGTAATATTGGGCGAGATCCTGAACTGCGTTATACGCCCTCTGGCAAACCGGTCACATCGTTCAGTTTAGCCTCCAGCCGTTCCTGGATTGCCCCTGACGGCGAACGTCGTGAAGAAACGGAGTGGTTCAATGTGGTTGCCTGGGGGAATCTGGCTGAAATTTGCAACCAAAAGCTGGCCAAAAGCCAGCAGGTTTATGTGGAAGGCCGGCTGCAAACCCGCAGTTGGGAAGATGACCGGGGCCAACGCCATTTTCGGACAGAAATTGTGGCCAATGAAATGATTATCTTGGGGCCAAGAGATAAGAATAACGCCAGACATGACTATAATAATGAGGAATCGCTGGCGCTTGACTTGATGGACCCTATAGATATTGAAGAGCACAACTCATTTTGAGTAAAATGTAATTTTGGAGATAATTATGGCTGATAAGTCTGCAAAAAATAGAGACGATGCGGATAATCCGATTGATGATATTGTTGCTCCCGCTGCGCCGGGGGGTGAGGAAAAACGACCTGCCCGGAAGCCCGGTGGTAACACTGGTCAGCGCGGGGGTGGTCAACAATCGAGAGGTGGTTACCGAGGTGGGCAAGCAGATACCGACGGAGGCCGAGGTGGCCCCGGCGGTAAACGGGGCGGCTATTTTCAGGGTCGCCGCCGGGTCTGCCCGATCAAGTATGAGGAAGTGGATTGGAAAAATATGGACAGCTTACGCTATTTTGTCAGCGACGACGGCAGTATTCGTCCCCGTCGCAAAACGGGGGCCAATGCCAAATTGCAACGCAAAGTGGCGGTAATGGTGAAACGGGCCCGGCATATGGCCTTGCTGCCTTACACCGGTGAGCATGTCAGACTCTCCGGTGGTGGTAGAAGGTAGTTCTTTTCAGGCGATCCTGTCTGCGTATATGGGCGACCCTCCGGGGTCGCCCCTTTGTTGTTGAAAGAAAAAGGGATGAGTTCTTCCCTGTTTGAAATTATTTTGTATTGTTGAGGATTGTTATGGCTAAACCGCAAACTCAGCCCGGTCGAGCGCCAACCCGCAAGCAGGTTGCACTTTCTCGCCGGGAAAAAGAGCAGCTTCGTTTAATTTATATTGGTTTGGGGGTTGTGGCAGGTCTAATCTTGATTGTGTTGGCCATTGGCCTGTACCAAACCTATGTACTAGAACCAAATTCGCCTGTAGCCAGCATCAATGGGAATGAAATTTCGACGCGGGAGTATCAGAACCGGGTTCGTTACGAGCGTTTTCTTTTAGACAACCAGATCCAACAGCTTTTACAGCAGCAGGCGGCCCTGGCCCAACCGGGGAACGAACAGTTAGCTCAAATGTTGGGACCGCAGTTTGAGCAAATGGCCCAACAGCTTCAATTTCAACGTTCGGGGGTAGACCGCCAGGCGCTTGAAAATATGATTGAGGATCGTCTGATTGAAGCGGAGGCTCAAAAGAGGGGTCTCACCGCTTCGCCCGAAGAAGTGACCGAAGCTATTAATCGGATTCTGGCGCAGCAGGCGGGGGGGTATACAGCCTTGGAGGTGACCGAAACGGCGACGGCGGCAGCAGAAGCTTCGGCTACCGCGGCCCTGTGGACGCCAACCCCCACCTTTACCCCTTCACCCACTATCACCCCGACCGCAGTTTTAACGACAACCGAGGCAGTGACACCTACCGCGACGCCTGCCAATACGCCTACCCCCGCTCCCACGCCCACCCTGGTGGTGCTTGATGAGAACACCCTCAAGACCAGTTATGCTAATTGGCTGACAACGCTGGCTAACGCCACCGGTCTGGACGAAGCCCAGTACCGCCAGATTATCGGGGCCACTGTTCTAAAGGATAAATTGCAAAAAGCCATTGGGGATGAAACGCCCAAAATGGCCGAGCAAGCCCATGCCCGGCATATCCTGGTTGAAACTGAGGAAGAAGCCAAGCAGGTGATTGAACGCCTGAATAAGGGTGAAGATTTTGCAGCCCTGGCCGAAGAGTTGTCGAAGGATACGGGCAGCGGTGCGCAGGGCGGCGATTTAGGTTTTGTGCCGCGCGGCCGTTTTGTAGAAGTAGTAGATGAAGCTGTTTTTACCTTGCCTATCGGCCAAATCAGTGAACCCATTCAGTCGGATTTTGGCTGGCATATTATTGAAGTACTGGAGCGCAAGGAACGCGAACTGTCGCCGACCGATTATCGCACGGCACAGCGCCAGGCTTACAACGATTGGCTGACCGAGGCTCGCGCCGCCGCCAATGTGCAGGATTTCTGGACCACTCAAAAGGTTCCGCGAGACAATGGTCCTATTATCCCGACGTTACCTGCCCCAACCGTACCGCAGTAAGTCCAAAGTGGGCCCGACCGTAAAATTCCACTTTTGCGTTGAAGGAATTTATGGTATAATTGGCTAACCACGTTTGCTTTCTTCAAAGGAGGCCACACAGCGGATGTACCCGCAAGGTAATAGAGTTGTCGAACTCAGAATTCCAAGCGAGCTGGGTTACGAAAAAATTGCCAGGGAGGCTGTGGCCACTGTTGCGCGTCGCCTCAATTTTGGCGAAGAAAAAATTGAGGATATAAAAACTGCCATCAGTGAAGCCTGTACCAACGCTATCCGCTATGGCGCCGGTTCAGATGCGCGGATGAAAGTAGTGGTGGTGCTTACCGCTGATGAAAATAAACTCGATATTTTAATCAAAGACCCTGGCGCGGGGGGCACACCACCGCTCGATGTCACCATTCCAGATATCAATGGGATGATTGAAGGTAAAGCCCGGTTTGGCGGAATGGGTTTGTATATCATCCGGGAGTTGGTAGACGAGGCAGGGTTTGTTCAGAGTGATGACGAGGATGAAGGCAACCAATTCCGGATGGTCATCTATCGCATGGATGATGGAGAAAATAAGTCCGAGAAAATAGACTCGGATAATAAGGGAGGCCCTACCCCATGAGTGACGAGATCCAGGTCTCGGTTCGTACAGAGAACAGCGCTACAGTCATAGACCTGGTTGGCGATGTGACAACATTTGCTGAAGAAGCTATCAATCAGGCTTATCAGAGCGCTTCGTCTGATGGCGCGACCAACATTATTTTTAACTTCCGCGAGAATGACTACATCAACAGCGCCGGTATCGCTATTCTCATCGGCGTTGTTACCGAAGCTCGCAAGCGCGACCAAAAATTGCTGATGACCGGTCTGAGCGCCCACTTCCAGAAGATTTTCAGGATGGTGGGTCTAACCCAATATGCTGACCTTTATCCCTCCGTTGAGGAAGCCTTAGCCTCGCTCAATGGAGACGGCGCCGGCTCTTAACTGTTTTTTGCTATTATTAAAAGGCCACACCCAGGTGCGGCCTTTTTTGTTTTTTGTAACTGTTCAGACATGTCATTTCGACCGTAGGGAGAAATCCCCGACACTTTACTTTTATGTGTTACGCCCTGTAGTAACGTTTTTGTTTAATCGGGTAGTGCCTGGGCCAGAAAGCGCAGGGCATTGCCTCCCATAACCAGAGCTGCTCCGTCGGCTGAAAAGCCATGGGCCAGCAAGGCTTGATAAAAATAGGGCAGGATAGTCACATCGGGCAAGGCTGGAGTCGCGCCGGGGCGGATGTTCAACGTGGCTAACTCCTGGGCGCTTAACTGCATCCCCGGCAGATAATTGGTAAAATCTGGCCCCAGCGCCAGGTGTTCTATACCCACCAAACCGGCGATATACTCCACCTGCCTGAGCAACCCCGACAGTAAATCACCCCCGCCAGGAATGACAAATTCAGGGTAGAAGTTAAGACCAATTAAGCCGCCTCGCTCGGCCAGAGCTTTGATTTGAGCATCGCTGAGATTGCGGTGATGAGGACAAATAGCCGCACTGTTGGAATGGCTGGCCAGCACCGGCCCTCGGCTGTGCTCTAACGCCGACCAAAAGCCGGCTTCGTTCAGGTGGGAGACATCCAGGATAATGGGATAATCGGCCAGGCGAGCTACCAACTGCCGCCCCAGGTAGGTCAACCCTGCGCCGGTATTTTCGCCGCTGCCTTCGGCCAGGGCATTGGCTCGATTCCAGGTAAGGCCCATCATCCGCAGCCCCAACTCGAACAAGAGCCGGGCCAGGCTTATATCCCGGCCTATACCCTCAGCCCCTTCCATCGCTAATATAACCCCAATTTTGTCGCTTTCCAAGACGTGGGCCAAATCCGCTTTGGTTTTGAGCACAGCAAAATAATCGCCGGCTTCGTCCAGTTCTTGTAAAAAGGCATTGACAATTAAAAGGGTTTGGCGCAGGGCCGCTTCGGGCAAATTAATCGTGTCAAAGTAAATAGGCAGTACTTGAATTTTGACCCCACCTTGCCGTAGCGGTTTCAGGTGATAGGTCTCCAGGGTGCGGCGCTCGCCCTTAAACTCGCGGCGATGGGTCACATCGTACAATATGTCGCCGTGCAAATCAACAATAGGGGGAAGGGTCATATCCTGATACACTCCAAACCTGAGTAGGATAGGTTATTTTCAATGTCATTATCAAGCCGGGGACTGATTCTTCATAATCTCAGCCATGACCGTTGTAGCGTACGCCCCTGGCTGAAGCTCGAAGGAGACCCACAAGCCGTCATCCCACCACGCCTTGGCCTGTTTAAGGTTAATACGATAGGGGCGGCGCGCGCCCTCAAGTTTCAGGCCGGGGAGTTTGAAGTCGTCAGGGGTTAATCCTTTAACCGCCAGAACAGCACGCTCTCGCTGGCCTGGCTCACTTTCGGCCATGAGGGTTTTGGGGCCAAAGAGCGGCCCGGAAGGGCTGATTTCAAAACGGTCGGCCCGAGGTTGCTCCACAGCAGCGTCGCGCACAACAAAAGCAGCGCCTTTGCCGTGAATATAGGCCACATCGCCGTTTTCCAAACAATCCAGGCGGTCAAGCCGGTTCACCAGCAACTCGTTAAATAGTTGCGATTGAAACGCCGAGACGAAGAAACTTTTTAGCTTGCCATCCAAAGCATTAAAGGCCGCTTCAAGTTGGCCGCCTGTTTTAACAATGGCCGCCAGGACACGCCGCTCGTCGGGCAAGTTGTTAGGCCACTGGGCCAGGGCCTCACTCCAGCGAGCCTCATCTATAAGCTGCCGGGCAGCCTGGATGTGGGGTGCTTCGTGCGGCTGCGGACGGCCCAGATAGTGAGCCACAAATTCGGCGGCATTTCGCCGCACCAACATTTCGCCCAGAACATGGGTGTTCTCACGGTGACCGAAGCGCTGCTCGCCAAAAAAGTTGGGCACACCTTTTTGTCGTAAGACCGCCATCACTGCCTCGGCCTGGGGCAGCGCCTCCGGCGTTACCTGGCGCACCCGAATGACAAAACGATTGCCGGCCAGATGCCCTATTTTTAATTTGTTGTGATGGCGGTTTACTCGCAGGATTTTTATGTTGGGGATACTAAGCGCCGCGACCGCTTCCGGCGTTACCCGGTCAATGGATAAGGTTTGACGTGTTATCGCCTGAGCATCTTTTAGTCCGGCGTGTCCAATATCGCCCGGCGAAATCCCCAAGGCGCGGGCAATCATTTTAATGGCGACATAGGTAGATAGCCCCCGCTTTTCAATTTCGACGTAAACGTGCTGACCCTGACCGGCGGGGGCATAGAGGGGAATTTCTTCAACAAAAAAGTCTTCGGGTTCAGCTTTGATCTGCCCCCCAATTCCGGGCAGGTTGGCGGTAAGGTAGGGTAAAATCATAAATTAGGAGGGGGTTACTTGGAAGCCTGGGCTTTCATATCGGCCATGAGATTAGCGGCATGTTTCTTGCAATCGGCATAACGCGGCCAATTGGCGTCGCTCACGGCCATAGCATCGGTGAATTTTTTGGACGCTTTTTTGATTAAATCCTGCACCTTGGGGTGGGTCAAAGGGATGCCCGATTGAATTTGCGCCTGAATACTGGCAATATCACCCAAGCCTTCATAGTAGAGCCGGTCGGCTTTTTTGTAATCAGGAGCTGCTGGTTCATCTGGTTCCGCTACGCCAGCCGAGTCACGGATAAATTCATCGGCCCCTTCAAGGAAGGGTTGGCTAAAAACAGTCCCATCAGGCAAAATAGTGCCATCCATTTTGGCGTCGGCCAGCTTGGCTTTCCACCACCATTTTCCCGGATCGGCATTTTTGAGACAAGTGTTCTTTAAATTTGCACCTTCAAAGTTAGCCGAAGCAATAATCGAGCCGGTTAAGTCAACCCCTTCTAAGTTGGCCCAGCGCAGATCGGCGCCGCTCAAATCTACGCCGCGCATAATCGCCCCTCTAAAATCGGCGCCCTTGAGATTGGCTTTGGCCAGGTTAGCGCCCTTAAAGTTAGCGCCGCGCAAGTTAGCGGCGCTAAAACTGGCTCGTTCCAAAATGGCTCGCTCAAAAGTGGCTCCCATTAAATTGGCGCCCTCAAAAATAATGCCGACCAACCTGTTTTTGGCAAAATTACCAGGAGGGTCTACTGTAAAGCCTTTAAACTCACGGTAACCACTTTTATACTGTCTAATAATATCTTCAGCCGTCTTCTTTTTCATTAGAAATGCTTCTCCGTCAGGGGGTGGTACTTTAGCAAAAAGAGTCTATTTCGATTATAACATTCCTGCATCGAAGTGCAAGTCATTCCTGACCAAAAGCCTAATATTTCTCCCGGAGCTTAATCGTGTGAAAAACTTATTAACCTTTAAAACCGTCAATACCATTCTTTATTGCCAGAAATGGACCGAAACCGTGGCCTTTTATCAATACAGTTTAGCCTTGCCTGTCTTGTTTGCTTCAGACTGGTTTGTAGAATTTGAGTTAGGTGCGACAGCCCGGCTTAGCGTCGCCGATGAACGGCGGGCCAGGATAAAAAGCAGCCGGGGGGCCGGCCTTACACTGACCCTGCAAGTGGAAAACGCCGACGTGGCCTGGGCCGATTTACACGCTCGCGGCTTGCAATTAGAACCGCTCCGAGACCATGCTTGGGGAGCACAGGTCTTTTATTTTTATGATCCCGAAGGACATCGGCTGGAAATTTGGTCAGCCTTGGGGGAGAAAAGAGAAACCGGCAGGTAAGGGGGGGTACCTGCCGGTCTAAGGAGGAGAGTCAAAAGGTGTCGCCCTCTTGTCTCTGTCCGATGCTGCAAGCACAGTGTAACACGCTCTTACAGCAAATGGTAGTGATTTTTATCACTATTAGATAGTGACAAAAGTCACATAACTGATAATGTTTTATCAACCAAAGCCGTTGCCTAATTGATGGTGGTGGAGTATACTACCTCTTACAATCAAAATTATAGGGAAACCAAATTTATTCCGGTATGGAGAGGTGTTGCCGACGATACCTTTTCATACCGGATTAACATATTTGGGTTTTTAGCTGATACAAGTGAAGTAGAGGTAACATTAATGGTTGCCGTTAAATCTGAAATTACCGCGCAAGATGCCGTAGAATTTGAGGGCTGGCTCAAGGCGATTGAGTCGGGGCGTTCAAAAACCGATATGGACCTTATCCGTCGGGCTTGTCTGGTGGCGCAACAGGCTCACCAGGGGCAAACACGAGCTTCCGGTGAGCCTTATTTTCAACACTCCCTGGCCGTAGCCAATATTCTGGCTGATTTGCGACTGGATTCAGAAACCCTTGCAGCGGCAGTTCTGCACGACGTTTTGGAGGATACGCCTGTTACTCTGGAGGAGCTTGAAACGGAATTTGGCTCGACGGTAGCCAAATTGGTTGATGGGGTAACCAAGATGGGGCAGATTCAGGAGTACCGGGGGCAAGAAAGAAAAACAAAGAAGGAACGCGCCCAGGCTGAGAGTTTGCGCAAAATGTTGATTGCCATGGTGGATGATGTGCGGGTGGTGTTGATTAAATTGGCGGACCGGACTCATAATATGCGGACTCTGGTTCATCTGCGAGAGGACAAACGCCAACGGATTGCCAAGGAAACGCTGGATATCTTTGCCCCGCTGGCAAATCGGTTGGGTATTTGGCAAATTAAGTGGGAATTGGAAGACCTTTCTTTTCGCTACCTCGAGCCAGAATTATACAAGCAAATTGCCAGTATGGTGGATGAGCGCCGGATTAACCGCGAGCAGTATATTAATCGCGTGGCTGAAAAGTTAAAGACGGAATTGCAGCTTAGAGGCATTGAAGCTGAGGTGACAGGCCGGCCCAAACATATCTATAGTATCTGGCGTAAGATGAAACGCAAAGGGGTTAACTTTGATCAAATTTATGATGTCCAGGCGGTACGGGTCTTAGTAGATGAAATTGCCGACTGTTATGCGGCGCTGGGAATTGTGCATACCCTTTGGCGGCCCATCCCCGGCGAGTTTGACGATTACATTGCCACTCCCAAAGATAATTTGTATCGGTCGCTCCACACAGCGGTTTTTGGACCAGAAGGCAAAACGATTGAAGTCCAGATTCGCACGCACGAAATGCACCAGGATGCCGAATTGGGCGTTGCCGCTCACTGGCGTTATAAAGAAGGGGCCAGATCTAATCTTAACTTTGATCGCAAAGTGGCCTGGCTGCGCCAGTTGATGGAGTGGAAAGACGATGTAGCCGACGCTGCCGAATTTATTGACCAGGTTAAGGCTGAAGTCTTTCAAGACCGGGTCCACGTGTTGACCCCGCAGGGAGACGCTATTGATTTACCGGCCGGGGCCACGCCGATTGATTTCGCCTACCATATTCATACCGAAATCGGCCACCGCTGCCGGGGCGCCAAAGTGAACGGCCGGATTGTCCCGCTGACTTACAAATTAAAGAACGGCGAACAGGTAGAAATTTTAACGGCCAAACGCGGCGGCCCCAGCCGGGATTGGATCAACAACCAGTTGGGCTATCTCAAAACGGCGCGGGCCAGGGCCAAAGTGCGGCAGTGGTTTAAGCGTCTTAATTATGAAGAAAACGTAGCGCATGGCCGAACCGTCTTGGACCGAGAGCTGCATCGCCTGGGCGTGGCCGAAGTTAACCACGAAAAACTGGCCCGCGAATTTAATTACAGCAAGGTGGATGATTTTCTGGCCGCCATCGGCCGCGGCGATATTAACCCCTCACATATTGTCAGCGCCATCAACGATATTATCGAGGCGACTCAGTCCAGAGAAGAAAAGGAACTGTATCCGCTGACTTCGCCGGCCACCACTCCCACTTCCCCCACCGGCATTCGGATTCAAGGGGTCGGCAACCTTTTGACCAATCTAGCGCAATGCTGCCGGCCTGTGCCCGGCGATGATGCGATTATCGGTTTTATCACCCGCGGCCGGGGGGTAACGATTCATCGCCGGGATTGTCCCAATGTTTTGCGGTTTAACGAGGAGGGGCGAGAGCGGTTGATTGAGGTGGATTGGGACACAAAGGGCGATGATACCTACCCGGTTGACATCGAGATTGACGCCTTTGATCGCCCCGGTTTGCTGCGCGATATTACGGCGGTGGTGGCCAATGAAAAAATCAACATTAGCTCTGTCAGCGTCATCACCCGCCGTCAGGAACTTAAGGCTAAAGTCTATGCCACCCTGGAAATTGCCAATATTGACCAACTGAGCCGTGTGCTGGCTCTGATTGCCCAACTTCCCAATATTATTGAAGTCAGACGCCGGAGGAAATAGGCCAGATGGAAACACAGGTGTACGATGTCGCCATTATCGGGGGAGGGATTGTTGGCCTGGCCACTGCCCTGGCCTTGACGTCGCAGGGATCGTTGGGCTTGATTGTGCTGGAAGCGGAAGACCGGCTGGCCACGCATCAAACCGGCCACAACAGCGGGGTGATCCATTCGGGGTTGTACTATAAACCCGGTTCCTTGAAGGCGCGCAATTGCGTGGCCGGTCGAGAGGCGTTGTATCGCTTCTGCCAGGAGCACCAGATTGCGCACGACCGCTGCGGCAAAATTGTAGTGGCAACCCAGCCGGAGGAGCTGCCCCGGCTCAACAACCTGGAGGAACGGGGCCGGGCCAACGGCCTCAAGGGGCTGCGCCGGCTTGGCCCAGAGGAAATCAAAGCGTATGAACCACACGTAACCGGGCTGGCCGGCTTGTTGGTGCCGGAAACCGGCATCGTAGATTACCGGCAGGTGGCCGAAACTTATGCTCGCCTGGTTCGGCAAGCTGGCGGGACTATCCAGACCCAGGCGCGCTTTCTGGCCTGCCACAGCCAGCCCAATGAACTGCGCCTGGAAACGACCCAGGGCGAGATTCGCTGTCGTTATTTGATCAACTGCGGCGGGCTGCAATCGGATCGTGTGGCGCGGCTGTGTGGGGTTGAGCCGGGCCTGCGGATTGTGCCTTTTCGGGGGGAATATTATGAGTTGGTCCCGGAACGGCAGTTTCTGGTTAAAAACCTGATTTATCCGGTGCCCGACCCGCAGTTCCCTTTTCTGGGGGTCCACTTTACGCGCATGATTCACGGCGGTGTCGAGGCCGGCCCCAACGCGGTTTTGGCCTTCAAACGAGAGGGCTATGATCGTTCCAGTTTCTCGCTGGCGGATACTTGGGATATTGCGACGTATAATGGCTTCTGGCGTCTGGCCAGCCGGCACTGGCGTATGAGTTTGGGCGAGTTTCATCGCTCCTATAGCAAACGCGCCTTTGTTAAGGCTTTGCAGCGCTTGCTGCCGGATCTGACGATAGACGATGTCCATCCGGCCGGAGCCGGGGTGCGCGCTCAAGCCCTGGAACCGAGCGGTGCGCTAGTGGACGATTTTCGGATTGTTGAAGCCAAACGCATGATTCACGTCCTAAATGCCCCTTCGCCCGCGGCCACCGCTTCACTCAGTATCGGGCAAACCATTGCCCAGATGGCTGAAACGCAGTTTGATTTGTTGAGAAACTAACGGTATTGCCAAAGATGCAAAAAACCCCGAAGGTCGCTTCCTTCGGGATTTTTGTAACTGCCTTCATGTCATTTTGAGGCTGAAAGCCGAGAAATCTCCTAATCCATAGTTTGCAGATAACGATCTCGGAGATTTCTCGCTCCCGCATAGCGTGTCGCTCGAAATGACATGGCTAAATATACCAGACCCCACTCTGCTAAAGTTTTTCTCCTCTTGTTTGAATTTGCTTGGTAAACTTATGACTCTGAGCCGACTTCTTGGGCTACAAAATTTACAGTTACGGTTACACCATCAGTCACTTCAAGAATCCCCAAAATTGAAGGCGGCTCAAAGCCATAATCTCGCATGAGTAGATAGCTGGTAGCCGTACCGCTGAAGGTGTTGCCGTCCAGCCGAGCCGTTACATCGAAGGTTTGCGGCTTGGTGATATCCCGAATGGTCATATCGCCGGTAACTTGAAAGGAGACATCCTGGCCTTCCACGGCATCAGCCGGAAAATTCTCAATCGAGGTGGCTTTGAACACGGCATTGGGATAGGTGTTCGACTCCAGCCACTCATTGCGAATCCGCTCGTCGCGGCGCGCCTCATCACTGGTCAGGGTGCGTAAATCTACGGTGAATTGGTTGTCGGCCAACTGCACCTGACTGCCGCTAATCGTCAATTGAAATTGACCTTCGATGGCGTTGGTGCGGCCAATCGGGTTAACAATACTGACCGGCCGGTTGAAAAACTCTTCCTGCACCTGGTACGTCGCTTCCGACTGTTCGGCTACAATCTGGAAGGTGCGTACCTGGGCGCTGGCTTCAGCCGCTTCTGCTTCGGTCGTAGCCGGAGCGGCCGCCTCCTCAGTTGGCTCGGCGGGCACTGCGGTAGCTGCTGGAGCGGGAACGGTTGGCTCCTCGGTTGCCGGAGCCGGGGTGGGCTGAGCCGGTTCTTCGGTTGCTGGTGGGGTGGGTACGGGTGTGTTGGTTGGCGCGGCGGCCTCGCTGACCGGCTCCGCGGGCGCTTGTTCGGTGGCCCCGGCACAGCCGGCCAAAACAATTCCCGTAATGGCTACTATTAAAAAAATAGAAATAAAGCGTGACATAGTTTCTCCTTATTTTGATTATTCTTGTGAGATTTCAAAGCAAAAGCGCAAAGCTAAAATTAACCTTTGCGCCTTTGCCCTGATGGTTAAATTGGGTCAATTCAGTTTTTAGGCTACAGACAGGACAAAATTGAACGAAGCCGCCTTACCATCGGTCACATCCTGGACATCCATCAGCAGTTCGGGCCTGAAAATACCATCGGTATCATTTCCTGGCTCATTTGGAAAATACATCTGGGTGGTCAAAACGGGCTGGTTAGGAGCCTGCACTTTGACGTGAATGTGGCGCGTCCGGCCAGGGTAGACTCCTGGCAGGATGGTTTCCAGGTAATAACGGCCCTGGTCGTCGGTAAATTGATGGCCGCGCAGCCGGTAGCCGGCGTTGTCGTAGACGCCGGCATCATCGCAGTGCCAGAAGTCCACCAGGGCTTGCGCCACCGGCTGGCAAGCCGTAGAAAGGACAAATCCAGTGACAACAAGTTTCGTTCCCGGCATATCCGGCTCAAGCAGCGAGTTGCGCTCCGGGGTGTTGGGGGTGTAGTAGGGACCTTCGGTCTGGGCCGGGGTCGGGTCGTCATCGTCGTCGCCGCAGGCGGGCGTTGGCTGCAAGGCGACGGGTTGGGGAGTGCCGGTGGGGGCGGTTGTGGCCGTGTCTGCCGGGGCAGGTTCTGTCGGGGAAACCGTCGCGGGCGCAGCCAGGGTCTCGGTGGGACTGGCTGGGGTAGATGTTGGCGGCATGGGCGTTGGGGGGGCGCTGGTGGGCTGTGCGTTGGGGGTGACGTTGCTGACTTCCTGGGCAGCGCAGGCGGCCAACACCAGCGTGGCCGGCATCGCCAGAAAAGCGCGCAAAACTTCGCGCCGGGTTAGTGGGGTGGGTCTCTTCCTCTCCATCTTTTTACCTCTCACTTATTCATTAAAGTCAGAAGTCCCGCCTAATAGAGCGGGACTTCATTGACCACATACCGCAGATGATACAGACTTAAGTTAAAAATAGTCTGAGATAAAGCTGAAAAAACCCTGAGAAAAGTTGAAGAACGTAACTGCTCAGCCTATGTCATTGCGAGGCTTAAGCCGAAGCAATCCCCCACCCCAATCTGGGGATTGCTTCGCTTCGCTCGCAATGACACCGGAGCAGTTACGAAAAAACTTGGCTCATGTATAGAACAAGTGCAATTTAGCGGAGGCGGCTCCCACGCCGCCGAGGGCCGGGCGTGGGAGCCCGGCCTGCTTTGCACTAGTACTTAACATGAGCCAAAAACTTTTCGCCGCTTACGCAGGCTGCGGGAGCAACGCTTCCTTATGCGCTAACAGAAAATCGCGGACGCTCTGAGGGGCGGCGCCGGTCAACTCGGCTACAGTGGTGGTGGCAACCCCCAGAAATCCCTGCGCCTTGGCTGTATCGAAAGAGACCAGGGCCTCGGCATAGACCGGCGGCAGCCCGGCTCCGACCAGGATGTTTTGCATCACATCGGGGGTTACGCTGGCATAGCTGACCGGCCGGCCGCTGATTTCGCTCACAATTTGGGCCAGTTCCGAACCAGTTACAACGTTGGGGCCGGTGATATCCAGCGTTACTCGTCCCGCCGGGGGAGCAGCAAGAACAGCGGCCGCAGCGCGGGCGCAATCTTCGCGGGTCACATAGCCCGTTCCACCATCGCCGGCGGCGTCTACGATCTGGCCCATGGCCACGGCTTGGGGGAGACTCATCAACAGCATGTCGGTGTAGACGTTGTTGCGGAGGATGGTCCAGTCGAGCAAGCTCTCGGCCAGGGCTTGCTCTGTGCCATAATGGCTATCGGCAAGGGTGATGGGCGTACCGGGTTCGGGCCGGGTGAGCGAAGTGTAGACCACGTGCTTGACTCCGGCCTGAACCGCCGCAGCGACGGCGGCGCGATGCTGGGCCAACCGGCGACCCGGCTCACCGACAGCATCGGTGCTGATGAGCAGCAGCCGGTCCACCCCGGCGAAGGCGGTAGAAAGGGAGGCAGGGTCATCAAAATCAGCCCGGCGGACCTCGACGCCGCGGGCGGCCAGGCCGGCCAGTTTTTCAGGGTTTCGGGTGGCGGCAATCACGTGACCGGCTTTAGCTTCGAGTAACAGTTCGACAACGCGCCGGCCGAGCTGGCCCGAAGCGCCGGTTACCAGTAGGTTGGGGGTATGAGATGACATAGTTAGATTTCTCCTTATAGTTAGAGTGATAGAATTGAGAATGAAATTACGATTTAGCAGGCAATCCCACTTTGGGCGAAGCGCTTCTGGGCGCAATCGGCGCAACCTTCCAGCGACCATAGGCCACAAAAGCGGCTAAAGCTAACAGGACAATATTAGGGACGATGAAGCCAAATTCGCCGCGAGTGAGATGAAACCCGGCTGCTAAAAACATAACCAGCGCCAAACTTGCCCCGGCCAGCGGGGTCAACTGCGGCTGGATGCGAGTCAGCGCCGGCAAAACCATACCCAAGCCACCGGCCAATTCCGCCAGACCGATAAACCTGACCAACCAGGCCGGAATATCGCCGGGCCAGACCATGTTCTGAGCCAGTTGGTCAATGGGCATGGTCAATTTCATAAAGCCAGTCGCTAAAAAGGCCAAAGCCAGTAAAACTTGAACGATCCATAAAGCGTATTTCATTGTTTATCTCCTTTATGATGATAAAATTTTTATCGAACTGATTTTTTGCACCAGCGCCTTGGCTGGAGTATACCCACTGGACAGCAATTGGAGGCTGCGTCCATTTTCAAGCAGCAAGGTTGGATAGGCGTGGGCATAAGCGGCGGCTTGCCTGAAAGTTTCCTGGGTCAGGCGCTTCATCTCTTCGGAAGAGAAGTGGCTTAAGAAGGTCTCTTTATCTAGCCCCAGGACCTGGCAAATGTCGGCGTAAGTTTCAGCCTCATTCAAATTTTTGCCCTGCTGAAACCGGGCTGCCTGCACCTGGGCAGCAAAAGGAAAAACTTGGTCCGGCCATAAGGTTCTGACCGTCACAATGGCCCGTGAAGGTGGCTCACTGTCCAAAAGCAGGGCCGGGTTGTCCAAAGAGGTGAAATAAGCCTCGCCAAAGACAGCGCCCGTGGTCGTTTGAATGTGACGGTCGTGTTGGCGGATGTAGCCGGCCATATGCCCCTGGACCTGCGCATTCCGGCCAGCAAACATGCCGCCGGGTAAAAGCTCAAACTCAAAATCCAATTTATATTGTTCGTACACCTGCGAGATCGTCTGACTGTTGCCGTAGCACCAGCCGCAGAGGGGGTCCATGACGTAGATGATTTTCATGGTTGTCCTTTATTAATTCGATGTAAAGACCAGCCCGTTCTGAGATGGATCGCGTACCAATTGACCCACCGGATGCTCTTCCACAGTGGCATGGGCAGCCTGAGCGCGGGCGATGACGGCATCTACTTCTGCCTGTGTGGGCAGGTTAACGGTGAAGTAGCGCAGGCCAATCGACTCAGGCGGGGCGGGCGCTGCGCCTTGTGTGCCCCAAATGTTCAATCCAATGTGGTGATGGTAGCCACCAGCGGAAAAAAACAGCGCGCTGTTCCAATCAATCATTAATTCAAATCCCAGCACATCTCGATAGAAGGTTAGCGTTTCCGGCAGGCTGCGGACGTGCAGGTGCATGTGCCCAAGTACCGTTTGTGGATGCAGGCCGGGCCACGGCTCCGGTTGCAGCTCCAATTCGGATAAGACGCCCTCAATATCCATAGGCAAGGGGGCCGCGTTGGAGATGCTGTGAAAATTGGGCCATTGCTCGCGGGGCCGGTCCCGACAAATTTCGATACCGTTGCCGTCAGGGTCGCCCAGATACAGAGCTTCGCTGAACAGGTGATCGGAAGCGCCTTGCACCGGGGTGCGCGTTTCAGCGACACGCTTGATTACTTGAGCTAGTTCCAAACGAGATGGCACTAAGATGGCGAAGTGGTAAAGACCGGTGGCGCAGCGGTGGCGGACAGCGCCGGGGCGTTCGGTCAAGGCCAGCAAATCGGGGCCGCCAGCACCCAGGTAGGCCGTATCGCCGGCACAGCGGTGAAGCCGGAAGCCCAGCGCGGTTTGATAGTAGGCCAGTGAACGTTCCAGGTTGGAGACGGTCAAATGGACATACCCAAGCCGTAAATCAGCGGATAAAGTAGGCATAAATGATCATCCCGGACAGCCGATTTGGAGATTAGAGATTAGAGATTGGAGATTAGAGATTCAGACTCTAATCTCCAATCTCCAACTTCCCCTTGAATTGGGAAAATTGTTTAATCCACGATCCTTAAGCTACAACTTCTAGCGCCAGCTCGGCTTCGGGCTGTTTCACCAGTTCCAGCTCGATGCTGATGGTCACTTCTTCGCCCACCAGCATACCGCCGGTTTCGAGGGCGACGTTCCAGGTCAGGCCCCACTCCTTGCGGTTGATTCTGGTCTGAGCGGTAAACCCGGCGTTGATGGTCCCCCACGGGCTTTTGGCCTGGCCGGCGTATTCCACATCCAGGGCCACTTCTTTGGTGATATCCTTAATGGTCAAGTCGCCCACCAGCCGGACGTTCTGACCGCTTACTTTCTCAACGCGCTTGCTTTTGAAAGTAATGACCGGATATTTCTCAACATCAAAGAAGTCGGGCGATTTTAAATGACCATCGCGCTGGGCATCTTTGGTATTGATGCTGGCAGCCTGGATCTCGACTTCAATCTTCGACCGGGTTGGATCAGTTTCGTTAACCTCAAACGTGCCGTCAAATTCTTCAAAGCGACCGCGCGCGGTGCTGATCATCATGTGCCGCACCGAAAAGTTGATACTGGAATGAGCTTTATCTAATTGCCAAGACATTGTGTAACTCCTTTTTGAGTGAAATTTATTTGATGCCCTCATCATAACAGGTCAGCGTAATCCCGGCGTGAACAAAACGTGAACATTTGGAGATTGGAGATTATTAAACCTGAATCTCTAATCTCCAATCGCCAATCTCAATAATCTCCACATTACTTCTTAACAATTTCTAAAAAAGTTTTTGTTACGATAGGGTTATCAAACAGAAACACCCAACAAAATCAATCATCACCAAAGTGAGCAGAAATATGATCCAGGTAAAGAAACAACTCAATCAAACCAAAATAAATCTCGCCGTTGATGCCGGGATATTTATAGGCTTTTTGATCGCTGATACGCCTCATTTCACCGGAATGGCTATTCACGAATGGCTAGGTATCGCCTTTGCGGCGGCTATTTTTACGCACTTATTGCTGCATTGGCGCTGGATCGTTGCGGTCACCCAACGCTTTTTGTCCAAAGTCCCGTGGCCGGCGCGTCTGAATTATATCTTGAACCTCCTCCTCTTCATTGACTTCACGATCATCATCTTGAGCGGGTTGATGATTTCGCGGGAGGCGCTGCCCAGCTTGGGTCTCAGTTTAGAGTCTGGCGGGACCTGGAAAGGGCTTCACCATCTTTCATCCGACTTATTGCTGGCCTTGATTGGGCTGCATGTGGCCCTCCATTGGCAGTGGCTTGTTAAAGCCGTCAAACGCTACGTCATTCAACCCTTCACTGGCCGGTCAACAATGCAGCCAAGCTTGGTCAGCCAGCTTGATCGAAATGAGGTCTAATCATGAAAATATTGGGACGTATCTTCATCATTCTGGCCGCAGCCCTGGTGGTTGCCGCCGCCACAATAGCCCTGGTGGGTAACGATACCGGCTCCTTTGAGGCCGAACGTAGCCCAGTGTTTCAGGAACAAGGCGACGCCGTAACCGCTGAACAGGTTTCCGGCAGACCCCCCAGAGAAGGGCACGACGAGGCGAGTCTTTTTGGGATAGTCGGCGTCTTGCAAAATCTGGTCATTATCAGCGTGATTGTGCTGGTGGTGAGGCTGGGGGGACGTGCTCAGAGGGCGCTTGCCAGATTTGGGGCTTGGCGTCATAATAGTTAAAAAGGTAATTGCTCATCTGCTCAAGGCTAAGGCTAAGGCTGAGGCTAAGATTGATCCTACACCCTTAACCTTAGACTCAGCCTTAGCCTTTGATAAAGAGGTTTGCTTCCGCGCATGACCCAGACAATTTTAGTGGTTGACGATGAAAAAAAACTCCGCGATATGCTACAGGTTTACCTGGAACAGGAAGGCTATCGGGTAGTTGAGGCCGGCAATGGCCGCGAGGCGTTGTATGTGGCCCGCTGTGAAAAGCCCGATCTGATCATTCTCGATCTGATGATGCCGGAAATGGGCGGTCATGAATTTATGCGCGTCTTTACCAAAGAAGCGGATACGCCGGTGATTATGCTGACCGCCAAAGTGGAAGACCAGGATAAGATTGTCGGGTTGGGCCTGGGTGCAGATGATTATGTAACTAAACCGTTTAATGTGCAGGAATTGATTGCCCGTGTGCGGACTGTGCTGCGGCGAATGCAAAAAGCCGCCGCTCAACCCGACCTGCTGCGGGCGTTTGATCTGGTGCTGGATCGAGCGGGCCGCACGGTTAAAGTGGGGGATCATTACGTGGACTTGACCCCCTCCGAATTTGAAATCCTGGCTATTCTGATGGCTGCGCCGGGCCGGGTTTTTTCCCGGCTTGATTTGCTCGACCGCATGTCGGGCGATGCCTATGAAGGCTATGAACGCACCGTTGATGTTCACGTCCGCAATCTGCGGGCCAAAATCGAGCCTGACCCGAAAAATCCTCGCTACGTGGAAACGGTTTATGGCGTCGGCTATCGTTTGGCCCAACGAGATTCTTAGCAAGCTTCCAAAATTGCTCCCATTTTGAGTTCCTACCAGTTCCTTTAGTTCCCTGGGAACTGATAGGAACTTGAGGGAACATATTTTTAGACAATTACTTAACAATGCATTCCCTCACCTTAAAACTGACCCTGGCTTTCTTTGTCGTCGGCATTATTGGCGCGGTGCTGGTGGCGGTGCTGGTCGGGCTGCGGACCCGTGCGGAATTTGACCGGTTCTTATCCGAACGTGACCGGGATTTTCTGGTGGAGGCGTTGGAGGATTATTACGCGGCTCACGGAAGCTGGGCCGGAGTCAGCCAAATCATTGCCCACGATAAGCGCCTGGCTTACTACAGTAGCAAAGCTGCCCTGCTTGACGCCCAACAGATCGTGGTCTTGGGGCATGACAATCTCTCGGTTGGAGAGAAAGTGCCCGACACCAGGTTGAGCGGCAGTATGCCGATAACCGTTAACGGCCAAACAGCCGGTTTTCTGCTGGTTACGTCGTGGAGCGATTCCTCGACGGTTCCACTCGACCCGCGTCAGGCCGAAAGGTCTTTTTTGGACAGCGTTAATTGGGCCGCCACCATCAGCGCTACTCTCGCGGCCCTGATCGCCCTGGTTTTGGGTCTGGCCCTGGCCCGCACCCTCACCCATCCCCTCCACGAATTGACTGCTGCTACAAAGGCCATGGCCGGCGGTAAACTCGACCAGCGTGTGACGGTCCGCTCGCGTGACGAAATCGGGGCCTTGGCCGCCTCGTTCAACCAGATGAGCGCCGACCTGGCCCGCGCCAGCCAACTCCGCCAACAGATGACGGCCGACCTGGCCCACGATCTGCGGACTCCCCTGAGCATCCTGCGCGGCTACACTGAAGGGTTGAAAGACGAGCGACTCCAGGGCACAGCCGCTATCTACAGCCTCATGCACGGCGAAGTTGAGCATTTGCAGCGATTGGTCGAGGATTTGCGGGTGCTTTCCCTGGCCGACGCGGGTGAACTGCCCCTCAATCGGCGGGCTGTGGACCCTGCGGCTCTGATTGAGCGGACCGGGCTGGCTTATTATGTTCAGGCCGAAGAACAAGGTCTGGCCCTACGCATAGAAGCCGCCGAAAATTTACCCTCCATTCTGGTTGATACAGATCGCATGACCCAGGTCTTGAACAACCTGGTTTCAAATGCGCTGCGCCATACCGGCCAGGGCGAAGTGGTGCTGTCCGCATCAGCCCAAAACCGGCAGGTTTACTTGCAAGTAAGTGATACCGGGAGTGGTATTGCCCCGGCTGATCTGCCTTTTGTGTTCGACCGCTTCTACCGGGCTGACAAATCACGCCAACGCACCGACGCGACTTCATCCGGTTTGGGCCTGGCCATTGCCAAAGCCATTGTCGAGGGGCACGGGGGGACGATTTCGGTTGAGTCCGAACCCGGACGCGGCACAAGCTTCATCATTACCCTGCCGGCATTTCAGAATGGGAACTCATAGGAACTTTGCCCCAAGTTCCTATGAGTTCCTACGAGTTTCCACGAGTTATTTTTGAACGTGTCAGCCTTCCGGCTTAATGATTTCAGCCTCAAGCCGGTTGACCTCTGCCAGCAGCAGTTCATAACCAGCCTGCTCGGCCACTGAGCGGGCGGCGGCGAGATGGGCGCGCGCCTCGGCGGGGGGTAAAAGAGGAATGAGCCACAAGTGAATTTGGGTAGCCAGGTGGGGTAGATTTAATTCATCCGCTTGGGCCAGGGCTGAGGAAAGACAGTCAACGGCTAACTCACGCTGACCGCGCTGTTTGGCTACTAAGCCCAGATTAGCGGTCAGACCGGCGATGCGTTCGGGAATGGAAAACTGCTGGGCCAGAGCCAGCCCCTCACTAAAATGCTGTTCGGCGGCCGGCAGGTCATTTTGAGTCAGGGCAATTTCGCCCAGCGTAGACCATAAGTAGGGCAAAAGGGAGAGGACGCCTTTTTCTTGCGCCAGCGACAGGCCGCTGCGGGCATATTCGGCGGCAGCCGGATCACCGAGCAGGTGCAGGTGATAGGCCAGGTTATTATGGAACAGGATATGCCCCCGCAGCATAGCCTCATCTTCCAGGCTGCGGGTAATCTCAAGCGCGTCCCGATAATGGTTGATGGCCGCCGGCAGGTCGCCGCGCCGGGCCAGAGCATTCCCTAACTCAAACTTGATTTGGTATAAAGCAACCACTCCCTCAGCCGGCTGAGACTCCTCAGCAGGTTGGCGGAGCAAAGCCTCAGCTTTTTGCAGGTAAACGATAGCGCCGGTTAGGTCAGCACCCCTGTGAGAGAGGGCCAGGCCGTAGAGATAGGCTGCGTTAGCGGCGTACTCTGGCCGGTTGGCGGCGCTGATTTCTTCGGCCAGGGCCAACACCTCGTCGAAACGGGTTTCCAGAACCAACGCCAGGCTCAGGTTCAAGTACAAAACGCCTTCATTAACCTGGCTGTGGCCCATTTTAGCCAGGTCGAGCGCGGCGCGGAGGACTTCGGCGGCCCGGCTGAACTGACTGGCATGCAAACAAACCTGGCCTAAAGCGGCCAAAATGGGTTGGCGTTGAGCCGGTTCAGCGAACGACTCAGACAAGGCCAACGCTTGCTCAAAAAAAGTAACCGCCTCGCTCCAGGCGGCCAAATCAGAGGCCAGTTGTCCGGCGCGAAAAGCGTATTTAGCAGCTCGCTCCGGGACGCCGCCTTCGGCGTAATGTTGGGCCAGCAGCCCGGCCATCGAGTCCAGGCGATGCTGGCTGTAGACGGCTTCCATCGCTTCGGCCACCCGGCGGTGGAACAGGCGGTGGCGTGGTTCGCTAATCTCTTGAAAGGCGACTTCCATGGTCAGGTGGTGGTCAAAGCGGTACACCGAGCCGGTGATGGGTTGGATCAGGCCCAGCGCTTGCAGCGTGTCCAGACTGTCCAACACCGCCGCATCCGACAGGGCAACGGCGTGAGCGACCACTTCAAACTCAAATTCGCGGCCAACGGCAACCGCCGCGTTTAACACCTGCCAATCGGCTTCGGAAAGTCGGGCCAGCCGGGCCTGGATTAAACTGTAAACTGTCGGCGGCACGATGGGCGCATCGGGTAACGAGGCCAGGTTGAGCGCGCCATCCGGCAGAAACAAGTTGTTCTCGCGGGCGTAACGGTCCAGTTCGGCCAGGATAAAGGGATTGCCTTCCGAACCCTGGGCCAGCCAGTCGGCCAGGGGATCGGCCTGGGTAGGGCTAAGCTGGCGGGCCAGGGCGGTAATCTCGGTGGGGGAGAGACGGTTGAGGGTGAGCCGTTCCAGACGGCCCTCACGGGTCAGGGTAGCCAAAAAAGTTGCCAGCGCCGAGCGCGGCTCGGCCGGGCGAGTGGTCGCCACAAAAAAGATCGGGGTGCTGCTCTGACCCGCTTTACGGATTAAATAGTTCAGCAGTCCCAGGGTGGAGGAGTCGGCCCAATGCAGGTCGTCCAAAGCCAGCACCAGCGACAGTTGGCGGGCCAGAGCCAGCACAAATTGGCTCACCCCTTCCCACAGGCGAATCTCATCGGTGGCCTGGGGCACAGCCGCCGGATCGTGGCCGGCGGGCGCTAATTCGGGCAGCAGACGAGCCGCTTCGGTTTGCCAAACAAGCGGAAGCTTGAGATTAGGGCGCACCGTAGACCAATCACAATGCGCTAATGCGCCCCGCAACGCCTCGATGATGGGGTGGTAAGGTAAGGAGGATTCTAGCTCGCGGGCCTGGCCGATAAGAATCAAGGCCGACTTTGGTTGAGTTTGAATAAACTGTTCCATCAAGCGCGATTTGCCAATGCCTGGCTCGCCTTCAATCAGGACAAGTTTGGAGGCAGCGGCCAGTTCGGCCAGTTTTTGCAGTTCCGCTTCACGCCCCACAAAAGGTAAAGCCTTAACCGCCGGGGTGAGACGCGGTTTCCCTTTCCCCAGCGTTAAGGGTGAGGGAACCGGCCAGATTTCGGGAGTGAGGGTATCGGTAATGATGGCGTCATAAATGGCGCGGGTTTCGTCCATGGGTGGGACGCCCATTTCGTCGGCCAGCAGTTGGCGAAAGCTTTCGTAGCGGCGAATGGCTCCGGCCCGGTCGCCGGCCAGGTAGTGCAAACGCAAGGCCAGCCGCTGCAAATCCTCCTGCAAGGGGTCGAAGGCCAGGGCCTGATCCAGCGTGTCCAGGCCGGCGCGATAATCCTGGCGAGCCTCATACAACTGGCTCAAGCGGGTCAACCCGCCGACCGCCAAACGGCGATAACGCTCCCGCTCAATCATGGCCCAATCGTCAAACTCAGGCAGGTCGGGCAGGGTAAAGCCGCTGAGAAAATCACCCCGGTAGAAATCAAGCGTTTCTTTCAGAGGTTGAAGTTCAGGGGAAGGGGGTGCAAGCCGGGCTTCAAACGCGCGCGTGTCAACCCAGACTTCTGGCGCGAGGGCGAGGGTGTCGTCATCGGTTAGCAGCAGCGCGCCGAAGATTTTACGCAGGCCGTAAAGGGTGGCCCGCAGGTTTTGCTGCGCGGTCGAGCGCTCGTGGTCGGGCCAGAAGAAAGCCAGTAAATGATCCCTCGTGAGAGGAGTCGCGTGAGCGGCTACATAATAAATCAGCGCCCGGCTTTTGCGGCGCGTCATTGTCACCGGGCGCTGATCAAAACTAATTTGGGGTGCTCCGAATAGGCGAATGGCTAACATATCCGCCTATTTTAGCCGTTCCAGTAGCAAAGTGCAATCTTAGGCAATGCCAAGAAAATGAAGCGTCGGTGCTCGTGGTGCGTGGTGCGTAGTGCGTGAATTTGCCACGCACCACGCACTACGCACCACGTATTTGTGTCTTCACACGTAGGCCAAACTCTCCCGCACACTGACCTGGGTGGCGTTGCGGGCCGGTAAGATAGAGGCCAGGGCGGAGATGAGGAGAATAATCACCAGCCAGATGAGCACGGCGCTAAAATCGTATTGGTAATCCAGATTAGCATCAAACATAACTTGCCCCAGGGCATTAGCCAGGGAGCGAGCCACAACAAAGGACAGCGGCACGGCCAGCAGCCAGCTAAACAAGCCCTGCAAAATTCCTTCCAACACAAACATGCCCATAATTGTCCGGGAGCGGGCCCCGATGGCTCGCATGACCCCAATCTCCCGCGTCCGCTCGACCACGCCGATGGAGAGCGACCCCATCAGGCCAATACCGCCGACCAGAGCCACGATGATGGCCAGGGCCAGCAGCATGGTCGTCGTGATGCTGAACTGGCTCTCGGCCTCTTCGCGGTCCTGGATCATAGTACTGGCCTCAAAGTTGTTGATCTCCATTTCCCGGTCCTCAAACATGTTCTTGAGCTTGATAAATGTCGCTTCAATGGTTTCCGGGGTGCGGCTGGTGGTGCGTACGTGCAGCCGGGTCCCTTCGTTGTATTGTTTGGTGGCGGCGGCCACGGCCTGTAGCGGGGCGTAAATGGGGGTGGCGTCAAAGGGGTCATTAAAAATAGTTCGGTAGATGCCAATAACCTGCCATTCGGCATCACCTAACTCAAACAGGTTCAGGGTTACGGTGTCGCCGACCTCAATGTGGTTATCGTTGGCGGTGTCTTTGTTGATAACGATCACCCGGCCATCGCCCGGTTGAAACCATCGCCCGGCGATGATGAGGGGTTTATACATCACGCTGGCGGCGGGGATGCCGATAATATTTGTGCCAATCCCGGCCTCTTTGAGACGCTGTCCTTGCTTCAAAATAGCCGCCGGAGCTTCATACCACAACTCGGCCTCGGCAATGCCGGATGTCGAGCGCAGCATACTCAGCACCCGATTTTGGCGCTGCGGGTCATCAAAACCCAGGCGGATATCAAAATGCCGCCGGTTCAGGTCGGTATTCAAGGTATACATCAGCGAAGCCGACAGGCTCATCACAATCAGGAACATCGTCCCTGCGCCGACCAGGACCAGTTGGGTCAGGGCCAGCCGGCCTTTGCGCCGGAACATATTGCCCAGAGTGATGGCATAGGCTGAGGCGAGCAGCCGGTTGCCTATGCGCTCTACCGTCCGGTCAAGCCAGTTGGAGCCGAAATCGCCGCCAATGCCGTAGGTGGCGATGGCCGCCCGGACGGTCATGGCTGCGCCGGTGAACACGGGCCACAACGCGGCCAGGGCCGGGATGAGGGTGGCTGCCACGACCTGGTAGACAACCGCCCGGCTCGAAATCTGAAAGACCTCGTAATCAATGTTGAAGATGTTCAAAAACCATTGGGTGATGCTGAAAGCAACCCATGCACCCAGCGGCAGGG
Organism: Anaerolineae bacterium; assembly: GCA_023151115.1. The sequence goes on from JAKLJP010000021.1 coordinate 150,089, forward strand.
AGATGAGAAAAGCCAGCAGACCGTAAATCAGCACCGTGGCCAGGTAAATTTTGAGAATCACCCCGGTGCTGCCACCGATGGCCTTCATCATGCCAATCTGGTTAATTTGTTGGGTGATGAGGGCAGTCATGGTGTTGGTGACCAGGATAACGCTCATAATCAGCGAGATGACCGCCAAAATTTGCAAGACCAGGGTCAGGCCCTCCACAAAGATGCGCCCAAAGTGCTCCTGCGGGTCCTGATAAAAGGTAAGGGCCACGCCCACTCCCTCTTTGCCCAGGCGGTCTTTTATCTCCGAGGCAATCTCACGGGCCAATTCGGCGCTGTAAGGCGTGACTCGCACCCTTAGCTCGTTAAATTCTCCGGCGGGGATATTGAAACGTTCCAGCCCTTGCGCGTCGGTAAAGAACATAGCGTTCCCGCCAAACTGAGGCGGCTCGACCAGACCGGAACGAACTTTGCCGGTGATCGGCAGGGCGCGGTCGGTTTTGTCCAGTTCAAAGATAACCTCGTCACCGATGTTGATGTCGAAAAATTGACTGGAGAGGCGTTCGATGGCCAGGTTATCTTTCTCCGGCCACCTTCCTTCTTTCAATTGCAGGGTATCGTAGGTTTGCTCCTCGTAATCATCACGCATCTCCAGCAGACCGGCCCGCCATTCGTCCTCCGGCTTGAGCTTGTAGCGTATGGTCACGCTATTCGAGACCTCAATATCTTCCACCCCGGCGATATTTTTCAGCCGGTCGGCGGTGTTCTGATCAATTCGCTCGGTCAGGGCCATCGTCACGTGCGAGGGCGTGATGGCCTGGTGTGCCTGATCCATGCCGGACAGCAGTTGATCCACCATGCCAAAGACCGCCCCAATGGCAAACACCCCCGCGGCAATACTCAGCACCGCCAGCGTGGTGCGAACTTTGTTGTGCCACAAATCAAACCAGACTTTGCGCCAGATAACACTCATGAGGTTACTCCTGTGAAAATAGTAGTCAGTAATCAGTAGTCAGTAGTCAGAAAGTAAATTCCATTGTCGGTGTCGTTCCGGTGGGATTGTCTGACTCCTCTGTATAGACGGCTTGAAGGGTGACACGTGAGGCGTGAGAATTTCTGCATCACTTTTACCCCAAACCCCCTTCCCAGAATTGGGTAAAATTGGGTTGAGGGGTGATGCCCAGCCGGCGGGCTTGCAGAGCTGCCTGGGTGCGGTTGCGCACATTCAGTTTGCCAAAGATGTTGTACACGTGCCGCTTGACCGTGCTTTCGGTAATATACAAACGCCGGCCAATTTCCCGGTTCGACGCGCCGGCAGTGAGCCATTGCAGCACTTCCCGTTCGCGTTCACTCAGAGATTCGATATACTTTTCCATCGTTTACTCCTTAAAAATAGTAGACGGTAGATGGTAGACAGTGGACGGGGAATTTATCCATCCGACTCCTGCATAAGTGATTGTCCAAAAACAAGTTCCCCCCAAGTTCCTACAAGTTCCCAGGGAACTAAGGGAACTCATAGGAACTCAAAACGGGAGGTAAATTTAGACGTTGACTACTCTATAGCTTTGAACTTTGCCTAGCATAACGTTCAATTGTGAACAAGTTGTGAAGGCGAGATGAAGATATTGCAGAGGTCGGTGCTCAAGGGATAAGCCGTAACCATGTTGATCTTCCTTTTGTCTTTACGCTTCTACTTTTCAAAAGTTGCAGGCATTACCAGGGACGGGCCTCAGCCGCAAGAGCATCAGCGCGGCGCCGACAAACAGGACTGCGCCAAACCAATAGGGTGCGCCGGGCATCACCTGATCATAGGCAACGCCAGCGGCCAGGGGGCCCAGCGCCGCCATCAATCCATTTAGAGAGGTGCTGACGCCGTTGACCTGGCCTTGTTCGTCTTGAGAAACTGAATTAGCAATCAGCGCACCCATGGTCGGGTAGATGAAGCCGGCGGCCACGCTTGCTACCGCTTGCAGCGGAAACCACAGCCAATAGGCCGGGGCCAGAAAGGTGGCGACCTGAGCAACAGCCATCACGCTGAAGCCGGCAACGGCCAGGCGTTTTTCGCCGAAACAAGGAGTCAGCTTGCCAATCATTCCTTGCGCTGCCCCCAAGGCTAGCCCAACCAGCACAAACAGCAGGCTCAAGGCCAGAGGACTAACGGCAAATTTATCTATGGCAAAGACCCCGGCTATGTTGTTGATGCCGTCGAAGGCAAAGGTAAAGAGAGCAAAGACCAGCAGCAGCATGCCCAGCGATGACCGGCGCAGCATGGTCCAGATTGAAGCAAAGGGGTTGATGTCGCTGGCGGTAATCTGGCCGGTAGCGCGTTGGTCGGGTGGCAGCGACTCCGGCAGAATCACCAGGCCGGCCAGCACGGCCAGCAGCGAGAGCACTCCGGCAGCAAAGGCCGGCGCAGCCAGGCTGATCTGGCTTAGTGCGCCGCCAAGGGCCGGGCCAAAGACAAAACCAATGCCAAAAGCCATACCGATCAGCCCAAAATTTTTGGCGCGCTCCTCCGGTGGGGTCACATCGGCGATGTAGGCCGAGACAATGGACATATTGCCGCCGGTCACTCCGTCAATCAGGCGGGAGAGCAACAGAACCCACAGTGCGCCGCCAATGCCGAAGAGGAAGTAGCCCATGGCCGAACCGAATAAACAAATGAGCAGTACCGGCTTGCGCCCGTAGTGATCTGAGAGCCGCCCCAGCAGGGGGGCAGCCAGAAATTGGGCGGCGGCATAAATGACGGTCATTAACGTTACATAAATCGCTCCGGCCTCATACTGGCGCACCAGGAAAGGAATGACCGGCAGCAGCAAAGTTAGACCGAGCAGGTCAAGCACCGCCACGCCAAAGATGAAAGCCAGGGCGCGGCGCGGTATTTGGCTAAATGTGTCCGAATTTTGGGATGGCGAAGCCATCCCCACCGTATTAGTGGATTCCATAACTGTTTCTCCGTTTGTTGGTAAGATTGGGAATTATTGGTATGTTACGGTCAACGAACTGGCCTCGCCGCTCAAGACGATGCTGTAACGATCCGGCGCGTGGTCGAAATCGGGTGTTTGCCAGGCCGATTTGCTGGCGAATTTGCGGTCGGCTACCTCGGCAGAATTGGTATTGCCGTGAATTTCCACGCGCAGCGGAACCTGGGCCGGGCAGCGGATCTCAAGCGAGCTGGCAATGGCGTCGTAATGAATGGGGACATGTCCTACCGGCCGGTCCAGGGTGAGCATAATATGATTCATACTGCCATTGCCTTCTAGCCCGGTAAGCTGCACCTCCTGCAGGTTGATGATCAGGTTGGTCATGTGGCTGTGCAGCTCTAGCTGCCAGGGGACGGCGGCATTGAGGCTGAACTCCGCTCGCGGATGATCCCCCTGCTGCTGGTTCAGCCATTCACGCAGCGCGCCCAGCGAAAAGTAGTTGAAGCGGGCTGTAATCGTGCTCCCATCCACCCAAACACTGGGAAAGCTGCGAGCATAGCGGGCCTGGTACAGGTCAGCGCCCAAGTTGGCGCTGTTGATAATGAAGTAGGCCGCGAGTGTATCCACGATCAATTTACCTCGCTTGGCTTGTTCCAGCGGCGCTGAGGCTGTATATCCTTCGGTTTGGCTCGCCGGTTCGCCATCATCGGATGTCTGTTGAGCCGGTTGGCTTGCGTCCGGCTCAACGCCTGGCTGGTCGCTCAACAGGCGCTCAGCTTCTTCAGGGCTAAGTTCGCCCTGGCGCACTTTGGTTAATATCTCTAGTAATTCTGCGTCGCTTAGCCCCTTGCTGCCGGGCGAGATTGAGTCCATGATGTTGCTCATTGGTGTCTCCTTTACAACGTGGCTACCCTGAAGTTGTGAGCGCCCCCATGAATAGTAATGGCGTAATAATCGCTGGCCTCGCGGAAGTTGGACGTTTCCAGGCTGGTCATACTGCCCACAGCGCCCAGGGTCTGGCTGTCCAAGGTTAGATTGGCCGCTCCGCCGTGGACAGTTAAGTGCGCGGCTACAGTGGCCGGGCGTAAAATGATCAGATTATGGACGCCGCCGTGGCACTCCACCTTGATGCCCCCGTTTGGCTGCCCCAGCATCAGCTTGATATCGCTGGCTCCGCTGTGAATGGTCAGTCTTCGCAGTTTGATTGTGCGCAAATCCAGGTAGGATTGGGCCATGCCGCCATGGATTTCAATTTGCCAGGGAACAGCGGCGTTTAAGGTCATCTCGCTCTGCGGCGGGTTGAAGCCATAACGCAGCCAGTTCAACAGGCCAAAGCCAAAATCCCGGTAACGCACCGTGACCGTACCGCCGTTGACCCGAACCACCGGGATGTGGCGTTCAAAACGGGCTGTAAAGAGCTGCTCAGGCAGCACTTCGGCTTGCAACGACAAACCGGCTGCGCCTCGTTCAAAAACCAGCTTGCCATTGGCGATTTTGCCCAGCGGCGCGGAAAAGTTCTGACCGTCAGGGGGCCCTTCCAGGGACCGCTGCTTTTGGTGTTCGTCGAAGGCCGCACCCAGCAAAGCTTCAGCCTGGGCGACGCTCAGCTCGCCGGATTGCACCCGGCGCAGAATATCCAGCATTTCATCATCCGTCAGCGCAAGTGTATCAAGATTATTAATAGGGTTAGTTGAATGGGTCATAGTGTATCCTCTCAAAATAGTGTTCGCCAATATCATTAAGTTAAGGCCGTAGCATAGGGCCTCGTGCCCGCCCACAAGAGGCTAAACTACACTAACTTAACGACATTGAGTGTTCAGTTACCTATAATCAGTAAGCAGCAGCCTGAGTAAGGGGGCACAGCGACCCGTATCGAAGGGTGCTGCTTGGTAATTTCACTTACTGTAAGTTCCGTAGCAACCTCATTGCCTCTTCGGGTGAAAGTTTGCCGGCGGCTAAATCGTCTAAGATTTGTTTGCGGGTGCGCGGGACGCTGTTTTGGTCGTTGGGGGTGGGGTTGGGAGTTGGCTCTGTGGAGAATGGTACCGGCGATTCAGCTTCAGGCTGTGGTTCGCCCCCCAAGGCCGTAATTACTTCATTTAAACGATGGCGCACTGTTGGGTACGATACCCCCAGCTCGGCTTCCAGCCGGTTAAGTTTGCCCTCACAGCGCACAAAAGCCAGCACAAAGTCGAGTTGGGCCTTATGTAACCGGGTGAGGGGGTGATGGGGTTCCGGCAGCGCAAAGCGGCCGTCAAAGGTTGTGCCACAGGAGTCACAGCTATACTGTTTGATAGTGGTAATGGCGGCGCTGCAAAACGGGCAGTGCTTCGGTAAATGGATCATAAATTTACTCGCGCATTTGATTTTGCGATAAATGTCGCATATAATGCTTTACAACTATCATTATAAGTAAAATTACTAAGAAATTCAAGCATCAAATTAGAAAAAATGAATTTTAAGCGACGAAATATATAAAAATGTCTCATAAATTATCTAAAAACCCGGACTTGCGGATTGTGCGCACTCGCAAGATGCTGCGCGAAGCGATGATTACCCTGACTATTCAGAAGGGTTTTGCTAATATCACCATCAATGATATTGTTGAATTGGCCATGGTTAACCGGGCCACCTTCTATCGTCATTATCAAGACAAGTATGACCTGGTGGAAAGTTACCTGGACGAACTGTATACGGAACTGAACGCCGCCCCAACACCGTCACCCCGTCCCGGCGAGCCAAATCCACGCTTGGTAAAACTGTTTGAACATATTCGTGATAATGCTCCTTTTTACCGGGTTATGCTCGGCCCGCACGGCTACAGTGGTTTTGGCGAGCGGATTCGCCGGCTGACCGAAGCCACCTTGCATGCGCGCTGGCAGGCTTCGCCTCTGGCTGAAAGGCCGGTGCAAATGCCCCTCTCTATGGTCTTAAGCTATTTATCCCATGCCAGTTATGGAGCGTTGGTCTGGTGGTTAGAAGAGGGAATGACTCATTCGCCGGAACAAATGGCACGCTGGCTGCATCAATTGACGCTGGCTGCTTTTCAGGCTGGCTAAAGTAGTTCTTTTATTCTGTAATTTGCTTTAACCAAGTTGTAGTCTGTTTTGTTAAGTGGTACAATGAGTTTGCTTAAATTTATGATTATCTTAATATATAAATATCTTATTTATCAAGATAACGAGATTATAAACTAAAATGACCGATTTGTCAAGCCCTTTACTTCAACGAACTGAATTAATTAAGGCGTTGTATCAGGCGGGACGGGAACTTAGCACGACGGCGGTGCTCTTCCACTCCGTGGTGGCGGAGCAGGTGGGGCTGAACGTGACCGAATGGAAATGTTTGGATATCCTTGAGTTGAGAGGGCCGCTCATGGCCGGAGAACTGGCTGAGTTGACCGGATTGACGACCGGGGCCATCACCGGGGTCATTGACCGGCTGGAACAGGGCGGTTTTGTGCGGCGCGAGCGTGACCCGCATGACCGGCGCAAAGTGATTGTCCAGCCAACCGGGGAGCATAAGCAGGGCACGATACAGGTTTTCGAAACTTTGATGCAGCGATATGCGGAGTTGTTCGAGGCTTACAACGAGCAGGAGCTTGCTTTCATCCTTGACTATCTCACCCGCAGCACCGCCGTTATGGCCGCGGAGACAGCTAGGCTGCGGCAGGAAGCGAAGTTGGCCGAACGTTCCAAATTAGGGTGAGCAGTTTAGCCAGCAAAAGGACGACATCAGGCTGATGGCACAATCAGGTGGATCGCCTGGGGCACAAACTTTACGGCGACGGACTGCTGGCCAATGATTTCGCCGTCGGCCTGCACCGGCAGGGGGCGGTTGGTGGAAACCTCGACGGTGCATCGAGCGGTCAAATATTTAATGCGAGGGTTACGCTGCTGCTGCCCCAATAGGGCAAAGCGAATGATTTTGAGATAGTCCAGTACTGTATGAGCCTTGATAATACAAATATCAAGTTTGCCATCATCGGGGCGAATGTGAGGCCCCCAATAAAGCGGATGCAGACCTACGGCCGCGATGTTGGTAATAAAAACTGAGGCGGCCCGGATGCGGCGGGGGGGACGACCGTCTATCGAAAGGGTAAAGCGGCAGGGCTGATAGCCCAGCCATTGCCTGAGCGCCGTCCAGAGGTAAGCGGCACGGCCAAAACGCTGCTTGGCTTCTCGCTCTGTTTTTTCGATGGTTACGGCAAACAAATCCATGCTAATGTGCAGTAAAAAGATTTGGTCATCGCCAATTTGCATCCCATCCAGACACATCACAGTATGTTCACCCGTCAAGAGAGCGCAGGCAGCTTCCAGGTTTACGGGAATATTTAATTCTTGAGCCAGGGTGTTGGTGGTGCCGACCGGCAGAATGCCCAGGGGGATTTTGCTGTGGACCATGGCATCCGCTACACTTGAAACGGTGCCATCCCCGCCAGCCGCCACCACCAATGAAAAATCTTGCTGCAATGCCTGATGGACCATATCGGCAATGTTATCATCAGCTTTTGTCTGGTGCAGCTCAAAGGTCCAATGATTCAGCGAAAAATGCTGCTCAATGATGTCCCGAATAGCCTGGGTGCTCAAAGTTCCGGCTACCGGGTTTAGAACAATGAAGGCCCGCCTGGGCTGAGGAGGAGAGTAAGCCATAGGGTTAACTTGGCCTTGTAAACTGTTTTAATACTTGAAAGTCGTTTCTCAGGGTTGCTTCCTTGTCACGGGTGTACAAAGCAACCGCCGGATGAAACAGAGGAACGACAGAGATGGGGCCGTAGGAGGTTTGGGCTGGCAGTACTTTGCCATGTAAAACGCTGATTTTTTGTCCCTTCTCAGGTAAATTGAATTGGTTCAAGACAAAATCCATAGCAAAACGGCCCAACGTGGCAATAACCTGGGGCTGAATCAGCTCGATTTGGCGGAGCAAAAACGGCTGATAAAGCTGAATTTCAACGGGGGTAGGGTCTCGGTTTTCGGGCGGCCGGTCTTTGACGATGTTGGTAATGTAAACATCTTCCCGGTTCAGGCCGATTGAACTAAGCAAGTCGTTCAAAAGGCGACCCGCCGCCCCAACAAAAGGCCGTCCTGTTTTGGCCTCAGTTTCGCCCGGCGCTTCGCCGATAAACATAACCGCCGCGTGCGGACTCCCTTCGCCAAAGACCATCGAGTAATGATGGGCTTGGCGATACTCATACAAGGGCGACTCTCTTAAATTTCGAACTTCTTCGGCCATCTTCTCCAGGGCGGTGCTTCTACTCTGGTCCATACTCTGTACCTCGTTTAGCTGTGTATTTAGAAAAGGCCCTGCCAGTTTTAGCTGGCAGGGCTGCTTAATTTTAAGCTGGCAAGGAAGTATAGATTGTTTCGAGTCGAATGACAAGTGGTTTACTGCATCGAGAGTTCATTATCCCAATACTCACGGGCCTCTTCGCCCAAGTCGGGATTGATGTTGTTGGGCCAATCGTCCATGCTGAAACTGGGCGCGTTTTTTGTATACTTGGCCCATTTGTCAAGACCACGAATCGAGAAAAATAAGGTGGATATTTAACAAAACAGCAGCAAACTTAACAACCAAAATGAAC
>JAKLJP010000022.1 GCA_023151115.1 Anaerolineae bacterium
TGCTTTTTGAGTTGATAGTCCTTCAACTTACCCTTATTCAATTATTTTGTAAAGTCCCATCTCATGGACCCAGTGCCAACGCGCGCCGAATTTGAAAAATTTAGCCGGGTGCATGCTTCGCTAGAAGCCGCTATTCTTGAGAAGGGTAGAATATTGTATGGACCCAGCCAAGCAAGCGTTGGTGCAGATTTGGTTGACAAAGGCGCAGCAAGATTTGGCCGTAGCCCATAAACTCTCCGGCGGCTCTGACCCGTATTTAGGCGCAGCTAGCTTTCACTGCCAACAAGCCGCCGAAAAAGCGGTTAAGGGTTTTCTTGTTTTTCACGGCCGAGAATTTGAAAAGACTCACAACATTCGCCTGCTCATCGAATTAGCTCTGCCTTTTGAAACCAGCTTTTCGACCTGGTTAGATGCAGGAGCCTATTTGACCCCTTTTGCCACCAAATTCCGCTACCCCGGCGAAACCATGCAGCCCGAACCGGAAGAATTTCAGCAAGCCTGGCCGATGCCGAAGGTATTTATGCTTTTGTGCTGTCTGTGCTGCCGGCTGAGGTTCATCCGCCGGATTAATCCTCTTTCCGCAGTTCTTCCAGCGTAGCCTCCCTCGGCTGAGTCTCGACCAACGATACATCCATTGTATCACGCGGCTCAAGCGAGGGCAAGGCCGCGCGGCGATGAATTCGCCGCGCTAGTAAACAACGCCCCGTAAACGGGGCTAACCGGATTAATCCGGTGCTGTTTTATAGCCCGGAAAATTTATTTCCGGGCGATATAGTCTAAAAATCGCTCCCAAATTCAAACGGGATTCACCTATATTCGTAGTTGAGTCCCTCCCCAAACAATGCTATAATTTGTTAAAATCTTAACCCAAGGCGGCCCCCTTTTCATCCTTCATCCTTCCGCCTTCATCCTTCCCAGGAGGTGGCCATGCTCACCCCCCACCAGGCCCTACAACAATATTTCGGCTTGAGCGACTTCCGCGAAGGGCAGGCGGAAACCATCGAGCGAGTCCTGGCCGGACAGCATACCCTGCTGGTGATGCCGACCGGCTCCGGCAAATCGCTGACCTACCAACTACCGGCCCTCCTGCTCCCCGGCCTGACCCTGGTCATTTCGCCGCTGATTGCCCTGATGAAAGACCAGGTGGAAAGCCTGACCGAGGCGGGCCTGCCCGCCACCTACATCAATAGTTCGCTGCCGGCTCACGAAGCCAACCAACGCACCAGGGCCGTGTTGGAGGGACACGTCAAGCTGCTTTACATTGCCCCGGAGCGACTGCGCAGCCGCGATTTTACCCGCGCCCTGGCTAAAACCAAAGTCAGCTTGCTGGCGGTAGACGAAGCCCACTGCATCTCTCAATGGGGCCACGATTTCCGGCCCGACTACCTGCAAATCGGCCCCATCTGGCAGGCCATGGGCCAGCCGACCCTGCTGGCGACCACCGCCACCGCCACCCCAACCGTACAGCAGGACATCGTCAAACTGCTTGACCTGCCGACGGCGCAAACCCTGGTCACAGGCTTCAACCGGCCCAACCTGACCTTCCGGGTCAAATTTACCCCCGACGCCCGGACCAAGCTGCAAACCCTACCGGCCCTGTTGAGCAAAAGCCAGGGCAGCACCATCATCTACACGGCCACCCGCCGCAATGCCGACGAAGTAGCCGACTTTATCCGCAGCACCGTCCAGGTTCCGGCCCAGGCTTACCACGCCGGGCTGGACCGCTACCAGCGCGACACGGTCCAAAACGACTTTATGGCCGACCGGCTCAAAATCGTCGTCGCCACCAACGCTTTTGGCATGGGCGTGGACAAGGCCGATGTGCGGGCGGTCATCCATTACAACCTGCCGGCCACCGTCGAGGCCTATTATCAGGAGGCGGGCCGGGCCGGAAGAGATGGCTTACCCGCCGAATGTTTATTACTCTTTGCCCCCGATGACCAGGGTTTGCAAGAATGGTTGATCAACAGCGATACCCCGGCCTACGAAGACCTGCATCAGCTTTATACCCTGCTCACCCGCGCCGCCAACGACGGCGAGGTTTACGCCGCGCCGCACGAACTGGCCGCCAGCACCGGCCTGCACCCGGTCAAAATCCGGGTGACATTGAGCGAGTTGGAACTGGCCGGCGCTCTCTTTCACCTGGGCGACCAGGGGGGCTACGGGCGCTGGAAACTTCTGCCCCTGGCCGAGCGCGCCCTGGAAAAACGGGCTGAAGCCATCGAAAAGCGGGCTAAAATTCGTCACCAACTGCTGAAGCAGATGGTCAATTATGCTCACTTGACCACCTGCCGCCGCAAGTTTCTACTTGACTACTTTGGCGACACAACGCCGCCCCAATCGCCGCGCTGCTGCGACAATCACACGGCGGAGCGCATTGAAGATTTGCCGCGGGCCGTGACCGCCCAGGAGTGGTTTCCATTGATTGTGCTGGAAACGGTTCGCAGCCTGCAAGAGCGACCTGTCGGACGCAGCCGCCTGGCCCAACTGCTCAACGGCTCGCGGGCACAAGAGATACAGCAGTTTGGCTACGACCGGCACAAATTTTATGGCAAGCTGAGCGGCCTGAGCCAGCGCCAGGTGGTTGAACTGGTTGACGCCTTGATCGAGGCCCGCTATCTGCGCCTCAGCGGGGGCGACCTGCCGGTGCTGAACCTGACCCCGCTGGGCCAGCGAGCCCTGGAAGCCCGCGCCGCCCTGCCGATCCGCCTGGCCAGCCTCAATAATGAAGCCGACTCGGTGGAACGCTGGCAGGCCAAAAGCGAACGGTCGGATACGGTCATCCAAACCTATGAGTTGTTCCAGCAGGGACTCACCCCCGCCCAAATCGCCGCCGAGCGCCAGTTGACCGAAATGACTATCTACAGCCACCTGGTCCGGCTCATTGCCGACGGCAAAATTGAACTGCGCCAGGTTGTCCCGCCGGAAATTGAAACCGAGGTGCTTCAGGCTGTGACTACGGTGGGCAGCGCCTCCGCGCTTTCGCCGCTCAAAGCCGTTCTGCCCGACAACATCAGCTTTGAGCAGATCAAATGCGTTTTGGCCGCCCACCCCGAACTGCCGCGAGCCGGGGTAACGTTGGAAAGCGCCCACAAAGTGGAGCAGCGGGTAGTGGCCCTGGGCGAAAGCGGCAGCCCGGAAGCTGTGCCCGAACTGGTCGAGGCGCTGCGGCACAGCGATGGCAATGTGCGCCGCCTGGCGGCTTCGGCCCTGGGCAAGATTGGCGACCCGCAAGCCGTCGAGCCTTTGCTGGCGCTGTTGGCGGCGGAAACCAAACCCCAGGTGCGCCAATACGCCATCAAAGCGTTGGGGCGGCTGCGCGACCCGCAGGCCTCGACCATACTTGAGCAAATAGCCGCCAATCCGGCGGAAGAGGATTACAACATTAAAGCCGCCCAGGCGGCGCTGACCTACATCTCAAAGGCAAACCCACCCCAAATATCCGTCCCCCCTGCTCCCCCTTCGACAAGCTCAGGACAAAGCCTGCCCCCCCGCTCCCCTGCTCCTTCTCCATCTCCTGATGCTATTGTCCTCGAAGCTGTAGCAAAACTCGGCGGCACGTTGGGCCGAACCGGGCTGGCCCAATTCCTCACCGGCTCGAAGGCAAGCTGGCTGGAAGCCTTTGCCCAACATTCCTATTATGGCAGCCTGGCCTCGTTCTCGCAGCAGGCGGTGTTCGATATTATTGACGCCCTCATCGCCGAGGGGTGGTTGATGACGACCGGGGGCAACCGGCCTAAGGTAGTGCTGGCGGGGGGAGAGGAGGCTAAGGCTGAGGCGAAGGAGGAACGAGGAGGCGAGGAGGCGAGGACACGGGAGGCGAGGGAAGAGAGAGGGGAGGGCGCTCCGGGGCGGGGGGAACCTGACCCGGAGCTGCTGGAAGCACTGCGCGATTGGCGGACGCAGCAGGCTAAGAGTCAAAGATTGCCGCCTTACATTGTCTTTGCCAACAGAATTTTGGAGGAAATTGCTACGCGGCGTCCGGCCACGCTGGCCGAGTTGGGGAATATTTCGGGGGTGGGGCCGGCCAAGTTGGAGCAATACGGCCCAGCGGTGATGGCGCTCATTAGCCAGTTTTCTGCAAGAGACCAGAGACCAGGCATGGTCCATGAGGAAAAAGAACCGCTTCAACCCCTGGCGGAAGTCTCCGAACCGGCTGATTGGCGGGAAGAATTTCAGCCGGATTTGAATGAGTCCACCCGTGATGAACCAATAATCGCAAATCCGCCGGAGGCGTCCGAAATCGTAAATCGTAAATCCAAAATCGTAAATCCCCTTGAGGCTATTCTCACCGTTGTATCAGACCTTGACGCTTTATTATCTCCCGCCGGCCTGGCCGCCCTCCTCACCGCCGCCCCCGGCGACATCGTTCCTTTCAGCGACCACGAACTCTGCGGCATTTACCACAATAAACTGTCACCCGAAGACATCGAAGCCCTCATCCAGGAAGCTATTCAAACCAAGCAGCTTGGCTTAACCCCCTATCAAAGGCTGAAGATTGTAGATAGAGGATAGTAGATAGAAGATAGCTCTATCTACTATCTTCCATCCTCTATCTTCTTCCCCCTCAATCCGCGCCAAACAAGCCGGAACCACCTTTGATGGCCTCTTTTTCTTCAAAGCCGTCGCGAGGGCAGCGCCAGAGGATATGCATAACAAAGGCGTTGGTTTTATCCCGTTCCGCGCCGACCTCTTGTAGCGAGCCGTCACAGCGGGGGCAGCGGCGGCCAATCAGGGCACGGGCCGCGAAGATAGCGCCGTATAGCAGGGCAAAAATGTAAACAAATTGAAAGCTGAAAAAGAATACAAAAAAGCCGGCCACCAACAGCAGCGGCAGCAGCAGTTTGGGACTGCCTAACAACTCGCGCAAATCGTAAAAAATGTGGCCGGAGCGAAGCATAACTCAATCCTGCCTGACCTCGGTTAAAACCTCTTCTGAGATTAAAAAGAGTGGATCAGCCACCCCCTTGGTTGACTCCAGCAGTTTAGCCTGAAACTCCGCCTCAAAAAAGGAGCGGCGAAAAGTTTCCATATCAGGAAAATAGGCTTCGGTCATGTAACGGTAGGGCGTTTCCGGGTTGGGCCAACCCTCTTTAATTACATAAAAATCGCTTTTGAGCACACCAGGCATGGCCATATTTTCGGCTTGATGCTCGGTAGTACGCCAGCGCATAAAAGCTTCATGGTCCGCTCCCGGTAGCAAATTGTAAATCACAGTCAATTTAATCACCTTAATCCTCCCCACTTATTTTCCAGCAGCATCTGTAAGTGGCATAGTATACTCTTTTTAACCTCCCCTGAAAATTCCTCTATCAACAGCTTAAAGCTTTTTACGTTTCAGCAGGATTGAGTATAATGGCTTTTTATACTTGTCAGCGACGAGGTTATGATTTTGATACGCCATCAACTTGCCGAATTGATTGCCACTGCTATCCAAACCGCCCAGCAACAGGGCGACCTGCCCGCTTTTGACCTGCCCGAAATTGTGGTCGAGCGGCCCAAAGACCCGGCGCACGGCGACTTTGCGACTCCGGTAGCGATGGGCCTGGCTCGCCTGGCGCGAATGGCTCCGCTGCAAATTGCCCAGAAAATTATCGCCCATTTACCTCCTGCCGATTATCTGGGTGGCGTGGCCGTGGCCCCACCCGGCTTTATCAATCTGCGCCTGGCCGAAGCCTGGCTGGCCCAACAGGTCGAGGTCATCCTGGCCGAAGGCGATGCGTTTGGCCGGGTCAATTTGGGTAAACAGAAAAAAGTCCAGGTTGAATATATCAGCGCCAACCCGACCGGCCCGCTGGTGGTCGGCTCCGGGCGCAACGCCGTGCTGGGCGACACCCTGGCTAATGTGCTGGCGGCAGCCGGGTACACTGTCCAGCGGGAATATTACGTCAACGATGTCGGCACCCAGGTGGACAATTTGGGCAAGGCTATGTTTGCCCGCTACGCCCAGGCCCTCGGCCAGAACGAGCCGGACCCGGACGAGTATCAGGGCGAATATCTGGTCGAGATGGGCCGGGCGGCTGCCCAGCAGTTTGGCGATAAATATTTGCATGTTGACCGGACCGAGGCGCTGGTTTTTATGCGCCAACACGCCCTCGACAGCATTTTAGCCAGCTTGAAAGAAGACACGGCCTTGATTGGCATCCAGTTTGATCGCTGGTTCTCAGAACAAAGCCTGTACGACAACGGCACCTATGAGCTGGCTTTTGCAAAACTCAAAGCCAAAAATATGGTCACAGAGCGCGATGGGGCTGTCTGGTTGAAAAGCGAGGATGAGGAGGATAAGGAAAATGTGATTGTTCGCTCCGATGGCCGGCCGACTTATTTTGCCTCGGATATTGCCTATGTCTGGGACAAATTGGCCGGGCGCGGTTTTGAGTGGGCCATTTATGTCTGGGGGGCCGATCATCACGGCCATGTCAAGCGGGTCAAAAACGCAGCCAGGGCGCTGGGTCTCGACCCCGACAAGGTGACGATTATCCTGTACCAATTGGTCACGATCACCCGCGACGGCGTGCCGGTGCGCCAGGCTAAACGAACCGGCAATTTTACCACCGTGCGCGAAGTGGTCGAGGAAATTGGCCCGGATGCTTTCCGCTTTATGCTGCTGACCCGTTCCGCCGACAGCGCCATGGAATTGGATTTGGCTCTGGCAGCCAAGCAGAGCAACGAAAACCCGGTGTTTTATGTGCAGTACGGCCACGCCCGGATTGCCAGTATTTTCCGCAAGGCCCAGGAAGAAGGGGCCTCGATGGCCGGAGGGGATGTATCGCTGTTGACCCACCCTTCTGAAATTACCCTGGTGCGGGAGATGCTGCGCCTGCGCGAGATTGTGGCCCACGCTGCCGAAAACCTGGCCCCGCACTACCTGACCTACTACACCCAGGATTTGGCCACGGCGTTCCACGCCTTCTACCGCGACTGCCGGGTAGTCAGCGAGGATGCGGCCATGACTGCTGCCCGGTTGAAGCTGGTCAAAGCGGCGCAGATTACCCTGGCGAATACGCTGCGGTTGATGGGGATGAGCGCGCCAGAGCGCATGTAGAACGTCTCTATTTTTCTGCCACGAATTGCACGAATTTCACAAATTGGTTTTATTTTTTCGTGCTAATTTGAAAGGTCAAAAGCATGGCAAAAAGCTCCAGGCAAAATATCGCCACCGGCACACCGTGGGAGCCGATTGTGGGCTACTCGCGGGCGGTGCGGGTGGGGAAGGTGGTGCATGTTTCCGGTACGACGGCGACCGACCCCAGCGGGCAAATTGTGGGCCGGGGCGATCCATACACCCAAACGGTGCAGGCGCTGCAAAACATCGAAGCGGCTTTAAAGCAGGCCGGGGCTACTTTACAAAATGTGGTGCGGACACGTATGTACGTGACCAATATTGACGATTGGCAGGAGATTGGCCGGGCGCACGGAGAATTTTTTGGCCAGATTCGTCCGGCCACCAGTATGGTTGAGGTCAGCCGGTTAATTTCGCCGGAGATGGTGGTGGAGATTGAGGCTGAAGCGGTAGTGGAGTAGAATCCATAGTTGGATTCAGATGATAACGTGTTGCGTCTTCCGTCTTGCGTAAAAACGGAAGACGTAACACGTTATCATTTCCTCGGCACGCCGGTTTTGACCCAGGGGTCAAGCGCATCGCGCAGGCCGTCGCCGATGAGGTAGATGGAGAGGGTGGTTAGGAAAATAAAGATGCCGGGGGCAATGACCAGCCAGGGCGCATCGGTGAAGTTGCCCAGCGACCCCTGCATCATATTCCCCCAACTGGGATTGGGCGGCCCAATCCCAACCCCCAGAAAGCTGAGGCCGGCTTCGGCGATGATGGCCCCGGCAATATCAAACACCGCGATGACAATGATAATCGAAGAAACGTTAGGCAGAATGTGCCGGAACATCACTCGCCAGATAGAAGCGCCAATCCCCCGGCTGGCGACGACATATTCCCGTTCGCGAATCGAAAATATCTGGCCGCGCAGCAACCTCGACAACCCCATCCAGCCGAGCGCCCCTATCAACAACGATAACCCTTCTGGGGTGCGGAAAAAGGGAAAGGTGCCGGCCAGAATAATCAGCAGAAACAGTTGAGGGATGCTGCCGAGGGTTTGGATAATGGCATTGATAATATCGTCAATAAAGGTGGCCGCGTAATAGCCGCTGATCAGGCCGACAATCACGCCCAACGTCATGGAGATGCTGGCAACATAAGCCCCAATGCGCAGCGAAATCCGTCCCCCATAAATGCCTCGGGTTAGCACATCCCGGCCCGCTTCGTCCGTGCCCAGCCAATTACATTTGCCAAAGGGAGAAGAAAAACAGATTTGGCGTCCTTCGGCGGTGAGCCAAGTAGGAGGTTTGTTGCGGGTGCGCAGGTTGGTGTCAATGGGGTCAAAGCCCAGCAAGTTTTTCGCAATCCAGGGGGCGGCCAGGGTAATGGTAATCATAAAAAGCAGCAAAAATACGGCGGCCATGGTAATTTTGTCGCGCCATAGTTTGGCCCCAACGGCACCCCAATACGTTTGCTCTCGCACTTGAGATGCAATTTTGGCCGAACTTTTGGGAAGGCTTAAAGGATCCGCTTCGCGCAGAGAAGATCGCCCGGTGACGCCAGCATCCGAAGCAAAAAGAGGAAAAATCTGAACACCCGTTAATGTGTGTAGAGCCATAGCGTTACCGTTGAATGTTGGAATGTTGAACGTTTAACGTTTTTACCTGCTAACATCATACTTAACTCTGGGATCAACCACGCTGTAGAGAATGTCAACCACCAGCAGGCCAATAATCCCAAAAAAGGAGCCGATGACAAAGATAGCCATCATCACCGGGTAATCCCGGCTGTTGATGGCGGTGATAAAGAGGCGGCCCATGCCCGGCCAGGAAAAGACGGTTTCAAACAGCACCGACCCCGACAGGAACAAGACAAAGATACCGCCAAAGCCGGTGACAAAGGGCATCAAGGCATTACGGAGAACGTGGCGGATCATCACCCACCGTTCGGCCAGCCCTTTGGCGCGGGCCGTCCGCACATAATCCTGGTTGAGCACTTCCAACATTTCAAAGCGCAAAATGCGGGAGTAGCCAATCCAGCCGCCGGTAGCCGCTACCAGCGCCGGCAAAAGCAGGTGATGCAGGCGGTCCAGCAGCGAGCCATCGCCAATATCATACATTCCACTGAGCGGAACCAGGCCCAGATAGCCGCCCAGGAAAATAAGCAGCAACAAGCCCAGCCACCAGTCAGGCACGGTATTAATCAGCACCGTTGTTACCCGAATAAGGTGGTCGGGCATACGACCCCGGTTGAGGGCGGCTACGATACCCAGGGGAATGCCGATGACCATACCCAGAATAAGCGAGGCGACCGCCAGGGTCAGCGTCGCCGGGATACGTTCAAGAATGGGGTCAATGGCCGGCTGGCCCTTGTAGAAAAAAGAGCGGCCAAAATCCAGACGCAAAATGCCCCGGCCGCAGCGGGACTCGTCGTTCAGGCAACGGCCGCTGCGCCAGGTTTCGTTTTTGGGCAGCCAATCTTCGCCGGTTAACCAGGCGATGTACTGCGCCGGTGGAAAAAGTTTAGGCCGGTCCAGGCCGTACAGGCGGGCCAGGCGATTGCTGTCTTCGCTGGTGGCGCGGGGATCATCATCCAAAAACTGGATGGGGCCGCCGGGGGCCAATTGGTAGACGGTGAAACTGATCAGCGTAGCCAGCCACAGCAGGAAAAAAGATTGAATACTGCGTCGAACAATGTAACGACCCATATTTATTTCCGATTTTGGATTTACGATTTTCGATTTACGATTTGGGGTTAATCGTAAATCATAAATCGTAAATCGTAAATTTATTGTTGCGCTTCCTCGATGTACCAATCTTCAGAGTTCCAGCCGATGCCCAGGATGGTAGGTTCGATGCCCTGAATTCGTTTATTCTGGCCGCTCCAGGCTTTTTGATAATAGAGAAAGATGTAGGGTGCATCCTGGGCCAAAATCTGCTGAATTTCGCCGTATTTCTGTTTGCGGACCTCGAGATCATAAGTGGCGGCGGCCTCTACGAAAAGCCGTTCTACATCTTTATTGATGTAGGCTACCGAATTTAAGTCGGGGATATTTTCCTCAGACCACCAGACTGAGCCGGTATGCGGTTCGGGGGTGCTGCCCCGGCCGCCGATAAAGATATCCCAGTCCGGTTCTTGCGCTTTGATAGCATCCAAAAAGCTGGCCCATTCCAGGGCCTGAATTTCAACCTCAACCCCAATCTCCTTCAAAAAATCCTGCACCGTAACCGCAATCAGTTCACGGACTTTGCTGGTGTTGGGGCCATAAATCAGCTTGAGTTTGAGCGGCTGGCCGTCTTTATCCAGCATCTGGCCATCCTTAAAGGTGTAGCCAGCTTTGGCAAACGCCTCAATGGCTTTGTCTGTGCTGTATTCATAACACTCTACGTCAGGGTTGTAAGCCCAGGAGGTTTCGGCGTAAATGGAGCAGAGACGTTTGGCCTGGCCTAACATCACCTCATCGGTGAGCAATTCTTTGTCAATGGCATAACTGAGACCGTGACGGACATTGATATCGTGGCTGGGAAAGCCCTGGCGCATATTCAAACCCAGGTATTCCCACCTGGCGCCGACCGGCCACCACTCATAAATATTGACATTCTCAAGCTGGCGTGCTTCATCCAGTTGCTCCGGGGTAATGGGGGCAGTATCACTTTCGCCGGTTTTCATCTTTTGATAAGCTACATCTTGGTCGGGCACAATTTCGATGTTGTAACGGGTGATATTGGGCGCGCCGTGATACCAATAATTTTCATTGGCTTCAAAAACCGCGAATTGGTCACGCTCCCACTCGACCAGCTTGTACGAACCGGAGACAACACTGGGGCTGTTGATTTCAGAATTTTTTTCAGGATCGGCCCAGTCCAACTTTTCCCAAATATGTTTGGGCAGAGGGGTAATCAAGCCCGACATCTGGCCGAGAGCCGGGGCGTAAACCTCTTTAATTTTAATTTCCAGGGTATGATCATCCAGAGCTTCGTAGGAGGTGATAAATTCAAGCTGATCCAGGTAAGGAAATTCATTCTCCGGCTTGATAACCTGATCGTAAGTCCACTTATAATCCTGAGCGGTCAACGGCTGGCCGTCGCTCCATTTCAACCCCTGGCGCAGTTTGAAGGTGAAAGTCAAGCCATCTTCAGAAATGGTGTAGCTTTCGGCCATATGAGGTATATATTCCAGCGTTTTTTCGTGCAGCCGCAGCAAAGCGCCGCTCCAAACCAGACCCTGGTAGGCAAAAGAAGCGCTGTCGCTGGTGGTGTAGGGGTGAAAGCTGACCGCATCAGAGGTGGAGACATCCCTGTACTCACCCCCTTTTTTGTTACGGGGTGCGCTTACGTCAGGCTCCTCGGTGACAACAGTGATGCCTTTCTCAAATTCTTTAGCCAGGCCGGAGTCGGCAACTGCCTCGGCAATATTTTCGTCGGCCGGCGCTTCGGTAGCGATGGCTTCGGGGGGCAGCTCAGATTCTGTTTCAGCCGATTGAGTTTCTTCTTGGGACGGAGCAGGATTCTCAAGCGCGGCCGGGGCTGTGCCGCATTGGGCAGCAGCCACAGCCAGTACGGTTATCATGAGTAACAATAACAGCCAACTTCGACGCCCGGTGCGCTTCGTGCTCTCCTCCTTTGAAAATAGACTGCTGGAGTGCAAAGCTTGCTTTGCTATGTCGCAAGGCAAGCCTTGCACTCCATTTTCATTATCGGTGGCATGCGGGCCGCTCATGAACACTCCTCTAAATCCGCAGCATTCAGATGTCATTGCGAGCGAAGCAATCCCCAAGTTTGGGTGGGGATTGCTTGGGCCTACGGCCTCGCAATGACATAAGGAATGAGTAATTATCGTTATTCCAACTGATCTTCAATGTACCAATCTTCCTGGTTCCAGCCGATGCCTAACAAAGTTGGCTCGATGCCTTTGATACGGTTATTCTGGCCGCTCCAGGCTTTTTGATACCACAGGAAGATGTAAGGTGAGTCTTCGGCTATAATCTTTTGAATTTCCTGGTATTTCTGCTTGCGGAAATCAAGTTCACAGGTTCCGGCATCGCCGCCGGCTTCATTAAAAAGTTTTTCCACATCTTTATTGATATAGGCCGGCGCGTTCAGGTCGGGAATGCCTTCTTCGGACCAAATAAGGAACATGGCTTGCGGCTCAATCGTCGAACGCCAGGCCCCCAGATACATATCCCACTCGCCTTTGTCCTGGGCTTCCAAAAAGCTGGCCCATTCCATGGCCTGAATTTCTACCTCGATACCGATCTCAGCCAGGTAATCCTGCACCGACACGGCCAGCAATTCCAGAGTTTTGCTGGTATTGGGACCATAAATCAGCTTGAGTTTCAACTGCTGGCCGTCTTTATCCAGCATTTTGCCATCCTGGAAGGTGTAGCCAGCTTTAGCAAACTCCTCTTTGGCTTTTTCAGGGTCGTAATCGTAGCAGGGCACATCCGGATTGTAAACCCATGAGGTCTCCGGGTAAGGACCGCACATGCGCTTGGCCTGGCCCAACATCACCTCATCGGTGAGCAAATCTTTGTCAATAGCGTAGCTTAGGCCGTGCCGCACATTGATGTCGTGGGTAGGGAAGCCTTCGCGCATGTTGAGGCCAATGAAACTCCAACGGGCCGCCGCAGGCCACCATTCATAAATAGTAACGTGCTCCAGTTGGCGGGCTTCTTCCAACTGCTCAGGGGTGATGGGAGCAGTATCGCTTTCACCGTTCTTGAATTTCTGGTAAGCCACATCCTGGTCGGGCACAATTTCGATAGTTTGCTGAGTGATATTGGGTGGGCCGTGATACCAGTAATTTTCGTTAGCTTCAAAGCTGGCATATTGATCCCGTTTCCATTCCTTCAATTTGTAAGGGCCAGAGACTACGCTGGGGTTGTTGATTTCGGGGTTCTTTTCGGGGTCGCTCCAATCCAGTTTTTCCCAGATGTGTTTGGGCAGCGGGGTAATAAAATCAATCTGGCCCAGCGCGGGGCAGTACATTTTGTCAATTTTTAGCTCAAGCGTGTAATCGTCCAACGCCTTGTAGGAGGTGACGAAGTTGAACTGGTCAAGATAAGGAAAGCCGTTATCAGGATTGATGACCTGCTGGTAGGTCCACTCGTAGTCGCGGGCGGTCAAAGGCGTGCCATCGCTCCATTTCAAACCCTTCCGCAGTTTGAAGGTAAAGGTTAAACCATCTTCGGAGATGGTGTAACTTTCGGCGGCATACGGCTCGTATTCCAGCGTTTTTTCATCCAGGGTGATCAAACTGCCACTGTAGACGTAACCCTGATAGGCGCTGGAGCCGGTATCGGTGGTTTGATAGAGATGAAAACTGACCGCATCGGAGGTGGACACATCTCGGTATTCGCCCCCATATTTATTACGCGGCGTAGAAACATCAGGTTCGTCGGTCACCGTCTCAGTCCCGGCTATATCCTTAGCTTGCGATATTTCTGACTCCTGGACAACTTTTTGCGCTTCCTCTTCCGCGGCTTTGGCTGCTTCCTCGGCCGGCTCAGCCGGGGCTTCGGTGGCCTCGGTGGCGGGTTTCTCTTCCACTGCTGGCGGCTCGGTGGGCGCTGCGCCGCATTGGGCGGCCAGTAGGGTGAGGGTTAAAATCAGTAAGACCAGCACCCATTGGGATGGGCGAGTAATAACTCTCATATCTCCTCCTTCAAAACAACTTGGTTCATGTCACTGCGAGCCGTAGGCGAAACACTCTTCTGGGCGGTGGGGGGATTGCTTCGGCCTACGGCCTCGCAATGACATTTCTTTAGCCTAATTCTACTCCCCTTCGGGCGTCGGCTCGGCGGTGCCTTCGGGGGTAGGTTCCGCCGTACCTTCGGGTGATGGTTCAGCGGTACCTTCCGGCCCTGGCTCGGCGGTGCCCTCAGGCGTCGGCTCGGCGGGTTCAAACGGCTGGTAATCCCCTTCGTCGGGCAAAGGCAGCGGTTTGCGGGTAAACCATTCCATTATATTTTGAACCAGCAAAGTACGTTCCTCGACCGGCAGGACGTAGATGGGGAAGGCCAGGTAAGCAATTTTAGAGCGATCATCCTCATAGGCCACTAGCGAAGCCGCACCGGGCTGCTCACTCTCCGGCCCGCGTTGGAAGATAACCCGCGCGTTGGGGGTATTGTTGATAACATCCGGTTCCAGGGCCTCAGTTCCGGTCGTAGCCTCAGTAAAGGCAATCACCGTTGACTCCGGAAAGTCGGCGGCAATCGGATGGTCAGGCAGGGCCAGTTCCAAATCATTCTGTTCGGCAAAGGTCAGGTAATCGGCGTGGGCCACGTAGGTCAGAAAATCGGTGTGGTCCCAGTCGAAGCCAATGGACGCGCCCGCCAGAATCAAGTTGCCGCCCAGTTCGATATACTTGGAGAGCAGGGCCGCATCTTCTTCGCTGATGCTGTCATCCCAATAAGCGCCGGTAGACCAGACCACCGCATCATATTCGAGCAGTTCGTCCACATCCGGCGAACCTTGTTCTGAGATCAGCCAGCTATCTACCTGGTAGGTGCCGCTCAAGGCTTCGGTAAATTCTACCATGCCGGTTTGAGTAACATCCTCGTCACGGGGTCGCCCGGAATCGCCGCCAACCACTAGCACTTTGTCAATCCGTTTGCTGCGCAGGCTGGGCGGCAACTGTCCGTCGGGCTCCTGAGTCTGGCAAACAGCAATCGCCGCGCTGAGCCGGCACTCTGAAAGCCGGTTATCAAAAAGCATATCAAAGCCATCGGTGTTGGTTTGGGGTGTGTCTGATAGGATGATGAGGACATTACGCCCCTCGGACTGGTTCAGATAAAAGAGGGTTGCGCCGCCCCGCTCCAATTCGCCAACCCCGGCGATGCGAATCCGGCCGGTGATAAAACGGTCTTCTTCGCCGGGTGGAGTGTCCTCATCCAATGCAGCCCGCACCTCTGCCGAATCTATTTCGGGAGCAGGCTCATCACTATTCTCGTCCTGCTCATCAAGCCCCAGAATCGTGATCCCGCCTTCGGCCAAAATATCTTTGACCGGCTCCGCCTGGCTGAAACGGCCCACAAAAATCACATCGTTTTCCGCGCCGATTTTATCGGTAAAGGTAACGGTGCGTTCATTCCTTTCCAAAAACTCTTTGAGCTTGACCGAGTTATCAAACTGGCTGTTGAGCACCAAGCTGTTATCAAAAACCACGTCAACGGCGGAGTTGAGGTAAAAGGGGAAATCTTTGAGTTCAAACTCACGCTGGCCGCCGGCCAGAAAGTCGGCGATATTGTTGATGAGGGTGCCGTTGCTTTCGGCGGCGCTGTAGGGTTCCCCAAAGAAGGTCAAGTCGCCCAGGGCCAGCACCTTGTCATCGCTGGTCAGGGCGGCGGCGGCCATGATCCGCCCGCCTTCGCTAATTGAGGAATGGGTGGTTTCGTCGCCCAGGATAATTTCGTGGCCGGGAGCATTGAGCGACCCCCCGCCGTAGAAGATCACTTTACTATCTTTATCCAAACCTTTGGTCAGCGGGCTTTCCTTAAAATTGGTGTAAACCACGTTGCGGTAGTTGTTATCGTTGCTGCTCAGGCTGTAAAGATAGTCGTTGGAGTAAATAACGCCAAAAACGCCGGCAATACTATTAAGCGCCTCGACCACCACGGTGCGGGTTGGGTCGCCGATGATGAGTACCCGCCCGCCTTTGTTGACAAAGTTTTTGATCTCGGCGATTTCTTCGGGGGTGTACTCGATGCGGGGCAGGGGCAGGATCAACGCTTTGGCATAGCGCAGTTTGTCGGCCAGGGGAGAAGCGCCTGCCCCTTCATCTGTCGCGCCCTCGGCGGACGCGCCCAGAATAATCTCGTAGCTAAAACCCCGATTGACCAGCTTGGAGAACAGCACATTAAGTTCTTCAATGTAGAGAGCGTTGCTGTGCGTATAATCAACCGCAATCACGCCTTTGCTCACGGTCGGATTATCTACCGCTTCCAGGCGGGCAGACTTGGCAAATTCGGTAAAATTGGTTGGGGGTAACTCGGGCGACGGAGCGACATAAGAAGAGCTAAGGCCACCATAATACAAAAGGCGGCCGCCCACCACAGCCAAAATCGCCACCAGGGGAACAATCCAAAAAAGGTTACGCATCAATTACTCCAGCGGAATATACATTTGGTAAAAGGAGGGCCAGTCGGAGCTTTGGGCCGACAGGTCAATTTCGGGCTGGTTATCCAGTTCTTCATAAACCTTCATTGCGGTTGGATACTGCGGTGTCCCTTCCAGGGATGACAGGTACTCATCGCGCACATTGACCACCTCGTAATGGTTCAAACCGGCCAATTCCGCCGCGCGATCAATGGCGTCCAGCTTCGAGCCGAGTTCATCAATCAGGCCATGCTCTTTGGCTTCCAGACCCACCCAGAGTTCGCCGGTAGCAACGGCATCAGGATCAAGTTTGAGGGGGTTGGGGGCTGCCTTGCGCTCGGCCACCACGCTGTCTCTAAAATTGGCATACAGCAAATCCAATTTTTGCACAATGCCGGTGGAGCTAAAAGCGGTAGCTTTGAAAGGCCCGGTAGTGATAAACTGCTCGCTCAGCGTTTCGGGAGCGGGCAGACCTACAATCACTCCGATGTTGCCGATAAAAGAAGCCGGCTTGGCGTAAATCTCGGTGGCGCCGACGGCAATCTGGTAAGCGGCGCTGGCGGCCATCACATCCACACTGGCGACAATCGGTTTTTCGGCGCGTAGTTTACGCATCTGATAATAGATATCGTGCCCGGAAGAAGCGCCGCCACCGGGGCTGTTGACCATTAGCACGACCGCCTTGATGTCGCGGGCTTTGCGGGCGTAATTGATTTCCTGCGACATTGCTTCAACTGTAGGGCCCGCAACTTGGGTGTCCAGGTAGATAACCCCAATTTTAGGCGTCGGGATGAGCGCTATGGCCAGGTAATATCCTGCTACCAGGGCCAGGGCGACCAGGATGCCAAAAATAACCGTGCGCTGGACAATCCGCTCAACCGATTTTGTATTTTCTTCGTGCGTTTGACTCATAATACCTCCTCAAAACGCGTTATGAAGTTAAACCTTCAACGTTGAACGTTTAACTTTCAACCTATATATTGCGATATATTATACACGCGATAAGCTGGCTAACAAGTTGACTTAACGACGCACCATCCAAAACAAACCGTAATCTATCATGCCCAGCTGCAGCGCCCGGCGCGACCCCAGCACATGTTCGTACACGTGATCCAAATTGGCCCCGGTCCGCCAGCGGAGATAACGCCCGTACCAGCGATACAACCAGCGAAACCGGGACAACCACAAAAAGATGGCGCAGTCACGGTTGAGAATATCCAGATTATAACGAGTCACTATTTCGGCCCGGCGCAGCTCAAAACCGGCTTCGGTCAATGCCCTCTGGTAGCTGTCAAAGGACTCCAGATAGGGTACATCCCACACCCGCAAAAATTCGGCATAAATTTGGCGGTTTTCCGGTGAGGCCGTGGCCACCGGCTCGACCACCAACAAATCGGCCAGGGTGAAGACTCCGCCCGGTTTCAGCACCCGGCCCACCTCCCTTAAAAAGGTGGGGTTATCGGCAAAGTGGGCCGGCGATTCGATGGACCAGGCCAGGGCAAAGGAGGCGTCGGCCAGGGGCAGCCGATGGGCGTTGCCCATATTGAACCGTACCTGCGGCCAAACGCCTTTCTCATGGGCATTGGCATCGGCGCGGCGGGCGTTGTAGGGGGTAATATCCACCCCGACCACTTCCAGGCCATACCTGCGCCGGGCGTGAACGGCCGCTCCGCCGCGCCCGGCGGCCACATCCAACAAACGGCGCTCGCTGGCATAGGGACCGGCGGCATGCAAGGCCAGCAGACCATCGGCCAGGCGGTTGATCAGGCGCAGGTGACTGCTGACGTGCAAATGGTATTGGCCCGGCCGGGAGTAGCCCACATTAAGGTACGACTCCATATCGGACCATTGGCTGAGATAGCGATATAGATCGGCGTGCGGGTTGCTGTAACTGTACTGGCCGTGAACATCGCTGACGGTCCAGGTAGCGTTTTTAAAGTCGCGGGCCGCGCTTGAGTTAAAGGTCATATTGCCTGATACAGGGGTTGGGATAGGGTTATTATGCCGGATAAAGTTTAAAATAAGATGGGAATTTTCTTACAATCCGAATTTTTCGGCAATGGTTGGCGGTGTACTAAAGATCAAAAAAAGAGATTGACATGCGCCTAGTTACGTGCTATGATGCAATCAATCGCAGGCAGAAATTGTTATGTCTAAATTAGTTTACCCTTCCGCCAAAAATCAACTTAAGGTCAATCAAGCGGCTTTGGCTAACGCCCGGGCCTCTATTGGGTTTGCCATCCTTACAATACCAACCTTTACTTTTTTTCTCTTTTCTGGTTTGTGGATTGTATGGGTGTGGCGCACGTTGGTCAGCGGCTAACAAAAGCCTGGGCTGGCAAATGGCAGGGGGCGCGGCCACACGGTTGCGTCCTTTTTGTTTTACTACCCAATCACTTGACCCTACATTAAGTTGGATTATCATAGGAGTTACGCAGTTCAAGGTAGTTTAGCCTCTCGTGGGCGGGCACTAAACTACAGCCCAACTGCGTAACTCATATATCATACAAGTTGAAGCCAATTTTTGGGAAAAATATGATAACCGATATCCAAACTTATCGCCGTTCTTTTCAGACCCGCCTCCAGCAGGGTGTGGAGGAGCGAGAGATTAGGCGAAAAAAAGCGCTCAAGGCAATCAAAGCTGTTGCGCCAGCACTTTTACCGCAATATCCGGCCATAAAAGCTGTCTACCTGTTTGGCTCAGTGCTCCGGTTCGGTAGGTTTCAACCCAACTCAGATATTGATGTAGCAATTGAGGGTGGCGCCGCCGAAGATTATTTTGCCTTTTGGCGTGACCTGCAAGAGGCTTTACCAGAGTGGCTTATTGATTTGCGTGATTTACCCCCCCATACCCTTTTTGCCCAAAGAGTTTATGAAACAGGGGAAAAAATCTATGGTTGAGCAAATTCGTCTTTTGCAAGCCGAGATAAGAGCTAATTTGGACTCTATTGCCAAAGTTTATCACCAGATAGACGAATTAGGGGCGCAGGCTACCGGCTCACCGCAAGATATTATTTTGGGTTACTATCTGCACGTTCTTTATGGTTTGTTTGAGAACCTTTTTGTTCAAATTGCAGAACGATTTGGTAATCATATCGGTGATACAACCCAATGGCATACCCAACTGTTAAAGCGAATGACGCTGGACGTTAAGTCCATTCGTCCTCCCGTAATTAGCCAGGAAGCCTATCTCGCTCTCAATGAGTTGCGTAGTTTTCGGCATCTGTTTCGTAATGCCTATCTCTTGCAATTTGATCCCGACAGATTGAATCTTGTTTTACGGGAATCGTTTAAGCTAAAATCAATTTACGAAGCAGAAATAAACACTTTTTTAGATTTTTTGGAGCAATTAGCTCAAACCGATTCTTAATTTGAGGAGAAATGCATGCTCGATCAACTTGAATCCCTGGCCCAGGCGGCCCAGGCTCAACTTGTCCAACTCGATAGTGGCGAGGCCCTGGCTACCTGGCACGGCCACTATATTGGCCGCAAAGGCGAACTGACCCAACTTTTGCGCCGGGTGAGTGAACTACCCCCCGCCCAGCGGCCCACCTTCGGCCAGCGGGCCAACCAGCTCAAACAGGCCCTCGAAGCCGCCTACGAACAAAAAGCCTCGGCCATCAAAGCTGCCGAGCTAGAAAAAAGCCTGACCGAAGGCAGTCTCGACGTGACTCTGCCCGGCCGGCCGGTTTCGCGCGGGCGGCTGCATCCCAGCAACCAAACTCTGCGCCGCATCTACCAGATTTGGGCCGAGATGGGCTTCCAAATCTATCGCAGCCGCGATGTTGAAACGGATGAGATGAACTTCCAACTGCTCAACTTCCCACCCCACCACCCGGCCCGTGAGATGCAGGACACCTTTTACACCACCAACCCCGACGTGCTGCTACGCACCCACACCTCGCCTGGCCAGATTCGAGCCATGCGCGACTTTTACCCGGAGCCGATTCGGGTCATCCTGCCCGGCATGTGCTACCGCAACGAGCAGATAACCGCCCGCTCCGAAATCCAGTTCCACCAGGTCGAAGGGCTGGCGGTAGGGCCAAACATTCGCTTTAGCGATTTAAAAGGCACGCTCATCAACTTTGCCCGCCGGCTCTACGGCGAAGGGCGCCCCGTGCGCTTCCGGGCCAGCCACTTCCCCTTCACCGAGCCATCTGCCGAGGTGGATGTGCAATGCTTTTTGTGCGATGGAAAAGGCTGCCGTCTCTGCAAATATACCGGCTGGCTGGAAATCTGCGGCTGCGGCATGGTCCACCCAACCGTACTGCGCAACGGCGGCTACAACCCGGACAAGGTCAGCGGCTTTGCCTTTGGTATGGGGCCGGAACGCATCACCATGCTGCGCCATGGCATCGAAGATATTCGCTACTTCTGGGGCAACGACCTGCGCTTTTTGGAGCAGTTTTGAATTTATCGTAGTACGTGGTGCGTAGCGAAGAAACCCACGCACTACGCACCACGCTTCGCCCATAATTTATTGATTAATCGAGATATATATCATTATGAAAGTACCCGTTAGCTGGTTAAAAGATTTTGTAGACATTACCCTCTCCGTGGAGGAACTAGCCGAGCGGCTGACTCTGGCCGGGCTGGAAGTTGGCTCTATTCGCTATGTTGGGGTTGAAGGGGCCGATTTGGTCTGGGAGCGGAACAAGCTGGTGCTGGGCCATATTTTGAAAGTAGAGCAGCATCCCCAGGCCGACCGTCTGGTTTTGGCCACGGTTGACATCGGCGCGGCCCAGCCGGAAACCGTTGTCACCGGCGCACCCAACCTGTTTGAATTTGTCGGCCGGGGCGACATCAGCCGCCTGGGGCTAAAATCGCCTTTTGTGATGGAAGGGGCCACTGTGTACGACGGCCACGCCAAAGAGCCGGGCGTTAAAATGAAGCTCAAAGGCCGCGAAATTCGCGGTATTATGAACCGGCATATGCTCTGCTCCGAAAAAGAATTGGGCCTGAGCGACGAGCACGAGGGCATCATCCTGACCACCGAAGCCGCCCCACCGGGCACACCCCTAGTTGACTTGTGGGGCGACGCCGTGCTGGATATTGACATCACCCCCAACATGAGCCGCTGCGCTTCGATTTTGGGTGTGGCCCGCGAAGTGGCCGCGCTGACCGGCCAAAAACTGCGCTATCCTGATACAACGCTCCCTCCCCTTGCGGAGAGGGAACAGGGGGAGAGCCTGGTTATCGAAACGACCGAGCCGGACCTCAACCCCCGCTTTGTGGCGATTCTCATCAAAGGTATCACCATCGCCGAGTCGCCCTACTGGATGCAGCGCCGTCTGCGACTGGCCGGCATGCGCCCTATTAGCAATATCGTAGACATCAGCAACTATGTCATGCTGGAAATGGGCCAGCCCAATCACGCCTTTGATTGGGACGCGCTGCGCCGCCGGGCGCAAAAATATAATTCCCCCCCGGTGGGGGGGACTGAGGGGAGGCAAGGCCCGGTTAAAATCATCACCCGCCTGGCCCAGCCAGGTGAGACGGTGCTGACCCTCGACGGGAAAACCCATGAAATGCCCAATTTTTCAATTTTGGTCACGGACCCTCAAGGAAATTTGAGCATCGGTGGTATCATGGGTGGCGGCGAAACCGAGGTGAGCGAGCACAGCCAAAATATCCTACTCGAAGCGGCGGCCTGGAACTTTATCAATATTCGCCGCACCAGCCAGGCGCTCAATATCAAATCCGAGGCGGCTTATCGCTTCAGCCGGGGCGTCCATCCCAGCCAGGCCATGGTTGGGGCGCTGCGCGGGGCCAAACTCATGGTTGAGCTGGCCGGCGGAAAAATTGCGGGCGATGTGTTGGATTATTATCCCAACCCGCCCCAACCGGTGACGGTCGAGTTGCCCCAAGAAGAAGTGACCCGCTTACTGGGCGTCGAATTGGGTCTGGCTGAAATCAAAAATATTTTGGAGTCGTTGGAGTTCAAAGTTGAAGAGGCGGAGGCTAAGGCGAAGTCAAAATCCCTTCGGGTCACTGTGCCGGAGCATCGCCTGGACATTTCAACGGACCCAATCATTGGCCAGGCCGATTTGGTGGAGGAGATTGCCCGCATCTACGGCTATGACCGCCTGCCGGTTTCGGAAATGGCGGATGAACTGCCGCCGCAGCGAAACAATGAAGCGCTGGACCGGGAAGAACGAGTGCGTGATTTGCTGGCGCAAGCGGGTTTGCAAGAGGTGATTACCTACCGGCTGACCACGCCCGAAGCAGAAGCCCGCCTTCTGGAATCTGTTGACCGCTCATCCTACGTAACTCTGGCCAACCCGTCCACGCCGGAGCGAGCGGTGATGCGCCAGAGTTTGCTGAACAGCGTGCTAGAAATAGCCGCCGAAAATACCAAACACCACCAGCGGGTGCAAATGTTTGAAATAGGCCATATCTATTTGCCCCCAAAAACAGACATGAAAAAAGAAGCTGATGAGGCTGCTGTTTTACCTGAAGAGCAGCGTCGTCTGGCTGTAGTCATGACCGGCGTCCGTGAGGAGCAAAGCTGGCTGGGGGCCGACACAACGCCGGTTGATTTTTTTGATTTGAAAGGTGTAGTTGAGTCAATTCTGGCCGGGCTACACGTGGACAATGTTGTATTCAGTCCAACCCGGCAGCCCGCTTACTATCCGGGCCGAGTAGCGGCGTTGTCGGTTAATGGCCAGAGTGTGGGTGTGTTGGGCCAGTTACATCCCTATGTTGCCCAAAGCTACGATTTCAAAACCAACAGCGATTGGCCGGTGTTAGCGGCCGATTTTGACCTTGACCGGCTGCTGGGGCAAGTTCCCGCCGGGCATGTGGTCAAAAGTGTGCCGCGTTTCCCGCCGGTGCAGCAGGATATTGCCGTGATTGTAGACGAGGCCATCCCGGCCGAGCGGGTTCAGGCCCTTATCAGCCAGACCGGCCGGCCGCTGCTAACCGAGGTCCGGCTGTTTGACCTTTTCCGGGGGGAACAGATCGGCGCGGGCAAAAAGAGCCTGGCCTACAGCCTGACGTTTCAGGCCGAGGACCGCACGCTGACCGACCAGGACGCGGCCAAGCAGCAGCAAAAAATTGTGCAGCGGCTGGAGCGAGAACTGGGCGCGAGACTAAGGGGCTAAATGGTTGTCACCCAAGAGTTTCATCTATCAACTGAAGGTTACTGCGATATTCGCAACATTACCGAAGCCGTCGCGGCAGCCGTGCAGGCAAGCGGCTTGAACCAGGGAATTGCTACCGTTTTTACGCCCAGCGCCACCAGCGCCATTACCACCGTTGAGTATGAAAGCGGCATGCTGGCCGACTTTGAGGATTTTTTTGAGCGGGTGGCGGCCCAAGCCTGGGAGTACAAACACAACCAGCGCTGGCATGATGGCAATGGCTTTTCGCATGTGCGGGCCGCCTTGCTGGGGCCATCACTGAGCGTGCCTTTTACCAATAAGCGGCTTATGCTGGGCACGTGGCAGCAAATTGTTTTTATAGATTTTGACAATCGCCGCCGCTCGCGTAAGGTAATAATACAGTTGATTGGGGACTAGAGCAAAGCTAAATTGGGTTTCATTTAAACCTCGTCAGCAGGGTATCAGTGTGGCAGAACGAATCTTGGCAATTGATGACGACTATCTGGTGTTGCGACTCATCCAACACAGCATGGAAAAGTTGGGTTACGAAGTTACCACCGCTCAAGATGGAGCAACGGGACTGCAAAAGTTACACGAGGTTAAGCCGCATCTGATCATTCTCGATTTGATGATGCCGCATATGGATGGCTGGGAAACCTGTCGCTCGATCCGGACTATTTCCAAAGTCCCGATCATTATTCTCTCGGCGCGTGGGTCGCAGCAGGACATTCTCAAAGGGTTAAAGATGGGGGCCGACGACTATCTGGTTAAGCCCTTTTATCCTGAAGAGTTACAGGCGCGCATCGAAGCGGTGCTGCGCCGTGCCCGGATTCCCGTACCCGACTCTGATAAATTACCCTTACGCTTTAGCGGTAGTGATCTGGTCATTGACCCGGCCAACCGGCAGGTGATGGTCCGCAACAAAATTGTAGACCTGACACCCACCGAATACGATTTACTGTTGTTTATGGCCCGGCGGGTTGACCGGGTTTTGCCGATTGATGTCATCTTTGAAAATGTCTGGCCTTATTACGCCGAAGCCAGCCTGAACAGCGTCAAGTGGTACATTTGGCGGCTGCGCCGTAAAATTGAGGATGACCCGCGCAACCCTCGCTACATTCTCACCGAGCATGGCATTGGCTATCGTTTTGCCATATCTTAAACAGAATTAATCAAAAAGCCCCGGCGCAACAGGCCGGGGCTTTTTGATGGGAGTAGATTTCAACGCAGGTTGCTATCTGAGACAACAGGCTGCGATTTTTGGCGCTGGTAAGGGCGCACACAGGCAATGGAATAAGTGATGATATGCAAGCAGCGTTTGCTGCGATCTTTGTTAATGGCGTTACGGCAAATCAAAGAATTTTGCTCGTTATTTTCACCAGAATTCAGCAAGGTGGCAATTTTATCACCAATATCAAAGCCGCCGTCTACACAATTGGGATTATTGCACGGCAATAACTGAGGGTAATCGTCAAGCGCGCAAACCTTTCGTTCTTTCCGCCACAGCCGCCGCCCGGTCGCCTCTTCCAAAGGACCCTGTTCTTGCCACTCAATAGTAATATAGACTTGTTTAGGATTTGTCATCGCTCTTCCTCAAAAAAGGAAGTAGTCAACGTTCAGAAGCCGGTGTTTAATAAACTCTGAAGGCTGAAGACTTACTTTGAATTGTTAGCGGTTTTCTTTGCGTGAATAGTCTACCAGCAAAGTTAAGATGGTATACAGCAGTTCATCCTCCGTAAAGGGTTTGGGTAAAAAATGCTGTATACCCATTTGCGAAGCCCGTTCGATATTCCGTTCATCCGCCCAGGCCGTGACCAACATCACCGGAATATCTTTGGTCTCAGGATTAGCCTGCAACTCAGCGTAAATTTCAAAGCCATCTTTTTCGGGCAGCAAAATATCGAGCACAATAAAATCAATAGGGGTATTTTTGAGCTTTTCAAAGGCAATCCGGCCATTTTGCGCGGTGGTAACTTCAAACCCCACATCGTCCAAAATTTCGGTAATCATCTGTCCTAAAACTTTATCATCTTCAATCACTAAGACGTTGCGGTTAGCCTCAAAATATTTCAAAGCCCGCTTTGGAATTAAAGTCGAGTTAAAATGACCTGCCATTAACATCTCCTTCCGTTTCTCTATTCTATCCCACCAAACA
The DNA here is from genome assembly GCA_023151115.1 of Anaerolineae bacterium. The sequence continues at coordinate 25,402 of JAKLJP010000022.1, forward strand.
ATAAATTTGGGTTGGGGAGAAACAGGCCACAATTAGTTCCCGTTACTGCGATCTGTTGAGTGTCAGCGCCTCCCTCACCATTATCCATCTGTGGAATTATAGTATAATTCCCGGCAATCGTCCAAGCATGACTCGTAATCGGGTCTATCTTCCTTAAAATTAGCCAGGATCAGTAGATCCAATTTTCCGAGGACGCGAAGCGGGCACGCCTTCGTGCCGAACACCGCCGCACGTGGGCGTGCTGGCTCCTCAAATTTGGATCCACTGAGGATAGCTAATTGACTGTAATCCGGATTGTATCAGTGTCAGATGCCCCATCCTCGTCGGTGACAGTCAAGGTGACATCGTATTGTCCGGCACTGGAATAGGTATAGGTCGGGTTGACCCCGCTGCCGGTAATGGTATCACCAAAATCCCATTGATAGGTAAGCGTATCAGCGCCAGGGTCGCTGGAGGCGCTGGCATCAAAAGTTATCGTCTCGCCCAGGGTGATGGCGGTTGCGCTGGCGTTTGCACGGGCCGTTGGCGGAACGTTATTGATCGTAACTTGAGCCGTATCAACGGCGCTGACGGCCCCATCACTATCGGTGACGCGCAGGGCAATTGTGCGGGTGGCCGGGACGTCCGGGAAGGTTGTGCTGGGGTTCTGGTCGGTTGCATCAACGGTAAAATTGCTGCCGTCGTAATCAAAATCCCACTCGAAGGTCAACCCATCCCCGCCGGGGTCGCTGCCGCTGCCGTTGAACGTAACCGGATCACCTTCATTTACGGTCTGGTCAGAACCGGCTTCGGCGGTCGGCGCAACATTATTCACCGTCACCTGCAAAGTGTCGGTGCCAATCACGCCGTCACCATCGGTGACGGTCAGGGTAACGGTACGATTAGCCGGTCCATTCTGGTAAGTGTGATTTACACTCACTCCGTTGGCGGTCGGACTACCGTCACCAAAGTCCCACTGATAGGTTAAATTGGTATCATCTGGATCCGTGGAGCTACTGCCATCAAAGGTCGCGGCATCCCCCTCGTTTATCGTCTGGTCAGGCCCCGCTTCGGCTACAGGGGGAGCATTATTGACGGTAATGACCACAGAGGCGGTAGCGCTGTCATTATTGTCGTCGGTAACGGTCAGGATGGCGGTGTAAGTTCCCCCGTTAGGATAAGTATAATTTACACTCACCCCGTTGGCTACCGGGCTGCCATTGCCAAAATTCCATTGATAAGTTAAATTTGTATCGTCGGGGTCGCTCGAGCCGCTCCCGTCAAATGTCACACTTGAGCCTTTAGCCACCGTAGTGGGGGCAGCCACAGCAACAGCAGTGGGCGGCAAGTTAGCAATCCGCACCTGAAGCGTGGTCACGGTATTGTCGCCGCTGCTATCGAAGACGCGCAAAGAGACCGTATAGAGCCCGTCATCGGTATAGGTATGAGTTACGGTAATACTGGTTGTGGTCATGGTGATGCCGTCGCCAAAGTTCCAGCGGTAGGTTAAGGTATCGGGGCCGGGGCTGGGATCGTAGCTGCCGCTGGCGTCAAAAATTATGGGGACATTGATGGTCGTGGTCAAGGGATTGGCTGTAGCTACCGCGACGGGAGGCAGATTACTAATCTCTATTTGAGCTGTGCTAAAACTTTCCCCATCATGCCCATCATCCTCGTTGCTATTATAATCCTTGTCTCTCACCCGCAAGCGAACGGTTTGGTTTCCCGCTTGATTGCAATTATAAGATACCCGCCGGCCTGGCGCTTCAAAATTCGGATTACGGTCCAGGTCCCACCAAAACTCCAGGCTCGACACATCATCGGGGACATCATCAGCCGTTGCGGTCAATTCAATAGTCTCGTTTTCATCACAGGTGTAGGACCCCCCGGTCACAGCCCAAGGTGACAGGTTTCTTACGGTGAGTAAGAAGCTGTCATTGGTTGTACCCCCGTCGTCATCAACTACCTGTAGCCCTACACTATACTGTCTTGGGCCGTCAGGATAGAGGTGAGTTCCAGATGCTCCTGTTGCTGTTGTATTGTCGCCAAAGGTCCAGGTATAAGTTAAAATATCACGAACCCCTGGGTCAGTCGCACTACCGTTATAAGTCACGGCTGTATTTTCGTCTATAGTGTGGTCAGGTCCAGCATCGGCGGTAGGGTTAGCATTTAAGATAGCAACAGCAACACCGGTCGAACTGGAAGCGCCGCTGTCATCGGTGACAGTTAGGGTGGCGCTGTACACACCGTTGTCTTCGTAGGTGTGAGTAGTGTTTTCCCCGCTGCCACTTTGGCCGTCGCCAAAGCTCCAACTATAGGTCAGCGCATCGTTCGAGCCGGGGTCGCTGGAGTCGCCGGCACTAAATGAAACCGCAGAGCCTTCCAGCACTCCGCTGGTAGCGCTGGCTACAGCTATCGGCGGCTCGTTCAAAGTAGATACCTGGGTGGTGGCAAAAACCTCGCCGCCATCGCCATCGTCAACCCGAATACGCACGGTATAATCGCCCTGGTTATACCAGATATTTGAGATGGTATTGTCCGGTCCAGCCTCGTCAAAAGAACCGTCATTATCCCAATCAACGGCAAATGTTAGAGGGTCATTGCCCACATCTTCGGCGGTGACGGTTAGAGCCAGGGGGGAGCCTTCACCCACCGGCCCATTATTGGAAACGCCGGTGATAACCGGCGGCACATTACCCACCGTTACATCAATCGTATCAATTGTTTCACCACCGTCTTCGTCACGCACCCGTAAGGCCGCCATAGTTTTAAGCGGCCCATTGGCGTAGATCTTTGAGGCAGAAGGTCCGCTGGCGTCGGAGGTAAAATTGCGGCCATCGTAGCTAAAGTCCCAGGCGTAGGTCAGGGTATCCAGAGAACCCGGATCGGTAGCGGTACCGTTAAATATAACCCGCTCTCCCTCGTTGACACGCTGATCAGAGCCGGCATCTACTAGCGGCGGGAGGTTAATTACATTGACCAGCAGCGTTTCTTCCGTTATCCCGCCATCATTATCACGAACAGTGAGGCGCACGGCATAATCGCCGTTATTCTGATAAGTATGGTGGGGAGTCAAAGTATCGCTTACTTTGGGCTGGCCGTCGCCAAAGTCCCATTCATACAGCAAGACATCGTGCCCAGGGTCATTGGCAATGCCCATAAAGGCAACTTCCTGGCCTTCTTCAGCCAGCATATCCTGTCCCAATTCAACCAACGGCGGCACGTTGCTCACCAAGATGGTAGCGACGGCCACGCCGACCCGTCCCATCAAATCAGTTGCTTGAACAGCAACAACGTAGTCACCCTCATCGTAAAAAGTAGCCGAAGCGGCCGGGCCATTGAAGTCATCATATTGCCCATCATTATCCAGGTCCCAGGCATAATTTACCACCCCCGGCACAAAATTGAGCACCGATCCGGCTAATTCAGCCGTTACTGCAATGGGGCTGCCTTCATCCCCGGTGTAGGGACCGCCGGCATTAACTTGAAGTGTGTCTGAACCCATAGTGGGGGTCAGGGTGGGTTCTTGAGTAAAGGTTGGGATAGCAGCCCGGGGGGTTGGGGTTACACGAAGGGCCTGATCTTGCTTTACCGCTTCAACAACTTGCGGCCTGATGGGGGCCACTCGGGTTGAGTCAGAGGCTTTAACCGAGTAATCAGCCGATACTTTTGAAACTAAACCTACCTCAAGCCATGGTCCGGGAGAATTTTGTAATCCCAAGGTAGCCGTAGCAAAAATGAGCGACCAACCAATTATTAAAAAGACAGGCAAAAGTACATCGAAGCGCGGCGTACCTCGCCACTTTCGCCGGCCTATTTGCCTGGTGGTCTCAAGATCGGCCATGGCCACTCACGATAGACTTAAGGTATCTCTAATAGAAACTCTTCCATCCTTTTCTTCAGGGATGGATTGGTTGCTTTGGGTTGAGCTGCAGCCTCAGTCAAAGGAGTTTCTTGAGGCAGGGTAAAGAAAAAGGTACTGCCTTTACCCGGCTCACTTTCTAGCCACACCTGCCCTTCATGCAATTCAACCAGTTGTTTAACAATAGTTAAACCCAAACCAAATCCCCCATGCCCGGCAATATGGTTGGCGCGAAGCTGCATAAACCGTTCAAAAATGCGCTCCTGATCCGCGGGGGCAATCCCGGCGCCGTTATCCTTTACGCTCACCAGAATACCTTTGTGATAATTCTGGGCGCTAACCTCAATTCGCCCACCTTCTGGCGTAAATTTGATGGCATTCGAGATCAGGTTGGATAAAATAAGTTCTACTTTTTCGGCGTCAGCCTGGATAGTGGGCAGGTCGTCGGGTAAGTTGACAGTTAGGGTGTGTCCTTCCAACTCGGCCATTGCTTCAAAATCAGACACAACTTTATCAATCACCCCCTGGATATGGGTAGCGTCGAGCCGTAGAATGGCTGTGCCCGTATCCAGACGTTGAATAGTTAGCATGGCATCTACCATAGTCCGCATGCGCACCGTACTGGCCACCATAAAGCGCATAGATTTACGCAGCTTTTCCGGTACCCGTTTTTCGGCATAACTGGCATAGCCCATCATTGCTCCCAGTGGTGTGCGCAGTTCATGAGCAGCAATGTAGATAAACTGCGTTTTCTGTTCATCCGATTTGCGGACAGTTTCGTAAGCCTGCTGGGTTGCTTCAAAAAGCTGAGCATTCTTAATAGCAATCGCGGCCTGATTGGCCATTGTTCCCAAAAGCCGCTCATTGTCTTCTTCCATTAACTCGGTTTGGGGGTAGGCTTCATCGGGAATGACCATAAGCATGCCCACCGTCTCCTGGGCGGCAATCAAAGGCGCAATCATCACTGGCGATGTTCCCGTTCTATTGAAGGTTCCATTCAACGAATGAGCACCTATATCGGCCAACTGAATACTCTGAGGTTTGGCCGCGGCTAACAGGGTTCGGACGGCTCCTTTTTCTTCAAAAGCCAGATTGGGCAGAGCAGTCAGATCGTTGGTGGTTGAGGCGCGAGGGATTAATAACCGGCCGCTTTCATCCAACAAATAGACAATAACCTCATCCGTGCCTCGGATAACTTCCTTTAAACTAGTGGTCACTGCCTCTAAAACATGCTCCAAATTCAGGCCCGACCTGATGGTAACGGCTGTACTACCCTCGTACAGGGCCGTCAACTCTTCAATTCGCTTTTGCAGGGCAGAGGTATAACGGGCCAGGCTCTCGGTCATGTGATCCAGCGAATTAGCCAGCGAGCCTATCTCGTCATCTGCCTCAATAGCCGTACGTCGGGTAAAATCACCGCCGGCTACGGCCATGGCATTTTCCATCAAATGCTGCACTCGCTTGGTGATGGTATTGGCCGTAAAATAGCCAATAGCAAATACCAAGGGTAAGGCAACAGCAAAAATCAGCACCATTCGATCACGCAGGGTCGTTTCTCGCGCGTCAATAAAGGTCCGCAGCAGCGCCACCGAGTAAAAGCCCAGCGGCTCACCCCTGGCCCGAAAGACCCCGAAGAGCAGGTTATATTCGCGTCCTCTAAAGTTTAAAGACCGAAAAAGGCTTTGTTCAGCACCCTCGCTTAACAAGGTGCGTGTTTCTAATTTACTTAGAGTCAGAGCTTCTACCGCGGCATTGCTGCCCGTCCCCAGGGTCGTGTTGATGACCTGCCCATTCAGATCATATAAGGTGATATCGGCAAAGGTAAATTGGGCCAGCATTCTCAATAAATCCTGCGTGTAACTGCTGACCATGATCGCCCCTACGATGTCTTCCCCTTGCCGGATGGGGCCAATGGTAATTAACATCTCCTGGCCTTCTATATTGGCCAGGGTAACATACTTATCCCCTTTCTCATCAACTACCCCACTGAGAACTTTTTGCACAATCGGCCAATCCGATAGGTCTGCGCCATCAGAAACCGTATAATCTTCAACGTCGGTGGAATTGGGCGGGCGATGAATTTCCAGAAGTTGCCGCCCTTCTAAATCTATCAGGTCAACCCGGTCCAGTTTATTGGTAACAACCAGCGGGAAAACCAGAGATTGGAGCTTACTACGATCTTTATCCAGAATCGCTACGTCTATTCCTTCGGTAAAGGCAATTAAATTGATACCGGAAAGGTGCTCTTGCTCACGGCGAACAAAACTATCAGCCACCACGCTGCCGGCTTCAATCAATTGCCCGGTAAAACGCTCCTGTAGCGATTCGGCCACAAAGTTTACGGCCACATATACGCCGATAAGAGACAACAAGAGGATTAACAACGCATAGGGAAGAATGATTTTAAAACGTATGCGCGAGTTAAAGTAAGTCTTTGGCCGGTGCCATAATGCCTGCATAACTTCATTGTATCATAGGGTGGGCGGTTGTCAACCTAAAATTTTAGGCCACCCTTCCTTTTGCTCTCAAGCGCTTTATTTTGCCCTGTTAACATCGTCTGTTACTGACTCTGACAATTCTAGCACAAAAAAACATGAAAAAGGTTAGAAAAAAATTTGAAATCAGTTTGATTCTCCCTGATGAGTTTTGACTGTAGGCAAAAACGGTAACCAGGCTTAGTAGATCCAATTTTTCACCGTAGCGGGCGCATCCCTATGCGTCAGCGAGCGGCATAGGGATGCCAACCTACCCTTTTTCGGATAGGCTCTAACCTTCCAACCCTCCAGCCTTCCAACACATTACCAAAGTTGGTCGTCAAATTTCATTAGGACGACAAATTCCGTCCTCAAGCCAAAAAGCGGAGCAGCCAGGTGGCCGAGCTGATAGCAGCCCAACAGATGATGAGGGTTTTGATGCTTTTGCCCAGCCAGCAGGCCAGGATAAATTTGTAATAAGGATACTTGGAAGCGCCGGCGGCCAGGCCGGCCAGATCAATCAACGGATTGGGGATAGCCGATAGGACAAAGACAGTCGCCATACCGTGACGTTCCATCCAGGTGTGCAACCGCTGGTACATGTGCCGATTTTCAATGACGCCGCTGCCGCCATAGCCGGCCAGGTAAGCAGTCGACTCGCCTAGGGCTTCGCCGACCGCGCCGACCAGAGCCACCAGCCACCACTCGTTGGGCAGCGCTAGGGCCGTGCCGATGGTTACAGCGACGCCCGGCACGGGCAAGGCAATGGTCGCGTTGGCCAGTAAACTGGCTAAAAACACACCCGGATAGCCGTACTGGCGTAGTTGTTCAATATCAAAGCGTGAGGCAAAGATGGCAATGCCCACCGTAATACCCACTGCCAGCAAAATAGAACCGGCCCGGCTTAAAATTTGCCAGGCACTCAACTTTTGACTGGTCGGTGGTTCGGTTGGCGTTGGCTTCAGGGAGGTTATTGGTTCAGTCAGAGAAAGAGATCCTTTTGTTGCAGCGAGGATAAAATTCGGTGGTTAGTTTACCATGAGGGGAGAGAAAAAAGAAATGAGAAATAAGAAATTGCCAATCTTGTTCCCAAACTGAGTTTGGGAACAAGATTGGCCACGACGCGAAAGGCAGGAAGGAGATTAAAATTGGGCCGATTTTCATCGAGCGCGTTTGATGATGAGCGCCCAGTTATCGGCCTGCTCACTTTTTAAAAAGGCCCGCCAGCCGGCGGCGGGTTCGGCTTGGCCAGACCAGGCGCGGGCAAAATCGGCCAGAGGAACCTTATCCATGCCCAAGGTTGAACCGGCTACCTGGACGTATTTGCTACGGATATTGATCCGATCTACCAGCAGAAAATGCCCAAACGAGTTGATATAATCATCAGTCATGCGGAATTGGCCGGCCTCTTTTTTCACCCGAACCAGGATGATAATGACTGCTTTTTGGCGCAGGTGGGTGATGAGATCGGCGGTATTATAGTTGTCGCCCTGTTCAATCTTTAATGGCTGGCCCAATTCGGCGCTGAGGGTGGTGGCGGTGTTGATCAGACCCGATTTGGAGATACCTTCGGCGTTAAAGCCGTAACTGACGGCAATATCACGCAGGCGGGTGTAATCAACCTCAAGCCCCAACCCTTTGAATGCCGCGTAGAGGGCCACCGGGCCGCAGGCATTGTTGGCGCCGGGCGGGAAAAAGGGTTCGGGGTAGTAAATCTGGTTGATGACCGGCACATCCAGCGCCCGTCGTCCCCCCGAAAAAATTTGGGGCAGAGTAATAAAAACCGGCTCACGAGTGGGACGCGGTGTAGGCGTAAAGCCGACCGGAAACCCTCCGGCTGCCAGGGCGTTGGTGGCTGATGGCGTTGGCGGGACGGTGGCGGTGGCAGTCGGACGCGGGCCGGGGCCAGGCCAGGGGGTTGGGGTAACAATAACTGTGGCTGCCACTACCTGGGGCGTTGGCAGCGGCTCGGAGGCGGCCTGAGACTCGGCCCCAGTCAAAATATAGGAAATTCCCCCGGCAATAATGGTATCAAACACAATCACTGCCAGTAAAAAGTACCGCCACTGCCGCGAATTAAATCTGAACACCTTTAACCCCCACAACCTTACATAATCTCAAATTTACCATAAGGTGAGGTCAGAGTCAATCTTTAAAGCAGGGAAGAGTGGGAGAATTGGAGGAATGGAGGGTTGGAGGAAAGTTACCAACCTTCCAACCTTCCAACTTTCCAACTCTCCACTCCTTTCTTCATTGGGTCTAAAATGCTATATGAAATTGGGTGAAGATTGTGTAACATGGAAACACAGAATCAGTAGATCCAATTTTCCGAGGAGTGAGGCACGCCTTCGTGCCGAACGCCGCCGCACGTGGGCGTGCTGGCTCCTCAAATTTGGATCCACTGAGAATAGATTTTAACAAGTTTAACTGGGGAGAAATTCAGCGTGGTAGATAATCTGGCCGTAGCGCTCTTTCATGTTAAAGTCATCCTGGCGGGTGATGGAACGGTGGGGAAAAGCTGCTTGCTGCGCCGCTATGTCTTTAATGATTTTGTCGAAAAACACAATATGACCATTGGCATGGACTCGCACACCAAACTAACCAAGGTGCCGGGGTTGGGGCCGGTAAAGATTCACACCTGGGATTTGGCCGGTCAGCCGCAGTGGTCGGTAGTCCGCGAGAGCTTTTACCTGGGGTCGCATGCCATGGCCCTGGTTTTTGATGTTAATAATGTGGATACTATCAGACATTTGCCCGATTGGGTCAGCGAGTGCCGGGGCAAAGCAGGCGCTATACCCGTGCTGGTCGTGGCGAACAAGACCGACCTGCCTTATCGCGTGCCGGTAGATAAAATTGCTAAATGGGCCAGAGACAATAATTTTGAATTTATCGAAACCAGCCCCAAAACCGGCTACAATGTGAACGCCATGTTTGAAAAGTTGGGCGCGATGGGGGTTAACTATGCCCTTAAGAGCCGCTAGTCGCGGTCAAAGCATGGGCTAAAAGTTCCGGGTCCACGTTACCACCGGAAATAATAACCCCCACTTTGCGGCCCGCCGGCCCCACTTTCTTTTGAAAAACGGCTGCCGGAGCCACTGCCCCGGTCGGCTCGACCAGGATTTTCAGCCGCAGCAGCATAAATTTCATGGCCTCGATTACCTGGGCATCGCTGACCAGTAAAATTTCGACTCCTGCTTCCCGGACGACCGGAAAGGTGAGTTCGCCGGGCTGTTGGGTGCGCATGCCGTCGGCAATCGTATCGGGCGGCGGAATTTTGACCCGCTCGTTGCGCTGGAACGACTGCCACCAATCATTGGATGCTTCCGTTTCAACCCCAAAAATTTGAATGGACGGGGCCAGGGCTTTGGCCGCTGTAGCGCAGCCGCTGAGCAGCCCCCCGCCGCCGACAGGCGTGACCAGGACATCCAAATCGGGCACGTCCTCTAAAAGTTCCAGCGCCGCCGTGCCCTGTCCGGCCATCACGTGGGGGTTATCGTAGGGGTGAACAAAGGTTAAGCCGCGCTCGCGGGCCACCTGGGCCGAAATCTCGGCCCGTTCTTGTTTCTGGCGGTCATACAGCACAATTTCTGCGCCGTAGCCACGGGTGGCGGCCAGTTTGCTGGCGGGAGCATCGGTGGGCATAACAATCACGGCGGAGATGCCCAGCAGCTTGGCGGCAAGGGCAATCCCCTGGGCGTGATTGCCGGAAGAGTGGGTGACGACGCCCCTGGCCTTTTCTGTCTCACTCAAGCGTGACAGGGCGTTATAGGCCCCGCGAAACTTAAAGGCGCCCATCCGCTGAAAATTCTCGCCCTTAAAGTAAACCTGGTAGCCGGTCAATTCATTGACCGTGCGCGAGGTGAGCACCGGGGTGCGATGGGCCACCCCCTTGAGCACCTGCGCCGCCGATTTTACATCCTCAAAAGAAATTGCCAGCGCCATTTTTCATCCTTTGCCATTGACCGAAATATAGGAGAGGGTGTGAGACTGTCCACTGGGCATACGGGCGTCGGCGAGGTTGTCGGCAATAGGCACTTTGTAAAAAAGCATGGCCCGGCCAAAAGCCTCGAATTCGTGGGCAATGTACAACCCGTGAAGCTGGCCGATCATCCAGCGCATCGGCCGGTTCCGTTTTTCGATCATGAAGTTAGATGACTTCAAGCCGATTGCGCCAGCCCAGCCAAACATATACCGCACCAGTTCTGGCCCCACCCCGTGCCGCATGTAGTCGCGCCGGACGCCCAAAAAAACCACATCACACTCGCCATCGGGGCTGTGAGTCTGGTCGGCATAGCTCCAGCCCTGCACGATATACTTAACAATTTTGGGCTGGCGCAGAATTGACAGCGCCACCGGAACCGCTACCCGCCACAGGTAACGCGTTTTAAATTCCGAGAAAAATTTGGCGCTCGAGATGGCAATAGCAGCATGGGCCACCAGCAGGTCATCCTCAAACACACCGATGCCTTCGGCCCACCTGGAAACATAGAAAGCCCGGTAAAACTCGATTAAAAAGCGGCGGCCCAACAGGGTCAAGGTGGTGCCCGGCTGGCCTTCGATGTGAATATCAGCCGCAGCTTCGGCATCGGCCGGCTGCAAATAACGAAACTCAATCATCCTGACAAACTCCACTTCAACTACAGGTAAACAGCGGTTTGTCAGTATACTCTGATGCGAGAGGCTTGACAAAAGTTAGAAGGAGGGAGGATGGAAGATAGAGAATAGAAGATAGAGGATGGAAGATAGAGAATAGAAGATAGAGGATGGAAGATAGAGGATAGAAGATAGAGGATAGAAGATAGACTCTTTCGAGTTACTATCTTCTATCTACCATCTACCTTCTTCCCCCTGGCGGGTTAGCGTAGAGTTGACGTAGAGTGTACGTCAAGTGGAGAGGGTTAAAAACGGGTACACTACAGCCACAAAAGGGTTAAGCTCCTGAGCGAGCTAATCCAAAAGCAACCTCTTCTCCTCCTTTTTGAAAGACTCGGTGAGGGCACACCGGGTCTTTTATTTTGCCTCTTTGTAACTGCTCAGCCATGTCATTTCGACCGCAGTGAGAAATCCTCTACGACCTTACTTTTACGAGTTGCGCCCTGGGGATTTCTCGACCCTTCGGTCTCGAAATGACATGACCCTGAGTAGTAACGTCTCTTTTTATTCTGGTCCCAAATCGGTCACGCTGACCGTATCAATCACAGTTTTGCCGCCCTGGTCGGCCATGGGGTGAAAACCTTTGATAAAAATGGTCATGCTTTCGCCGGTGGCGGTGATGGTTTCTTCGGTGGGGTTCCAGGTATCCTCGGCGGTGTTATCCCAGGGAAACCATTGGACCGTGCCGGAAGTCCAATCGCCGCCGCCGGTCAAATCAAGGCCCAGGGCCATTTGGACCGGCGCAATGCTGCGGTCATTTTTGGCGTGGGCCTTTACCTGATAACGGTGGCCCACTCTGGTGGGGATGGTCCGCAGCACCCCGGAGTTGGCGGCAATAAAATCGAAGGTCATTTCCTGGGATTTGAGGCCGGAGAAAACGTTGGGCTGGTACAGGTTTTCATTCATGCACGAAGAGCCATACGGCCCATTCTCGACAAAGGCCGTCCAGCCGGCGGCTACCCTGGCCCCGGGGCAGGGTTCGCCGTAGGGGTTGGGCCAAGGGATAAACTCTGTTTCAAAATCCCAGTCGCCGCCTTGCAGTGGTGGATCCGGCTCGACCACCGGCCTGGGTTTGGTTGGGGGTGCTACCGCGACTTCTTGGGTTAGGGCCAGGGTGGGGGTAAGTTCCAGGGTCGGAGTGATGAGCTGGATGAGGGTGGGGGTGTCAGGTGGGGGAGGGGGCAAGGTGGGGGTGGCGTTGGGGTCAGGCGTATCGGTGGGCGCGCTGCCGAGCGGCAGAACGACTTCCGGCTCGGTTTGGGCCGAGGCGCTGGTGGCCACCTGAGGATTGAGGGTGGGGGTCGCGGTTTGTACTTCAAAACTGGCCGGCCGCCCGACCGGGATAGCGGTGCCGCCTGAGCCGCCGATAACGCAGGCAAGAGAAGGGAACAGGGTAGCAAGGAGCAGGGTCGCAAGGAGCAGGGTCGCAGGTAACAGGGTAGCAGGTTGCAAGGTAACAGATTGCTGATGACGGGTTGCCGATAATGTGTGTGTTTTACGAGATATTTTATCAAAATTCATTTCAAATTTACTCCGGTCCCAGGTCGGTGATGCTAATGGAATCCAGACGCAGGGTTCCGCCCGGCTCAGGGTAGGGATGGGAACCTTTGATAAAAATGGTCATACTTTCGCCGGCGGCGGTGATGGTTTCTTCGGTTTTGGCCCAGGCGTCGTCTTTATCTTCATCCCAGGGAAACCATTGCACGCCGGGCGACTGCCAATCGCTCCCACCGCTGGGGTCCAGGCCGAGGGCCATTTCTAATTTGGCCGGGCTGAACTCGCGTTTCATAAAAGCCGACACACTGTAGCGGTGGCCGGGTATGGTCGGCACGGATTTGAAGATGCCCGCCTGAACGCCGACATAGGCAAAGGTGATTTCCTGGGCGCTCTCGCCACTGTTGACATTACCTTTCCAGACGGTTTGGTTAAAACAGGAAGAGCCAAATTGGTCGCGGGTGGTGAAGGCGGTCCAGCCGTTGGCCAGGCCGGAACCGGGACAGCGGTCGCCGTAGGGGTTGCCCCACTCGCTAAACCCTTCCTCAAAATCCCAGGCCCCGCCCTGAATGGGAGTGGCAGTCGGCACAGCCGGGGCAGGAGTCGGGGTGTCGGCGGGGACAGCCTGGACCGCCGCTACTTCCAATTCTGGCGGCGCAGTGGGTGGAGGGGCCGGCAGTGCGGCTTCTTGAGTCGTTGTAGGCGTCAGGGTGGTGGTGAGGGTCAAGGTCATGGTCAAGGTGGGTGTGGCGTTGGGGTCGGGGGTGTCAGTGGGCGCGCCGCTCAAGCCCAGCACCGGGGTGAATGTTGGCGTGGCGGTTTGGATGTCAAAAGCTAGTTGTTCCAGGGTTGGGGCCGGTTGAGGGGTTTGTTTAGCCAGGCCGCAAGCCAGCAGGGGCAGGAACAGCAGAAGCACTGCTCGCCGCCAGATCTGTGAATGTTTGCCAAGCACCAAATGATCTCCTGAAAAATGGTCATCAGTGGTCAGTGAACAGTAACCAGCTTTATGACTAGCCTACAGTTTTAAATAAGCTCACCAATGAACACGGATAAACACAGATAGATCAAAAGTAACTGCTCAGGCATGTCATTTCGACCGAAGGGAGAAATCTCCTAATCCGTAGTTTGCAGACAACAGTCTCAAAGATTTCTCGGCTTTCAGCCTCGAAACCTGTCCTGAGTCTGTCGAATGGATGACATGAAGGCTGAGTAGTTACGAAAAATCCGTGAATTCTGTGTTTATCCGTGAACCATTTATAGTTCTCCAGAAAAGTTTTCGCCACTGAACCAGGTAGCAAGGTAGCAGGGTAGCAGGTAACAAATTGCTACTTTGCTACCCTGCTACCTTGATTGTTGGGAAAGAATTTTTCTGGACACCTATAATTACAGAAAGTAAAGTGTAGGGTAACTAGGCCAGTGTTCACTAATCACTGACTTTAATGTTCCCGGCTCGAATTATAGCCAGAGACAAAAAAATGGCGAGTTTCATAAGTGATACTCGCTATGACGAAAATCCTTTTAAGAGGTCACGCCAACAGCCTTCAAAGGGGTGGGGACGAATATAGTTTACGGCGTTGACAGACGTACAACTTTGGTTAAAATATACGTCAAAAACTTTGGATAAAGTGAGTGAAACCGATGGAAAAAACAAAACTAACCCTGCGTATTGAAAAACCAATTATAGAGTCGGCCAAAGATTATGCTCAACTTCACCATACCACGCTCTCGCGACTAGTAGCCGAGTTTTTACGCTCGCTCAAGACAAGCGGGACGATGCCTCAGACCCCCATTTTAGAATCGCTCAGCGGTATTCTACCAGCGGATGTTTCATTAGATGAACATCACGTTTACCTTGAGGACAAGTATGGCCGCTAAACTTCGCATTTTAGTTGACGCCAATGTAGCCCTGGACGTTTTAGCCAAAAGAGAACCGTACTATCAGAGCGCGGCTGCGGTCTGGGTGTTGGCGGAAATGGGCGAGATTGAAGGATTCCTGGCGGCCCATTCGGTCACAACACTGCATTATCTGCTGGCCAAACACTTGGATTACCAACAAGCCAACTTGACCGTAACCAAGTTGTTACAGGTTTTCCATGTGGCTACTGTTGACCAGCAGGTAATTTTGAAAGCTCTGGCCCTGGGCTGGAAAGATTTTGAGGATGCTGTGCAGATGGCCGCTGCTTTAAACGCACAGGTAAATTATTTGGTCACCCGCAATCCCAAAGATTTTAAGGATGAGTTAGTTCAGGTTTTGCAGCCCGGCGATCTACTGGCCTTGTTTTCAACTCCTTGATCTCAAATCCCCTGCTATTCCTGCTGGTACACCTTTTGAGTCTCCTCACGGGCAGCATCTTCTTCCGCCTCGCGCCGATTACCATCAGTCATAGCCTTCAAAATCAAATCGCGGACTTCTGAGGGCGAGTCGGTGACGACGAGCAGATCGAGGTCGGCGGGGGAAATCTTGCCGCCGGCCAGCATAGTGTCACGCAGCCAATCGAGCAGGCCGGCCCAATAGGTTGAACCGAAAAGGATGACGGGGAAGTTGTAGATTTTGCCGGTTTGGATCAGGGTCAGGGCTTCAAACAGTTCGTCCAGGGTGCCAAAGCCGCCGGGGAAGATGACAAAGGCCTGGGCGTATTTGACGAACATGGTTTTGCGGATAAAGAAGTAGCGAAAGTTGATTGGAATTTCGACGTAGGGATTGAGGCCCTGCTCAAAGGGCAGCTCAATATTAAGACCCACCGAAACACCGCCGCCGAGCTGCGCACCCTTGTTGCCGGCTTCCATGATGCCCGGTCCACCACCGGTGATGATGGCTAAACCGGCTTCGGCCAGCAGGCGGGCCGTTTCGACGGTGGCCTGATACATCGGATCGTCCGGTTCGGTGCGGGCTGAACCAAAAATACTCACCGCCGGCCCCAGTTCGGCCAACGTGTCGAAACCATGCACGAACTCGCCTTGAATGCGCAGCACTCGCCAGGGGTCGGTGTCGGTAAAAAGCTTTTGTTCCGGGCCAGGCCGTTCAAGCAGCTTTTCATCCTGCGTAGCCTGTCTCGCTCGCGCCGCCCGGTTGAGGGTTGGGTTGGGTTGAGGTGGGGTTGTTGTTGCTTTCTCAGTCATAGTTCATCCCTCAAGTCTGATACGTGATGCGTGATGATTTTATGCCAAAAAGTCTTACGCCTCACGCACCACGAAATGGGTTGATTATTTTTCTGAAACCGCCCTATTGTTTTGATACCAATCACACAGGTCGGTCAATGGACACTGCTGGCAGCGCGGTGTGCCCCAAATGCAGATTTTTTGCCCGTGTTTGAGCATCGAAACGTGGAAGTTAAAGAGCACGTAGGGGTCGGCGGGGAGCAACGTAAGCAGAAGCTCGTGAGCGGCCTCAGGGGTCGCTTTGGGGCCAATTAAGCCAACTCGCTGGCTAACGCGGTAAACGTGGGTGTCTACCGGCAAAATGGGTTTGGCAAAACAGAAGAGCAGCACCAGCGAAGCTGTTTTGATGCCCACGCCCGGCAGCGACATTAACCAAGCCAAGCCTTCCTCGACCGGCAAACCGGCCAGAAAATCAATCGAAGCTTCGCCGCGCTCCTCGATGATTCGCTGGAGGGTCTTTTTGATGTTGGGCGCTTTGGCCTCGGCAAAGTTAGAAGGGGCAATCGTTTCGGCCAGCTCCGCCACCGGCGCATCGCGGATAACTTCCCACGAGCCAAAATGCTGCCACATCTGCTCAAAAGCGGTGGCCTCGTTTTTTTGGGTGGTTCGGTGCGAAAGCATGGTCGAGATAAGCTCGTGCATCGACTCCCGGCGCGGCTTGAGCGGACGCTCGCCGTGTGTTTGCAGCAGCCGCCGGTAAACTTCCAGAGCTTTGGTCCGCAGCCGCTCGACCTCCGTATCTAAAAAGTTGATTTGTTTTTGTTTTGCCCTGGCCATCGTAATCCCTTTTCCGGCAAAGTTGCCCATAATTCTACCCAAGCTAAGAGAATTTACTAATTTTCCTTAATCTGGACCACTTGCCCCGGCGATAATTTGCTGTGAGGCTGAAGCCTGGATAAAATAAACCAACTTTAAAGATGAGTAAATTCGGACCGCGTCTGTTCGGCGCGGTCTTTAGTTTATTGGACTAAAATGAGCAAAACTTCTGCTTCACCCCGTTTGGTGGCCTTGCAATACCGAGATTTTCGGCTGCTCTGGCTGGGACAGCTTATCTCGATTACCGGCTCACAAATGCAGATTGTGGCCGTTGACTGGCATATTTATGAACTGCTCAAGGGCCAAATTTATCTCTTTTCGCTGCTGGGCTGGGAGATTCCGCTGCAAGCCGAAGCGCTGGGGCTGGGCGCGCTGGGCCTGATGCGCGTTTTACCGATCATTGTGTTTGCCCTGGTCGGCGGGGTGCTGGCCGACGCCCTGGACCGCCGCCGCTTGATGATGTGGACTCAAGGGGCCGCCGCCGTCTTTGCGGGACTACTCGCCCTGGCTACCTTTGGTGGTTATGACAGCGTGCCGGTGGTCTATCTGCTGACGGCGGCCACAGCCGCGGCGATGGCTTTTGATAACCCGGCCCGGCAGTCCCTGATCCCCAATCTGGTTCCCCGCGAACATTTGTCGAACGCAGTCAGCCTCAATACCCTGATGTGGCAGATTGCGACCATTGTGGGGCCGGCGCTGGCCGGAGTGTTGGTCGGCTGGTTCAACCTGAGCCTGGTTTACCTGCTCAACGCCATGTCTTTTGTGGCGGTGCTGATTGCGCTCTGGTTGATGCACTACCGCAAGCAAGAAACGGTTGAAATAACCGGCTTGAACTGGCAGGCCCTGGTCGAAGGAGTCCGCTTCACCTATCGCTCTCGCCTCATTTGGAGCACCATGCTGCTCGACTTTTTTGCCACCTTCTTCTCCTCGGCGCGGACCATGCTGCCCATCGTTGCCAGCGATATTCTGGGTGTTGGGGTGCAAGGGTATGGCCTG
This sequence comes from Anaerolineae bacterium, assembly GCA_023151115.1. The sequence continues at coordinate 42,835 of JAKLJP010000022.1, forward strand.
CTGGCCACGGCTCAACCGATTGGGGCGGTGCTGGCGGGTTCTATTCTGTCGCTGCGGCGAGAAATTCAGCGCCAGGGGGCAGTGCTGCTGATCAGTGTGGTTATTTACGGTTTGGCCACAGCCTTTTTCGGGGTGTCAACCGTGTTTGCCCTGTCCTACCTGCTCTTTGGGTTGACCGGCGCGGCCGATACGGTTTCGACGGTGATCCGGGGGACGCTGCGGCAGGTCATGACGCCGGACCATTTGCGAGGCCGGATGATTGGGGTCAATATGATTTTCTTTATGGGCGGGCCGCAGTTGGGCGAATTAGAAGCCGGCCTGGTAGCAGCGGCGTTGGGGGTACCTTTTGCCATTGTCAGCGGCGGTCTGGCGACCGTTTTGCTGACCGGCTGGGTGGCCTGGAAATATCCCCGTTTGCGTCGTTACACGGCGACAACGGCGGCGGAAGTCGTGCGGACTTGAAGGCTATGAGTCTAAGGCTAAGGCTGAGGCTAAGGATGAAAGGATTCTTCTTAGCCTTAGACTCAGCCTTAGCCTTAATCAGTTAAGGCTGGGGAGTAGCCGGAGCTAATTCCAGGGGCAAAGGGGCTTCGCCTTCGGCGGGGACCGAAGGTGTGGCTGTAACGGTGGTTTGGCCGGGTTGGGGCGTCAGCACCGAGGGGTCGTCCACCTTTTCCCAAATTTGGTCTACTACCTGGCCTTCGCCGCCCATCACCCCGCGATTGATGCCGTTGACAATCACTTCCACCCCGCCGGCATTGCCGGCCCGAATGGCGACCCGGCGCTGGCCGGTCCAATTTTTGCTCTCGCCCGGCTGGAGAATGCCTTCAAAGGCTTTGGCGTCATCCACCAGAATTTGGATCCAGGAGGGCTGCTTGATTTGCAGCTCAACCGTCACCCCGCCATAAATAATCGGTGTTGGCGTCTCGGTGGGCGGGAGAGGCGTCGGGGTATTGGTGGGCAGCGGCGTGACAGTGGGTAACAGCAGGGCGGCATCGCCGTCCAGACCGGCGGCGTTGGGGGTTTTGGTGGGGGTAGGCGTCAGACTGGGCTGAATAACGGTGGTGTAGGTGACATAGCCAAAGCCACCCATCACCAGCATAAACAGCAGGATGCCAACCACAAAATCCCAACTGATGATGGGGCGCGGGGCCATCGAGAGGTTCATAAACTCGATGCCGTTGGGGGTTAGGCGCTGGCCCTTGACCGGCACCACGCCGTTGCCATCATACAAGGTCAGGGCTTCAATCGGGTCAAGATTGAGAAATTTGGCGTAATTGCGAATCAAGCCGCGGGTAATTACCGGAGAGGGAAACTTTTTAAATTCATTTCCTTCCAGGGCTTCCAGCACATGCCGCCGGATATAAATTGCCTCTTCGACTTCTTCCAGGGTAATCCCCTGTTCCTCGCGCGCCGCTTTTAGGGCGTCACCCAATCGGGCCACAACACATCTCCGGGAATAATAGTCAATGGTCAACAATCAATTGCGAGGTAATCATTCATTAACAATTGACAATTAACGATTGATTATTGACCATTAGCGGGGCTTCCTTCCAAAAAGTCCCAGCCGTCACAAATCGCGGCTTTATCTTACACACAGATAGGCAAGAGTCAAGTTTTTGAGAGAGGCGAAGATAGAAGATAGACTCAGTGAATCCAAATTTGAGGAGCCAGCACGCCCACGTGCGGCGGTGTTCGGCACGTGGGCGTGCCTCACTCCTCGGAAAATTGGATCTACTGAGACTATTCTCTATCCTCTATTCTTCTCCTCATCTGGGCACGGAAGCGAGGGAGAGCGGTGGTGAAGGCCCAGTACATGGGCCGATTGACCGGATAATCAAACGCGCCCAGGCCCTGCACCACCTGGCCGCCGAAACCGCTTTTGAAGCGATACACCCCGGCCAGACGGTCGCTGTCGTCAAAAACATCCGGTGCGCCCCACATGTCGTAGGTGCAGCAGTGGCGATCTCTGGCCCGGCAGATGGCGGCCCATTGCAGCAGGTGATTGGGCATGGTTTCGCGGCGCTGGCCGGTGGACGCGCCGTACATGTACCAGGCTGTCGGGCCAAAAATAAACAAGATCAAACCACTGACCACCTGCCCCTCAACCGAGGCCAGCAGTAGTTCGGCTTGGCCGGCGGCCAAAAATTGCTGCCAGACATCCTGATAGTAAGCCGCCGGGCGAATCAAAAAACCGTCGCGGGCAGCGGTTTGAGCATACATGGCGTAAAAAGCGGGCAGGTCTGCCGCGCTGCCAGGGCGGATGGTCACGCCTTTGCGCTCGGCCAGGCGGATGTTGTAGCGCCATTTGGGCTTCATCGCCTCCAGCAGCGCCTCTGGCTCAGGGGTCAGGTTGATGACCACCGTATTGCGGAACTGAATTTGCTCCGGTGAAAAACGCCAGCCGCGTTGGGCTAACAGGTCGAGGGTGGCCTGTCCAACGGGTTCGAGCGGCTGGCTAGACTGCGGTTCGCCGTAAGCGCGGGGCACATCCGGGTCTATTTTGATGAAAAGGGCGCGGGTTCGGCGGGCGTAGCTTTCCAAATCGGCCAAAACCTGGGCGGCCAAAGCGGGGTTGCCATAATCCAAAGCCGGGCCTTTGGACACATAGAGAAAACTCCAGGGGGTGCGGGGAATGGCCCGCCGCAGAATTTGGGCGGCGGCAACCGGCGTGTCGTGGTTATACCAGAGCAGCCGCTCGGCCTGCCAGCCCCAGCGACTTTTGAACTCGCCCCAATTCCAGCTTTGCAGGGCATGGGTGGTGGGCAGCGAAACCAGGATGCGCTCCCAAACGGCCGGGTCGTGCGTTGTTTCGAGGTTGAACATAACAAGGCTATTCTGAGGACAGGTTTTGGCTCAACGCCTGCAAAATCCCGCCCCGACCCACCAGCCCCACCAGCCGGTCCTCATCATCCACCACCGGTAGACGCTTGATTTGATGGGTCAACAACAGGCGCAGGGCTTCCGGCAGGGAAGTGTCAGAAGAAACGGTTATCACCTGGCCGGTCATCACTTCGGCGGCGGTGCGCTGGCTCAGGTGAAGGCTGTCGGCCTGGCTCAGCGGCAGGCGGCGGGTGAGTGATTGGATAATGCCGCGACGTTCCTCAGCCGTGGCCCGTTTGATCAGGTCGCCATCGGTGATGATGCCCACGACCCGCCGCTGCTCGTCTACCACGATGACGCGCCGCTGGGCATGACTGACCAGCAAACTCACGATTTCGGCCAGAGAGGCGTCAAGTTTAACGGTTGGAACATTCGTCATCATCACCTCGCCAACCCGGACGTGCTGGCCAGGCGGTGGACTTTTACGCGGCGACTCGGCCACCGGCGGCTGGGCCAGCGCCCGCAATACATCCACCCGGCTGACCATGCCGGCCAACTTCCTCTGGGCGTCAACAACCGGCAATCGCTTGATATCATGTTCCACCATCACGTTGACGGCTTGAGCGATGGTCGTGTCATCTGTCACCGTAATCGGGTCAGGCGTCATATACTCGCCCACCATTTGGTGGGTCTGGCGCAAACGATGCAACTCCTGGGCAATTTCAGCCTCGTTTAACTCCTTTTGGACGCTAACGGCTAACAAGTCAACCCTATCCAGCAGGTCGCCATCGGTCAAAATGCCGACGATGCGCCCTTCTTGATCTACCACCGGCAGCGCCCGATAGACCTTATCCAGCAGCAGTTCCACGGCCTCAGCCAGAGGGGTGTTGGCCTGCACCTTATGCACCTCGCGGCTCATCACATCCCGCACCGGCGCTTCCGCCGGCAGCTCGCGTAAGCGGCGGTGGCTGTAGGTGATCACTTCCACCTCATGCACAGTTATCAGTCCCTCAACCACCATTTCTTTTAAACGAGGCATCACCCGCTCGACGCGGGCCGGGTTATCCACCCATTCGATGATCAGGGGCAGGTCCGCCGACAGGTCGGTGATGGTAGCCGTGTGAATGCGGCTGTGCGCCCCAAAGCCGGCCAGGGCGCGGGTGACGGTCGCCCCGGCGCAGTCTTCTTTTTTCAACAGTTCCAGGATGGCGGCGTAGAGGGGTTTCCGGCCCCATTTGTCGCTTTCGCCGATGTAGATGGTCACTTTTTGAGCCAGGCCGATGATTTCCATTACGGTCCTCCTTCAACTAATCGAGCCAGTATAACGCCCAGAAAGACGCCCAACATGCCCAACCCGGTGTTACCCAAAAAATACCAGGCAGCCGGCCACCACAAACCCTGCTCCAACAGTCGTAATGTTTCATAACTAAATGAAGAAAAGGTGGTATACCCCCCCAAAAAACCTACGGCCACAAACAAACGGTATTCCGGGGACAGAGCCAGCCGGCCGGTAGCCAAAGTTAGAAACAGACCGATAATAAAACTACCGCTGACATTGATGAGCAGGGTCCCATAAGGAAAATCAGCGCCCCACCGGTTGGCCGCCCATTGTTGCAGCAAGTAGCGAACGTTAGCGCCAATAAAGCCACCCAGTCCGATTAAAAGATATTGTAGCACAAAGCCTCCTTCAATAAAGACGCGATGTCATGTGAGGCGATGAGGTGAGAGATTCTTCACGTCATCGTGTCCTCGCCTCATTTTCATTTGCCTTTGGGTGGCGATGCGCCGACTACGGCTTCAATCGCCCGCAGCCAGGAGTCACCCTCAGCGCCGTAGGTTTCGTGCTGAAAGCGATGGTCTTTTTTGCGGATAAATTCGCCCAGATCGGCGCTCAAGCGCTGCCAGACTTCTTTCTGGGCTTCGACCAGACTGGTAAATATTTCTGCATCGGTAGTGGAGGCCAGCACCCGCCGGAAATGAGGCAGGCACAGCCCGTTGGAAGCGCGATAAGCCGGGGCCAGGGTATCGGGGCCGGTGAGGTGCTGGCGCAGGGCCGCCAAATAGTAGCTTTCGCTGCTCTCAATTTTAAGGCAGACCGGGCAGGGCTTTTGGGGGGCAAGGTCGGCGGCGAGTTTGGCGGTTGTGCTGCTGGGCGGGGCGGCATTGAAGAGCTGCCGGAAAGAAAATGGAGGCGGCTCGAATTTCCCGGCCTCGGCTACCCGCAGCAGGGCGTCAATGATATCTTTCATCATAATTGCCGCGCCCAGCGACGCGCCATAGCGGACCAATAACCAGGCGTGCTCGCGGCAGTAACCCCGGCTCTCGTTCAACGCTGCGCGCAAGGCCGGGTCGTTGACCAATTCCCACAGCAGGGAATCAATGTAGCCGTCGGCGGCCTGGGCCAACAAGCGGCACAAAGCGCAGCCCGGTTGGCCAAAAGCCTGGCGCAGGTCGTAATATCCGGCGGATTTGGTCATGGCGTTTGTCTCCAAATAAAAAGCCTCTACCGTTGGGAGGTAGAGGCCATCAGTCAAACCGGTTGACGGAGCGGGCAAATTTCCCTGGCGAGCCTCATCGCCTGTGGGGGTATTATATGTGCCGGGCTGGATTCGTCAATTTGGAGTACAAAGCTTATTTAGAGACTAACCTTGTACTTTTGCGAGAGTTCCGCCAAACTGTTGAAGTCAACCTCAAGCCCATACTTGTGGGCCAGGGCGCTGATGCGCTCGATGTCGGGCGGCCCAGGCTGGGCTAAGAGGCCGGCCAGTTCGACAAAATAGGTTTCAAAACCCGCCGGGGAAATGATTTCAAGGATGCGGGCCGGCTGGCTGCCGGCGTTCCAAACGGTGTGAGGAACCCGACGCGGCTTGAGCACCAACGCGCCCGCCGGCGCGGTGACAACCTCAGCTCCAATTTGGGCCATAACCTCGCCTTCCAGGACAAACGAATATTCGTCCTCGTTTTGGTGCGTGTGCAGCGGGGCTATCAGCTTGCCTGGCCCCAGGGGATGTTCCACCAACGAGAAGGAGGCGCCGGTCTGCGTTCCAAAGAGTTTGATCAGCCCAAGCGGGCCAATAGCTGTGCCTGCACCGGCTGAAATAGCGATGTTTGACATTGAGAAACCCCCGTAGTATGAAATTAGGCAACTCCAAAAAAATAATTATCCAAAGTCTGTGATACGTAATGCGTGATGCGTGATGATTTCCAGGCAAGATTTCTTACGCATCACGTATCACGCATCACGCCGGTGAGAATAATTGGATGATTTAAATCTTGGGACTGCCTTATTATCCTGGCTCTTAGACTTTTCTTACTCCGGCAACGGTCCCAGGATTTCGATATTGTACCTGGCTGCTACCGCGACCAATTTATCCAGATCAGGCGGACCGTCCGGCGGTGTGGGTTCGCTCATCTCGAGGACGAACTGCTCATAACCGGCGGGTGTGTTGAGGATGAAAAACCGGGCCGGCTTATCCCCCGTGACCTTAAAGCCATGCGGGATAGCACGGGGCAGAAAGGTATACGATCCTGCTGTGCCCGTTATTTTGCGGTTGCCGCTGATAAAGGTTAGTTCGCCCTCAAGCACAAAAAAGATTTCGTCCTCGGCCTGGTGAATATGATAGGGCGACTCGTCGCCAACGGGCAATATTTGTTCGGTTAGCCCAAAGGCGCCGCCCGTTTGCTCGCCGGTGGCTTTGATAAAAACGGGTACCCCCAGAAACCAGACTGCCTGGCCTTCTTCTTGGGCCAATGAATAGAGTTCAAGCGTTTTTTCTTGTAACATTGGTTAAATCTCCTTCAAATCAACGGGCGCTGCCAGCCGCCCAGGGCAGTTTCGATTTGTTGGGCCACTGCCAGAGCTACATCCTCGCGCCAGTGGCGCGGCACTATTTGAACGCCAATGGGTAATCCCTCCGGCGAGACGCCGGCCCGGACTACCACCGCCGGCGAGGCGGTCAGCGAATAAGTTTGAACGTAACTGAAGGCGGCCAAATGCTGGCCGGTGGTTCCATGCCGCATGGCCGGATAGGCGCACACGGGGGAGAGGATGACATCGTACTTTTCCATAAACAAAAGTAAGGCGCTGCGCCACATGTCCCAGCGATACCACAAGCCCATAAACTCCGCCGCCGACAGGGCATAGGGGCGCATGCTTTCGAGCAATCCCTGTAACGCGGGGTGAACTTGCTGGGTTCCCGCCATCTGGAGCGCCATATCCATGCCCGCGCCGCCATCGGCTGAGAGCAAAGCCAGAAACAGTTCGGTGGATTGCTCCAGGCAAGGTGGGCGATCTTCCACCACTGTGAGACCGGCCTCGGCCAAAACCTGGGCGGCGGCTTTCACCGCGCCCGCCGTTTCGGAGGTGGGCGGCACAATCCCGTTCTCGGTATAAAAGGCAACTTTTAGGCCCTTAAGATGCGCCTGGCTTGGGTCGCCCAGGGGCATCGGGACAACACGGGGGTCGCGCCCGTCTGCGCCGGCAATGATCGGCAGCATCAGGCTCAGGTCTTCCACGTAGCGGGCCAGCGGCCCATTTTGCGACAGCATGCCCACCAGCCCCCCCAACATGGGTAGATAGCCGGTACCAGGCGCCCGACCCGGCGTTGGCCGCAGACCGGCAATCCCGCAGAAATGGGCCGGCACGCGGATACTCCCGGCAAAATCGCCACCCAGCCCCAAAGGCGACCCGCCTGCGGCAATGATAGCCGCCTCACCGCCGCTGCTGCCCCCGGCCGTCCGGGCCAGATCATAGGGGTTGTTCGTGCGCCCGTAAATCAGGTTGTCGCTCTCATAGCCGTAACTCATTTCGGGAACATTGGTCAAACCCAGGATAATGGCCCCGGCTGCTCGCAGTCGCGCTACCACCGGAGCGTCCTGAGTGGGGATATAGGCCGCCCGGCCCAGCGTCCCGCCGGTTGAGATCAGGCCGGCAGTTTCAAGCGCATCTTTGATTGTGACCGGGACGCCGTGCAGTGGCCCCATAAGTTGGCCCCGCGCCAGGGCTGCATCGGCGGCTTTGGCCTGAGCGCGGGCTGTCTCTCCGGCCAATTGGACGATGGCATTGAGCGAAGGATTCACGGCCTCAATCCGCTCCAAATGGGCCGCAACTACCTCTGCCGAGGAAACCTTCCGCTCTCGAATGGCCTGCGCCAAGCTTGTGGCTGAGGTATAAATCAATTCGTTATTTGACATAAAACAAGGTCCTTTCTGTACGTATATTTCAAAAGGAATTTCCTTTGACTTGACTCCTACTATACAGTAAAATTGCAGCAGTTGGTGACACCTGGTGTTACTCCCGGTGTCCTAAAAAGTGACACCAGGCCAGACAATTAACAGAAATTGGGTCTATTTTTGGTGAGATGCGCCATCAGAGGGGAGTAGCAGGCTGGTATGGACCCCCCCACCTCATTCGGCCTCTGGCTGCGGCAGCGCCGCAAGGAGCTTGACCTGACGCGGGAAGTTCTGGCTGGCTGCGTCGGCTGCTCGGTTTCGACCTTGCGCAAACTTGAGGATGATGAACGCCGGCCCTCGCGCCAGATGGCTGAACTGCTGGCCGGCTGTCTGGAGATTGCCCCGGCAAACCGGGCTGCTTTTCTGAAGATTGCGCGGGCCGAACTGCCTATTGATCAACTGCAAAATGTTAAAAGGTTAAACGTTGGCAGGTTGAAGGTTGACCCATCTCCGGCTGCCTTCGCTCCGCCCCGCCTGCCTTTTTCACCCACACCCTTGATTGGCCGCGAATACGAACTGGCAACTATCGCCGGGCTGCTGCAAAATCCGCAGTGTCGCTTATTAACCCTCACCGGTCCGGGCGGAATTGGCAAATCTCGTCTGGCAATGGCGGTGGCCTCGGCTGAACAGGCCAACTTTGAGCACGGGGTTTGTTTTGCCACCCTGGCAGCGCTCAACGCCACCGAGTTTATCATCCCGGCAATAGCGGATGCGATAGGCTTCACTTTTTACGGCTCGCTGGAGCCACAGATCCAACTGTTTAGCTACCTGCGTGAGAAACAGGTTTTGCTGGTGTTGGACAACTTTGAGCATTTGCTGACCCCGACCCAGGAGGGCTTAAGCAGGCAGCTATTTCATGACCTGCTCCACCAGGCTCCGGCGGTCAAACTGCTGGTCACTTCCCGCGAGCGGCTTAATTTGCAGGGCGAATGGGTGTTTGAGGTACAGGGTTTGCCGGTACCGCCGCCTGGTCAGAAGGACAATTGGGAGAGTTACAGCGCAGTGGCTTTGTTTCTGCGCAGCGCCCGCCGCGCTCAACTGGATTTTGAGGTAAAGGCTGGCGAGTGGCCTTTTATCATGCGGATCTGCCAACTGCTGGAGGGAATGCCGCTGGGCATCGAACTGGCCGCCAGTTGGGTCCGGCTGCTCTCGTGCCAGGAGATTGCCCAACAGATTGAGCACGATTTAGATTTTTTAGCCACCTCGCTGCGAGATGCGCCGGAACGACATCGCAGCCTGCGGGCCGCTTTTGACCACTCCTGGAAGCTGCTTTTAGCGGAAGAACAGCGGGTCATGGAGCAGTTGTCGGTGTTTCAGGGCGGCTTTCGGCACGAAGCGGCGGAACAGGTAGCCGGGGCAAGCCTGCTGTTGCTGTCGGCTTTGGCCGATAAATCGCTGCTGCGCCGGGCCGGGCATGGCCGTTACGACCTGCACGAACTCATGCGGCAGTATGCCCAGGCCAACCTGCATAAAAACCCCACAGAACTGGCGGCGGTTCAGGATCGCCACAGCGCCTACTATATGGATTTTATCCAGCAGCGCGAGGAGCGCCTGAAAGGGCCGCGTCAGGCGGAAGCGCTGGCCGAGCTGACCGCCGAGATTGATAATATTCGCCTGGGGTGGCGTCGGGCTGTTAGCCACCAGCAGGGGGTGATTAACCACAAGGTGCTTAAAACCCTGTGGTACTTTTATGAAATCCGGGGCTGGTTTCACGAGGCGGAGGCTGCGTTTGGCTGGGCAGTGGCAGAATTAGAGCAAATAGCGGCAGCCGGACAGACAGAGACGGCTCAGATTAAGCTGCGTGAGTTCATCCGCGCCCTGCATGGCTGGTTCTGCCTGCGGCTGGGCCAGCAGGAAAAATCTCGTGTTCTGCTTCAACACAGTCTGGCCCAACTCCGGGCGCTCGAGGCCCAGGTTGAACTGGCCCATATGCTGCACCATAGCGGGGTCCTTGAGTGGAGTATTGGCAATTATCAGCAAGCGCGAGCTTTATTCCAGGAAGAGCTGGCGCTGTGTACTCAGAACAGCGACTTGTGGGGCGCGGCTCTTTCTCACGGTAATTTGGGGCTGGTGGCGCAGATGTTGGGTGAATACGAGGAAGCCCGCGAGCGTATGCAGCAGGCTATCGCCATCTACCGGATGCTGGGCGATAAACGGATGGTCGCCATTGGCCTCAATTTTCTGGGCGGCGTTGAGGCGATGGTCGGCGACTATACCCAGGCGTATATCCTTCTGCGTGAAAGCCTCACTTTGAACACAGCCCTGGGTGAACGTTGGAGCTATGCTATGACGCTCAACCAGTTGGGCCTGGCGGCTCAAGCGCAGGGTGAATATGCCGAAGCGCACTATCTGTTTCAAGAATGTATTGCCCTGTTCCGCGACATGGGCGAAAAGTGGTGGAGCATGACTCGGGCGCTCAACAATCTGGGCAACACGACCTGCGCTCTGGGCGACTATGCGGCCGCACGAGGCTACTTTTTGGAAAGCTTTCGGACGGCGATAGAGGCCCAACTTATTCCTCATGCCCTGGATGCTCTGGTGGGGTTGGCCGAGGTGCAGGCCCACGAAGGGGCCGGTGAGCCGGCGTTGGAACTGTTGGGGCATGTTCTCCGCCATCCGGCCAGCAGCCAGGAGGCCAAAGCGCGAGCCGAGCGGCTGCAAGCAGACCTGGAAATCAACTTCACTCCCCCTCAAATCAAAACTCTTCGAGAGCAGGGGCAAGGGGTAACGTTTGAGGCGCTGGTGGAAAAAATTTTGTTAAAAAAGTAGAAAGCTGAGATGGATACGCCTGCTTCCTTTGGCCTGTGGCTGCGGCAGCGCCGCCGAATTTTAGACCTGACGCAAGAGATGTTGGCCGAGTGCGCCGGCTGCTCGGTCTCGGCCATCCGTAAAATTGAGAGCGACGAGCGCCGGCCTTCGCGCCAGGTGGCCGAACTGCTGGCCGGCTGCCTGCACATTGACCCGGCCGAGCGCCCCCTTTTTCTCCAGGTAGCCCGCGCTGAGGCCGGGACAGGTCGCTTGGGTGAACTTTCTGCCGCCGCGTCCGCTCTGGCTGCTGCCCCCCCACCTGATTTATCTCACGAAGCGGCTTGCCCGCCAACCCCTTTGTTACCCATCCCGCCGACTCCGCTGCTGGGGCGCGAGCATGAATTGGCCGGTATTGCGCACTTGTTAGCCAATCCCGACTGCCGGCTGCTGACGCTGGTCGGCCCCGGCGGGATTGGCAAAACGCGCCTGGCCCTCGAAGCCGCGGCGCAGGCCGGCCCTGCCTTTGATAACCAGGTTTATTTTGTGCCGCTGGCGTCTTTAAACTCGCCCGAATTTATCGCCCCGGCCCTGGCCCAGGCAGTGGGCCTGGTCTTGCAGAGTCAGGCCGAGCCTCACCCCCAGCTTGTTAACTACCTGAGCGAAAAGCGCGCCCTGTTGGTGCTAGATAATTTTGAACATTTGCTGCCCAGGCTGTCGGGCGGAGGTGACGGTGAGCTTAGCTTGCTGACCGGCCTGCTGCCGGAAGCCCCCGACGTCAAACTGCTGATCACCTCACGCGAGCGGCTGCGCCTCCAGGGCGAGTGGGTGTTTGAAGTGGAAGGTTTGCCGCTGCCGCCGCTCGATGAGACGGAAGATTTTACCGCTTACAGCGCCGCAGCCTTATTTCTGCGCAGCGCCCGCCGCAGCCGGGCCGATTTTGAGCTGACGGCGACGGACTACCCCTTTGTCGCCCGTATTTGCGAGCTGGTGGCCGGGTTGCCGCTGGGCATTGAATTGGCGGCGGCCTGGGTGCGCCTGCTGTCGTGCCGGGAAATTGCCCACGAGATTGAACACAACCTGGATTTTCTGGCTACATCGGCCCGCGACGTTCCGGCGCGGCAGCGCAGCCTGCGGGCCGTGTTTGATTACTCCTGGGGTCTGCTCTCGGCAGAAGAGCAGGAGGTTATGCAGCGGCTGGCCCTTTTTCGGGGGAACTTTGAGCGCGAGGCTGCTGAGAAGGTCGCCGGGGCGACTCTGCCCGTGCTGCTAACGCTGCTGGATAAATCCTTGCTGCGGCGCGGCCCTAACCGGCGTTATCAGGTGCATGAATTGGTGCGGCAGTATGCTGAGGAATACCTGCAGGCCACGAGCGCAGCCGCGCAAGCGCAAGATCGGCATCTGACTTATTTTGCCACGCTGGCTGAGGAAGCGGAGTTTCACCTGGAAGGCGCAGAGCAAGTCGCCTGGCTGGAATGGCTGGAGCAAGAGCACGATAATCTCCGGTCAGCCCTGGCCTGGGCCTTTAAGCCGGCTGAAGAGCTTGCAGCCGGAGGAAAGCGGGTCGAGTTGGGATTACGCCTGACCAGTGCGCTCTATCGCTTCTGGCAAGGACGCGGCCACCTCCGCGAAGGCTGCGCCTGGCTGGAGCGCGGCCTGAATTACAACTTGGGTGTGTCAGCCGGGGTCAGGGCCAAATCGTTGAATGTGTTGGGCTGGCTGCTCAACCAACAGGGCCAGCGTGAGCCGGCGTTCCGCTTGCTTCAGGAGAGCCTGGAGTTGCATCGGCAACTGGCCGACAACAAAGGCACAGCTTACACGCTCGACAGCCTGGGTGATGTGGCCTGGCTGGAAGGCAATTTTGCGCAGGCCAAAGCCTATTATGAGGAGAGCCTGGCGTTACTCAGGGCTTTGGGAGATCCATGGGCCATCGGCATGTCGCTGTGCAGCCTGGGACGGCTGCATGTGGATCATGGTCACTTCGAGGAGGCGGCAGCTCTGTTGGAAGAAGGGTTGGCTCTGTTGCGGCAGATAGCGGATCGGCGGGGGATTGCCTTATCGCTGCTAAACTTGGGGCGGGTCTGGCTGGCCCGCGGCGAGCATGGACGGGCCAGCGAGCAGATCAAGGAAAGCCTGGTTCTGTTTCAGAGATTGGGAAACAAGGTGGACATGGCCGAATGTTTCCAGATGTTGGGCGCGCTGGCCCGCCTGGCCGGGCAGGCCGAGCGGACGGCGCAGCTGTGGGCCGCCGCCGGAACGCTGTTTGAGTCTATCGGCGTGCCGGCGGTGTCAACGGTCAACCAGGCAGCTTACACGGCTGATGTGGGCTTTGCCCGGACTCGCCTGGGTGAAACCGCCTTTGCCGCCGCATGGTCGGCCGGGCAGGCTATGACTCTCGATCAGGCCGTGGCCTATGCCCTGGCCGAGTCATGAAAAATCAGGCGGGTTCGAGCAGATCGGCCTCAGCCGAAAGAATAGGCATGTAGTTGGCCAGGCCGGCCACTTCAAAAAGCTCGGCGTAAAAGGGGCGCAGGCCGTAAGCCATCAGGCTGCGGTTGGCCTGCCTGGCCCGCGCCAGCAGGCTAATAATGGCGGCAATGCCGGTACTGTTGATGTAGTCCACGCCGGCGAAGTTGAGAAAGATAACTTCGGGATTTTGATTTTCTGCTGCCCCATAGGCCGCCTGCAAGGCTTCGCCGGCCAGCGCCGTCAGTTCGCCGGATAAATCGAAAACGGCGGCATTGGGTTGATAGTGAACCGTAACCTCAAGCTTATTTGCTGTCATGACTTCCCCCTTCCAGATACAAAAATAATTCAATGGTGTGGTGAGCGTCATCGCCGCTCAGTCGCAGATCGTCCATCGTCTTCTCGATCAAGAAAAAGCCCCAGCCGCGTAACGGCTGCCGGCCGCTGAGCTTGTCGGCCAGATTGGGAGTAACCGGCTTGGCGCTGAGGCCGCTGCCCTGGTCGGTGACGCAGACCCGCAGCGCTTTCTGGGAAACCTGCACCCGGATCAGCACCGGCAGATCGGGCCGGGAGCGGTTGCCGTGCTCGATGGCGTTGAGGGTGGCCTCGGCGACGGCGGTTTTGAGCCGTTCCAGGTGCGCGGCGGGGAGGCGCAGCTCCCGGACCGCTTCTGTCACCTTGAGTAAGGCCAGATGCTCGCTGTCCAGTTGGCTGGGCAAGGCAAATTCGACCAGGGTTTGCCAGGTTGGGTTGGGTGATGGGCTGCTCTGATTCATCATCGGTCTGCTCACTTGGCTCTATTAAACCACAGGTTTGGGGGAATTTGGTATCACTGAGTGACACAAATAGTGATACAAAAAGCTCTTGCAACCGCCACTTTGATCCTTACTGACCATTCATCGTGGCAAAAGTGCTGTATTATGCTATACTGGGGTTAAGTCTCTCTTTCTGATCAAAGATCACATGTGAACGACTTTAAACGGGCTGGTCTCATCACTCTGCTTGCAGGATTTTACTTTGCCAGTGTTTATTTTGCCGTAGCTGCGCTTGTTCCAGAGTTGGCTTTGCAGGCTGCGCTCGTTGCGGTGATTGGGGTAATGGTAGTTTTTCGTATTTTGGGGATAACAGGAAGCAACAAACCGGGAGCGCCAATGGCGATTCTGATTTTTGCGCCGGTGATCTGTATCGCCGCCGGTATTCTCTGGTGGTTAATGCGGCTGTTGGGATTTTGGGAGATTAAATGAAGTAGCTATACAACAGCGCCGCCGCAGCCAGAAGGGCAATAATTGTGGCAGAAGTGGCTTGAACTCGGCGTTCTTGCTCGTTTTTGGGGATGTATAAATCCATTATTTGTTGAAATAATTGGGCGGGCGCTTTTACTACTTTCATAAAAATAGTATACCATTGTTGAAACCAGAAAGTCAAGCTATGAAACAGGGGAGCAAATGAAAGCCATCGTTATTCAAACCGAGCAGGAAAATCGTCCGCTGGCCTGGCAGGACACACCCACGCCGGCCTACAGCGCCGACGAGGTGCTGGTAGACGTTTATGCCACGGCGCTCAACCGGGCTGATCTGGCCCAGCGGGCGGGAAATTACCCACCGCCGCCGGGCGCATCGCCGATTTTGGGATTAGAAGTGGCCGGGCGAATTGCGGCGTTAGGGGCCAATGTGACCGGCTGGCAGGTGGGCGACCGGGTGTGCGCCTTGATTCCCGGCGGCGGCTATGCCGAGCAGGTCAACATTCCGGCGGCTATGCTGATGCCTATCCCCGACGACTGGAGTTTCGAGCAGGGGGCGGCAGTGCCCGAAGTGTTTTACACGGCGTATGTGAACATTTTTATAGAGGCCCAGTTCCAAAAGGGAGAGACGGTGCTGATCCACGGCGGGGCCAGCGGCGTGGGTACGGCGGCCATTCAACTGGTGCGGGAGGCAGACGGGCGGGCCATCGCCACCGCCGGGTCGGACGAGAAGATCGCTTACCTCGCAGGGTTGGGTGCGGATCTGGCGATCAACTATAAAAAAGAGGATTTTGCCGAGCGGGTACTGGCCCATACCAACGGCCAGGGCGTAGACATCATTCTGGATAATGTGGGGGCGGCTTACCTGGAGCAGAATGTGCGGCTGCTTAAATTGAAGGGGCGGCTGGTTTTTATCGGCACGATGAGCGGCAGCCGGACCGAGGTGAATATCGGGGCATTGATGGGCCGGCGGCTGCGGTTGATCGGTTCGGTGCTGCGGCCGCGCTCACTGGCGGAGAAGGTCGAAATCAAGGAAAAATTTATGGCCCACTTTTGGCCGCTGCTGTTGAATGGAACCATCGCGCCAATTATCGACTCGGTGTACTCGATTGAGCAGGCCAATGAGGCGCATCAGCGCATGGCCGAAAACAAAAATATCGGCAAAATTATTTTGAAGGTGCGGGAGTAAAACGAAGCAAACCATTAAACGTAACTCGATTTGGAACCAGGTCAGCAATTTTGAGCCAAGTTCGCGGAGTGAGCCATTCTCAGATGCGGCGACGCCGCACCTGAGGGTGTTTGCTCCTCATATTCGGAATTGCTATTCTATTCTTTCTCTGAACCCCTAATCAGCAGGATCGGACAATCTATCTTATTCAAGAGCGCCTCAATCGCCTCCGCTTGAAGCGGCCACCTCTCTCCGGCTAAGACCAGTAAGCCTCCTTGCTCCGCCTGGACCGCCTGGGCCAGATGAGGTCCGGTGGGCGTGGCCAAACGGCGGTAACTGGCCTGAAGCCCCCGTTCTTGCAGCCAGGCGCTGGCTTCTTGTTCTAAACATTCTGCCGTGCCAGGGAGTTCCTCATCGGCTAAAATGAGGACGGTCAAGGGCAGCCGGGCAACTCGTGCTGTGGTTGGAATAAGACGGACGGCCATCGCCAGGGCCCGCCTGGCCGCGGGTGAGCCATCATAAGTGACCAACACCGGCTGCCTCAGCTTATCCCCGTGTTGGAGCAAAAGCACTGCCCGCGGCGCTTCGACGGCCACGGTGCGAGCCGTCGAGCCCATTTGGCCTCGCCGGGTTGTTGGCCAACTTGTTAGACCCAAACTGAGCAGATCCGCTTCCAAGGCCGCAGCCAACACCTCTGCTGTAACCTGCCCCCGCACCACCCGAAAGGACCAGGCCACCTGCGACTGTTCGGCGGCAGCAGCTAAGGCCCGTCGGGCCTGTGCTGCCTGGGCCTTCAGTTCCTGTTCTAGCCTGGGGCTCTCTATTTCCTGAAGAACCACCGAGGGATAGCGTATTTCCCGGGCAAAGGGCAACCCGGCCAGCCGTAGCAAATTGATATCTTCGACAAACAGTCCCGCCAGTTCCGCTTTGAAACGAGCCGCCAGTTCCACAGCCGCTTCCAGAGCAGCCAGGCTCTGCTGCGACACATCCAGGGCAACCAGAATCCGCCGGATAACCAGCTCCTGCGTTTCTTCCTTCATGGCTCGCCCTCCCGTTTGACCTCCCGCGGCGGTGCACTAAAGCTGCGCCACTTATCAGCCAGGGCAGCTAACCGCGCCTTAACCCGTTGGTTCAAACTGCCTTCAGGATAGTTTCCGGCCTCGTCTCGCTCGCCCGCAGGCAGACCAGTCAGGATTTCGATGCCCTGGTCAACAGTTTCCACGGGATAGATGTGGAACTGCCCTGCGGCGACGGCCTCAACCACGTCCTGCCGCAGCATCAGATGTTTCACGTTGGCCGCCGGAATCAACACACCCTGTGTCCCGGTTAAACCCCTGGCGCGGCACACATCAAAAAAGCCCTCGATCTTCTCATTGACCCCGCCAATCGCCTGCACCTGGCCGTGTTGGTTGACCGACCCGGTCACCGCCAGCGATTGTTTGATCGGCGCTTCAGCCAGGGCCGACAACAACGCATACAACTCGGCCGACGAGGCGCTGTCGCCCTCGACGCCACTGTAGGACTGCTCAAAAACCAGGCTGGCCGACAGCGACAACGGCTGCTCCAAAGCGTAGCGCGCCCCCAAAAAACCGGATAGAATGAGCACGCCCTTAGAATGGATAGGCCCACCCAACTCAACTTCCCGTTCGATATCCACTACCTCGCCCTTGCCCAGCCAGACGCGAGCAGTAATGCGGCTGGGCCGGCCAAAGGCATAATTCCCCAGGGTCAGGACCGACAATCCATTGATCTGGCCGACTTTCTCTCCAGCGGTATCAATCAAGATCGTTTCCCGCTGGATCTCCTCTTGCATCCGCTCTCGCAGCCGGTCAGCTCGATAAATTTGGGCTTCAATTGCCTGTTGCACATCTCCGACGCTGACCACCTCGCGACCTGCCTGGCTGGCCCAGTAGTCGGCCTCGCGCAGCAAATCGGCGATGCTCTGCATATGGGTGGACAGTTTCTCCGCATCGCCGACCAGCCGGGCGCTGTGCTCGATGACCTGCGCCACTGCCGTCCGATCAAAGTGACGCAAACCCTCCTTACGGGCCAGGGTACCAATCAGCCGGGCATAGAGCAGATCATTTTCAGAACTACGACCCATCTGCTCTTCAAAATCTACTTCCACCTTAAACAGCTCGGCAAAATCAGGGTCATAGGCATAGAGCAGGTAATACAACATCCGCTCTCCAATCAGGACAAGCTTCACATCCAGGGGAATAGGTTCGGGTTCCAGCGAGACAGTGCTGATGAGGCCAAAGATCTGTTGTAATGACTCAATGCGGATTTCGCGGGAGCGCAGGGCACGTTTGAGTTGCTCCCAGGCATACGGTTGCAGCAGCACTTTGTGCGCATCCAGCACCAGGTAGCCGCCATTGGCTCGATGCAGCGCGCCGGGCCTGATCAGGGTAAAATCAGTAGTCAACGCCCCCATTTGGGTCACCAGATGCTCCACCTTGCCCACCAGATTTTGATGGGTAGGATGATCCTCATAGATGACCGGCGCGCCCTGGGTGGCGCTGTTATCTACCAGCAAGTTGACCTGATAGCGCTGAAATGGCGATGGATCTTTTACCGGTCCCGGCAGAGGCAATCCCAGAGCAGCGGCCGGCGAGGTCTCCTCCGCAGGGCGAAAGTCATCCACATTTTCGATAATGTCTTGCTCAACGGCGTTGAGATAATCCACCACCTCTGGCAACTGATTATATTTCTCCCGTAGTTCAGCGACTAAATGGCCTACCGCCAGCAAAGTAACTTCACGATTGAGCGCCTTCAGTCGTTCTCGAAACTCTCGCTCCCAGCGAGGCGCTTGCTGAATCGTCGCCTGGAGTTGGGCTTGCAGTTCGTTCAGGTCTGCTTCGATGCGTTCCTGGTCGGCCTTCGGCAGCTTGTCGAACTGTTCAGGATCGAGCACGTGACTGTTACGGACAGGCGCAAAGGCCAGCCCGACCGGTGTTTTCAGCAGGGCAAAACCGTGCTCCGTGGCTCGCCGCTTGATTTCTTCAAAGGCCTTTTCTTGTCGTTCCTTGAATTCCGCTTCAAGTCCTTGTTTCCGGGTCCGGTAATCCTCGCTTTCAAACATTGCGGGGATGGTAGAGCGCAACGCCTCTACCAATTGGCCCATCTCTTGACGTAGCCTCAGACCCTGACCGGGGGGCAGGCGCAAGGTGCGTGGTTTATGCGGTTGTTCAAAATTGTTAACATAGCACCAGTCGGCCGGGGGCGGTTTGCTGACAACTTCTTGCTCCAGGAACTGCTGCACCAGCGAATGTTTGCCGATGCCGGGCGGGCCTAGCACAAAAAGGTTGTAACCCTCCTGCCGCATACCGATGCCAAAGCGGACTGCTTCAACCGCGCGAGTCTGCCCGATGATCTCGGTCAAATCCTCCAACTCGGCGGTCGTTTCAAAGCCAAAGCTCTCAGGATCGCAACGACGGCGCAGCAGAGCCGGTTCCAGCGGTTTAACAGTATTCATTGTGCCTTCACCTCCAAAGCATTCAGCCATAACTCCTGAGCGATGAACCCCTTCTGGGATAGTCTCAGCCACACACCCACCGGCATGTTGATCCTTTCCTTTCAACGCTTTGACTTGTTTCTTTCTTTCCATTATTAACGATAAGTCAAAAGCTCCTAAGCGGGTAGTGGCGAATATCCTTTTATTTAGGGACGATTATCATATTCTTAAATCTGACGAAGAAGTGACATTTGTCACTATTATTTAGCCCCCCAAAGAGAGTATAATGGATTTTAAGCGAGAAATATCACAAGGTAGCAGTTGCCTGGTCGCGCCTCAAGAGATCAGCAGCAGCGATGATATGAGCGGCATCTGGGAGTATTTCCCTCTGTAGACCGCAGCATTATTGTTACGATAAGTGGTTGAATCTTTATACCCGGCATCCTGGTCGGGGTCAGAGTTTGCCACCTGTGCCGCTAGGAAACACCCCAGATGTCAGCTACATCTGGGGTGTTTTTCTTTAAATCGGCTTCGTCTCAAATTGGTGCTGGGTAAACCAATAGAGGGCCGGCGCTTTTTGGCGCCGGGGGTATAGCGCAAAGGAGGCTGCTATGCGTAAAGTTGTGTTGATTTTAGGGTTAGTTGATCACCATGTTGTTACAAAACAAGGGCGCGGCATTTTTTGTCGGGGTAGTGCTCGGTGGCTTGGCCGGCACAGGTGTAGCCTTAGTCATAGCCCCTCAACCTGGCCAAGAGACACGCGCCCAACTTAGAAACAAAGGTTATAAACTGAAAGACCTGGCGGTAAAGCGCTGCCAGGAGGCGGGGTCATCGTGCCCAGGAACAAGTGGCCCTTTGGCAGGAAAAGATAACCTCACGCACACCCTTAAGCTCAGCCGGGAGACCCAGACCGAAAGCATTGCTAACGTCGCTAAGCAGCCGGTCTAGAGCAGATGGGTCGGGAGGACATCTGCTCTTAACCGGTCGTTTGGAGGGGATGAGGATGCTGATGTTTTTAAACAGACAAGAAGCAGGCGAACAACTGGCTGCCCGGCTGCTTGACGAACCTTTGATCAAGGAAGCTGCCAAAGAGGAGTTGCTGGTCCTGTCCATCCCTAGAGGTGGGGTGGTCGTGGGCGCAGTTGTAGCCAGAGTTTTGGGCTGCGCCCATGAACTGGTGGCTGTCAAAAAGCTGGGGTTTCCCGGTCAGAAAGAGCTAGCCATTGGGGCTATGGCTGAAGAGGGGCTGATAGTCCTCAACAAACAGATCAGCAGTTGGTATCAACCGGAAGATGACGATTACCTCACAGAGGAAATCGCTCGGGTGAAAAGCCAGCTTGAAGCTTATATTCAGGAATTACGGCAAGGGCGAACGCTGGAGGTGCAGTCCAAAATTGTGATTATTGTTGATGATGGCATTGCTACCGGAGAGACGATGAAAGCTGCCCTGATCTGGATGCGTTCGCGAGCGCCCAATGAACGTCCCAAAAAGATCGTGGTGGCTGTGCCGGTCTGCTCGCCAGGAGCCGCCAGAGAATTTGCAAAACTGGCCGATATCTTCATCTGTTTAGCCGCGCCGCAGCAGTTTCGGGCGGTCGGCCAATTTTATTGGGATTTTGATCCAGTGAGTGATGAGGAGGTAGTAAGGTATCTGGCAAAGAACAGACCCAATGCCGCTGTTGGCACAGGATGATAACAGCGAGAGGTATAGTTTGAAGGAGGAGAAGTGAGATGATAAGAGGCACGATTGCCTGCAAAAACGACGTCACCGACCCGTACCAGTTGACCATGGCTCAACTGTATTTCCGGTTGGGCCTCCAAATGCCGGACTGGAGTGGCTGCTGGATTGGATGCACAGTGTGCTTGAAACAGTCAAAGGATAAGCTAAGAGCAATACTTTTCAAATAACGTAGTTTAGCCCCTTGTGGGCGGGCACAAGGCCCTATGCTACGGCTTATTTGAAAAGTATTGAAGCTAAGAGAGGATGGCAAAAGTGGGGGTAATTACCAGATTGAGCCGATAAAATAACAGAGCCCTTCCGATGAAGGACTCTGTCCGAGGAAGCATGGGACCTCTTTGGTGAAACTTTTATGGGCAGTACTGTTTCTACAGCCTTAAGCCAGCGGCTCTCTCACCCGGCGCTGTTCTTCTAGATCGAAATCCCAGTAGCCAGGACCTTCACTGAAAAATGCGGCGTTACGGACCGCGTCACCCACATACTCTTCCGGCAAGTCTTCTTCAGGGAAGATAGCCTCTGGCGGGCAAACCGGCACGCAAGCCCCACAGTCAATACAGGTATCCGGGTCAATGTAAAACATGTTACCCCATTCGGGGTCATCTTTAGGTCCGGGCACAATACAATCAACCGGGCAGACCTCCACACAGTCCCCTTCTCGAGTACAGAGTGTAGTAATAACGTGGGTCATTCAATAACCTCCTTATCTGTAAAGAATTGTTGTTCAATAGGCATAACGCTCCTTACCAACAGGCAACTGCTCCTAAGTCCGGGTTTGAATGGCGATTGAAGCTTTATTATAAGAGTAGCCAAGAAAGGCTGTTGAATCCAGTGACATTTGTCGCTAATAATCTGGATACCTGTCACATCCTACAGATGGCATTAACTGAAACACAGGCTGTAACTGCCTGATAAATGTTGATATAACTCTAACGAAAATCAAACAAAAAACTAACACACCTGCGATATTTAGTGAGTTATGAATTACAGGTAAGGAGGTGATATTTTGTGGTAGTTATGAGATGGGAAATCAAAATCGGCGCGCCGGTAGAGGCGAGTGACGGCCCGGTGGGGCGAGTGCAAGGGGTAATTCTCAATCCAGGCGACAAACGGGTTACGGCCTTGGTTGTTCGCCGGGGGATGTTGTTGGGACAGGATATCGTCATCCCCATCGAAGCAGTTGAAGACGCCGCCGACGAGTTGATTCGCCTGGGTCTCTCCTCTGACCAACTCCAATCCCGGCCGGTCTTCCAGCCCGCCCATTATGTACCTTCTCCCCCGACAGTGGGGGGATATGCGCCAGGACAGGCCGTATACTCCCGGTTGGATCAGGGTCCCGGCGACGAGCGGGCCGGCCAGGGAGGGGCATCGGATGCGATCATCCGCGCCGGGCAGCGAGTCGAGTGCCTGGATGGCTACGCCGGCAAGGTAACTGTGGTGCTGCTTGATGGGTGCACAAAGCGCGTGACTCACCTGGTCATTCGCCGGGGCGCTCTACGCAGCAAAGATATTATGGCCCCGGTCGAGTGGGTTAATGAGTTCCAGGCCGATCACCTGAAACTGGCAGTAGACCGAGCCGCCCTCGATCAGTTGCCCGAATATTTACCGGATAAGGAAATCGAAAGGGCCATCGAGCAGGCGCTGTGGGAAGATAAAGTCATCCGTCTGGGCGTGTTAGCCTATACCCCCATCGAGATCGCGGTTCACGATGGGCTGGCGACCTTGAGAGGTCATGTCAATACCCGGGCAGAGCGCCGGCGGATTGAGGATATTGCCCGGCAGGTCCAGGGAGTGCAAGGCCTTGAGAATCGCCTGGTGGTTGACTATGAGCTGGAGGTTGCGGTTGCCCAGGCTCTTGCCCACGACCCTCGCACGCGGGATTACCTTGTGCAAGTCAGCAGCCGCTTCGGCTGCGTTTTTCTGGGGGGCAAAGTGCCGAGCCGGGCCATACAAATGGCTGCCGAGGAGGTCGCCGCCACGGCGCCTCAGGTGCGCGCCGTTATAAACCGGCTCCAGACGCCGGACACGCCTGTACCCAAAACCGCCCGGCGGATCGTAGAGCCCAGAATCGGCCAGGATGTATACGCTGTAAATGTCCACATTGGTCAGGTTTACCAGGTGGTCATTAGCCCGTGTTCCCGCCGGGTGTCGGCGGTGATCGTTCAGGGGAAACTGCCCAACCCTCAGCAAGCCGACTCCAAACAGTTGCCGCCGGCGTGGCCGCAGCAAAAGCGCACCATTGTGGTCCCGGCCGAGTGTGTGGACGTGGCGACCACCGCCGTCTTTCTGACCCTGACGGCATTGGAATGTGCGCAGCTACCTGATTTCAACCCGGCTGATTTCGTGAGGCCAGATGCCGCTTGGGAGCCACCCTTCCCGTACCATCATGGGGAGGTGTTGCTCGACTTGAACGGCAGTAGAAGGGCGCATCTTGAGGCCCCTCGGAGCGGCGTTGTTGCCGGGTTATCGGAGGTTGTCCAGTCAACTGCATCATAGCCGGAGGTCGCCGCCCACTATGGTGTTCAGGGTGTTCCGACCATAGCGGGTGGTCAAAAACGTTTAATGCTTCATCCTGAGTAAATCTCATCAGATAGGGGGGAAGGAGAGTCTATGTCCCAGCAAAAATCACCTGAAAGACACAATTTACAACGGCAAATATTGTACACCATTGCCTACTTTGTTATCACCCTGGCCAGCTTATCGGCCATCAATCTGTGGCTTTTGTGGCCAAATCGTCCCCAGCCGGCGCCCTATAGCCAATTTCTGACAGCGATTGACCAGAAAACCGTAAGCAAAGCCGTCATCGGTGAAACGAAAGTTATCTGGACTGAAGACTCGAAGGAGGAGGCCCGCCTTTTTGAGGCCGACCGGGTGCCGGGGGTTAACGAAGAGCAATTGATCAAGCAGCTTCACGCCATTGGAGCCGAATTTACCGGCGTGCCCCCCGACACGTTCTGGAGTACTTTGTTGAGCTGGTTCCTGCCTATTCTCCTGCTCGTGGCTTTCTGGTCTTGGAGCATCAACCGGTTACCCGGCGCAACGCAGGTTCTTAATTTTGGCCGCAGCCGGGCCAAAATCTGGGATGAGAGCCGGGATAAAGTCACTTTTGACCAGGTGGCCGGGGTAGATGAAGCCGTCGCCGAACTGCGCGAGGTGGTTGATTACCTCAAAAACCCCCAAAAATATACCCAAGTGGGGGGGCGTATTCCCAAGGGCGTCCTGCTGGTTGGCCCACCGGGTACCGGCAAAACGCTGCTGGCCAAAGCCACGGCCGGTGAGGCCGGCGTGCCTTTTTTCAGTATCTCGGGCGCCGATTTTGTCGAGATGTTCGTGGGTGTGGGCGCGGCGCGGGTACGCGACCTGTTCAGGCAGGCCCGCGACAAAGCGCCCTGCATCATTTTCATTGACGAAATTGACACTATCGGCCGGACGCGGGCCGGAGCCAGAAGTCCCATCAGCAACGAGGAACGGGAGCAAACCCTAAACCAATTGCTGGTTGAGATGGATGGCTTTGATAGTTCAGCTGGCGTGATCATTATGGCGGCTACCAACCGGCCCGATGTGCTCGACCTGGCCCTGCTCCGTCCGGGTCGTTTTGATCGCCAGATAACCGTAGACAAGCCGGACTTAAAGGGCCGGGAGGCAATTCTCAAGATTCACGCCCGCCATGTGAAGCTGGCCCCGGAGGTTGACCTGCGAGTGGTAGCAGCACGCACGCCCGGTTTTGCCGGGGCCGAGCTGGCTAATCTGGTCAATGAAGCGGCCCTGTTGGCGGTGCGGAAAGGAAGAGAATTTGTGACGATGGCCGACTTGGATGAAGCCACCGATCGAGTGATGGCCGGCCTGGAGCGCAAAAGCCGAGCCTTAAATCAAAAAGAACGGGAGATTGTGGCCCACCACGAGATGGGGCACGCTCTCATGGGCATGTTGCTGCCTTATGCTGACCCGGTTCACAAGGTCAGCATTATCCCTCGTGGAACGGCAGCGCTAGGGGTGACCATTCAAATGCCCCTGGAAGATCGTTTCTTATTGTCTGAGGATGAGTTGCGTGATCGGATGACGGTCATGCTGGGTGGACGGGCCGCCGAAGAGGTCGTCTATGGCCGGGTGAGTACCGGCCCGGCCGACGACTTGCAGCGGGTGACCGATATGGCCCGGCGGATGGTGACCCAGTTTGGGATGAATAAGGAACTGGGGCCGCTCGCCCTGGAAGAGATGGATGGAGGCTTTCAGGGTGAGATGCCGGCCCTGACCAGGCGTCAATACAGTGAAGAGACGGCTCGGAAAATTGACCTTGAAGTCCAACAAATTGTTAAGACCCTGTACGACCGGGCCAAAACTTTGCTCCAGGCCCATGAAAAACCCTTGCGTGAAATCTCTCAAGTATTACTGGAGAGAGAGGTGCTGGATGGCCGAGAGTTAGCAGTTCTACTGGATGAACGAGGTGTTAAACGCCCGGTGACGGACATTTGAGAATAAACCGGCTGGTGCAAAATCAAGGGGGTTTTTCGGGAATAGATAGATGTTGTTCATGAGTACAATTAAAGGTGGCACAGACCCGCTCCGCCAACTCCTGGGCCGACAAGATGCGCTCTGGCTCGACCACTCGACGCCCGCCATGCAACTTTGACCCGCAGTCGGGTTGATGGGGCGCACGGCGTAAGCCAATTTTTATCCGCAGTTAAGGTAAAAACAAGGAGGCACGGCGACAATTATGCCCAAAGTTGAATTTGAAGAGATAGAACATACGGCTGACTGGGCGCTGCGCGTACGAGGGCAGGATTTGGCGGAGTTATTGATAAATGCCGCCCGGGGTATGAGCAGCCTGCTGGTCCAGGAACTGGCTGAGATTCCGCTTGAGGTAGAAAAGCATTTTGAACTCGAAGCTGCCGATGCGGAGAGCTTGCTGGTGAATTGGCTCAGCGAGTTAGTCTACTGGGTTGAGGCGGAAGGCGTTGTCTTTGGCGAGTATGAGCTGCATCACGTCACGCCGACTCACTTACAGGCCGTTGTCCGGGGAGGCCATGTACCCGCTTTGCAAAAACACATCAAGGCCGTGACCTATCACAAGTTAGAAATCGTCGAGACCGACGACGGCCTGGAAGCCACCGTGGTCTTCGACGTTTAAGGAGGGGCTATGGTTAGCAGTCAAGATTGCAAACGTATTGGTAAGTATCTATATGAGATTCCACGCGCCTACCGCGAAGATATGCGCGTCCCCGCCCGCTTTTATGCCGATCCGATTTTGTTGGAAGGGGTGTTGGGTGATAAGAGTCTTGAGCAATTGGTCAATACCACCACCCTCCCCGGCATTGTTGGCTATGCGCTGGCGATGCCCGACATTCACCAGGGGTATGGTTTCCCTATTGGAGGGGTGGTGGCGACGGAATGGCCCGACGGGGTGATCTCGCCGGGTGGGGTGGGCTATGATATCAATTGTGGGGTTCGCCTGCTGGCGACTCACCTGGAGCGGACGGAGGTGGCCCCTTATTTGGATGATCTGGCGACGGCTCTCTACCACAACTGTCCCAGCGGCGTAGGTGAGGGTGGCAGCATCCACCTCAAGCCGGGTGAGTTGGAGCAACTCGTGGAAACGGGGGCGCGCTGGGCCTTGAAACGGGGTTTCGCTACCGAGGCCGACCTGGAACATACCGAGGAGGGCGGCTGCATCGAGGGGGCCGACGCCGGCAAGGTTAGCGAGCGGGCCAAAAAACGGGGCCAGGATCAGGTCGGAACGTTGGGCGCCGGCAACCACTTCATCGAGATAGACGTGGTGGACGAAGTTTTTGACGAAACCGCCGCCCAAAGAACGGGTCTTTTTCCCGGCCAAATTACCCTCCAGATTCATTGCGGTTCGCGTGGTTTTGGGCATCAGATTTGCACCGATTATGTGAGCCAGTTTCAGCAAGCGATACGGCGGTACGATATTCAATTACCTGACCGGGAGTTAGTCTGTGCGCCCCTCAGCAGCCCCGAAGGACAGGCTTATCTGGCGGCCATGAAAGCCGCGGCTAACTACGCCTTTGCCAACCGCCAGGTTCTGACCTATCACATCCGCCGCAGTTTTAAGGACGTGTTGGCCGGTAAGGTCAACAACTACCACGTTGACCAGATTTACGATATTGCCCACAATATGGCCAAGATCGAGGAGCACGAATGTGAAGGGCGCCGCTTGAAGATCTGTGTACACCGCAAGGGAGCAACCCGCGCTTTTGGTCCTGGCTCGCCGGTGCTGCCCGCGGCTTACCGCGACATCGGCCAGCCGGTGCTGGTCCCGGGCTCGATGGGTACAGCCAGTTGGGTTCTGCTGGGTACGGCCGGCTCGATGGCCCAGACCTTCGGCTCGACCTGTCACGGGGCCGGGCGGATGATGAGTCGTAGCAAAGCCAAGAAAACCATCCGGGGTGATGAATTGCGGGAGACATTAGAGGCGGATGGCATCCACGTCCGGGCGGGCAGTATGTCCGGCCTGGCTGAAGAAGCGCCCATCGCTTACAAAGACGTGGATCGGGTAGTCGAGGTGGTGCATGGGGCCGGCATTGCCAAAAAAGTGGCCCGGCTGACGCCATTGGCCGTTATCAAGGGCTAGAAAGATAGTTATAAAAGGTCTAGATTTAGGGCTATAAGAGGTAAAGCATCAGTTGTGTTGTGGCGTGAGGCCAATGCTTATTGCCGCTTGCCTAACTATCCCGCGTATGCCTATTGAATTCGTTTCTCCTTGATTGGCAAAACCTGAGTTTGACCAGGGTAAAATCCACGAAGGATACGAAGAAACACAAAGTTTTTAGCCTTTTTCTTGGTGTTCTGAGTGTTCTTCGTGGATAATAAAGAATTTTTAGACACCCTCTGAGATAGCCCTGCAAAAATAGTATCTATCTTGTCCAGATTGGCAGGGTAGGGTAAAATTAACGAATAGTCAGGAAAATTACGGGTGGTGGTGGTGAGGGCCATCGGTCCAAACAACAGAGGAGTTCATGAGCAAACCTTTTAACTATGGTGGCCAGGCAGTAATCGAAGGGGTGATGATGCGCGGCCGCAAGCATATGGCAGTAGCGGTGCGCAACCCTAAAGGCGAAATTGTACTGCACAGTGAGCCGCTCAACCCGCGCATTTATTCGAGTTTTATCAATAAAGTGCCTTTTTTGCGTGGTTTTACCCTGCTGTGGGACGCCTTGGTGCTGGGCATGCGGACCCTGATGTTCTCAGCCGAGGTCGCTATGGGCGAAGAGGAGGCAGAATTTTCCGGGCCAATGGCCTGGGGCACAGTGGCCTTTTCGCTGCTGTTGGCGATTGGCATCTTTTTTGTCAGCCCGCTGTTGTTGATTAGCTTAATCAAGCAGTTTGTGGACGTGTCTATTTTGGTCCAGCACATCATTGAAGGAGTGGTCCGGCTGGTGCTTTTCCTGGGCTATGTCTGGGGAATTGGCTTTTTGGCGGAGATCAAGCGGGTTTTTGGCTATCACGGGGCAGAGCACAAGGCCATCAACGCCTATGAGCAGGGCGTGGAACTGACGCCTGAAAAAGTGGCGCAATGTAGTATTGTCCACCCCCGCTGCGGCACGGCTTTCTTGCTTATTGTGATGGTCATCTCTATTTTTGTGTTTGCCCTCGTGGGCGACCCATCACTGTGGCTCAAAATTGTCTCGCGGGTCGTGTTGATTCCGGTAATTGCCGGGATTGCTTATGAGTTTCTCAAGTTTAGCGCGGCGCACCAGAAAAACCCAATTATGAAGGTGCTGATTGCGCCGGGTCTGGCGTTGCAGGGCATGACCACGCGCGAGCCGGATTTGAGTATGCTGGAAGTCTCGATTGCTGCGCTCAAAAAGCTGCTGGCCGAAGAACAGTTGGCCGCCGAAGTGAAAACGACTGAATCCAGTGAAGTCTTAACCGCCCCTGGTTCAGCCGGTCGATAAGGAGCTTTGACTTTCAAAATTGGAAATTCACCTGGAAGGTTGGAAGATTGGAAGATTGGCTAATACTACTTTAGCCAGCCTTCCAGCCTTCCAACCCTCTTCTCAAGAGGGAAGCGTTACCAGTATGAACACCAGATTCGTATCCACTACCGATAAATTACGCGCCCAGTCGCTCAATCGCACTGGCCTGGAACATTACGAGCGCTGGGAAATGGAAAGCGCCATTACTCTGTTTCAGGAGGCAGTGCGCCTGGATGAGGCCGAACCGGATTATCATCTCAATCTAGCCCGCGCCCAGGTGCGCATGGGTGATTATGAACTTATGCTGCACGCTCTGGCCGATTATATTCGTACCGAGAAAGATAAAACGCTGGTCAACCGCTTTGAAGCCCTCTTTAGCAATGCCCTGGACCCGGTGGAAACCCGCCTGACCAACATTATGCCTAAACAGGGCTTACGTCTGGAGGTGGTCGGTGCGGCCATCCAGATGTGGGTGGAGTACCGGGTGACCATTGGTAAACGTTATCTCGATTTAAGCCAGCCAGATGCTTGGGCAGCCGCTTTGGACTATACCGTACGCAAAGTAAACTTCCAGGAAACTACCATCGAACAACTGGCCAAATGGTACCATACCTCCGAGATGATTATTCGCAGCAACCACGCCGATTTAGTCAGCACCCTGGATATTATGCCCTGCGATTACCGCTATTTTCGCGGCGACGACAATCCCCTGGATAAACTGGTCGAAGCGGCGATGATGTTGGAAGATTTGGAAAAACGCTTCAGAGAGAATTGAGCCGTTGAAAAGTTGAAGGTTGAAAGTTGAACGTTGGTCTTCGGTCTATAATCGCATCCTGAGTAGCTCTAAGCGAAGCGAAGAGCGTATCGAAGGGTGCGATTTAGAAAACTCCGGACTCAGGTTACTAATAATTTTTACGATGACTAACTCTGCCGATTGGCCCGCCGGTTTTGATGATGATGCGCTCGACGACGAAGGAGAAATGCTGGATGAGCTCTTGCCCCCCGATCATCGCTCCGGTTATGTGGCGGTGGTGGGCCGGCCCAACGTGGGCAAATCCACCCTGCTCAACCGGCTGCTGGGCCAAAAGATTGCCATTGTCAGCCCCAAACCCCAAACCACTCGTAATCAACTTTTAGGCATTTTAACTACCTCGCCCGAAACCGAGCCAGACTTGCCCCCGGCCCAGGTGATTTTTATAGACACACCGGGGATTCACCAGCCGCAGCACAAATTGGGCCAATTTCTGGTTGAAACCGCCCTGGCCGCCATTCCTGACGCCGATGTGATTGTCTGGCTGGTGGATGCCTCTGAGCCGCCCACTGAGGAGGATGAACTGGTCGCCCAGGCCCTGCGGCAAAACCAGGAGGCTGCGCCGGTGCTCCTGGCTTTGAACAAGGTGGATTTGCTGCCCGATGCTCCCGGTGCTGACCTGGCCCAACCTTTTTTAGACCTCTACCCCGCCGCCGACTGGCTGACCCTCTCCGCCATCCGGGGTGATAACCAGGCCGAACTGCTGCGCCGGATTATCGCGCATCTGCCGTTTGGCCCGCGCTACTTTCCCGAAGAGCAAGTCACCGATCAACAAACCCGCTTTATCGCCGCCGAATTTATTCGGGAAGCTGCCTTAAAGGTGCTGCGCCAGGAAGTGCCACACGCCCTGGCGGTGCAGGTGCGCGAATTCAAACCACGCAGCGAAACCATGACCTACATTAGCGCCGATTTGATTATCGAGCGGGACTCGCAGAAGGGCATTGTCATCGGCGAAAAGGGCAAATCGCTCAAAAAGATTGGGCAGCTTGCCCGCCCTCAAATCGAAGAGTTGGTCGGCAGCCAGGTTTATTTGGAGCTGTGGGTCAAAGTGCGGCCCAAATGGCGGCAAAAAGAGAATGAACTACGTTGGCTGGGGTACAGCTTGGAGTAGTTAGTTATTACGCCAAATCGTTACTATTCAGGCTCATGTCATTTCGAGACCGAAGGTCGAGAAATCTCCAGGACGCAACTCATAAAAGTAAGGTGTCGGGGATTTCTCCCTGCGATCGAAATGACATAGCTGGGCAGTCAGGTCAAATCAATATAATCTACTTTAAACTGATCCTCTCGCTTCACCCCAAACTTTTCCAATAACTCGCTAATCAATTCGGCCTTGCGCATGGCATCTTTGGCTGACCAGGTCCGGCTTTTGATTTCCAGGTAAAAACTGTTTGGCTCCGGGCTGGAGAGCACATCCAAATTAATGGCCAGGTCGGTCTCTTGATAGATAATGTGCCAGCGCCGGCGGTGCTTAGATACCTCCCGTTCGGCGGCAGGTTTGAAATACTCCCGGTAAAAACGCAAGCTGTGGTTGGCCGAGGCAGTGTAGCGGGCGCGGGTCAGCACAATTGAGTTTTCAAACTCCTTCTCGCTGCTCGGCCCCATCAGGGTCATGGTGTAAAAAGTTTCCTTTAGCTCTCCGCGTTCATCGCGCACTTCATCCTCGCGGAAGCGCAGCCGCCCGGCCTCTTTATCCTCAAAGAAAAAGTAGGTGTCGTACTGGTCACGGACGGAGCTACGTTGGATGTCAATGCCCGCAGCCTTCAGGACCGTGCTCACTTCGATCAATTCAGGCAGCCGCGCCTTTACCTGAATTTCGTAGGTTTCCTGGGGAACAAAATCGGCGCTGATGGCCAGCAGCTTGGATAAGAGGCTGCCCTCGCGGGCAATCAGAAAAGCGTCAATGCGGCGGGCAATTCGTTTGGCTTCGTCAATGATCTCGGCTTCGTCCAGCGTCAGCAGTTGGCGCTCGCGCATCAAAATTTTGCCGTCCACCAGTACATCCCGCACATCAGTAGATTTGGCCGCATAGACAAGCTGGGCGTAGATGGCTTCCGGGTCGCGGGCAAAGTAGGGCAGTTGATGGGTGGCCCTGGCCGAAATAACGGCAATATCGGCCCGCTTGCCCGGCTCCAGTGAGCCGGTCAGGTGGGCAATGTGCAGGGCCTTGGCCCCTTCGCTGGTAGCCAAGGCCCAGGCGGTTTTGGCGGGCAGCATAGTTGGGTCGCCAAAGACGCCCTTTTGCAGAAAGGCCGCCAGGCGAGTCTCCTCAAACATATCTAAATCATTGTTGGAGGCCGGTCCATCCGTACCCAGGCCGACATGCAGCCCCAGATTGACCATTTTTTGCACGGGAGCGACGCCGCTGGCCAGCTTTAAGTTGCTGCTGGGGCAGTGGGCCACCCCGGCCCGATGCTGGTGCAGCGTCCGCATCTCGCTTTCGTCCACGTGAACGCAGTGGGCGGCGATGACTTTGGCCTTGAACAGGTCATACTTTTCTACCCAGGGTATCACCGGAACGCCGTGCTGCTGGCGGCTGGCGTCCTGTTCCAGGATTGTTTCGGCCAGATGGATGTGCAGCGGCACGTCGTATTCGGTCGCCAGGGCCACGCTGTTGCGCAGCATATCGGGGGTAGCGGTGTAGGGCGCGTGGGGTCCCACCGCCGGAATAATCAGGGGGTGGCCGAGCCACTGCTCGATGAAGCGGCGGCAGTACTCCAGGCTTTCGTCATAGTTGGTGGCGTCGGGCGATGGGAACTTGAGGATCGTTTGGGCTAAAATAGCTCGCATGCCCGCCTCAGCGGTGGCGCGGGCGACTTCGCTTTCGTGGTAGTACATATCACAGAAGGTCGTCACCCCAGAGCGAATCATCTCGGCGCAAGCCAGAAGCGCGCCGGTGTAGCTGAAGTTATGGTCCACAAATTCGCGCTCCACCGGCATCATATAGCCGTACAGCCACACATCCAGCCGCAAATCGTCGGCCAGCCCGCGCAGCAGGGTCATCGAAGCATGGGTGTGGGCATTGATCAGGCCGGGGCTGATAATGCAGTTCTGGCAGTCAATGACGGTAACGGCCTCAAAGGCGGCTTCAAGTTCGCTCGCCGGCCCCACTGCGCTGATGAGATTATCTTTGATGGCAACCGCGCCATCAGGGTAGAGGCGCAGGGAATCATCCATGGTTACCACATAGCCATGGGTCAGTAAAATATCGACTTGTTGGGTCATTTAGTTTTCCTGTGCAGCATAATTTGTAGGGCAAACTTTAGTTTGCCTTACACACTCGGTAAAAAACGAGCCAGGGCAAGAAGGGCCGCTGGCTCGAATCAACTGTTTTGGGTTGGGCTAAGGTAATTAGCGCGTAAAATCGGCCTAGAGTCTCCAATCCCGGTCGTCTTCTTCAGCTTCGATGTCGTCGTCAAGGAAGAGGTCCTCATCCTCGTCCTCGTCCCAGGCCAGCTCTTCATCCTCTTCGTCGTCGTCAATCAGCTCGTCGTCCTCCCATTCCTCTTCATCCTCGCTCAGGTCAACCAGGTCGTCCAACACTTCATAAGTCAGACAGCCTTCCTCTGGATCGTAGATAATCTCTTCGGAAGTGCAAATTTTGTCTTCCCAGAAGATACAATCGCTTGCCCGGCAAATAATTTTTGTAGCCATGATTACCTCTCGGTATAGTAAGATTGATTATTGCGTAAGTTGAAAACTGATAGAACAAAAATGGCGACCATGATAATGGCCGAGGCGACACACCAACGGCAAATCGCATCAATAACAAATAACTCGATGTAAGTCAAATAGGCCGAATATAACACACCGGCCAGAGAAACGCCCAGGATGGCTAAGGCGAGATAAGGCGACCAGCCCCGCTGGTTGATAAGCGGTTGCTCTTGCAAGACCAGTAAAACCAACAGGGTTGCATACGAAACCAATCCCACCAGGGGCAAAGGAATCCCAGCCAAATTAGCGTAGACACTGTTTTTGACCGTTTCGCAACCACTCGAAGCGCCACACGATAGGGTGGCGCCAGGTACGGTGTAACCCCACATCAGATAGCCCGATACCCCCAAACCGGCCATCGTCAACAAAATCATCAGTAAAGTCAGCCAATCCAGGGTGACTAACTTTAGCCGGGTGGTAATGGTGCTCATTGGACTTTAGCTAACTCCTGTTCAATTACTCGCTGAAATTCCTCATAGGGCACATTGCCCTGAATGCGCTGATTGTTAACAAAGAAAGTCGGCGTTGAATTAACCCCTCGATTAAAAGCGGCCCGGCGAGCGTTCTCCACATCTGCCCGATGAGTACCGCTCGACAGGCATTGGGCCATAGCATTTTGATCTAGGCCAGTGCGACCGGCCAGGTCGGCCAGATTGGTCTGGTTCCAGCCAGTGCCTTGATTCTCATACAAAGCGTGCTGATATTCAAAAAACTTGTTTTGATCAGCCGCACACCAAGCTGCTTCGGCGGCTAAAGCCATTTCCGGGCTGCCCAGGTTAAAAGAGTGAACGATAAACTTTATTTTACCCGTTTCGATGTACTCTGCATCCAGCAGAGGAAATTTCTCGAGCGCAAAAGCTCGACAATGCGGTCAGCCATAATCCGAGTATTCCACCATAGTTACCGCAGCCTCGGGGTTGCCTTTGGTGGGAAACATACTAAGATCAACATTGGCGGTAGGCTGATTGCCCATATTCCCCAGGGCAATGAGTCCGCCAACAATCAACACGGCGGCGGCAACCACAATCCCGATCATCAAAGGCGAGATGGTGGCTGATCCGGTTGGCTTCTTTGACATGGTTGGACGGCTTCTGGTTTTAGTCAATTAATTATCCCTCAGTCAAGTGACAGAGTAGCAAGGTAGCAAGGTAGCAAAGCTGTGCCTCTGCTACCTTGCTACTTGTTACCTTGCCCTCGGTAATTTCCCTACAAAGTTTAATCAATTTAAGTGGTCAGTCAAGTATCCAAACTTCAACTGTGGCCCCGGCGGGTAGCTGCGTAATATGCTCCGGCACTACCACCAGGCCGTTTGCCCAGACCATCGAAGTTAAAATGCCTGAACCTTGCACCTGCACCCCGCTGCCTCGGGTGGTCACATGATAACCATCTGGCTCCAGGTGGACTAGGCCGCGCATATAGTGCCGCCGCCCGCTGTTCTCAATCGTCTCATCCAGACAGGCGCGGACGCTGGTTTTGGCGTAGGAGCGCTGCCCGCCCAATTTCAAAATGGCTGGACGCGCAAAAACTTCAAAGGCTACCATAGCCGCTACGGGATTGCCTGGTAACCCAATCAGGGGCACATCCTGACCGGCCTCGCTTTGAGGACGCAGCAGCCCAAAAGCCAGGGGTTTGCCTGGCTTGATGGCGACCTGCCAGAATTGCATCTCGCCTTCGGCAGCCAGGACCTTTTTGACCATATCAAAATCGCCCACCGACACCCCGGCTGAGGTCAAAAATAGGTCCACGTTTTGGGCCAGGCCGGCCCGGATTTTGGCGGTCAAATCTTCAACCGTGTCACGGGCAATACCCAGCCTCACAGGTTCGCCGCCGTACTTTTCCACCAGGGCCGCCTGGGTATAGCCGTTGGAGTTGCGAATTTGGCCCGGCTTGATGGGGTCAGCCACATCTACCAGCTCGTCGCCGGTGGCTAAAACGGCTACACGTGGCCGCCGGTGGACCTGCACCTCAGCCTGGCCGATGGCGGCCAGCACGCCGATATCCTGGGGCCGCAGGCGGTGGCCCGGTTCCAAAATGGTCTGGCCAGCCCTGATGTCTTCTCCGGCAGGTCGCACATTATCACCGGCGGCGGCCGCCTGATAAATCAGAACCTCATTACCGGCCAAGGAGGAAGCCTGGGGAGAATACTCGCTGGTTTCCTCAAAGCGAACCACGGCATCCGCCCCTTCCGGCAGCGGCGCGCCGGTCATGATTCGAATCGCCGTGCGCGAGGCTAATTTTTTGGTTGGTGTGGCGCCTGCCGCAACGTTGTCAATTATGGTGAGCCGGACCGGGTTTTCCCGGCTGGCGCCGGCGCAGTCAGCCGCCATAACGGCATAACCATCCATAGCCGAATTGGCAAAGGGCGGCACGTTGACCTGGGCTATCACTGCCTGGGCCAAAACACGATTGAAGCTTTGGCTTAAGGGAACAACTTCGGCTTCAACGGGGGCAATCTTTTCTAAAATGAGACCAAGCGCTTCTTCAACGGCAATGAGTGCGTTTGGCTGAACTCTCATAGCTCTAGTATTATACCAAGAGGTTAAAATTGTAAATAGGTTGAACCTTAAAATTTTTTGTCACAATTTCAGGCGGATCAGGATAAGAGGCTTTTCATCGAACTGACATAAATTTGACGAAAGCAGTCTTCATTATTAAAATAGCACGGTTGTTTGGATAAAATCGTCCGCATTGGGGGCGATTTTATTTTGTGCGGAGATTTTAATCAAATTTATAAATTACGCTAACTGGTCCCGGTTTTCTCGTCTAACCGCTCCAGCGCTGAAGGAGTAAAAATTTATGGAAGCCCTTGAATTAAAAGCAGAAGCTCGTCAAACTACCGGCAAAGGTCTGGGGCAGTTACGCCGGCAAGGTTATGTGCCCGCCGTAGTTTACGGTAAAGGCGTTGAAGCCGACCCTATTCAAGTCGAGGCCAAAGAGCTGCGCAAAGTGCTGGCTCAGGCCGGTACCCACCAACTTATTGCCTTACAGATTGGCAGCAAAAGGCCACGCATGACCCTGGCCCGCGATATTCAAATTGACGCCATCAAACGTAGCGTGCTACACGTGGACTTTTATGCGGTTAATATGCGCGAGAAGGTGACCGCCCATGTGCCGCTGGTATTTGTTGGCATCTCGCCCGCGGTGAAGGATTTAAACGGTATTTTAGTGCATGGCCTATCGGAAGTAGAAATCGAATGTTTGCCGGCAGATTTGGTTTCAGCCATCGAGGTCAATGTCGAGGGGTTGACTGAACTTGACAGTATGCTGACCGTTGCCGATTTAATCGTGCCCAGTTCTATTACCATCCTGTCTGACCCCGAGTCAATGGTGGCCAAGGTTGAACCGCCGCGCCTGGAAGAAGCACTGGAAGAGGAAGCGCCTGTCAGCGCCGAGCCGGAAGTTCTCACCGGAGCCAAAGAGAAGAAAGAAGAAGAGGAAGAGTAATTTTTTTACCTCACACAAAAAACCGGGACGTTGTCCCGGTTTTTTTATTTAGGCCCAATTAATTTTACTTCGTAGCCCTGTCCTTCCAGAATTTCTTTCAACTCCTCCACATCGCCGCGCCCGGCCCAGCGGTTGCTGCGGCGGTCCCACCAGATGCGGTCTTTCAGAATGTCGCGTAACTTATCCCGCTCATTCACCGGAAAGACCATTGTCCGGTCTTTGCGCTTAATGGTTACAACGATTTTTTCTTCTTCACTCATGGTGAACTCCTCCGAAAATAGTAATCAGTGGTTAGTGGTCGGTAAGCAGTAATCAGTTAAACTGTCTACGATTACTGATAACTGTTCAGGTAACTGTCTAAACTATGCCCTGCTCCCGGAAGTGGGCGATGGTCGCCTCATCGTAACCCAACCCGGCCAGCACTTCGTCGGTATGCTGGCCCAATGTGGGCGGAGCCAGGCGGTAACTGACCGGCGTGGCCGAAAGATTGACCGGGTTGCCCATAGATTTGACCATGCCAATCAACGGATGCTCCAATTCGACAATAAAGTGACGCGCCCGATGCTGAGGATGGGCCAGGGTATCGGCAATGGTATTGATGGGGCCGTTGGGAATACCGGTATCTTTGAGCTTCTCCAGCCAATAGTCAGCGGTTTGGGCCGAGAACAACTCATCCAGAATGGGAATCAATTCCGTCCGGTTTTTGGCGCGATCTTTATTAGTGGCAAAGCGCGGGTCAGTTTTCAGATGCTCCAAGCCCAACGCCTGGCAAAAAGCCTGCCACAGTTTTTCGGTGCCGATTGTCAAAATAATATATTTATCCTTCGCCTTGAAAACCTGATAGGGCACAATATTGGGATGCAAATTGCCCAGGCGTTGCGGCTCCTGGCCGCCGTTGAGCAGCGCCGAAGCCAGCATTGTCAGCCATGCCGATTGGCTTTCCATAAGCGTCATATCCAGAGCCTGCCCCTGGCCGGTGCGCTCGCGGTTGAACAGCGCCGCCAAAATGCCAATGGTCGAGTACAAGCCGGTGGTAATATCGGCAATGGGAATAGGGTAACGCATAGGTTCGCCGTCGGGTTCGCCGGTCACACTCATCAAGCCGGCTTCACCCTGGGCGATCAAATCATAGCCGGGGCGCTCCGCGTAAGGGCCGGTACTGCCGTAACCGCTGATCAGGCAGTAAATCAACCGTGGATTCAGGGCTTGCAGCGTAGCCAGATCCACCCCGGCCCGCTGGCGCGACGACTCTTTGGGGATATTACAGACAAACACATCGGCGCTGGCGACAAGTTGATGGAGTATTTTTTGCCCTTCAGGAGATTTGATGTCGAGCGTCAGACTGCGTTTGTTGCGATTGATGCTCAAATAGTAGGTGCTCTCCCCTTCGACAAAAGGTGGCCCCCAGCCTCGGCTTTGGTCGCCAACCCCTGGCGTTTCGACCTTGATGACATCCGCGCCCATATCCCCCAACAGCATGGTGCAATAGGGACCGGCCAACGCCTGGGTTACATCAATCACCCGAATATTATCTAAAAGGCTTGTCATAATCGGCCTCGAGTTGGTTTGAAAGTATGATAATCCAGGCGGGGAGGGTTGTCAAAGCAGCCTTCACGGGTTCACTATTTCGGCCAGGGCTTGCCCGTGGGTCATTTCGGCCAGCGCCGCTTGAAAAAGGGGCAATTCGTCCGTAGTGAAGGTTAGTTTCAGAGTTATATCTGTGGCAAACTCCTCCCCCTCAACCTGGCCTTGATGAGCCTCCACCAGCCGCCTGACCTGCTCATAAAAGGTATAGGGAATAGTGACCTTGACCGAACGCCGTTCGACCTTTTCGGTCACGGGCAGTGCGGCCAGCACCGCCTGAGCCGTTTCGGTGTAAGCTTTGACCAACCCGCCTGTGCCCAATTTGGTCCCACCAAAGTAACGCACAATGACTACCGTCACATCCCCCAATCCGCTGCCCTTGACCACAGCTAGGGCCGGGCGTCCGGCAGTGCCGCTCGGTTCGCCGGCATCGCTCATGCCATGAGTCACCGCTGCGCCGTGCCCTACGGCAAAAGCATAAACGGCGTGGGTACAACCCGGTTCTTCGGCTTTGACCTTTTCAATAAATGCTTTGGCCTCCGCTACGCTGGGAGTGTAGCCGGCCCGGCTGATAAAACGCGAGTTTTTGACGTGAAGTTCAATCCGCGCTTCTCCGGCGGGAATAGGATAGCGTTTGTTGCTCATAGCCGGAAGAATACCACAGGCCAAATAAGTTGCAAATAGCAGTTTAAAAGAAGCGCCCCCGGCTGAAAATATCAGCCGGGGGTGAGGTTAAGGAGAAGACCGATAAGAATGAAGGAGGAAACTCTTACTGCGCCAAGCATACCATAGATTTTCGGTTTTGTGACCCCTAATTTTTAGGGGTTTTTCGGCCGTGTTATAATCTATTTATCAATGGTGCTGGTGGTTTTGGGAGTATATCAATTCTGGTAGGAACAATGGGTCTAATCAATAATTCAAGTGACTTTTGGACGGTTTTTTTATGACTTCTATCACTATGCTTGGCCGGGTTTTTGTTATATGATTGCTGACATCAAGGGTGTTCTTTATCAGGTGTATGACACCCTCACTTATCTTTTACTACGACTCGAACCTTGGCAACCCTTGTATCATTATTGGGCATCTCATCAGTGGGATGCCCAATTTTTTGATTCGGAAAAACGCTCGGCTCATGTATAGAACAAGTGCAATTTAGCGGAGGCGGCTCCCACGCCGCCGAGGGCCGGGCGTGGGAGCCCGGCCTGCTTTGCACTAGTACTTAACATGAGCCAAACGCTCATTCAAGGTGAAAGCCAACTTTTCATTTCGATAGATCACCATAAGGGATGATAATTTCAGGTAAAATTAGAAGGAACGATAGACAATGTCAAATCAATCAAGAATATACGATAAAAAGTTACATAGTAAGGTGATGAGCAGCGAAGAGGCTGCGGCATTGATTCCATTAGGGGCCTCAGTGGGGATGAGTGGGTTTACCGGCTCAGGTTATCCCAAGGATGTTCCGTTGGCTTTGGCCCAGCGGATTATACAGGCTCACCAGGCCGGCCAGGATTTTAAGATCGAGGTTTGGACCGGCGCTTCCACAGCCCCGGAACTGGACGGGGCGCTCGCCAAGGCTGATGGCATTGAATTGCGTCTGCCTTATCAATCGGATCCGGCCTCGCGTGAACGGATTAACAAAGGCCAGATGGAGTATATTGACCTGCATCTCAGTCATGTGCCTCAGTTTGTTAGTTTTGGTTTTCTGGGCAAGCTGGATTTTGCTGTGGTGGAGGTGACCAGTATTCTGGACGATTGCCGGTTGGTACCCTCCACTTCCGTCGGCAATAACAAAACCTGGCTCGACCAGGCTGATAAAGTTATTCTGGAAGTCAACTCCTGGCAGAGCGAAAAAATGGAGGGCATGCACGACATTTATTACTACACTCGCCGCCCCCCCGGACGCCAGCCCATCCCGATTACCAAATCGGATGACCGGATTGGCATCCCTTATCTGCGCTGCTGTCCCGACAAGATTGTGGCAATTATAGAAACGAACGCGCCTGATTATAACACGCCCTTTACGCCTCCCAACGAAACCTCCTGGCGGATTGCCGGGCACATCCTAGAGTTTTTTAGTCATGAAATCAAAAAAGGCCGGCTGCCTGAAAATTTGTTACCTCTCCAGTCGGGGGTGGGTAACATTGCCAACGCGGTATTAGCAGGTCTGAATGAAGGTCCTTTCAGCAACATGACGGCTTATACCGAAGTAATCCAGGATGGTATGTTGGACCTGCTTCGTTCCGGTAAACTGTTAAGCGCTTCAGCTACGGGTTTAGCATTTAGCCCAGACTCGCTGGCCGAATTTAACCAAAATATTGACGAATACCGCCAGCGAATTATCCTTCGCGCTCAGGGGATCAGTAATCATCCGGAAGTCATCCGGCGACTGGGCTGTTTGTCCATGAATGGCATGATCGAAGCCGATATCTACGGTAATGTCAATTCAACTCATATCATGGGCACAAGCGTCATGAATGGTATCGGCGGTTCCGGCGACTTTGCCCGCAACGCCTACCTTTCAATTTTTATGACTCCTTCGACGGCCAAAAATGGGGCTATTTCGGCCATTGTGCCCATGGTTTCCCACGTAGACCACACCGAGCACGATGTTCAGGTGCTGGTAACCGAACAAGGCCTGGCCGATTTGCGTGGCCTTTCGCCCAAACAGCGAGCCGTCCAGATAATCGAAAAGTGCGCCCATCCCGATTATCGGCCCGCCTTG
Organism: Anaerolineae bacterium; assembly: GCA_023151115.1. Next base: position 83,910 of record JAKLJP010000022.1, read on the forward strand.
CGCGAATATTATCGGCGCGCTCTGGAGTTATCTCCTGGTAAGCATACGCCTCACCTGCTCGAGGAGTCTTTTAGCTGGCATTTGCGCTATATGAAGACCGGGCACATGTAAAAACCCAAAAAGCGCCAAAACCTCCTGACATACTGTTGTCAGTAGTGATATGCTAAAGTAAAAGCATAACTCTATTCAAACTACTAACAACAATGGAGGTAACAAAATGATTCAACAAATGGCTTGGCTGGGGCTGGTAGTGAAAGATATTCCTACCGCAACGGAGTTCTATACTCAAAAGTTAGGGTTAAGGCTCGATGAAAAAGAGAGCATCCCCAACTTTTACAGCCAGTTTACTACTGAGGGTGGGGCAATTCTGGGTCTGATTAGTGGTCTTGAACAAGAGGGAGTGACCCAGTCCTTCGACACCGCTTTTATGGTGGCCGATGTTGATGCGGCTTATGCGCAATATCAAACGGCCGGGGTGGAAATGATCAGCGCGCCGCATGATATGCCTTTTGGCCGCACTTTTCTGTTCCGCACCCCCGATAACCACATCCTCCGCGTGCTTGGCCGGCCTTCGACCAATTAGAAAAATTGAATAGCCCCAGGAACTGGGGGAAATAAATTCCCTCAGTTCCTACAAAGGTCTATGAGTTCCTGACAATCGTTTATCCGTTTCAAGGGAGTCGGAGAGTCCTTGACGGACAACACCGACGATGAAAATTGTTCGTAGTGACGACTTCAGTCGTCCGGGTTGTCAGCGACTGAAGTCGCTACTACAAACAAGTTATTTTCACAGGAGGATGATAACTGTGATTCAACGATGCGCCTGGGCCGGCTCCGACCCGATCTACATTGCCTATCATGACCACGAATGGGGCGTACCCGTTCATAACGACCGGCAGCTTTTTGAAATGCTCATCCTCGAAGGAGCGCAGGCGGGGCTGAGCTGGAGTACGATTTTGAATAAACGCGACAACTATCGCCTGGCTTTTGATAACTTTGAACCGGAGCGAGTTGCCGGCTATGGCCCGGCCAAGGTTGAGGAACTGTTGAGCAATGCCGGTATCGTCCGCAACCGCCGTAAAATCGAGGCAGCCGCGCAAAATGCCCGCGCTTTTCTGTCCATACAGCAGGAATTTGGCAGCTTTGACGCTTATCTGTGGTGTTTTGTCGGCGGCCAGCCCCGCCAAAATCAATGGGCCAGCCTGGCCGAAGTGCCCCCGCAAACGCCTGAGTCCGAGACGTTGAGCAAAGATTTGCGCCGGCGCGGGTTCAACTTTGTTGGACCAACCATCTGTTACGCTTTTATGCAGGCAGTGGGATTGGTCAACGATCACGTGGTAGATTGTTTTCGTTATGCTGAAGTCGCTCAATTGAGGTAAATCATGAGGCCCAAACTGAACCTTGTCTCTTTAGGCGTCAAAGATTTTGAACGCGCCTTGAAATTTTACCAGGAAGGCTTGGGCTGGCAGCCGTCGAGCGCCAGCCAGGATGATGTGGCCTTTTTTCCATTGGGAGGGGTAGTGCTGGGCCTTTATCCGCGTGACAAACTGGCCGAAGATGCGCGGGTCAGCCCGGAAGGGAGCGGCTTTGCCGGGATCACCCTGGCCTACAATACCAAGAGCCGAGAAGAAGTTGATGAAGTCCTGCAAACGGTCGAGCGCCTGGGGGCGACGATTGTCAAGCAGGCTGAAAACGTATTCTGGGGCGGTTATAGCGGCTATTTTGCTGACCCTGACGGCCACCTGTGGGAAGTCGCCTGGAATCCTTTTTGGGGCTTCGATGAGGCGGACAATCTGGTTTTGCCGTAGCGGCCAGTTATCAGTGAGTAGTAATCAGTAAACAGTTTAACTGATTACTGGTGACTGATCACTGTTTACTCTATTTTAGAGGGGAACCGATGACTCAAATTACACCAGAACTTTTCACTTTTTTCAGAGAACTAAAGGCCAACAATACCCGTGAATGGTTTGAGGTCAATAAACAGCGCTATGAAAAGTGCGTGCGCGAGCCGCTGCTGGGATTCATCGGCAATTTTGGCCTGCGCCTGGCCGAAATCAGCCCTCATTATGTGGCCGATGCCCGCAAAACGGGCGGCTCGCTGTTCCGCATCAACCGTGATATTCGTTTTTCTAAAGATAAGAGTCCTTACAAAACAGCAGCCGGGGTCCATTTTCGGCACGAAGTGGGCAAGGACGCTCACGCGCCGGGTTTTTACCTGCACCTGGAGCCGGATGGTGTTTTTGCCGGAGTAGGTATCTGGCAGCCTGATGCCCCAACCCTGGCTAAAATCCGCGATGCGATTGTGGCGCAGCCGGAACGCTGGCAGCGGGCCAGCCGGGATGAAACCTTTTTGGCGACCTTTACCATCGGCGGCGAGTCGCTCAAAAACCCGCCCAAAGGCTATGACCCCGATCACCCTTTTGTCGAAGATTTGAAACGCAAAGATTTTATCGCTTCGGTCACGTTCAGCGAAGCTGATGCCTGTGAGCCTGATTTTATAGATCGCTACACCGGGATTTGCCGCCAGGCTGCGCCTTACATTGGATTTTTAACGACGGCGCTGGGGTTATCTTGGTGAAAGAGTAGACGGTAAACGGGAGGTTTGGAGATAGGATGTTAAGTTGCCGGTCTCCGGTCCCCGGTCCCCGGTCTCTCGTTTTGATGCTGTGCCAGAATACGAGCCGCTATCCCGGCCAGCCGCTCCCGCAGTTCGGCCGGTTCCAACACCTCCATCTTGTCGCCCCAACTCAGCAGCCAGCCTGTGATTTGCTCAAATGAGCTGGGCCGGTAAACCATCACCCCGTCATCCCTTGCTTCGACCAGGTTAAAATGCTGCCTCTCGCGCACCCAGCGAGTCACGGTAGGATCAAATCGAACTACAACAGTCTGGCGTTCCTGGCCAGAAGACCGTTCCCGTAAACCAAGCTCACGCGGCTTGAACTGTTCATCTCGCAGCAGCAGCAGGTCAATCCGATCCAGCCGGAAGTTGCGTATTCCCTGGCGCAGGCGGCAGTAGCCGGAAAGAACCCAGGTGTCGCCGAAATAGGCCAGTTCCAGTGGCTCCACCTCCCGTTCGGTGATTTCGTTGCTAAAGGCGTGATAACGCAGCCAAACAATTTTGCGCTGTTGGATAGCCTCGTGGAGGGTCAGAAAAGTTTTGTCGTCGAAGTTAAGGGTAGGGCGGGGAAAAGCATAAAACCGAATCACGCTTTGCAGCGCCTCAACCTGGTGCAGCGTCGCTTCGGGGAGAACCGCCCGGATTTTTTCCAGGGCTGACGAGGCCGCCTGCTGCGTCGGGCCGGGCGTGGTCAGCCCGACCAGCATCGAAATAGCCAGGTAAAGCGAGCGCGCCTCATCTGCCGAAAAGGTAATGGGCGGCAGATAGTAGCCTTCCATCAACCGATAGCCCTCGCCGGGCATGGCCACAATCGGCACGCCGACTTCGCACAGCGCCTGAATATCCCGGTAAACCGTGCGCTCGCTGATCTCAAATTCCCTAGCAAAATCCTGCGCCCGCATCAACCCCCGGCTTTGAAACAGGAGCAGATAGGCCATGAGTCGGTCAACGCGGTTCATTGAGAAAAAACCGTTAGATCCTTCATGGTGCGTAGTGCGTGGTCCTTTTTTTTTAGGGACCACGCACTACGTTTTAAGCTTCACGATACTCAGGGTTATGCCAAACAATAAACGCCGCTTTTCCATCACACGACGGGTCATCTACATAATTTTGGATGATGCCGTGGACGGTGAAGCCGCGTTTGAGTTGGATGCTCAGGGTGGGGTCAAACATCTCTCCGGCGACAACTTTGGCTACGTAATCTTCAACCGACAGCTTATCTTTGTGCTGGCCATACCCTTTCAACATTCCTCCGGCCACGTGTCCCTTTAAATTTAAGCGGCGAATCAAGTCATGTCTGGCCCGGTAAAGCATGGTTGCCAGGCCCCGCCGCCGATACTCCGGCAGCACGCCGATGTCGGCGCCATACAGCCAATCACCTTCCGGGTCGTGATTGCCCAACCAGTTGTGATCTACCGCGTCAAGGTAACGATGCTCAAAGTGGTCAAAATCTACCTTTGTACGGAAATCGGTGGAGCAGGCTACGGCCCGCCCGGCCTCGTTGAGCACGGCCAATTGACCTTCAGGGAAGCGTTTGATCTGGGCGGCGTAGTGCGCAGCGGTCATTATCTCTACTTCGGACAGGCTGGGAAAACTGGCTCGCTGAATTGCCTCTAATTGGTTTACCATATCCGGGGTGCTGTTCACCACCCTAAAAGTCTCGCTCATCGTCGAATCCCCTCGTTAGAATGGTCAAAATTCTAGCACAGGCAGAGATGCCGGTCAATCTTCTCTCCTTGCCCCTCTTGGAGGAAGCGGGTTAGGCTTCTTTAATCAATCCTACTCGATAAGCATGCAAAAGCCGCTGCAAATCCTCAATTTGCTGCTGCATCTCCCGGCCCAGGTCGGTATCTTTAACCCGGATACGGGTATTTTTGGTCTCCACAATCTCGATTTTGGAGAGGATGTCTTGTTCTTCCTCGATGGCCTTCTGGGTAGATTCAAAGGGGTCATGTGCGGCCAGCAACAGGCCGTAGGAATTGGAGATCAAGGTATAGCCGGCGATGCCGGTTTTGGCCTGGTAGGCTTTGGCAAAACCGCCGTCAATCACAAACAGCCGCCCGCCGGCTTTGATGGGCCGCTCACCCTTTTTCACCTTGACCGGCACGTGCCCATTGACGATATGAGCCGTGTCGGGGTCCAGGTCGAACTCTTGCAGGATGCGCCGAGCCGTTTCTTCCTGATCCCGAAAGGCGTAGTAGGGGTTCATTTTTTCGTCATGGGTAGCCTTGTCGGCGATAAAATAGCGCTCAAAGGTAGACATTTTGTGTTTGCCAAAGAGCGGCGATTGCGCCCCGCTCCACAAATACCACATGGCATCCTGGCCGTACTGCCGCTGCTCCGGGTCGTCGGCAAAGTAACCCTGCCGGGCCAGCCGGTCAGCCCGATCCATAAAGGCTTTGGCCGTAAACTCCTGTCCTTCGACTTTGAACGCTTTGAAAGAACCATCCTCATTCATAGCAATACAGCCGTGGTAGAGCAGATTGTCGTTGTAAACCAGGTACATGCTGCCGCGGGCATACAAAAAGCGAATATGTTTTTGTAGCCGCTCGCTGTGAATAAAAGATTGTTTGAGCCGTTCGACCACGTTCTGCTCCTGCTCGGTCAGACCATAGGGGCAGGTTGGGTTGATGGTGGGGAAGTGGGTATCTTGCAGGGAATAAATTTGTCCTTCGAGGCAAACCGTATTTTTTGTATAATCAATTTTATCTAACAACAACCGATCCTCCATCAAATAGTGAGGCCGGCGCATAATGATCTCTGCTTCAAGTTTGAGCTGGATAATGGTAATCGCCTTGTGCATCTGCGACATCAGTTGCAACTCATTTTCAGTGTATTCCTCAATGCGGAAGGGTTTGGGCCGGAAATGTTTGCAGGGATCATCGCCATAAACCTCGACCGCCAGAGAGGCCAACGGCAGCAAATTGATGGCATAGCCGTTTTCAAGCGTTTCGACGGTGGCATAGCGCAGGGCATTGCGGATGACATTAGCGATACAGGCTCCACTACCGGCGGCTGCTCCCATCCAGACGATATCGTGGTTGCCCCACTGAAAGTCAACTGCATGGTACTCCATCAAGGCGTCCATAATGAAGTGCGGTCCCGGCCCCCGGTCAAACACATCGCCGATGACGTGCAGCCGGTCAATCACCAGACGCTGGATGAGTTTGCACAGCGCGATGATAAAATCTCTGGCCCGACCTGTCGCAATGATAGTCTGGATGATACTCTGGTAATACTCTTGTTTGTTGTAGCCACTTTCTTGCTCGTGCAGCAGCTCCTCGATGATATAGGCAAAGGCCGGCGGCAGGGCTTTGCGGACTTTGGAACGGGTATATTTAGAAGAGACCACCCGGCACATTTTAATCAACCGGAACAGGGTCAGCCGGTACCATTCGTCCTCATCTTCGACCGTTTTGAGGATAAGCGGGATTTTTTGCTCCGGGTAATAGATAAGGGTAATCAGGCTGCGCTTCTCTCGGGCCGGCAGGGTATCGGCAAAAATCTCTTCGATTTTGCGTTTGATTGAGCCGGAACCATTGCGCAGTACGTGCAGAAAAGCCTCATACTCGCCATGAATGTCCGAGACAAAATGCTCCGTCCCTTTGGGCAAGTTGAGAATAGCGTTGAGATTGATAATCTCGGTGGCCGCCGCCTGGATGGTGGGATACTGCTTGGCTAGCAGCTTAAGATAAGCCAATTCTTGCTGGGTGATCTCCATTGACCCGTCCTTTTTAAGAGATTGGAGGCGGGAGATTAGAAATTGGAGATTCAGCCTAATAATCTCCCGTCTTCGGCAATTCTATCACGGGGGGAAAGCGCGGTCAATATTGGTCATCAGCCTACCGACCTGCTAGAATTAATTCCTGTTATTAGAAACTGAATTTTAGAATCAGTAACTAAAGGGGGAACAAACAAATGGCTGATACGATGACAGTTCAGGAAATTAGTGATTACCTGAACATGAAAGAAGATAACGTCATCCTGCTCATCGAAGCGGGTGAGTTGGAAGGCGAGCAGCAGGGTCAGACCTGGCAGGCGACGCGGGCTAGTGTGGTGGCCTACCGCGCCCGCCAATTAGCCGAGGAGAATGCTACCCAGGGTTTTGAAGACCCAGATCGGTAACAGCAAAATGAGCCACGAAGCCCACGACCCAGCAGACTCGGCCGAAGAAAAAGGAACCGGAGTAGTCAGCAATGAGCCGGTCTCCCCTGAGACCAAAGCCAGGGCCAGACCGGCCAAAAAAGCAGTCAAGCAGGCGGTGCGTCAGATTACTACCCCTGAAGAAGCCCAGCAGGTAGCCGATACCATGCTCGATGCCGCTGCCGAGGTAAAAGAGCGAGATGTACGTGAAGAGGCTCCCGCCGAAGCGGAACTCGCCCAGGCTATCCAGGAGGCCGCCGTCAGCACATCGGGAACCGAGAAAGCTTCAGCTACGCTGCTTACGGCGGCCCAACAAGTGGCCGGTAGCACCGGCGAAACCCGCGAAGCTTTGGAACAAGCACTACAAGCCGTACTGAACCCAGAACAGCGGGGCGAGCACGACCCGGAGTTGGAGCAACAGCGTTTCTTCCTCCGCGAGGCTATTCTGGCTCGGATGAAACCTTACCAGAAGCTGGATGTTCGCCTGTTTCTAACGATTAATCATTTACCCCACACCCGGCTCACCAACCTGATTATGAGCGCCTTCACTATCGCTTTTAACGGCGGGCTGGCCTGGTTTGTGGGCTTATTTGGGGCCATGCTGCTTAACCGCCGTCGCCACCGCCGGGCCTTTTTGCAGATTGCGCCGCCACTGTGGGTTGCCACGCTCATTGTCGAATATCCCATCAAATACTATTTCCGCCGCCGCCGGCCCTTTATTGATATCGTTCAGGCTATTACCGTCGGGCGGAAACCGGGTAGTTATTCCTTTCCATCGGGTCATTCGGCAGCGGCTTTTGCCGGAGCCTGGCTGTTAACCCGGCGCTATCCGGCCCTGGTCCCGCTGTGGTTTGTCGTGGCTGCGCTGGTGGCCTTTTCACGAATTTACCTGGGTGTACATTATCCAGGCGATGTTGTCAGCGGCTCGTTGATTGGCACAGTTCTGGCCGAGGCCATGCGCCGGGTTATTGACGCAGGCGATGACTGCGACTAACACCTGTTCTTCTTTTGTTAGGGTAGGGAGTATGTTTTCGTATAGTATTATCCCAACCTTGTTTTTTCATTCTGATGGTTGCCATCTCAAGACCAAAAACCTATACATACTCAACGAATTTAGAGGTACTTTTCGCACTGTTCGTGGAGCACCTGAAATAATACTGATTTTAGCCAACGGGCTAACGCTTAAACAAGTTGAAAGGTCAATTGGAAGGAAATCTTGACTCCGGGGGGTTCTTGCTTAAGTTTAATCAGTGTGATATAATGGTTCTGATAAGACGCCTAATATGAACCGTTATAGGAGAAAGAGATGAGCAATGATTCTGGAACCAAGTTGGATGTCCTACCTCAACCAACTCTGGATAGTGAGCGCCAGGTATTTCTAAAAACGGCGGGAGGTGGTCAATCCTCCCACACTGCCCGTACTTATTATCAAGGGTTGGCCCAGCTCAAAAATTATCTCCAACAAACTCAAAGCTGGACCGACGACCGTCCAATCGCCGATTTGACTCCTGAGATGCTTCAAGAATTGCCGGCCTGGCTGCTTAAGCAAACATACCAACGCAATATGTATACCGTTCCAACCCCTCTAGCCGAAAGTACTCGAGCCCTTTATTTATTGGCTGTGACCCGCTTTGTGCGCTTTTTGGTGCTGCGGAAACGCCTACCTGCCTTTGACTACGCCGAATATAACCGGATCAAGGAAGAGTTAGCCCAGGCTACACGAGTCAAAGACAAGCCGGTGACTCAAAAAATCCCCAGCCAGGAGATTATCGAAGCATTGGTTAATGCAGCTCGCCTGCCGCCGGCTATTGAGGCCGATACTCCACCCACTTACCGCCGCCGCTTAACCTTAGTTTGGCGGCGGAATTTGGCCATTATTTTGGCTCTCAAATCATCGGGAATGAGGGTCGGTGAACTGGTCAGTTTGAAGCGGGGCGATTTAGACGATAGCCGCCGGGGGGCCTGGGTAACCGGCAAGGGGCGTAAAACTCGTTTTGTAGCTTTTGATGACGAAGCATGGACGGCAATCCAATCCTACCTGGCCGACCGCCAAGATGAGTCGTTGCTGGTGCAGGTAGCGGTCCACCCCCTTTTCTGCCGGCACGATCGTTCGGTTCGGCCCGAAGCCCGTTTCCCGCTGAGTACACGTTCAGTCCAGTATTTATTTGATCAATTGGCTGAACAAGCCGACATTGCCCGGCGTTTTAGCCTCTCCCCTCATTCGCTACGACACTATTTTGCTAATGGACTGCTGGAGTTTACGGGCAATTTAGCCCTGGTTCAGGAAGCTTTGGGACATCAAGACCCCAAAACAACGCGAGGCTATACGAAAATCAAGGTCGAGGAAATCGCCGCTAGCGTGCGAGCCATGTCGGCCCTAAACTAGCGAAGCTGCGCTGGGTTATAGGCCCCCTTTCATTAATGGCCGGTATGTTAAGGCAAACTTGACTACCTTTTGTCCATGAGTTGCATTTTGTTAGTACATCTAATTGTCCTGCCCCTCATGGTTCACCCATCCAGCGTCTCTCGCACCTTGCGAGCCAGGGTATCCGGGGCAAAGGGCTTCTGCAAAAAGGCAGTGCCTGGCTCCAGTACACCGTGATGGACAATGGCATTATCGGTATAGCCCGACATGTAAAGTACCTTCTATCCCGGACGTAACCGCTTCAACCGCTCCGCCAGCTCGCGCCCACTCATACCGCCGGGCATTACTACATCGGTTAGCAGCAGATGGATCGGACCGGTCTGCTGTTCGCCAATCTGGATAGCCTCTGCACCGTGACGCGCCGGTAGCACCCTGTACCCCTTCTCAAGCAAGATGAAGTAGGCCAAGTCTCGAACCGACTCTTCATCTTCCACCAGGAGAATGGTTTCCGAACCGTGTACAACTGGAGATAAGAGCCGACCCGGTCTGGCCGGCTTGCTGCTCGCTTCGACCCGCGGCAGGTAGATTTTGAACGTCGTACCCTGCCCCGGCTCGCTATAAACCCAGATATGACCACCGCTCTGGTTGACAATCCCGTGTACAGTGGCTAACCCCAGGCCGGTGCCTTTGCCCTGCTCTTTGGTCGTAAAAAAAGGTTCAAAAATATGTGACCGGGTCTCTCCATCCATACCCTGGCCGGTGTCACTCATTGCCAGCATGACATGAAAGCCAGGTTTCACGTCCACGTGCTGACGAGTATACGTCTCGTCCAGATAAACGTTTGCTGTCTCGAGGGTAAGTTTGCCTCCGTTGGGCATAGCGTCGCGGGCGTTAACGGCCAGGTTCAGGATGACCTGCTCAAGCTGGCCCGGGTCGGCTTTCACCAGGCCCAAGTCCGGCTGTAGCAAGGTGACCAGCTCGATGTCCTCGCCGATCAGGCGGCGGAGCAGCTTATCCATATCGGCCACCAAGGCATTAAGGTCCAGTATTTCCGGCTGAAGCACCTGCCGGCGGCTGAAGGCGAGCAATTGTCGGGTCAGTGAGGCTGCCCGCTCCACCGTTTTTTTGATCTGTTCAATATCTTGCCGTGATGGATCCAGGTCACTGGGGTGACGATCCAGCAGGAAGTCAGCATAGCCGGTGATAACCGTTAGCAGGTTGTTGAAATCGTGAGCTACGCCGCCCGCCAGCCGCCCAATCGCTTCCATCTTTTGTACCTGGAGGAACTGCTCCTCTAGCCGTTTGCGCTCGGTGATATCGCGAAAATTGACGACGACTGCCTGCACAGCCGGCTCGGCCAGCGATCGGCGCTATTTTCGATCAGGGCGCGGTAGTGCTCTTTGCTGGCCTGCAACGCTTCAACCAACCGGACGTTCTCAAGAGCCACCACGATCTGGTCGGCGAATAGCGCCAGCCATGCCGCATCCGCCGGGCCGAAGCGACCGGGGCGGTCATCGGCCACATTAATCACGCCCAGCGTCCTTCCCTGCCATCTGACCGCCACGCCGAGCAGCGACCGGATCGGCGTGTCTTCGAAGACGGCGGTGCGCCCGGACCAGGTGCGGTAATTGTCCACGATCAGCGGTTCACCGGTTTCGGCCACCCGGCCCGATAAGCCCTCGCCCAGCCGCAGGTGGACGTCAAGGTATTGCCGGGGCAGGTTATGGCTGACAGCCAGTTCCAGGATCGGTTCGCCGGGCTTGCCCTGAGTAGGGGCGGTGGGTTGCATGAGATAGAGATCACCCATCGGCGCTTCCAGCAGAGCCGCAGCCCGCTCAACGATGATGCGCAGCAGGGTAGGCAGGTCAAGCTGCGCGCTCAGGTCGAGGCCGGTCTGGTGGAGCGCAGTCAGGATGGCCACGCGCTTACGCTCGGCCTCGAACAGCCGGGCGTTCTCAATTGTCACAGCGGCTTGATTGGCGAAAGCCTGGGCCAGGGCGGCCTCAGCCTGGCCATAGGCAGCCACCAGCCAGCCGCGGCTATAGTCGGCCCCACCCCAGCGCCGAAAACGTGGGTCAGCCTGGGCATCAGCCAGGATCAGGGGATGGTGGGTGCGCTCTATCTCCTGAATCAACGAATCGCCCACCGGGAAGTCTTGCCCAATCACTTGTTCCAGAGAGGGAAAACCCCGCCCGGCCACAGCCCGCAGGCGCGTTTCCTGCGCCAGGAAGACGCAGGCGCTGTCGTAGGGAATCACCCGTTCCAGGTGGGTCAGGATCATGTCCAACACCTGGTTAAGATCGAGGGCAGTGGTCAGTGCGGCGGAGGCGTCACGCAGGGTTTCAGCTTCCTGGCGCCATCGCTGCTCTGCCTCAAACAGGCGTGCATTTTGGATAGCCACCTCCACCTGCTGACCGATGGCCGTTGCCAGACGCAGATCGCGCTGGCCAAAATGTTTGGCCGGGTCAAGCATACACAGGTCAAGCGCACCCAGGCGAACCTCACCCGCAGCGACCGGGACACAAATGAGTGCATGCACACCGGCCTCGACCCAGTCTGGCAAGGCTTCAGAATGCGCGGCGTAGCCGGCTACGAGGACGGGTTGGCCGGTCTCGATCACCCCCCAGGCGACGCCTTGTGGTTGGCGGCCACGCCGGCTCGCCTCTACCTAGGGGTTATCAGTTCTTTAATCTTTTGTATAGAAGATGAAGACCGCGATCAGGATGGCTGGCCAAATCACGCCAGCCATCCGGGATGTAGGTATAACCTTCTTGCCGGAGCAGATTGATGGCCAGGTTGCGAAATAGGGACAAGGCCGGGGCAATCTTACGTCCGTGCCGGCGATCTTCATCGTAACTCACATCGCGGACCCGAAAAACCCCATTTTCAATCGTCCAGTGCCGGCGCAGATAAGTCAACACTTTCGAGGCGGACAGATGTTCACAGGAGCGACTGCTAACCCACAGGGTTGTTTCCTGGCTCTGCCATTCAGACTGACCTGATTTGCGGCGAGAGCGTCGGATCCAACCAGATAGTTGTAATCCCGGCCAGCCAAACTCCTGAGCTAAATACTGGCCCAGTTCGTAGCTGGCGACCGTCCAAACCTCCCGACACTCAAGCCGACCGTGCCCTTTGCTGAATTCAACAGCCTCAGCCGGAGGCAGATGGCCCTGAGGGGGAAAGGTTCGCCTGCAGCCAGGTTTGGACCACTTGTTTGACTTCCGGTTCATTGCCCTTCAGCGAACCCAGATAATCGCCCCCACCAGCCCCAATGGTCTTGACCACGGAGCGGTGCAGCAAACCGGCGTCCATTGTGACTAGCTTCCCCTCCAATGGCACGGCGCGTAGCAACTGCACCGTGGCTTGCACATAGCCCGCCTGATCAACCGGCTGTTGTCCGACCACTTGTTTCAACTGTTGTGCCACAATGGTCACTACTTCTAAGGCCGCTTCCACTGGCTCAGTCCGCCGACTGCCGCGTAAGACTTTGCCATCCACACTCAGCACCTCGGCTTGGGCTAATTGACTGGCTTGACCCCACGCCCGCACTACCCCTTCCACTGGGGTAACATCCAAGCGGCTGACCACATTCCAGACCGTGCCATAGCTGGGCGGATGTCGCTGTCCAGTGAAGCCTAATGGTCGGCTGATGAGTGCCCAATGCTCGCAGCTCCACCACCACATCCCCCGCAACGAGCTTTCCCCATTCAGCGCAGCTAAAATCAGCATCCCCAATAGGCTCCCCAGCGGATAGACTTTGCCTTGCCGCCGCCGGGGATCCGCCACCTGCTTAAGCCGCCCTAACAAGCTATCCTCTGGTATTCGACCTTCCATTGCCTACCTCCCTTAACCGTTTTTCCTCCTATCTTACCTCAAGATTAGAGCGTTAAAAACCCCTACCTCTACAACCCTGACTTGGCTGCCTTCTACCAACGCAAGCGAGACCAGGGTAAACATCACAACACGACTATGGCCGCCGTGTGTCATCGTTTGCTCGCCCACATCTATGTCGTCTTGACCGAACAACGCCCCTTTCAAGTCCGCTGATAAGGTTCACGCTGTATTCAGTTGGTAATGTTCACTCACTTTATCTCTGAGGGATGTCGCTCCCCTCACTTGTCATAGTAGGTCTTTCTTCTATACAGCTCTTTTTTCTTACCCGATAAGCTCAATCGTCCCTCTTATAGAGTCGGGTACATTAAATGCTTCTATACCATTGCCTGCATTTACTGATGACCGACGATGTGATGCGGCACATACGGCTCTTCCAGGGAGGCGACCTCTTCCTGGGTCAGTTTAACGGCCAGCGCGCCGACGGCATCTTCCAGATGCATGATCTTGGTGGCCCCAATGATGGGGGCCGTTACCGGCTCCTTCTGTAACAGCCAGGCCAGCGCGATGTGAACGCGCGGAACCCCGTGCTTTGCCGCGATTTCCGCAACCCGTTCCACAACCCGGCGATCGGTTTCGGCGGTCGCATCGTACTTACTTTTCGCGATTTGATCGGTTTCGGAACGAAGCGTGCTTTCCGACGACCACTCACGCGTCAGTCTGCCCGAGGCGAGGGGGCTGTACGGGATCACCCCGATCTTCTCCTCGCGGCAGAGCGGCAGCATCTCCCGCTCCTCTTCGCGGTAGATGAGGTTCAGGTGATTCTGCATCGAGACGAAACGGGTCCAGCCGTGCTTCTCGGCGATGTGCAGCGCCTTCTGGAACTGCCAGGCCCACATAGCGGAGGCGCCGATGTAACGGGCCTTGCCCGCCCGTACCACATCGTTTAGCGCTTCCATTGTCTCCTCGATGGGAGTTTCGTAATCCCAGCGATGGATCTGGTAGAGGTCCACGTAATCCGTCTCAAGCCGCTTCAGGCCATAGGATGTGCCATCAGGGATGCTGGGCGCGTTGACCAGAGAGGTCCACGTAATCCGTCTCAAGCCGCTTCAGGCTTTTGTCAATCTCGCTCAGGATCGCCTTGCGCGACAGCCCGGCGCCATTCGGTCCCTCAAACATTCTGCCGTGTACCTTGGTGGCGATGACGACCTCATCCCGGTTGGCGAAATCCTTCAAAGCGCGGCCGAGGATCTCTTCACTCGCCCCAATGGAATAGATGTTGGCCGTATCAAAGAAATTGATCCCCAACTCGAGGGCTTTCTTGATGATGGGCCGGCTGTTTTCCTCGTTGAGCACCCATTTATGAATCCAACGTGTCGCGTCCCCAAACCCCATGCAACCGAGGCAGATGCGTGAGACCTTCATCCCTGTTGAACCTAATCGAGCGTATTCCATTGTTTTGCTCCTTTCAAGTAATTTTTTGTCTGACAATCAGCAGAACACCCATAAAACCAACGAGCAGCGCCAGCCAGCGAGGTGGCCCAACCAGTTCGCCCAGGATCACCACCGATAAGAAGGTGATCATCAACGGCGCCGAAAACTTAATCGCGGCGATTTCGGCTAACGGCAACGCCGCCAAGCCCATAAAGTGAGTGGTATAGGAGAGAAAATAGAATAAACCGCGGAAGTATTCAAGCTTGGGCTGTTGCGTGGTTGGTAGTCTCTGCCCCCCTTCATAGCGAAAAAAGAGCAGGGTGAGTGGTAAGGCAGTCAAGCTGCGAAAAATGACGATTTCCAAGACAGGATAGTCGCCGCCAATCCATTTAACTGCAATATCTTGGAGGGAAAAGATCAGCATACCCAGCACGAGAAAGCCGACTCCCTGAACGTTGGAACTAATTTTGTTCATATTATTCGGCCCTTAATCAGGCCCGGTATTGTTCGTCGCTAACCTTCTCCAGCCAGTCGGCGGACTTGCCGTCGAGTTTTTCCACAATAGCGATGTGCGTCATGGCCGTGGTTGGCGCAGCGCCGTGCCAATGCTTCTCACCCGGCGGGAACCAGATGACATCCCCCGGACGAATCTCCTCAACCGGGCCGCCCCAGCGCTGAGCCAGGCCGCAACCGGCGGTCACGATCAGGGTCTGGCCCAGCGGGTGGGTGTGCCATGCTGTCCGGGCGCCAGGCTCGAACGTGACATTAGCGCCGAACACACGGGCCGGGTCGGGCGCATCGAACAGGGGGTCAATGCGTACACTGCCCGTAAAATACTCAACCGGCCCTTTGCCGGAAGGCTGTGAGCCATTTCTTTTTATATCCATAGGTAACATCTTTCACTTTATCGTTTTTTATTTAACCATTCTCAGTAGATCCAAATTTCCGTAGGGTGGCATGCCTATGCCGCCCGCTGACGCATAGGGATGCGCCCACTACGGTGAAAAATTGGATCTACTGATTCTATTTCAAACGGGCCGGCAGTGATTTTAGGTATTACGTTTTGCCTCACCCAACCATTTCACCATTTTCGGATCACGATGGTCGAAGAAGCTGCTAACCTTCGTGTCCAGCGCTACAATGGCATCCATATCTTCCTGGCTTAGTTCAAAATCGAAAATGTTGAAGTTCTCAACAATTCTTTCCTTCCGAACTGACTTTGGAATCACCACAACGCCTCTTTGGGTCAGCCAGCGTAGAATAGTTTGCGCCACAGTTTTGTTGTATTTTCCCGCAATAGAACGCAGTAATTCGTTTGCGAAAATGTTGTTTTTGCCTTCCGCAAAGGGTCCCCAGGATTCAATCTGAACCTTGTTTTCCTTTAAGAATTCGTGGGTTTCAAGCTGCTGATTGAAGGGATGGGTCTCGATCTGATTGACCGCTGGCACTACCTGGTTATGAACGATCAAGTCCATTAACCGATCTGGCTGGAAGTTGCTAACCCCGATGGCTCTGATCCGGCCGTCCCGATACAACTCTTCCATCGCTCGCCAGGAACAATAAACATCCCCAAAAGGTTGATGGATCAGGTACAGATCCAGATAGTCTAACTGTAACCTCTTTAAGGATCTTTCAAACGCCTTCTTGGCGCTTTCGTAACCCGCGTCCTGAATCCAAAGCTTGGTGGTCACAAACAACTCTGCCCTGGCCACACCGCTTCTTTTAATGGCTTTGCCAACTGCCTCTTCGTTCCCATAAGCCGCCGCCGTATCAATGAGGCGATATCCAGTTCGTATCGCTTCATAGACGCTTCTTTCACATTCTTCGGCATCAGTTATCTGAAAAACGCCAAATCCCAGAATGGGCATTTCTACACCATTATTTAAGATAACCTTTTGCATAATTTTCCTCCTATTAAATGTTTTCGAGGTTAGGTACTAATAAATAAGGCCGTAGCATAGGGTCTTGTGCCCGCCCACAAGGGGCTAAACTACGTTATTTGAAAAGTATTGGCACTAATACCGGTCGCCGATCACCGTGATCTTTGACATGGCCTCTTTGATTTCGCTGAGATCATCTGCCGTCAATTCGAGGTCAGCCGCGCCGATGTTCTCATCCAGCCGATGGAGCTTCCGGCTGCCCGGAATCGGCACAATCCACGGTTTCTGGGCCAACAGCCAGGCCAGCGCAACCTGGGCGGGGGTGGCGCCCTTCTGCGCGGCGATCCGCTCAAGCAGCTCAACCACCACCCGGTTTGCTCTGATAGCCTCTGCCGTAAAGCGGGGATTGCGGCTGCGGATGTCGTTATCGGCAAAGGTGGTATTCTCGTCAATCTTGCCGGTCAGGTACCCCCGGCCCAGTGGGCTGTAAGGCACAAAGCCAATGCCGAGTTCCTCGCAGGTGGGCAGGACCGCCTCTTCAACGACTCTCCACCAGATTGAATATTCGCTTTGCAGGGCCGTGACCGGTTGGACAGCGTGGGCGCGGCGGATGGTGTCGGCGCCGGCTTCCGACAGGCCGAAGTGCTTGACCTTGCCCGCCTGAATCAATTCCTTCACCGCTCCAGCCACCTCTTCGATGGGCACGTCCGGGTCAACCCGGTGTTGGTAAAACAGGTCAATGGCCTCGACCGGGAGCCGCTTGAGCGAGGCCTCGGCCACCCGCTTGATTTGCTCTGGCCGGCTATCCAGGCCAACCGTCGGATGAGGCCCCTTGTTGGCATCGTGTTTGAACCCGAACTTGGTGGCAATCACCACCTGCCCGCGAAACGGCTCCAGCGCTTCGCCCACCAGTTCCTCGTTGGTGAACGGACCGTATACTTCCGCGGTGTCGAAGAAGGTGATGCCACGTTCGACAGCCTTATGTAGGAAAGTGATCATCTCTTGTTTGTCGGTTGGCTTATCGCCAAAGCTCATGCGCATGCAGCCGAGTCCGAGAGCCGAAACTTCCAGACCGCTATTTCCAAGTTTTCGCTTTTTCACTTTTTGAACTCCTGTCTTTGCATTAAAGATTTTACTACCAGACACTTTTTGCCGAACCAAAAATTTTCATCCCAGAGGGGATGCGAGGCGCTATCACGAATGGCACGAATAAACGAATTTTACGAATATTTTTCTGGATTTCTAAAAATAATTTGTGCCATTCGTCCATTCGTGTTATTCGTGATTAAAACTGTTCAGTAGAGTATTTTAGCACCCAGGCGCGCAGGTATGGTATAATGATTCTCGAAGATCATTGTACGATTCTGCAAACCTTGAAGAGAGACATGCGGGAAATGAGTGAAGAAGTCACTATGGAGATGAACCTTCAGCAGGTAGAAAGTGAGGCTCACCGGGCGCAAGCCAACAGAGACGAGTTGGTTAAGCGGATCACGCGAGCCATCCGCGAAGATGGGACGATTGAGCCGCTGTCAGGCCTGCACCTCCACCGCGCCTCCTGGCCCAAGGCGCCGGTTCACAGCGTGTCCACCCCTGCCTTTTGTGTGATTGCTCAGGGCAGTAAGGAGGTCTTTCTCGGCAACGAGCGCTACCAGTACGACCCCTACCACTACCTTCTCGTCACCGCCGAGCTGCCCCTCGTGGGGCACGTCCTCGAAGCGTCGCCGGAGCGGCCGTACCTCAGCCTTCGCTTAGAACTTGATCCCACCCTTGTCGGCTCGGTCATAGTCGAGGCCGGTCATCTCGCCCCGCCAAACCAGGCCGAGGTGAGGGCCATCAACGTCAGCGCGTTGGACGCGAGCCTGTTGGACGCGGTGGTGCGGCTGGTCAGACTCCTGGACACCCCGGTCGAAGCGCCCTTCCTGGCACCGCTGATCACGCGGGAAATCGTCTACCGGCTCTGGATGGGGGAGCAGGGGGACCGACTCCGTCATATAGCGGTCCTGGGTGGTCACACCCACCGCATCGCCAGGGCGATCGAGCGGCTGCGTAAAGAGTTCGACCAGCCGCTACGGATTGACGACATCGCCCGCGAGCTTGGCATGAGCGTTTCGGGCTTCCACCACCACTTCAAGGCAGTCACGGCGATGAGCCCCTTGCAGTTTCAGAAGCAGCTGCGGCTACAGGAGGCCCGCCGGCTGATGCTCGGCGAACAGCTCGACGCAGCCAGCGCTGGTTATCGGGTGGGGTACGACGACGCCTCGTATTTCAACCGGGAGTACAAAAGTCTCTTCGGTCTACCGCCCCTGCGTGATGTGGCACGGCTGCGGGAAGTCGTCAAGCAAAACGGCGGTCTCGGAGCCGATTAGTTTCAGTAGATCCAATTTTTCACTGTAGCTGACGCATCCCTATGCGTCGGCGGGCGGCATAGGGATGCCACCCTACGGAAATTTGGATTTACTGAGTTTATCAAAATTGCGCAACTTTTGGGGGATTTGAACGTATAGGTAAACAAGGTAGCAGAGTAGCAGGGTAGCAAAGTCGCAGGGTTACATACTTTTCGGCGGTCGGCGGTTAGCCGTCGGCGGTCTATTTTCCAAGGAGTTACTAAGATGAGAAATCCCGGAACTGCCGCGGTGTTAAGCGCCCTGATTCCAGGGGTAGGGCAGATTTATAACGGCCAAATTTTGTGGGCGATTTTCTGGTTTGTGATTACCCCCGGCCTGTGGATCGGCACGGGTGGTTTGTTAGGCTGGATATGCCACATTATTTCGGCTTACACGGCTTATACCTATGCCCAACGCCATCCGATCGGTTAAGGCCCAAGACAATAGTTTGTCGAAGGCCAGCCAGGACGCTGGTCTTTTTGCTACCCTTAGCCGCCACACGATCTGTTGAAGGGTGACACGTATGCCCCCACTCAGCCTGCAAAAACTCAGCCGGCACGTCTACTGGCTGCCGCCTGATGACCGCATCGATCGGCCTATTCTGGGCGCGATTGCCGGGGAGCGAGCGACCCTGTTGGTGGATGCC
This sequence comes from Anaerolineae bacterium, assembly GCA_023151115.1. The sequence goes on from JAKLJP010000022.1 coordinate 103,210, forward strand.
GGCAACTCGCCGGCCCATGCCCGGCTGCTGCTGGACGAGGTGGCCCGGCTGGAACTGGCCCCCCCACAATTTCTGGTGTTGACCCATTGGCATTGGGATCATGTCTTTGGCACGGCAGCCATCAGCCTGCCAACCTTCGCCCACCCCGAAACCAAACGCCGGATTGAGGAGATGGCCGCCCTGGATTGGAGCGACGCCGCCCTGGACGAAAGGGTGGCCGCCGGTCTCGAAATTGATTTTTGCCGGGATATGATGAAGCTGGAACTACCCGACCGCTCTGGCCTGAGCCTGCGCCCGCCGGAAATTACCTTTAGCGATCAGGTTGAGCTTGACCTGGGCGGCGTTACAGCGCAGCTTATCCCCGTCGGCGGGGATCACGCCGGCGACTCGGTCGTCGTCTGTGTGCCTGCCGAGCAGGTGGCCTTTATCAGTGATTGCCTGGCCCCCGACCTCTACCAGCAACCGCCCTGCTATACGACGGCGCGGCTCTTCCCGTTGATTGATCGTCTATTGGCTTGTGAAGCCGATTTCTACCTGTTTGGGCACAGCCCGGAGCCGATGCCCCGCTCGGAATTATTAGCCTACACCACCCGCCTCAAAACCATCGGTCAGGCGGTTGATCGAATCGGCAACAATCGGGCCGCCATTCTGTCTGAATTGGGCGAACCGCTGGATGAGGATGATCTGGAAGATATTGATTGTTTCCTGGCCGGTTTGAGATGAAAGGCTGGTTCCCTTGAATTCCTACAAGTTCCCGCGATTTTTACTAGCCGCCTCTACCAGCGCATCGAACAGGCGCTGCTGACCGGCATCGGTGGCGGCGGTTAATTCGGGGTGCCACTGCACGGCAATCAGCCAGGGGTGATTGGGCAATTCGACCGCCTCAATGATTCCGTCGGGGGCCAAAGCGACCACTTCGAGGCCCGGCGCAACCTGCTTGAGCGCCTGGTGATGCCAGGAAGCGGTTTCGATCTGTTGGCTCTGGGTAATCTCGGCCAGGCGCGAGCCGGGTTGAATCTGGATAGGATGCGGGATGGGGCCATGCGGCAGTTCCCTATGGGCCACCTCGTCGCCCACCACATCCGGCAGATGTTCGATCAGCGTGCCCCCCAGGGCCACGTTGAGCACCTGCAGCCCCCGGCAGATACCCAGGGTGGGTAGATTGCTTTCGAGTGCCCGCTGAGTAATGGCCAATTCGCTGCTGTCTCGTTCCGAGTCAATACTGTAGATGGTTTCGTGGGCCTGGCCACCGTACAACTTAGGGTCGAGGTCGCCGCCGCCGGTTAGAATCAAACCGTCGAGGTGGGGCAGTAATTTCTCAAGCTGCGTCTCGCCCGGCGGGATCAACAGCGGGATACCCCCGGCCCGGCGGACACCGTCCACATATTCGGCGGGCAGGGTGAAGCGATTTTCGGGGTTGCGGCCATAGGTGGTGATGCCAATCAGCGGCGTGGATAATCGAGACATCTTTATCTATCATCCTTTAGAAAATTAATAATCCAGCGGGCCACCAGGCCATCATCAGGCACTCCCTGCTCCAACGAGCGATAGGCTTCGGCCCACAGCGCCGCCGGAGCGCGGGGTTCAAGATAATCAATGACTAGCCGCATAAAACGCCGGCTTTGTTCGATGTGGGCCTGAATCCCCAAAACCTGATTTTTAAGGGCGTAGATTGTAACCGGGCAAAAGTCGTTGCCGCCAATAACAGTTGCGCCCGGCGGCAGCGTCACCACCTGATCCTGGTTGACAAAATAGAGCGAGCAGCGCGAAGCAGCCGGGGTCAGCCAGCCGGCGTGATTCTGGATTTCAAAGGAACGCAGGCCCAAAACCCAGCCATTCTCCGACTTTTCAACCCATCCGCCCAATGCCTGGGCTAACAATTGATGCCCGAAACAGATACCGACCAATTTTTTCTGGCCGGCATACGCCTGCCGAACAAATTCCGCCAAAGGCGCAATCCACGGCTCGCCATCGTACACGCCCGCCGGACTGCCGGTGATCAGAAAAGCATCGGCCACGGCAGGTGTGCCGGGCAGTTCACCTGCCGTAGCATCATAAAGGTGACATTCGAGGGTGGGATCAATTGCGCCAAACAGGCGCACGAATTTTTCCCCATCGGAAAGTTCACCCTCAAAAATGTATGGGGCTGGCAAGGCATTGAGAATGGCTAATTTCACCCGCTCGTCTCCCTTGAAAATAAGATTACATGGAGTTACACAAAGTCATCACAGAGAGACACAGAGAAAAAACTTTGTGTATCTCTGTGCCTTCTCCGCGTTCTCTGTGTTACATATTTTCATTCTCGTTGTTGTTCTGCTGGGATTATCCGCCTCCTTTGAAAGAGGGGTTAAGCCCAACTTACCTTTAGAGGCAGATGTTTGATTCCGGTGATAAAGTTAGAGCGCAGCCGCTCGACCGGACCGTTCAAACGCACATCGGCCAGGCGCGGCAGCAGTTCTTCAAAAAGCGCTTTGATTTCCACCCGCGCCAGGTGCTCGCCCAGACATTTGTGCGGACTTTTCAAGCCGAAAGCAACGTGCTCATTGGGCGTGCGCTTGATGTCGAAGCGGTAAGGGTCGGGAAACTGCCGCTCGTCAAAATCAGCCGAGATAAACCAGATGACGACTTTATCCCCCGCTTTGATGCGCCTGCCCGCCAGCTCGGTATCGGCCAGGGCGGTGCGCCGGAAGTGCATCGTGACCGTGCCCCAACGCAGCATCTCTTCGACCGCCGTAGGCATGAGCGCCGGGTTATCACGCAGTTCGGCCAACTGGTCGGGGTGCTCCAGCAGGGCGTGCATTCCGGCAGCCATAGTGTAGCGGGTGGTATCATTACCGGCGGCTACGAGCAGGGTGAAGAAGTTTTTGAACTCGTGCTCGGAGAGCGGGGCCCCATCTCGTTTGGGCTGTAGCAGGAGCGAGATCATATCGTCGCCGGGCTGCTCGCGGCGCTGGCGGGCTTGCTCGGCGGCGTACTCAAAAAGCTCCCGGCTGACCGGGCTGCGGAACGGCAGCAAGCGGTAGGCGTCGGTATCCACCAGGCCGACCGGATGGGTTGTAAATTCCGGATCGGTATTGCCGATGAGAGCATCCCCCTTTTTTACCAGCCATAACCCGTCGCTGTCGGGCACGCCGAGCAGCTTGCCCAGCATGCGCATCGGCAGTTGCCGGGCAATAGCCTCGACAAAATCAAACTCATGGCGACCCTGCACCTCGTCAATGACCGCCCGCGCCAGCAGCCGGATGCCATCTTCATAGGCGGCCACTTCACGCGGCAGAAAAGGCGGCTGCACCAGGCGGCGATAGGCGGTATGTTCGGGCGGGTCCATTTCCATAAGGGTCTGGCGGGCGGTTAATTCCTCCTCATCCATCTCTTCCAGCCGAATGCCCCGTGTACTTGAAAACAGGCGCGGGTTATGGCTGACATGGAGCAAATCATCGTAGCGCGTAACAGCCCAAAAGCCCGACCCTTCTTTTTCATCCCACCAACTGACCGGGGCTTCATCGCGCAGCCATTTGAAGGTCGCATGCGGCACGCCATTCAGGTAAGTTTCGGGGTCAGTGATGTCGGCAAAGGCTTCGCCCAGATTAATTTCGGTTTGCGATGTCAGCATGATGATTCTCCTTTATAAAGACGCGAAGAGGCGTGAGGCGAGGAGGCGAGGAGATTCTACGCCTCACGTGTCCTCGCGTCCTCGCCTCCTCATTAGAGGAACGGCAAATAATAGTTCCGCTCCCAATCTGTAACCGCCGAAACAAACTTATCCCACTCGGCCCGCTTGACCGCGACAAAATTCGCCACCAGGTCGCTGCCCACCGCTTCGGCCAGGGTGGTATCGGCTTCCAGAGCGTTGAGCGCCTGGTTCAAATCGTCGGGGGTATGGCGGTCGGTGCTTTGGTTTTCGATACAATCCAACTCCTCGGCGGGCGGCGGGGTGAGGTTGTTGACCACGCCCAAGCGAGCCGCCTGCAACACCGCCGCCACCACCAGGTACGGATTGGCCGCGCCGTCGCTCATGCGATGTTCCAGGCGGGTGGCGCCGCCGCGGTCATTGGGCACGCGCAAGGTGACGCCGCGGTGGTCATAACCCCAGTTGGCCCAATAACCGGCCAATTGACCCGGCCGCAGCCGCTTGTAGGCATTCACGGTGGAGGCGCACAATGCGGTCATGCCCTCATGGTGTTCAATCACCCCGGCGATACAGTGATGGGCCAATTCCGACAGGCCATCGGCTGCTTTGGGGTCGTCAAAAACATTACGCCCATGCTCATCTTGCAGGGAAAAATTGGTGTGAAAGCCGCTGCCGCTGCGGCCCTCGAACGGTTTACCCAGGTAGGTCAGCAGCAGCCCATGCCGGGCGGCAATCTCGCGGGCCATGACTTTGAACAAAAAGATGTCGTCCACGGCTTGAAGCGCATCTTTGAAGGCCAGGGTCAGCTCGAACTGGGGCGTGTCGTACTCAGAATTGATCGATTCGACCGGCAACCCGCAGCGATCCGCCGTCTCCATAATTTCGTCAAACAGACCAATCGGGTCAACCGCCCAGCCGGTGCCGTAAACGTAAGCACCCGGCGTGTTCCACTCGGTCCAGCCGCCCTGCCCGTCGGGCTGCAAAATATAGGCTTCCAATTCAATCCCCACCTTGATCCGGTAGCCCATATGCTCCCAATCGGCGATGGCCCGGCGCAGGGCGTGGCGGGCGGAAATAGCCAGCGGTTCGCCCCGGAAGTACAAATCGCCGACGACCACCCCGGTATTGGCTTCCCAGCAGGGCCGGACCTCCTCCATCGAGAACAGCAGCTCGCAGTCGGGCAGTCCTTCCAGCAGCATCGCGCCGGGCGCGGGGACCATCGTGCGATCATAAGCCAGGGCAAACATGGTAATACAGTGCCGCGCCCCTCGCTCGGCATGGTGGCTGGGCAAATATTTGCCTCGGGCCAGGCCGAGGTGGTCGGGAAAAAGGGCGCGAATTCGCTTGTATGCGGTCATAGTAATCTCCCTGTTATGATGAATTATATCGCGTGGTGCGGGGTGCGTGATCCGTGAAATTAATACACCACGCACCACGCACTATGCAGTGCGTTCATTTGAGATGATTTACAACCTCCTGCATCAACGCCCACAAAGCTTCGACATCCTGCCGTTCGGTTGGCTCTGCGCCGATGGAGATGCGGACCATCCAGCGGCCGTTCAACACCGCCGGGGTGAGGTAGGCCGCGCCGGAGGCATTGATCTGGCCGACCCATTTGAGGGTGTGAGCGTCGAGCGCCTCGCCGGTCAATCCGGCCGGTTCGTGGCGCAGGCAGACGGTTTGCAGCGGGACCGGGGCCAGGCGAGTCCAGCCGGGTGCGGCGTCCACCTGTGCGGCCAGCCAGCTAGCATTGGCAATATCACGGCGCAGCCGGCCTTGCAGCCCCTCGACTCCTTCTAGCCGGATTAAAAACCACAGTTTGAGCGCCCGGAAACGCCGGCCCAGCGGGATGCCCCAATCACGGTAGTTTTTGGCCTGCGCGTCGGCCGCCGTTTGCAGATAGCTGGGGTTGGTGGACATAACCCGCACCAGATGCTGCGGGTCACGCACATAAAAGAGCGATGAGTCGAAGGCCACCCCCAGCCACTTGTGGGGGTTCAGCCCCAACGAGTTGGCCGCCTCGATGCCCTGCCACATCCAGCGACATTCCGGCAGAATCATAGCCGAGCCGGCCATCGCCGCATCCACGTGCAGCCACAGTTTATGCTCCCGGCAGATGGCGGCAATGGCCTCGATGGGGTCAAGAGCCGTCGTGGCGGTGGTGCCGGTGGTGGCGACGACCGCGCAGGGCCGCGCTCCGGCGGCCAAGTCAGCTTGCACCGCCTCAGCCAGCAGGTCGGGGCGCATGGCGTGCGCCTCGTCGGTCTCAACCAGGCGCAGGTTGGCCCGGCCAAAGCCGGCCAGCAGGGCCGCCTTCTCGACCGAACTGTGGCTTTGGGCCGACGTATAAACAATCAAGGGGTGTTCCTCGGCTTGCAAGCCGCCGCGAGACAAACTGTAGCTGCTGGTATGTTCACGGGCGCACAGCAAGGCTACCAGGGTGGAAGTAGAGGCGGTATCCTGGATAACGCCCTGCCAGTTTTCAGACAGGCCGACCATCTGGCGCAGCCAGTCGGTCATCAGCTCTTCCAGTTCGGTCAGGGCCGGGCTGGACTGCCAGTTCAACCCAAGCTGGCCCAGCCCGGTGCTGAGAAAGTCGCCCAGGGCCGAGGCCAGGGTGGCGTTGGCCGGAAAGTAGCCAAAAAAGCGGGGGTGCTGCCAGTGGGACAGGCCGGGCATAATGATGTGGTCCAGGTCGTCCAGAATGGCTTCAAACGCTTCCGCCTGAGCGGGCGGCGAGGCCGGTAACTGCGCCCGCAGCTCGCCCGGTTTGAGCTGGGACAAAACCGGCAGGTCGGGCATTTGTTCCCGGTAGGCCGCGATCCAGTCAATGATTTGGTAGCCAAACTGGCGAAACTCTTTGGGGGTCATAGCAATTCTCCATAGACGGGTATAATTTAACCACCCAATTATATACCCGTCTATGTCAAAACCCGTTATTGATTAACCTTCTAGCCGAGCGCCTTAATCGTGGCTAAAGCGTACATCTACCGGCTCCGGCGCTTCCAGTTGGCTCAAGTCGCGTCCAATTCGAGCCACCAGGCCGGGTTGGGTCGCCCGCAAAAGGCCGATGTAGGCTAAGCCGATCACAATCAAGGCCAGGGCGACATAGGGCATTGTTTGCAGCAGGGGGTCGGGCGGGGGTTGAATGGAGCCATACAGAGCTGCGCCCGCGCCAATCATGGCGATGATAGGCACCAGCAGATGCTTGACGAGGGAATATTCTCCTTTTAGCTCTCGCTTGAACCACACGATCGCCGCTACAGAGACGAAGACATAAATTACCTCGATAGCAATTGCGCCGATGCCGGAGAAGTAACCGAACTCAATAATGTAGGCCGGGGGTGCGCCTTCGGCGGGCGGGAAGGTTACGGCAAAGGTGAGGGCGCAGATAAAGGCCAGGGCCAGGATGGCCCCATTGGCATAATAAGGCGTTTTATGGGTGGGATGAGTCCGGGCCAGAAAGGTCGGCAAAGCGCCATCGCGGGCAATAGCAAACATTACGCGGGCAACGGTGGTCAGCGTGCCCATCGCTACAGCAAACCCATCCACAATTGCCGCCAGAAACATCACCGCCACCAACCAATCGCCGCCATACATCCCGGCCAGGCCAAAGAGAGCCGGGCTGTTGGGGTCCTGCCAGGCCGCCGCGTTATCTACCCCAAAGCCAATGGAATAGGCATAGGTGACAAAGATATACAGTAACACCGCCGCGGTCACTGTCCCGACAATGGCAATCGGCATAGAGCGTTTGGGATTGGTTGTTTCCTCGGCCAATACCGCTGCCGACTCGAAGCCGGTATACATCAGAATAGCAAAAATCATGCCAAAGGCCAGGCCGGGCAACCCTCCGGCTACCGACAAGGAAAAGGGGGCTAAACTGTGTCCGGCGGCCCCACCCGTGAGAATAACATAACCCGCCAGCAGCACCACTATCGCCACCGAGCCAAAGACCAACCAGAGCTGGGTACGGGTGGCAATTCGGATGTCATAAAAAGAAAGCAAAAACAGAATGACACACTCGACCACGACGACGCCCAGCCACAAATAAGGGGATGGCGCTGTTAAGAGACCGACCATGGCCAAAAATTCGGTGATCCAGCCGGCTACTCCGGCGATGATGGCAATGGTGAGCAGCAAGACTGCACCCATATACATCCAGCCACCCACGAAACCGGCCTCCGGGCCAAAGGCTTTGGTGACATAGTTGTAAATAGCGCCGGCAGCGTGGACTCGACTGGCAAATTGCGCCACCACATAGCCCAGAGCAATCATCGTCAACCCGCCCAGGAAAACCGCCAAAGGTGTGGCCGCCCCGGCGGACATAGCAATGTAGGCGGTGAGAAAGGCCATGCTCATCACCGGCCCCAGAAATGCTAACGCCTGAGAGATAACATCCCAGGTGGTCAAAACATCTTTCTTCAATTGGCTGTAACTTAGGTCGGACATATTACCCCCCTTTATCATGATTCCCATAAATTTTTAGCCATTCATTTCTTGTAAATCATCGCCGTTTGATTTATTCAGACTGAATAGTTCGATAATCACCTCCCTGGAAAATAGCCCTAGCCAGGTCACTGCGAGACCGAAGGTCGAAGCTGTCTCCAGGCCGTGGTCTGGGGATTGCTTCGGCCTTACGGCCTCGCAATGACATTTTCACGCTTCTTCGCCTCATCGCATCCTCACCTCCCCTCCCCTTCGCCTCATCTACGGCATCAGGTAAGCATACACCTGATCACGCTCCATCTGAATCGCTTCCGGCGTAAACATAAAATAAGTGCGCGGTGGCAGGATACCCCAGGTGTTGGAGGCGTAGGGGTCATCGGGGTGGACAAACGGCTCGTGGTCGGCATCCAACACCTGCATATCGCAGTAAAACTCGATGAAGTGTTCCTCTTCCCACATACGCCAATAGCTGGCCAGGTTTTGGGCCATGCCGTGGCGCACCGGCCCCCAGGTCACATGGCGGCCATAGCGGGCAATGTGGTCCAAACCAGCCCGCATCTGCCCAAAATCCACCAATTCAAAGGCGAGGTGATGGATATGGTTGTAGCCTTTTTCCAGAAAGGCCAGCACGTGATGGCGCGGGTCAATGTGCAGCCACAGCCCGGCCTCGCCAATCCAATCGGTCAGCTTGAAACCCAGAATTTGGGTATACCAATCATACTGGCGCTTGACATTTTCGGTGAGGTAGTTGACATGCCCCAGCCGGCGGGGATGAAAACCGGGGATCCGGTCTGTAGGGATCATCACCGGCGAGCGGGGGTCTTTGGGCCGGCGGCGTTCCACCAGCACCACCCGGTTGCCGTCGGGGTCGGTCAGCAGCAGGCCGGACTCGCGGACGGGCACATCAATTTCTGTCACCCTTTCCCCCCGCGCTTCAATCTCGCGGCGAGCCTCGGCCAACCTCAACCCCGGCTCAAGCTCATAGGCTACGTAATCAAGGAACGGTTTTTTATCCCCGGCGGGTTTGAGGATAAGACAAAAATCTTCGTGCATGCAGCGCATGAGGGCGTAGCCGTCCATCTTTTCGCCGTGCATGCCTAATAACTTTTCATAACGGGCAAAAGCCTCGTCCACATCGGCCACCAGCACCGAAACGTGTTGTAAATTCATACATAATTTGTTAGCCATGCTACTTCACTCCTTGAAGATAGTTATCGGTGATAGTCAGTGCCGTTACATTGAGTAGCACCTTGAGTAGGGAAGCACAGCGACTCGTATCGAAGGGTGTTGCGCCGTCAGGAAGTCGTCGCCAACCTGCACCCTTCGATACGCCTTTCACTGCGTTCAAGGTTGCTCAGGATGTGGTTTCCTCACTTAACTAAATGACACTGACCCCTAACCCCCGGCTACTGATACTCCCCCACCCGCCGCTCGGCTTCATCCTCCGGCATGGCCAGGGCGACGTGCAGAGTAGCGGCGGTGACGGCGGGCTGAATCCCAACCGAGGTGAGGTCGCGTTCAAGCTCCACCACCGTGTTTTCCAGGCGGCCAAGCCCACTGACTTCAACCGCCACCACATCGCCAATTTCCACCGGGCGCGAGTGGGCCGGCGTGCCGGTGAGCAGCACATCGCCCGGCTCCAGGGTCATCAGGCGGGCCAAATCGGCGATTTGATAGGCGAAGGAGAACATCAAATCGCTGCTGGTGTGGCCTTCCTGCACCATCTGCCCGTTGACATAGGTGCGCAAGGTCAGGTCGGTAGGGTCTACATCGGCGGCATCTACCAGGAACGGGCCGATGGGACAAAAGCCATCCTGCCCCTTGACCCGCAGCATCGCCCCCCGATCAGCGTGGCGGAAATCGTGGATGCCCCAATCGTTGGCAATTGAATACCCCTGCACGTAATCCAGGGCTTCTTCCACCCGGATATTGCTGCACCGCCGGCCAATGACCACTACAATTTCACCCTCGTAATTTAGAAAGCGGCAGCCGCGTGGACGTGCGACCGGCGCTTTGTGGTAAGAGAGGGCCGAGGGCGGCTGTAAAAAATAAGCCGGGTATTCGGGCAGGCGGGTCATCTGGTACTCCACGCAGCGGCTGCGGTAGGTTAGATGGGTGGCAATAATCTTGGAGGGTGTGACCGGCGGTAGGTAGCGAGCCTGGTCAACGCCAACCACGTCACCGTTCTCCAGCCTGATTTGGCTGTCCTCGACGATGCCCCACACCGGCTGGTCATTGCGCAAAATTCGGGCGTGTTTCATCGCTCGGCCCCCTTGTGCTGCGCCAGCACGGTTACGCCGTCTACGCTGTAGCCGAAGCTGAAGCGAAAGCCTTTGATAATCTCGCGGGGGGCGATGGCCTGCAAATCTTCCAGGGTGTCATCATACAAACGCAGTTCGGCCTCGCCTTCCCAGATGTCGCTTACCTCTCGGTCGTAGCCGCCCGCTCGTACTAACTCGAAAACGGTTGGATGCAGGCCGCTGGCAGCGGGGAAATGGCGGGTGTTGTGCATGGGTGGCCCGTTGACGGTAGGGCCGGTTTTGGAAATTTCGCGCAGGGTGACAACAGCGCGGGCAATTTGACGGTCGTTGGCCGCGCAGGTCGCCCCAAAGCGCGCCCCCGGCTCCAGGCGGGGCGTGCCTTTACCCACCGGAAAGAGGCGGGTCAGGTGAATCGAGCCGAGCTTTTTGGGGAAACCCTGGATCCAGCCTCGATACATCGAAAAATCTTTGTCCACCCAGATGTAAACGCAACGGCTGGCCGGCTGGCCCTGGTATTTGCAGCCAACAATCAGCATAAACTCTTTGTATTGGGATTGAATGGGATCAACCAATTCGTGAAAATCGGCGGAGCAGGACTGCCAATCGGCAAACATGGCGCAGACCGCACCGGGGTCGTCTGCCGGTTCGAGTTCGGGCGGCAGCAGGGCAATAACATTGTCGGGATTGGTGCGGTACTCCACAATCAAAAAGTCGCCAGAATAATACCAGGGCGGCGGCGGCACCAAACTGGCCCGGCCGTCCGGCGAGAGGGGAGCGGTATAGCCTTGTAGGGTCATTCAAACCTCCATCAATTCATAAACCTGCCCAATCACAAAGCGGGCTGCTTTGTGCAGGTGTTTGACAAAGCCGGCCAGGTAATCTATGCCTTCCTGTTGGGCCGTGTAATACAGCGGGTTCATCACCGTCGAGCGCAGGACCATCAGGCCGTACTGGTCGTACTCTGCGGGCGAAAGCCGCAGGGTGTCGAGTACAAATTGCAGCGACTGGCTGGTATACTGTTGTTTTTCAAACACGGTGGTCGAGACAAAGTACTCTTTGGCGTAGGGCAACTGCGTACCCCGCCCGGCTTTGGGAATATCCAGCTCGTTGCGGATACGCCGGTTGAGTTCATTGATCCAACGCAAGGAAATATCGGCCGGGACCAGCTTGTTGGCTTTCCAGACCATCGGCCGGGCCACAAAACAGACAATATTGGTATCGGGATTGAACAGCGGGATAAAGGTAAAGGGATAGCCAAAGCGGTTTTTGCGGGGAGCGGTAAAACCGCAGGCCGCGTCAATGGCGGCAAAGTTTTTGCGGTGATGCTGCAAATACCAGAACAGCCTTTTAGCGTTGAGCACGCTGGTGCGGACAAGTTTGCCGTGTCCATGGATAGTCAGTGGAATGGTGGCATGGGCTAGCCAGCAAGCCGTAGCCGCCGCGCCCGGCTTGGACCCTTCCAAAATATACGGGCCAACCGCTTTGATTTCAGTCAAGCGGTCAATAGCCTTGATCCCCTCTGGCTCATCGGAAATGTATTGCGCCCGCTGGGTCATTAATTCCGTCACCAGCCCGTTTTTGAAAGCAACCACGCCGGCAGGGTAAGGCACATAGCCCATCTTGTGCGGGTCTATGGCAATGGAGTCGGCTTCGGGCATGGCGATAAAGGCTTTGTAGACATCGGGATTGTCCCAGGCGATTCGCTGGCACACCAGAGGCGGGGTAACTGCCGATTCGCGCCAGAAATCGCGGGGCAGGGTTTCGACGGCATTAATCGCCGCTACGTAACGGGCGCAGGTTTCGTCCAGGTTATTACCGTTAAGCTCGGCCTCGGTGTGACCGCAGAAAATACTGCGTAAGTAGCCGCCCCAAGCTGCATCGAGGTGCAGCCAGAAGGATTGGTTGGTGCTCTGCGCCCGCAGATCGCGGGCAGCAATGATTTGGTGGATGGGGTCAACCGCCCCTTCTTCAGTAGTGCCGACTACCCCGACCACCGCCGCGATGTATTCCCGCTCGGTTAAATTGCACAACATCTCTTGCAGGGCCGCCACATCCAGGCGAAAACGGAAGGTGACGGGGGTCAGGCGCACCGCGTCTTCGCCGTAGCCCAGGACATTGGCTGTTTTTTTGAGGGAGTAGTGGGCCGCCGCCGAGACAAAAATCAGCGGGCGCATGCCCAGTTTGCGGCTCACGGCGTCGAAGCCGCGCAGCTTAACGTTGTAGTCGCTGGCCCGGACAAAGTGGTTGAGGGCGTCCAGCACCGCCCCCTGCTCCCGGCCCAAGACTTCAACTTCGTAGCGGGCCAGTTTGCGGATCATAAAAATAGCCTCGTTGGGCCGCAGCCCGATGAGTTCGTGGTCGCTTAAATCGCCCAGGCGGGCCTGCTGCCCGTTGGCCGTTTTAACGGTGAAATCAAGCCGGTGGGTCTGGCAGTAATCGCGCCCGATAAAGGGCACAAATTGAACCATGCGGGCCACCCACAGCGCTTCCAGGTTGGCAATGGTACCGCCGGAGCAGATGTGCGCCCAGGCTTTGTGCGGTTGGTAGCCCAGCATTTCGGCCACCATGCGGCCCACCTCCAATTCCAGCCGTACCGTGACCGGGGCCGCTTCGTCGGTGACGTTGTTGGAGTTGTAGAGCATCCCAGCAAAATAACCAAGCAGGCTGGGTATGGTTGTCTCTGAGGTCATGTGGGCCAGGTAGCGGGGGGAGTAAACCGGATAATCGGCTTTAAGGTTGTTGAGAATGGTGTCAAGCTGAGCATTGAGCCGGTCCTGCCACTGTTCGTGGTCGCGGCGGCGTTTCCGGCTAATGACCACCGGGTCGGTGGGGAAGTAATTGCGCCGCCAGTGAATGTAATCCTGGAATATGTAGCTCAGCAGGTTGAAGAAGACCTCGCCATGCTCGGCTTTAGGGCCGAGAAACCAGGCCGCCAGGGGGGGGTCATTTTGCGATTGGTCAAAAACATCCTTGTTCTTGCTCATACGGTTCAGAGAGTTCCAAGATTAGACCATCTAAACAAGTTTGATCTGCGTGATGCGTGATGCGTAATGATTCCAGGCGAAAATCCTCACGTATCACGCATCACATTCTTGGAGTTGCTTTATACAAACGTATTATGCCGATGCGTAATATTCTTCAACTCACAGTAGAAATCAAAACTCCATTTACCGCCTTCCCGGCCAATCCCCGATTGTTTGGCCCCGCCGAAGGGCTGGGCCAGGTCGCGCACATAAAAACAGTTTATCCAGACCAAGCCGGCTTCAATAGCTTCGGCCACCCGCCGCGCTCGCGCCTCGTTTTGGGTAAAAATGGTGGCCGCCAGACCGTAAGTCGTGTTATTGGCCAGGGCAATCGCTTCGGCTTCATCCTTGAACGTTTGCATGGTCAACACCGGGCCAAACACTTCCTTTTGCAGAATCTCGGCTCCGAGGGGAGGGTCAACAAAGAGGGTCGGCTCGTAATACAGCCCGCCCAGTTGGGGCGAGACCCGGCCGCCGTAGACCAGCCGCGCCCCCTCCTGAATGGCTCGCCGGACAAAGCCATCTACCCGTTGCAGATGTTGGGGGTGAATCAGTGGGCCAACCTGGGTTTGGGGGTCGCGCGGGTCGCCCAGACGAAGCTGGCTGGCTCCGGTTTTCATTCGCTCCAGCAGGTCGCCGGCCACCGTTTCTTCCACCAGCAGGCGCGTCCCGGCCAGGCAGACCTGCCCGGCATTGTCATACTGCTCCAACATATTCCGCAGGGCCAGGTCTAAATCGGCGTCGGCAAAGACAAGCAGGGGCGACTTGCCGCCCAACTCAAAGCTAACCGGGGTCAAATTCTGCGCCGCCGCCGCGCCGATCTTCCGGGCGGTCTCCACCGAGCCGGTAAAGGAGATGCGCCGCACCCCCGCATGGGCCACCAGGGCCGCCCCGGCTTCCTCGCCGATGCCCTGGACCACGTTGAACACACCCGGCGGCAAACCGGCTTCGGCGGCAAAGTCGGCCAGCAGCGAGCAGGTCAGCGGAGCCCACTCCGGCGGCTTGAGCACCACCGTATTGCCCGCAGCCAGGGCCGGGCCGACCTTCCAGGTGGAGAGCATAAAGGGCGCGTTCCAGGGCGTGATCAGCGCCGTCACCCCGGCGGGATGGTAAACCACCCGATTGTGGGCATTGGCCGAAGGCGTATCCCACGCTTCGCCTTGCAGCTTTTCGGCGTACTCGGCAAAGTAGCGGATGTTGTGCGCCCCGCGCTTCATCACCCGCAACCGGCTGGCTTCGAGCAGCGAACCGTTGTCGGTCGTTTCAACAATGGCCAAATCTTCCACCCGGCGCTCAATCATCTCCGCCAGCCGGCGCAAATAGACTCCCCGTACCTGCGGGCCAAGCGCCGCCCAGTCCGGAAACGCATGCTGCGCCGCCGCCACCGCTGCGTCCACTTCTGCCGCGCCACCGGCGGAGATATGGCCCAGCAGCGATTGGTCAATCGGACTGATATCCTCAAAAGTTTGGGCCGAGGCAACCCGCTCCCCATTGATATAATGATCTGTAGATATACGAATACCGGCAATCACGACTTCAGCCATGTGTTTGTCCCTAAAAAATCTTGTGATTGTCCAAAAATAAGTTCCCCTAAGTTCCTACGAGTTCCCAGGCAACTAAGGGAACTCGTAGGAACTCAAAATGGGAAGTAAATTTTATAGACAAATCACTTAAAAGTCATACTGTCATTGTAGCAGCGACGACTCCCACGCCGTCGCTTGGCCGGGCGTGGGAGCCCGGCCCGCTAAAAGATTGTACGATGTTTATCTGCTTTGTCTATTAGATGTTTACTTAGTAAAAATTCGTGTAATTCGTGGCGAAGTTCTTGCTCAACATCCAAAGACTCAACCGCTAAGGTCCTCATCTAAACCCGGCCCATCCATTGCCAGGCCCCTTTTTGCTCCGCTGATCACTTTACGCAGCAGGTGGGCCAGGGTTTCCTGTTCTTCCTGGCTCAAACTGGAGGCAATTTCGGCTTCGCCCCGGTTAAAACGGGGGAAGACATGCTTGATCAAGCTCTCGCCGGCCGGGGTCAGCTCGACCAGGACCAGCCGCCGGTCGAGGGTGCTTTGCCGCCGCAAACAGAGTCCCCGCTCTTCCAACAGCGTGACAATACTGGTCACAGTGGCTCGCGTGATGTTTTGCGATTTGGCAATGTCGCGGGTTTCAATTGGCCCCCAGATCCAGACAATAAACAGCGTCGAGAAGCTGGCCCAGGTTAACTCAAACTCGCGCAGCACCGTCCGCTCCATACGCAGCCGAAATACCTGTGACGCTCGCCAGATATTGGCCAAAACGGCCATCGCCAAAAAATTGACCGGCAAATCCGAGGCGCGTTGCATCACGTCAATTTCTTCAGGCAGCAAATCATCCGCTACAGGCACAAAGAACTCCTACGTTCTCAGATTATTTTCAAACGTTCAAGTTGATCCAGGTTTTAACGGCCCATTGCGGTTTGAGGCGCAGCATCGCAAGTGAGATGGGCCAATCAGGTGAGGGAAGTAACTTTTAACGGCCCAATCGTTAGAGTTCTAACGTTAGGCTTCAAACGATTTTAACTAACTCTGAAACATTTGTCAAAATTTCGAACGACTTTGGTAAGGCTGGTCCAAAATTTAAATCAATCAAAACGTGTTGCCTCTTGCGTAAAAACAAACGTAACACGAATTGAATAACTATTTTGTTGGAACTGCCCAAGATATTTCCCAAAAAGGTTGACAAATCGGCAATATTGTGATAAAATTCACACAATAAGAGCGCCCTGCGGCGCAGGGCGCTCTTTTTTATTGCTAAAAAATCAAGGAGTAATCTATGTTGTACGAATTTCTCAAAATTGTTGTGTTTGTTTTTGGGCCGCTGTTGATCTTTTCGGCCTTAAGCATCACTTTTCAAGCCCCGGAACTGATCACCTCGCTGCCGGCGGCGGGTCGCCGGGCCGTTGAGATTCTGGGCGCGCTGTTTATCGTGGGCGGCTGGTTTGTAACCTATGTCGCTCCATTCGGTGGGGCGATGGCCTTTATTGGGCTGATCCTGCTGGCAACCCCGCTGCTGTCAAGTAAACTGAGCCGGTCCGAGGCTGCCTACATAGAAGCGTGAGGGTCATCCCCTTCTCCGGCAGATTGTTGCCCCAACTATCCCAAACAAAAACGAAAAAAGACCAAGGTTGTCGGTACACACATTGAACACTCCAACCCACTGCCGGTTGGAGTGTTTTTGCGTATTTTCATGCTTACGCCAAAATAGATATACTAAGACAACTCCAAGAAAATAAAACGTCAATTCTTGTGGTGCGTAGTGCGTGGTGCGTTTAAGTTACGCACTACGTACCACACACCACGCCGTTGAGGGATTTGAATCTTGGAATTGCCTAGGCCTCGATTTCTATCCTTGAATGGAGCACAAGATAATGACCAAACCTGTTATCACCGTCGTCGGCAGTTTTGCCGTTGGGTTGACCATTCGCACCAGCCACATGCCCGTTTTTGGCGAAACGCTCATCGGTTCCGATTTTGATATGGGACCGGGCGGCAAAGGGTCGAACCAGGCGGTCGGCGCAGCCCGGTTGGGCGCTGAGGCTCATTTCGTCGGTATTATCGGCGACGACAAATTGGGCGAAATTGCCACCGACCTGTACACCCAGGAGGGTGTTGACACCACCCACCTCTGGAAAACCTCTCAAATGGCGACCGGCGTCGGCTTTATCATTCTCAATCAAACCGGCGAAAACGGCATCATTCTGGACATGTCGGCCAACAAGCTGCTGGATGTCACTTTTGTAGACCGGGCCGAAGCGCAAATTGCCCGCAGCGATGTGGTGATGGCTGTCCTCGAAATTCCAGTCGCGGCGGCGGCCCGCGGCCTGGAATTGGGCAAAAAGCACGGTGTGCGGACCATTCTCAATCCCGCGCCGGCGACCAAACTTGACGACAGTGTGCTCAAACAGGTAGACTACCTGACGCCCAACGAAACCGAACTGCGTATCCTGCTGGGCCTGGCGCCCAACGACCCTACCCCCACCGCCGAGCTGGCCGCTCAACTGCGCCGGCACGGCGTGGGCAACTTGATTGTGACGATAGGCGAAAAAGGCGCGCTCATCCTCACCGGCGACCAGGCGACCCCCGTGCCCGGTGTGGCGGTTGAGGTGGTAGATACCACCGGAGCCGGCGACGCTTTCAACGCCGGTCTGGCGGTCGCTCTGGCTGAAGGCCGGAGTCTGGTGGAGGCCGTCAAGTATGCCAACTGCGCCGGGGCGCTCGCTTGCACCAAGCTGGGCGTTATCCCTGCGCTGGGCTATCGCGCTCAGGTGGATGAATTGTATGCTAAAACGTTTGGCTGAGATGACGCGAGGACACGAGGAGGCGAGGACGTGAAGGGCTTCGCCTCCTCGCCTCACGAGTCATCGCGTCTTTATTTTTTTAAGGAGAACAACACTACACCATGACCACACCCCCTACCCCCCGCGAGCGGGTCAAAACCGCCCTTAACCACCAACAGCCCGACCGGACGCCGGTTGACTTTCTGGCCACCCCGGAGATTTGGGAGCGGCTGGTCCACCACCTGGGGCTAACCCCTCAGCCGCTAACGGAGGCCGACTTTTTCGACCCCACCTGGGAAGCGATTCTGCGCCATTTTGAGGTGGACTGCCGCCTCTTTTCCTACGACCAATTTTTTAACCCGCCCGCCTCGATCTTGCGCCCGCAGGCCCAGGTTGACTGGTGGAGTTCACTCAGCCGCTCCCTGCCCAACCGCATGTGGCGGCAGCGGCTGCCCAACGGCGATATGTATGGACCGTTCGGTCATCATATCCGCATTGTCAAAAACCCCACCGGCGCGTATGAAGAATTTGCCGGTTGGCCGCTCAAAAGCGCGACCTCGCTGGAAGAGCTTAAACGCTATCCCTGGCCCGACCCCGATTGGTGGGATTTTAGCCCACTGCCCGACCTCATCCGGCAGCTGGACGCGCACCAGGAGTATCATCTTCGTTTTCGCATCGGCTCGATTTTTGAAACGGCCTGGCAACTGCGCGGCTTGCAAGAATTTTTGATGGACCTGGTCGTCAACCCGGCCATCCCGCTCTACATCATGGACCGGCTGACCGAGATTTCGGTTGAAATCACTCGCCGGGTTTTGGACCTGGTCGGCGACCGGCTGGATATGGTCTATTTCTATGACGACGTAGCCACCCAAACCTCGCTGATGATTTCGCAAGAGATGTGGCGCGACTACATCCGGCCTCGCCACGCCCAACTGGTCGAGCTGGCTAAAAAACACAACCTCGCCGTTATGTACCACTGTGATGGAGCTATTTATCCGCTCATCCCAGAATTGATTGAGTTGGGGATTGATCTGCTCAACCCCGTCCAGGCCGACGCCAAAGGCATGGAGCCGCCGCGTCTGAAGGCCGAATTTGGCGACCGGCTCAGCTTTCACGGCGGGCTGGACATCATCAAAACCCTGCCGCGCGGCACGGTTGAGGACGTGCGCCGCGAGGTCCGCGAGCGCGTCCAGGTGTTGGGGCGGCAGGGCGGTTATATCCTGGCCAGCTCGCACCATATCCAATCCGACACGCCGCTGGCTAACGTGTTGGCGATGTACGAGCTTGACCTGCGCACCTACCGCCCGGATGAAGTCTCAGCCGGCTGGTCGGAGACCGTCCAGGCCGCGCAGCCGAGCGCGGTGGCGGCTGAATCGACGGCAGTGGCAGATGAGGCTGAAATGTTGCTGGACGACCTGTACAACGCTGTTATCGACGGCGACCGCACCATTGTGCAGGAAGTCGTGCCGGAACTGCTGGCGGCGCAGCTTGCCCCCGATGTGATTCTGTACGACGGCATGATCCCGGCCATGCGCGAGGTCGGGCGGCAGTTTGAAAGCGGCTCTTGTTTTGTGCCGGAAATGCTGGTGGCCGCCAACGCCATGCAGGCCGGGTTGGACATCTTGAAGCCGCTGCTGGTCAAAAGCGAGATCAAGCCCATTGCCAAAGCGGCGATTGGCACGGTGCAGAGCGACATCCACGACATCGGCAAAAATATGGTCATTATGATGCTGCAAGGGGCCGGCTTCGAGGTAGTAGACCTGGGGGTGAACACCCCGCCGGAGAAGTTCATCCAGGCCGTGCGCGAGGGTGCGCAGCTTGTCGGCATGTCGGCCCTGCTGACCACGACGATGGTCAACATCCCTATGACCATCCAAAAGCTGGCCGAAGCCGGTGTGCGCAACCAGATCAAGATCATCATCGGCGGCGCGCCGCTGACCCAGGAATTTGCCGACCAGGCCGGCGCTGACGGCTTTGCCGCCGATGCCAGCCAGGCCGTGACGGTGGCGAAAGCGTTGTTGGGGGTTTGAGCCGGTGACGCATCGCTATGCGTCACCAGCTACAGGATTATTCGGATAGGCTCTTAATCCAAAAACCTCTGTAGATGACGCATCCTATGCGTCATCGGCTGGCATAGGGATGCCAACCTACGGGTTTTCGGATAGGTACTTAGAGATCACACACAGGTAAGAGTAGGCGGCTCATGTATAGAACAAGTGCAATTTAGCGGAGGCGGCCCCCACGCCGCCGAGGGCCGGGCGTGGGAGCCCGGCCTGCTTTGCACTAGTATAGTCAAGGAGAGAACAGGATAAGCCAGGAGGATTTTTTCTAAAAACAAGGCCGAGGTTTCAGCATTCATAAGCGGTGAGCGCATAATAGCGATGTCTTGACCATTGAGCAAGTTCAAAGCGCCATAAAAGTGAGTGCTTTCCCGACCGGGATGGCGTTTGACCTGTGGGGTTTGACCCCGAGCCGCCCAAACAATTTGCAGGGTGGCTTGCAGATACCAGGAAGCTTCATCGCCCGCCAGAATGACGGTTTTAGGCGCATCTTGGGCCGTGTCTACAATTTTTTTCAAGCTGTTGTTCAAATTCCAGCGTTTTCAACTCATTGCGGGAACGATAGTAAGCTTCATGGCGTTGGCAACTGAACTCACAGCGGTCAAACAACGTCTGCTAAGCGGTCGCGCTCTTGTAGGTAACCCCATAGTCACGTTCGATGAGCTTGGCCAAATCTGGCACGGTCCAAAATTGACCGTCGCCATAACACTCAGTTGAGCCGAACAACTGACCTGGGGTATAGCTATGTAATTGCTCTTGGAGCTGTTCAATTTCCAGCGGGCTGAGTTTGGCTCGACTGCCGCCCCCGCGTTTGTCCACCAGTCCGGCCATACCCACATTGGCGATAGGCCCAACACCATTTCATCAAACCAGAGCGGCTACACCCGGTAATTTCTAGGATCACTTGGAGCGAATAGCTCCTGCCGTACAGTATTGGAAAAGTATTGATTTTAGGTGAGTTCTTCCTCAAGGTCAGGGATTTTATAATCTAACGACTGGTGCCGGAAATAGGTGTTATACAACTCGGCGTAATGGCCGCCTTGCGCCATCAGGCCGGTGTGATTGCCTTCTTCGACAATCTGGCCGTGGTCCATCACAATAATCCGGTCAGCATTTTTGACGGTGGAGAGGCGGTGGGCGATGACAATAGCGGTGCGGTCGCGCATCACCGCCTCCAGGCCCTCCTGAATTTGGGCTTCGGTAAAGGGGTCTACACTGGCGGTCGCTTCATCCAGGATGAAGATGGCCGGGTTTTTGAGCAGAACGCGGGCCAGGGCGACCAACTGCCGTTGCCCCAGCGACAGGTTGGCCCCGCGCTCGCCGACATCGGTCTCCAGGCCGTGCGGCAAATCGCCCAGCCAATCGCCGCCGCTGATGCCCAGGGCCGCCTGGCGCACCTCATCGTCGCTGGCGCCGGGCCGGCCATAGCGAATGTTCTCGGCCACGCTGGTGGAAAAAAGGAAAGGCGTCTGCGTGACCAGGCCAATGTGCCGGCGGTACTGCCGCAAATCCAGGCGGCGAATATCCCGGCCATCCAGCAGAATTTGGCCGCTTTGAAATTCATAAAAGCGGGTCAGCAGCTTGATGATACTGCTTTTACCTGCGCCAGTGTGGCCCACCAGGGCTATCGTTTCCTGGGGGGCAATGGTCAGCGAAAAATCGGGCAAGACGATTTCGTTGAGATTGTAGCTAAAGTGGACGTGGCGGAACTCGACCTCGCCCGCCAAATCCTTGCCATCCAGAGGCAGCGGAATGGGCGGTGAGGTTTGGACTACCTTCGGCTCGGCGTCAATCAGGGCAAAAACCCGCTCGGCGGCGGACAGACCATCCTGAAACTGGCTCCAAAACGAGGCAATGCCCAGCAACGGAAACCAGAAAAAGCCGACCGACTGCATAAATAAGTACCATTCGCCGGGGCTGACCAGCCCGCTGCGGCTGGTCAAGCCGCCCGCATAAATCAATAAGCCCACCCCAATCCCCGAAGACGCGCCGACAATGGGAAAGATGGTATTCAGGGTCAGGCCGCGCCGCAGCCCGGCCCGGTAGCCCTGCTCATTGTTGTCGCTAAAGGTGGTGTAGATGGCCTGCTCCTGGCGAAAACTTTTGGCCACCATAATTCCGCTGATCGATTCCTGAATCTGGGCATTGATGGTGGCCGTTACCCGCCGGGCGTCGAGGGTGACGCGCCGGGCAATCCGCCGGAAGCTGAGGGCCAGCGCCACCGCGACCGGGGCAAAAGCCAGCAGCACCAACGTCAGCCAGACATTGATGGTCAACAGCCAGCCGGCCAGCAGCAGCACCAGCAGCACCTGGCTCATCAGGTTGGTCGAGAGCGTGACCACCTCGGAGAAATCCTGGGTGTCGGAGGTAATCCGGCTGACCATTTTGCCCGACGGGTGCTCGTCAAAAAAAGAAAGGTCGTGCTCGATGGTGGCCCCAAAAACATCCTGGCGCAGTTTGAGCACCACGCTGCCGACCACTCGCGCCACCAGCCGCTGCTGAATAAAGTTAAACCCCCAGGCCGCCGCCCCTAATAAAAACACGCCGCCCGCCAGCAGCGCCATCGCCCCGGTGGTGGGACTCTGCACCAGAATATCCAGGGCGCGGGCAATCAGAATCGGGCTGCCCGTCCCCGCTGCCGCGCTCAAGGTAATCGCCACAGCAATCACCACCATCTGGGCCGTGTAAGGCCGAAAGTAGCCCACAATCCGGCGCAGCAGTTCCTTATCGCTATAAGTTCGGTCGTAAGCCTCGGTATCGAGGCCGTTCATGATGAAGCCCATAAGTCTCCGGTACTAAGTAGTAGGTAGTAGGTAGTAGGTAGTAGGGGGTGTTTATTTGCGGTGTTCGATGCTGGCAATGAGGCCGTTGAGAAGGCGGCCTACAGTTTCAGCTTGAGCCACAAGGTCTTGATTGGAGTTGATGTAATCCAAATCTTTGGACAGGATAAAGAAGTATTTGAGTTCTTCCAGCGAACCTTCAGCAATATTGTAGAAACGGATTTTCTCAGAAAGCCCGCGCCGTTTAAACCCTTCGGCAATGTTCGCCGGGATGGAAACTGCCGCCCGCCGCATTTGCGAAACCAGGCCAAACCGCTCCTCACCCGGAAATTCTTTGGTCACGCGATAAACCATCAACACCAGCCGGTGCGCCTCCTGCCAAACCTCCAACTGTTGAAAATGAACCGCTTTCCCCACTCTTCCCTCCCTTACTCCCTTACTACCTACTACCTACTACTTACTCCTTACTGTCTACTCCCTACTCCTCGTATCTAGCAAATATCCGCCGATAATCCGCACTCCGGGCCATAAGCTCCTCGTGCGTGCCCTGGTCTACCAACTCACCCCGGCGCAGGACCAGAATGTGGTCGGCCCAGCGGATTTGGCTGAGGCGGTGGGTGATGAGAAAAGTGGTCCGTTCGCGGCTGATGCGGCGCATGGCCCGCTGGATCTGGTCTTCGGTGGCGCTGTCAACGGCGCTGGTGCTGTCGTCGAGGATGAGGATGGCCGGGTTGGTCAAAAAGGCGCGGGCAATGGCAATACGCTGGCGCTGTCCGCCGGAGAGGGTGACGCCGCGCTCGCCGACTTCGGTAGCATAACCCTGGTTGAAGTGAGCAATAAAATCATGGGCTTGGGCCTGGCGGGCGGCCTGCTCGATGGCCTCCGGCGTGGCACCGGTACAGCCAAAGGCAATATTCTCGGCAATAGTTCGCGAAAAAAGAAAGACGTCCTGCTCGATGGTCGAAATCTGTGAGCGCAGCGACTCCAGGTTCCAGGCCCGCACGTCCACCCCGTCAACACAGACCTGGCCGCTGTCTGCATCAAAAATGCGGTTGATCAGGCGGGTCAAAGTGGTTTTGCCGGAACCGGTCTGGCCGACAAGGGCCACCGTCTGGCCGGGTTTGACCTTGAAGCTGATATTTTTGAGCACCGGGCTGCTGTTGTAACTATAGCTAACATTGTCAAAAACCACCTCACCCTGCATGGGCCGGCTGACCCCGGCTTCGTTCTGGTCGAGTTCGGTTTCGGTGTTGATGATGGTCAGAATCCGCTCGGCGCTGGCCAGGCCCAACTGAACCAGATTAAAGGAAAAAATGGAGATAAAGGTGACAAAACGAAACACACCCATCAGCCCCATATAGGTGACCACCTGGCCCAGGCTCAACTGGCCGGCCCGCCACAGCCACAGGGAATGAAAAAAGCCCACCGCCCAGGCCAGGCTGAACATGAGCATGGGCAGGTAGCGGGCCTGGATTTCGCCCTGGCGCACAAAATACTGGCGAAAGATGCGGGCGTTCTGGATAAATTTGTCCCACTCGTACCGTTCCTGCACGTTGGCTTTGACCGTTTCGATGCCGCTGATGGCTTCGGCCAGGCCGGCGTTCATGCGGCCAAACTGCTCGCGCATAGCAATGCTGACCGGCTTGAGTTGGCGGCTGTAGTCAATGATGGTGATGGTGAACAGTACCAGGAACAGCATGGGTGCAAAGAGCAGGTCGAGGCGCAGCCGGGCAATGAGAATCATCGGCGCAACCGCGCCCATCAGCGAGTCAATAATGAGGCTCAGGCCGGGGCTGAACATCATGTTCAGGGCGCGGACATCGTTGGTGGCGCGGGCCATAATATCGCCGACCCGCTGGCGGCCGTGAAAAGTCTGGCTTTTGCCCAGCAGGTTGATATAGAGTTCGGCTCGCGCGTCGCGCTCGATGCGTTGAGCCAGGAACTCACCGCAGTAGTTGCGGGCCAGGCCGGTCAAGCCCTGGCCTAAAGCTACCCCGGCCGCCCCCAGCGCCAGCCCCGGCAGCGCCGAAACGGGCCAATCGGGCGTGGTAATCAAGTCAAAGGCTCGACCGACAAAAACCTGGACGTAGCTGTAAAACAGGTTATTGGCCAGCGCCGCCGCCAGCATGGCCAGCGGAAAAAAGGGATAACGCAGCACATGCGACATCAGCCAGCGGGATGGGCTGCTGCGGTTGTAACGATACTCACCGGCTACGGTAAACTCTTTTTTAGACATCGCTTACAGTGAACAAAAAACCTACCGGGACGCGGTAGGTTCACGGTTATAATTTTTTGCCGTTTAACTTCCCGCAACTATAGCACGGCGTTCTCATTTCGGTCAAATTGCAATACCAACCCTTTTTTAACCTACCCAACCCTCCGCCTCAAAACCCAACCTCCAAACCTATCTTTTGCCAGATTAAAACTTAGGCAAAGTCGTCTAAACTGAACGATATTCAAGGTTGTCAATCAACCGCACACAAATAAATTTCTCCCACCTATGTGGTCTTGCGTCTTGCGTGTTCCGTTCATTTTACGGAACACGCAAGACGTATGTTCTCGAAACAAAAACTTTACTGGGAGACTAATTCAGGAGGTTATGATGGCTCTCGACGATACCCTATTAATGATGGCAACGGAGTGGCATAAAGATATACTACGCGAAGCCGAACACGAACGGCTGCTCCAAACGGTTAAGGAGCAACGGTCAAACTATTGGAGGAATACCATGAAACACACAATTTTATACTTATCGTTGATCATCGGGTTGCTGGGGCTGGGGTTAACCCTCAGCGTCCAACCCGCCGTCGCCAGCGTTGGCGACCCACTGCCCTTTCAGACAATCGCAATCTATCATCAAGGTGAAGCGCACGGTCAGGAAGCGCCCGCCGAAAAAGCCGAACCGGACGTGACCCCGTTGCTGGGCAACCTGGGCAGTTTCCACCACCCCATCACCACCGACTCGGAACTAGCTCAGCGTTATTTCAATCAAGGGCTAATCCTGGCCTACGGTTTCAACCACGAGCTGGCTATCCAATCCTTCAAGGATGCGCTCAAGCTTGACCCGGAGTGTGCCATGTGCTACTGGGGCATTGCCTACGCCCTCGGCCCCAACATCAACGCGCCGATGGAAGACGCCGCCGTACCCGAAGCCTATGCTGCCGTCCAGCAGGCCCAGAAGTTGGCCCCTTATGTCAGTCCGGTGGAGCAGGCTTATATCGCAGCCATGGCCCAGCGCTATGCCGCCGAACCGGTCGAAGATCGCAGCGGGCTGGATAAAGCTTATGCCGACGCTATGCGCCAGGTCGCCCGACAATATTTCTACGATGCTGACGCCATGACCCTCTTTGCCGAGGCGCTGATGGACCTGACGCCCTGGAATTACTGGACCAAAGACGGCCAGCCCACAGAGTATACCAAAGAGATCGTGGCTACCCTTGAAACAGCGCTGAAGCTCAATCCTGACCACGCCGGGGCCAATCACTTTTACATCCACGCCGTCGAAGCCTCGCTGACGCCGGAACTGGCCCTGCCCAGCGCCGAGCGGCTGGAAGGCGCGGTTCCCGGCGCGGGTCACCTGATGCACATGCCGTCCCACGTATACTGGCGCACCGGCCGCTACCACGAAGCCTACCGCATCAACGAAACGGCCATCCACTCCGATGAGCACACCGTCGGCGGCAAGCCCGACCAGGGGGCGCATACGCTCTACTCGCTGCTGTACTACCCGCACAACATCCACTTCCTGATGGCCGCCGGCCAGATGGAAGGGCGCAGTCAGGATGCTATCGCCGCCGCCCGCCGCGTAGCCAGTGACATCCCGACCAGCGCCTACGAAGAAGTGGCAGCGATGGAAGACTTTATGCCGCTGCCGCTCTTTGCCCTGGTTCGCTTTGGCCAGTGGGAGACCATTCTGCAAGAGCCGCAGCCCGAGGCCAAATTCCAGTATGCCACCGGCATCTGGCACTGGGCGCGGGGATTGGCTTACACCCGCCTAGGCCAGCTTGACAAAGCCGCGGCCGAGTATGAGCAGTTGACGGCCATTGCTCAAACCGAGGCCATCCAAAACCTGACCCTCTACTCCTTCGCCCAGGCTTCGACGATGCTTGAAATTGCCAGTCACATCCTGGCCGGCGAGTTGGCCGGGGCGCAGGGCGACGCCGACAAGATGATTGCCGAATTGGAAAAGGCGGTGGAGATTCAAGACAACCTGCACTACATCGAGCCGCCGGCCTGGCACTACCCGGTGCGGCACAACCTGGGCGCGGCCCTGCTGCAACTGGGCCGGGCAGAAGAGGCGGAGGCTGTCTACCGGGAAGACCTACGCCAATACCCCAACAACGGCTGGTCACTCTTTGGCCTGGCTGAAAGCCTGAAAGCGCAGGGCAAAACCGCCGAGGCGGCCAAAGTCCAGCAGCAGTTTGACCAAGCCTGGCAGTTCGCTGATGTTACCCTGACCGCGTCGCGCTTCTAAACTTACAGCACTGGCCCGGTTCGCATCCTGAGTAGCCCCGACCGAAGGGAGCGGGCGTATCGAAGGGTGCGAACTGCCTTACCCAAAAGCCTGTCAGGTCTGCTAAACCTGACAGGTTTTTTTAAAAACTTTGCAGCGACCAGACCCCAACCACCAGGCACAAGCTGCCAATCGCAAAGGGCACGGTCAGCACTTCCCCCAAAAACAGCACGCCGATTAGAATCGAGAAAAATGGGGTGGCAATTCCGGCGAAACCCGCCAGCGAGGCGCTGTACTTGTTAATCATATAAAACACCAGCCAGAAAATCGCCACCGGCCCGCACAAAGCCGCTACCGCTACCCCGGCCCAGCCCTGCCAGGCATAGCGGGAAAAGGTCGGGAATCCGTCAAGGTAGAAAGCCAGCGGGGCAATTAAGATCAAGCTGGCTATAACCTGGCCGCCAGCCACCACAAACACATTCTCCTGGCGCAGGCGCAGGCGGGTATAAATAACGCCCAACGCCGACGAAAACGAGGCAAAAATAATCAACGCCTGGCCGAGCCACCCCTGCGCGGAGGGTTGGGCCAGGCCGGTGCTGTTGCTCAGCAGCAGAATCGTCGCCCCGGCTATGGCAATAGCCGCGCCAACGATTTTAAGCGGGGTCAATTTTTCATCGGCCAGCAGAAAATGGGCCATGACCAGCGTAAAAATAGGGGTAGTATTGAGCAAAACGGCTGAGATCGAGCCGGACACGAATCTCAAGCCAGTAGCCAGGGCCACAAAAGGCAGGCCGATATTCAACAAACTAATCAGGACCATATCGGTGACGCCGCGAGCGTGCCAGTGATAGTTGGGCCTTAAAAAATAGAAAATGCCCCCAAATACCGTCGAGGCGATTGTCAGCCGGAGCATAGTAACGGTAAAAGGGGGCATATAAGTGGTCGCGGTGTCTATCCCGGCAATGGTCAGGCTGGCTAAAAAGCCAATCAGCACGATGAGACTAATCTTTTTCATAGCGAATTGTTGAGAAACTACACTTATCTTAACTTGTCCAAAGAATTGACCACCACTTCGCCTTCTTTGAGAACCAATTTTACCTCGCGCAGGGCCGAAATATTCTCTAAGGGGTTCTGCGGGACGGCGATAAGATCAGCCAGCTTGCCCGGCTCAATGGTGCCCAGGCGGTCAGCCGCGCCGCACATTTCGGCCGGGTTGCGGGTGGAGGCGATCAAGGCTTGAGCGGGCGAGAGACCAGCCTTGACCACCCACTCGATTTCGGGGATGGCTGTTTCTGCAATGGGGTTCAAATCTGCCCCGTTGACAATCTTCACCCCCGCTCTGACTGCCCGCTCAAAGGAGCGGCGGTGCAGCTCCGCCCCAGCCAGCGCCCGTTGGATAGAATATTCCGGCCATTCCCAGCGGCGCATGTAAGCTTCGTCTTGGGTCACTGACAACGTGGGGCAGTAATAGACGCCGTACTCGGCCATCAACTCGCAGGCTTCATGGTCCAATTCGTAGCCGTGTTCGATACAGTCCAGTCCGGCCCGCACCCCGATTTTAGCCGCTTCGGAGCAGCCGGTATGGGCGGTGATCTTCAAGCCCTTGTTGTGGGCCACCTCACAAGCCGCTTCCATCTCCGCCTCCGACATCTGGACTTCGTACATGCTCTCGCGCGAGCCGGCAATGCCGCCGGTAATAAAGAGTTTGAGCCAATCCACCCCCATTTTGATGCAGCGCCGGGCCGCCTTGCGAATTTCTTCCGGGCCGTCGGCCTCAATAAATTCTTCCAGATAGAGGGTATCAATTCTGCCGGTAGCCCCGTGCCCACCGGTTATGCGAATAGCCGGGCCGGCGCAGAACAGACGAGGACCGAACAGGCGCTTGTCGTCATAGCCCTTTTTCCACAGTCCGCTCGGCTGGCGATTGGCATACGTTTCCCGCAGGGCCACGTCAATAAAATTGGCCTCGGAAACTGCCCGCAGCGCCGTTACCCCAACTCGTAGGGCGGCGGAGGTGTTGCGGACGGCCAGGAGGGTTCGCTCCGCTTCGGTGTGAAAATAGGAAACTCGCTGCGGGTCGGGGATCATCAGGCTGGGGTGGCAGTGGACATCCCACAGGCCGGGTAAGAGATACGCGCCGCCCAGATCAAGCACTTCTGCGCCGGACGGCGGCTCGCCCGTCGGATCAATCTTTTCAATCCGGCCTTCATTAATAACAACCGTCGCCGCAAAAGGTTGCAGCGCGTCACCAACGCAGTCAATCACCGAACAGTGGGTCAAATAAAGTTTCATGGTCAAATCCTTTCTCAACGAGCAAAGTATAGACCCGATTAAATCAACCAGCCAAAACGAGCAGTCAACTATGAGAGGGTCCGGGTGTCATGACGCCGGAACTAAAAGCAGCGCCGGAATGAGGCAGGCCAGCGGCGCTACACAGATGAAGATTGAGGCCAGGACCAGGCCAATCACGGCCAGCACGGCGGTGTTCGCGCTTTTTTCCTGCTGGGCCAGTTGCGGCAGCGCGTCGGGCAGAGGCGGCGCGCCGGCTTTGGCCGCTAAAACTGCCTCCGGCCAGGTTTCGATTTGGTGGATCGAGAAGCGTTCCTCGCGCCCGTTATCAAAGGTGAGGTGCAGCACTTTGAAGTTGAACAGACCGTACACCCCCGGCTCGACCCGGCTGAGGTTATACAGCGGCAGCGACATCTGGTAGCCAAAGCCGGCCTTGAAAATAAGCCGCTGATCGGTCAGCCACAGCTTGCCGTTGGAACTACCGCCCTTAAGCCCCCGCTGGTAGTAGCGAGTGGCCGGACTTTCTTTAATGATGGTTTCGCCGGGTAAAAATTCCGGCGTCATGCTGAGTCGCATAGGTATTCCTCTCCGAAGAAATGTTGTTAGTAATCAGTCGTAGGTATATAGCTGGAAGGATGGAAGGTCGGCTACTGCTTTTACCAACCTTCCATTCTTCCAATCTTCCAACATAATACCGATTTTCGAAATCAAAACTGATCAGGCTATCGTCACCCACCCGGTTCGATTTCGGTGACTTCGCCAAAGAAATCTACGTAGGCCAGATAGCGGCCTTCGGCCTGGTAGGTCTGCCAGCGCTCGTAGTCAAAAGCCTCCGTGTAACGCTGGCCTTCCTGGTCTACAAAATGGACCTCATACTTCTCGGTGCGCTGACCCACCCGCTCATTTTCGGCCAGAGTATATTCGGGCCAATGAGCGTTGTGATCCTGCCCCGAAGCTTTTTCGGTGCGGTCCAGCACCCACTTCTCGATTTCATAAGTGTACCAGGTTTGATAAACCGGCTCATCGCGATAAACCGGGTCCTGATAGGTTTCGTGGTGACATTCCTCTCTGTAAACGGGCCGGGTACACTGCTTATCGGCAAAAAAACCGTTGCCCTTATCTATTTTGCCGCAGGTGTAAGTCTCGGCGCCGACCTGTTTATCCTCGCAGACTTCCCGCGTTTTGGTCTCGTAATGATCCACCACCTCATCGTAATGGTGAATTTTCTGCTCCGAGGCGAGTTCCCGCCCGCCTGCCGGGATGGCCCAATCTCCTTCCTCAACCGTGCGATAAGCCTCGATGGGAATGGTCCGCTCCCAGGCGACGCCGGTCACAGTCAGCTCGACCTCATAGGTTTTGAAGCTGATGTAGCTCATCACCCCGCACAACAACAACAGCACCGCCGCGACAGCGCCCAGGCAGCCCAGCAGTGGTTTCCATTTTGATTTGGGTTTGGGTTGGGCTTCAACCACCGGCTCCGGCCGGGTGTTGTCGCCATACTCAGGGGTTTGATCTTCCTCGTATTCGGTGATGAGTTGGGTGGGGGTATCGGCGTCGCGGGGGGCGCTGCAATGCTGGCAGCTTGTCTGCCCAGCCCGATTTGATGAATCGCAGTACTGGCAAATCCAATCGGCGTCGGCTTCCGCCAGCGTCAACAGTTTCTGGTCGGTCACTTCAACTTCGTTCTCGACCAGGTAAAATTTAACGCCTTCCGGGCGAGACCGCCCGCAGCCGGTACAGGTGGTGTGCCGTCCTAAAATTCCGGTGGTGCCGCAAAAGGTACAATCCCAGCGGCCTTCTCGAATGACCATGTTCGATGCGCTCCTCGTAGGTAGAGATTGGAGATTAGAGATTGGATTTAATCTCCTCCTTCAGGTGATGTAACTGCTCAGGCACTTATGTTTTTAGTACCTTATGAGTCAGATTCTTGTACAGTGAGCAAGAAGTTGTTACACAGAGGGATATGGAGAAGTCACAAAGTCCCACAGAGGAATTTTTATCGCTTCTCTGCGTGTCTCTGTAAAATCTCTGCGTAACTCTGTGTTCCTTTTTGGTTCTGGCTCGTCCAGGTTAGGTAACTGCTCAGCCATGTCATTTCGACCGATAGGGAGAAATCTCCCAGGCCGATGTAACGCGGTAGGGACGCTTCGCGTCGGCTTTCAGCCTCGAAATGACATGAGGACTGAGCAGTTACTTATGTTTTTAGTTTAATCGAGGAGCGTCTTGAAATCGTTACAGAATTCGTTACTACCCGGATTGACCCGGCTCTTCCGGCCCGACCGGGACGAAGCGAAACATGCCGTACTGGGCCTTATACATATTAAAATCGTCCGTCTGGCGGATAATTTGCCACATACGGCTGGCCATAGCCTCCAGCGCCGGCCACCAGGCAGGGTCGGCGGCCAGGTTGTGGAGTTCGTGGGGGTCGGCGGCCAGATTGTATAACTCATCGTTGTCAAAACCGTTGAAGACGTATTTGAGCTGATCCTGCCACAAAACTCGCTGGGTGTAATAAAACCGCTGGCCGTGACATTCGGCAAAGGCTTCGGAAGGCCAGGGACCAGGCTCCGCTTGCAGCAGCGGCAGCAGCGAGCGGCCGTGGCATGGAAACTCCACCCCGGCGGTCAGTTGGGTCAGGGTTGGCCCCAAGTCCAGCGAGCTGACAATTGAATCAACGACCCGCCCCACCGGAACACCCGGCCCGCTGAGGACGAGCGGAATCCGGTAGGCTTCCTCAAAAGCGGGGATGCCTTTGAGAAAGAGCCGGTGCGCGCCGGCATAGTCGCCGTGATCCGAAGTAAAGACAATGAGGGTATTGTCGGCTTGACCCGTTTCGGCCAGCACAGCCAGCAGCCCTCCGACCAGATCATCCACCAGCGAGCAGTAGGCGTAGTAACAGGTAATAGCCTGGGCAAAGTGGGGCCAATCCAACTGCCGCCAGACCTGCTGGATGCGCCGGTAGATGGTGGGCCGGTCGGTCAGAGGGTCGTCAAAGCTGGACGGGCGGGGGATGTCGGCCAGGTTGTAGCGGGCGTAGTAGGCGGCGGGCACAACGTAAGGGTCGTGCGGCGCTTCGGTGCTGAGGAAAAGCGCCCAGGGACGACCGGGATTGTGGACGGCCTGGCGCAAAAAAGCCATGCCGTTCTGGTAAAGATGATATTCGGGGATGGATTCAAGTGGGTCATCACTTACGCCGCACAGCAAAAAATCTTTATAGCCCTTCTGCTGCACTGTCACCCGCTGGCGTAGGGGGCCGCCGCGCTCCACCAAGCCCTGAAGCCGGTGGTACTGCTCAACCTCGTAGCTTTCAAACCCAAAGTTTTCCAGGCGGTTGGTCCGCTCGATGTGCCACTTGCCCATGTAAGTGGTGTGATAGCCGGCCTGCTGCAAGGTGCGGCTCCAAAAAGGCAGGTTCGGTTTCAACTCAGCCCGGTAGGGTTCGACGGCGTGGGTCACATCCACCATGCCGTGACTGTGCGGCAGCAGCCCGGTCATCAGGCTGGCCCGGCTGGGCGAGCAGATGGGATTAGGCGCGTAGCAGCGGCTAAACCGGGTTCCACCCGCCGCCAATCGGTCCAGGTGCGGCATCTGGCAGGGGTTGTTTGGGTCGAGCGTGGCCGCTTGCTGCTGGTCGGTGATTAAGACAAGCAAATTGGGTGGGGTCATACGGCGGCAATAACTCCGGGGGCTTTGTCGGCCAGGCGCTGCAACACCTCGACGCAGTAGATTAGCGCCCGCGGCAGGTGGAAGGGGTCTTTGACCGGCAGGGCGACGGTTTCGGTGAATTTGCGGCCCTGGCGGTCCAGTTTTTGGGTCCACTCCCCGTAGGGCGTGACCGGGTAGTGGCTGAAGGCATAGTTGTGGACCTTCGCAAACCAATCTAGGCACCAGTCTTCATGTGAGAGGTCATAAGCCAACAGCAGGGCGTACAGGGCCTCGGTGTGGGGCCACCAAATTTTCGAGTCGGCAAATTTCCACCAGGGCGTCCCCCCGGCAGCGTCAACGCTCAGCAACAGGCCGCCATATTCTTCATCCCAACCCAATTCGACGTGTCGTTTAATTGTCTTAATAGCCCATTCCGTATGGACGCCATCGCCTAATTTTTGGAAAAAGTGGATCATAAACCACATTGACTCAATGGCGTGGCCGGGCACAATGGCCCGTCCCTGGGGCGAGTCAATCAGCGAGCCGTCCAGGTTTACAAATTCATAAATCAGATTCCGGTTAGATCGCCGGCGGAAGACATTCATGATCTCCATTGCATGAATAAATGCAGCCTGGATGATTTCTTGGTTATTCAGAAAATGGCCCAACTCATCAAACACATGGGCAAAGATCATCGAGATACCGTGCGCTTTGACGCCTGGGGGCAGCGGGTAAGGCTCAGTGCGGTAGGAGCCGGGCCGGGCCAGGCGGCGCTGGACATTCTCGTAAGTTTCCAGGGCCAGGTCAACCGCTTCCGGGTCGCCGGTGGCGCGGGCAAATTCGGTCAGGCCGTAGATGGCAAAACCGTCGGCGTAGATGCTGGTCGC
Organism: Anaerolineae bacterium; assembly: GCA_023151115.1. The sequence continues at coordinate 137,000 of JAKLJP010000022.1, forward strand.
TCCCTGCAAAATCCGGCCCGCCTGGTTGACGCAAAACACCCACTGCCCCTGCTCATCCCGGCCATATTTTTTGGCAAAGTCGAAGATGTGCCGGGCCACGTCGAGCCATTCTTGTCTAGCCTCGATTTTATTGTATAAGGCAGAAAAGGTCCAAATGGCCCGTAGCTGCGACCACATGTATTTGTCCGTGCTGAGCACCTGCCCTTCATCGGAGATACAGGTCAGGATGCCGCCGTTGGGCCAATCAATGGCGTGAGCCAGCCAAAAGGTCACGACTCGTTCCAGCAGTTCGGCCCGGTAAAGGGCCAACAAATCAACAAAGCGGGGGGTGATATGCATGAGGGTCTTCTTTCAAAAGTCTACAGCGGGGTAGCATCCTGAGTAGACCAAGCGAAGCGCAGGTCGTATCGAAGGGTGCGGCGGGTGCGCCGAGTCGTTGCCAACCCGCACCCTTCGATACACGCTACTCAGGATGCTACCCCTTAAACTAGTTTCGCGGCCTCGGCTTCGGCTTCGACCCAGGTTTTGCAGATTTTCTTGTGGATGACGCCGGTTTTGATGTGATCCAGCGACTCGGGCAGGGGGCCGTCCCACAGCAGGCAAATCTTCTTTTTCTCGGCAACTTCATAACGAGCCACAAAGTTCTGCATTTCGGGGTTGCCAAACTGGATGGCGGTGACGCCGGGAGTGTCGGTCATGTGCTCGTAAAACTGGTTGCCTTTGCCGCAGAAGTGGAGCAGCCCGCCCTGGGTGGTCTGGAAGGCTTCGGCATTGTAGGGCTTGACAAATTCCGCGTACATCCGGCCCGACATCATCACCGCCGAGTCGTCCGACATACGGCCGCCGCCCTGAATATGGTAGGAGAAGGAGTAACCCACCTCCATGGGTTCGTTCATCAACTGCTTGTGCCGGCGGATCACGGCCAGATACAGGTCGGTGGAGAAGCGCAGCAGGCGATGCACCAACTCCGGTTGATCGTTGACCAGGTAGTAAACATTCACTCCGGCGATGTTGACCGCCGTGTTGAACGGCCCCTGGGCGTCGGGGCAGCCAATGCGGACGGTCTGGCTGAGCTTGGGATAGGGGGCCAGCATCTCACGGAAGTAGGCTTCGGTTTCCCAGACCCGCGCCGCGACGCCGCTGTTCATATCGGGCAGGCCCCGCTCCAAGATAGCTTCAATCTCGGCGACGGTCTGGACCGCTTCGGCCCAGGGCATGTTATCCTGATCCTGCCAGTAGGGGCAGCCGACCATGCTGGCCAGCAGGATCAAGCCGTAATTGGCCCGGATGGTGTAGATACGATCATCTTTGAGCAGCGCGCCCTCGTAGGCGCGGGTCAACTCCGAGACCAGCATCTTGGCCGGGTCGCGATACGTTTCGCTGTAGGGAATCCGCAGCCAGCCGGGCGGAAAGTCGTGCTGGTGGTGGCCCCAATCATCGCGCACGGTAATGATGGTCGGCCGGCGGTCCACCTGTTCAAAACGCCAGGCCGCGGCCTGACGGGCCTCGGCGGACTGCACGTGGGCCACGTCAATCAGCGCTTCCAGTTTTTCCAGATACGGTTCGGGGTTAAAATCAGATTTGATCATCCTGTCTCCCCATCCTTTTACCCGGCCCGATTTAAGCCGGCTGCTGCTCCTTCAATTCGGCCAGCAGTTGCTTGGCCAACCGCACGCACGAACTGGCATCGGGGGCATAACCATCTGCGCCGACGACCTCGCAGTACTCCTGAGTCACCGGCGCGCCGCCGACCATAATTTTGACTTGATCCCGCAAGCCCGCTTCTTTGAAGGCTTCGATATTCTTTTTGAACATGGGCATGGTGGTGGTCAAAAAGGCGCTCATGCCCACAATTTGGGCCTTGTGCTCGATCACCGCTTCGATGTATTTTTCCGGCGGACAGTTGACCCCCAGATCCACCACCTTGAAGCCGGCCCCTTCCAGCATGATATTGCACAGATTCTTGCCGATATCGTGAATATCCCCTTTGACCGTGCCCATCACATAGGTCCCAATTTGGACATTGGCGTTGGACAGCAGCAGCGGTTTGAGGATGTCCATGGCCCCCTGCATGGCCCGCGCCGCAATCAACATTTCCGGCACAAAATACTCACCCTGTTCAAACAAACGGCCCACTTCTTCCAGGGCCGGGATGAGCGCGTCGAAGAGCAGGTTGAGCGGGTCCATGCCCAGCTCCAGTCCTTCCCGGGTCAGCGCTTTGACCGGCTCGGCATTGCCATCGAGGGTGTTTTCGTACAATCCATCCAGTATTTCTTCCTGTCGACTCATAGCAACTGTGACTCCTCTTTAATTAACTGGCGCTAAGGCCGGCGCTGTCCAGGTTTGAGCGGCGGACAGCATAGCATCCAAACTGGCGGCGGGCGTGTCCGGCGACACGCCACCGCCCACCGAAAGAATCATCCCCCCGCCCGGCGCGGCCTTATCCAGGCAGGCTTTGGCGGATTCTGCCACCGCCTGGGGAGTTCCCCGCACGGCTATTTCCAGGGGGGGCACATTGCCCATCAAGGCCACGCGATGGCCCATTTGGGCTTTGACGGTGGCGATGTCGGCTTTGTGGGAAAAATTAAAAACATCAAAGTTGGCTTCGGCCAGGGCGGGGTAGAGATGGGCGCAGGGGGTATCGTTGTGATAGATGCGGATGAGGCCCTCAAATTCATCAAAAATGCGGCGCAGGTGTAGTTCCACAAACTCATGGTAGTGGTTAACGGAGATCATGCCTACAATATCGTCCAGCAGCATAATCCCTTCCGGCTGGCGGATTTGCTTGAGTTGGGCGTGCAGCCAGCGAATAATGGTGGTGGTCAGGGTGTCCAAAAAGCGGCTGATTTCTTTGGGATGGGTAATCAGCCCGGTCATCAAATCGGAGATGCCCATGATCCAGCCGGCTGTGACCATGGGGCCGCGGGCCGCGACCATGTTGATGCCCAACCCTTCTGCTTGCAGCCGTTCTTCGGCGTGTTTGTACAGCCTCAGCACCAGGGGCATAAAGCCATCTTCATAAGGGTCGGCGGCAGGCGCATCGGCCCAGAGGGCGATATCGGTGGTGACCGGCTCGATGGAGGGGGGACGATCCTCATGAAAGTGAATCCGCGCCCCAAAGGCCGACGGTTCGGCGGCCATGCCGTACTCCACCCAGAAGCCCGGTATCCAAACCGCTTCGGGAAAGCGGTCCAGCAAATCCTTGTGGATTTTTAGCCACAGGTCCGGCAGCAAAAAGAAATCCAACGTATGGACCCCGGCATATCCGGGCAGCCAGGGACTATCCACAATAAAAGCGACCGGAACCCGATCCGGTTCTTCCAGACGGGCGGCTTGTTTAAAGCGCTGCCAGGGTGTGGTCATGCTCTCGTTCCCCCTTGTTTTAAAGTGACCCTCATCATATTAACAATCCATTCAACATAGTTGGAAAAGGAAATTTGGATCTACTGAGACTCATCGGAACCATCCACCCCCAGACCGACTAGTTGCAGCTCGCGGGCGCGGTGACAACTGACGAAATGCTGCGGCGTAATTTCCTCCAGGGGCGGCGGGTCGGTGCGGCACTGGTCTATCACATGAGGACAACGTGGGTGGAAGTAGCAGCCGGACGGCGGGTTGGCCGGGCTGGGAACCTCTCCTTTGAGCGGCATCATCTGGGAGCGGATGCGCGGGTCGGCCACCGGCACCGCCGACAGCAGGGCCGCCGTGTAAGGATGGCGGGGGGCGTTAAAGATTTCCTCGGTCGGGGCCATCTCGACAATTTTGCCAACATACATCACCGCCACCCGGTCGCTGATGTGCTTGACCACGCTCAAATCGTGGGCCACAAACAGATAGGTCAAGTGGAGCTGCTGCTGCAACTCCAGCAGCAGGTTCAACACTTGGGCCTGCACCGACACGTCCAGCGCCGACACCGGCTCGTCGGCCACCACCAGGCGCGGGTGCAGGGCCAGGGCGCGGGCGATGACAATCCGCTGGCGCTGGCCGCCGCTAAAGGCGTGAGGATAGCGGCGCATGTATTCGGGCCGCAGCCCGACCAGGCGCAGGATTTCGGCCACCCGCTCGGTGCGCTCGCGGCGATTGGTAATGCCGTTGACCAGCAGCGGCTCGCCAACAATGTCGAGCAGGGTCATGCGCGGGTTGAGCGAGGCAAAGGGGTCCTGAAAAATCATCTGCATCTCACGCCGCAGCGGGCGCATCTCGGCGCGGGACAGAGCGGCGATGTCTACCTGGCGGCGGTCCTGAGTTTGGAAATGTATCTGACCGGCAGTCGGGTCAATGGCCCGCAGGATGCAGCGGGCAGTGGTGGTTTTGCCGCAGCCGCTTTCGCCGACCAGCCCCAGCGTTTCGCCCTCGTTGACGTAAAAGCTGACATCATCTACCGCGCGAACATAGCCGACGGTTTTTTTCAGAAAGCCCTTCCTGATGGGAAAATATTTTTTGAGGTTGTTGACTTCCAGAAGTTTCTGGCCGTTTGACGTTGTGTTCACTAAGATTACCTCAGTTCGGGCTGATTGGGCCGGAATTAGGGGATTAGGAGATTTTATGAGTTACACCGTTCAGAAATTTTTACCACAGATTACACAGATTTCACAAAGTACTTTTCATCCTTTTGTGTAATCCGTGAAATCTGTGGTTAATTTTTAGACAAAACGCTTCAACTGCGTAATACCTATTCTAATCTCCCAATCCCCTAATCTCGGCGAAATCTTTATATCTTTTCGACCACCGTGTGATACAAAAAGCAACTGACGGATTGCCGTTCATTGACCGGCTGTACTTCGGGTGTGCGCTGGTCGCACATGTCGGGCATAAAGTCGGGGCAGCGCGGGTAGAAAGGGCAACCCAGCGGGCGGTTGAACGGGTGCGGAATCGAGCCTTCGATGGTGGGCAGTGGGGTGCGCGATGTAGCCCGAATGCTGGGAATGGATTTGAGCAGCGCCTTGGTGTAGGGATGTTTGGGGGCGTGAAAAATATCGTCCACCGGCCCGGTTTCCATCACCCGGCCCAGGTACATGACCACTACGTAATCGGCAATCTGGGCAATCACGCCCAAATCGTGGGTAATGAAAATGATGGCCATGTTGTGCTGCTGCTGCAAGGCCCGCAGCAGGTTGAGCACCTGGGCCTGGGTAGTCACATCAATGGCCGTCGTCGGCTCGTCGGCGATGAGCAGGCGGGGATTACACGACAGAGCCATGGCAATCATGGCCCGCTGGCGCAGCCCGCCGCTGAGTTCCCAGGAATAGGCGTTGAGGCGCTGCTCCGGGCTGGGCACGCCCACCTCGCGCAGCCGATCGACGGCCATACGCTCGGCTTCTTTTTTGCCGACCGGCTGGTGCAGCAGAATCGTCTCGACAATCTGGTTGCCGATGGTGTGGACCGGGCTGAAGGAGGCCATCGGCTCCTGCGGGATCAGGGCAATCTCGCCCCCGCGAATCGAGCGCATTTGCTGGCCGTGCGCGTCCAACTCGACCAGATTGATGGCCTCGGCGCTGCCGCTGCCGTTTCCGCCGGATTGCCGGCGCAGCAAAATTTCCCCGCCGACAATCCGGCCTGGCTTTTCGATAATCCGTAAAATAGATTTAATGGCCACGCTCTTGCCGCAGCCGCTCTCGCCGACAATGCCGACCACCTGGCCGGGGTGGACATCAAAGCTGATGCCATCCACCGCCTTGACCACGCCTTCGTCAAGGATAAAGTGGGTTTGCAGGTTGCGCACGGAAAGGTAGGGTTGTTGAGATTCCATAAAATTTTCTGCTTTGCTCAGCATTGCCCAGAATTGAAATTCTGGGCTGGTATAGAAAGTCGGTTAGAAACCGACTCAAAAGCAACAAGGTTAACCGAATACGAACTATTTTAGTCCGTTTTAACGGACTTTTTGTATCAGCCTGAACTTCAGTTCAAGGCTAACTATACGGGTCGGCGGCATCGCGCAGGCCGTCGCCCAGGATGTTGAGCGAGAGAACGGTGATAATCACGGCCAGGCCGGGCAAAAGCAGCCAGGGGGCCAGGGCGATAGACTGCAAATTTTGGGCCTCTTGCAGCAGCACCCCCCAACTGATGGCCGGCGGGCGCAGCCCCAGGCCCAGAAAGCTCAAAAAGGTTTCGTTGATAATCATAGCCGGAATAGCCAAGGTGCTGACGGCGATGATGTGGCTGGTCATGGTCGGGACCAGGTGACGGAAGATAACGCGCCACTCGCTGCACCCGGACAGCCGGGCGGCCACCACAAAATCCTCTTCGCGCAGGGACAGGAAGCGCCCGCGCACTTCGCGGCCCAGGGTGGTCCAGCCGATGAGCGAGAGGATGACGGTGATGGCAAAATAGACCTGCTGCACCGTCCACTCTTTGGGCAGCGAGGCGGTCAGGGCCATCCAGATGGGAATGGGCGGCAGCGACTGCAGCAGTTCGATCAGCCGTTGGATAATCAGGTCAATAATGCCGCCGAAATAGCCGGAGATACCGCCCAACAGAATGCCCAGAAAAATGCTCATCACCACCGCCACCAGGCCAATGGACAGGGAGACCCGCGTGCCGTGCATCAGGCGCGACCATTGATCGCGGCCCAGCCGGTCGGTGCCCAACAGATGAATGTTGCCCACGCCCTCCGGGGTGGCGGCTCCCAGCAGATGGATGTCGGTGGGGATCAGGCCAAAAATCTTATAGGGATAGCCCTGGGCAAAAAAGCGCACCGGCAGCCGTTTCGACTCGTCAATCTGCCACTCCATGCGCAAGGTTTTGCTGTTGCGCGCCCCTTCGACGCCGTACACAAAGGGGCTAAAGCCGTCTTCGCTGAAGAAATAGAGCCGCTGCACCGGAATAAAGGATTGGGTGCCGCCGGTCAGTTGGGGGTCTTGCAGGCTGAAAAAATCGGGAAAGAGGCCGACAATGATGATGATCCCGACAATGCCGGCGCAAATGACGGCCAGCCGGTGTTTTTTGAAGCGCCACCAGACCAGTTTCCAGTTGGGGGCGACGTAAAGGGCCTCGGCCTTGTCGGACGGAACGGCCAGAGCGCCGCTGCCGCCAATCGGGACGGGGGCGGGAACAGCTTGAGGATCGGTGCGGGTGGACATGCCTTAGGCCTCCTCCATACGAATACGCGGGTCGAGCCAGGCCAGCAAAATATCGGACAGCAGCGTGCCGATAATGGCCAGGCAGCAGAAGATGAGAATGATGATGCCGGCCAGGTACATATCCTGCCCAATCAAGGCCCGCAGCAGCAGCGGGCCGATGGTGGGCAGGTTCATCACCGTCGCCACGACGACGCTGCCGGAAAAGATGTAGGGCAAATACCAGCCGATGGTGCTGATCAGGGGGTTGATCGCCAGCCGGACCGGGTATTTGAGCACCAGCTTCCACTCCGGCAGTCCTTTGGCGCGGGCCATCTCCATGTAAGGCTTTTTGAGTTCATCCAGCAGATTGGCCCGGACAATGCGGGCCAGCCGGGCGGTGCCGTCCATGCCCAAAATGACCATCGGCAGCCAGATGTGGGCCAATAGATCACCCACCCGGTCCCAACTCCAGGGCGCATCCACGTACTGCGAGGAGAACAGCCCGGTGACGCTGATGCCAAAGTAGGAAAAGGCCAGCCACATCAGCACCAGGGCAGTCATAAAGCTGGGCGTGGCTACGCCGATGTAATTAAAAATGGTAAAGAAATAATCAAAAAATGAGTACTGATGGGTGGCCGAGAAAATACCAATCGGGATGGCCACAGCCCAGGTAAAGAGAAAGGTGAACAGGCCCAGCAGCACCGTCAGCAGCAGGCGTTCGCCAATCAGTTCGGCGTTGGGCCGCTTCCAGTCGAGCGACACGCCCAGGTTGCCTTGCAGAATGTTGCCCACCCAGCGGAAATATTGAATGTGCATGGGTTGGTCCAGGCCGTACTGCTGGCGCAGCGCGTCAATTTGGGTCTGGTCCATGGAAGAGCCGGACGCGGCCAGGTCGGCCAGGTAGCTGGTCAGAAAGTCGCCGGGCGGGGCTTGGATCAGGGCAAAGGACATGACCGAAAAGATAAAGACCAGGAAAGGTAAAAGCAGCAGCCGCTTGATGATGTATTGAAGCATAGAACCAACCTCTGGATAGGGGCAGGGACAAGCCCTGCCCCTACGTAATCATAAACTATTACTGCGCAAAGAAATACTGTTCTGGGCGGGTGTTGCCGGGGGTGCGCAGCGGCCAGTCGTTGCCGGCGCTGGTGGGCACATTGCGCAGGTTGTCGTTAACCACAACCACACCTTGCACCATCGGCGTCAGACCGACCGTGCCCATTTCCCACACGTTGTCGGCCCACAGCCGGAACAACTCCTGGGCCAGCTCAATTTGTCTAGCCCGGCTGACGGTCTTGGCCTCATCAATGATCTCGACGATGCGGGCGATGTCGGGCGGCGGTTCCAGTCCTTCGGCCCCGTTGGTGCGGTACCACTGCCCGTGCAGTTGGGCAAAGGCGATGGTCGGGCTGCTGCGCGGGTCCATCTTGGGCTGGCCGGTGAAGGGGAAGCCGGTGGTATCTTCGTTCCAGATTTCCATCATCAAATCATTGGAGTCGCGCAGTTGGAAATGCAGGGCGCGCTCGCGGATTTCCACGTGGGCGCGAACCCCCACCTGCCCCCACTGCTGCACGGCCAATTGACCCACATCCGGCCAGGGGCCAAAGGCGGGCACAATCGAAAGTTCCAGGTCCAGCCGCTCGCCGTTGGGCAGGGTGCGGAAGCCTTCGCTGTCACGCCCGGTCAGGCCAATTTCATCCAGCAGTTGGTTGGCCAGGTCAGGGTTATACTCGGTGTATTTGTAGGCCCACTCGTCGCCCGGATAGTAGGGATGGTTGGGCGCGGGCACGGGCTGGCGGGCTTCGCCCAGCCCCAGGAAGGCCAACTCTTTGATCTCTTCGCGGTTGAGGGCATGGGAGAGGGCAATACGGAAGTTTTTGTTGCGCAGCAATTCGCCGATGGCCGGGTTAGCCTGGTAGGTCTGGTTAAAGGTGATGGCCGCATCGGAGCCGCCAAAGGTTGACCAGGTGATAACCCGGTAGTTGCTGGTGGCTTCATTTTCAACCAGCACCGGATAATTTAACATATTGATATGGCGGGCTTGCATGTCGAACTCGCCGGCAATGGCGGCCAGGTTGAGAGCCTGCGCGTCGGCATAGAAGGTGAAGCGAACCGCGTCCAGGTAAGGCAGTTGGTTGCCGGCCGGGTCAACACCGATGTAGTAGGGGTTGCGTTTGAGGGTAAAGACCGGGTCGGACACGCTGGAATTATCGGGCACCCAGGCGGCCATGGTCGGGCGGTCGGGGTTGAGGGTGGCAAAAACTTTGTTGGAAAAGAGTTCGACCCAGGTGTTAAAGCCGGCCTCGGTCACTTTTTGCTGCAATTCCGCCTCGGAGACGTAGTTGGGGTGGAACTGCTGCATATAGTGGGCCGGAACAAAGGACAAGTTGTTGAGCGCGCCGTCGGCCCCGTCTTTGTTGGCCAACTCTAACAAGAGGGTGGTATTGGGCTGTTTGTAGGTCCAGCGCACGGCGGTGTCGCTGACCTTTTCGACCAGGGCGGTGGTGCCGTCCTTGTTGGTCATCCAGCCGGGCGCTTTGGGGGTCAGGTCGGTATTGAGCAGGATGTCGTTGTACCAGAACATGATGTCGTCGGCGGTGAAGGGCTGGCCGTCGGACCATTTGGCTCCCCGGCGCAGGCGAATGGTCCAACTGGTCAGATCGGGGCTGGATTCCCACCCGGCGGCGATGTGCGGAATGACCTGGCTGCCGTCGGGCGAGTTGCGGACCAGGGCATCGTAGACCACGCGGACGTAGTTGTTGGCGTCGGCCGGCCCCAGAAAGGCGCGGCGCAGCGTGCCGCCGTACTGCCCGATTTGCTCAACCACCGGAATGATGAGCGGGTCCTGGGGCAGACGTTCCTGCACCGGCGGCAGTTCGCCCGCGGCCACCATTTCGGCCAGCATGGGCGCTTCGCTGTACAGCCCTTCGGGCAGGTTGCCGATCAAGAAGGCGTTGGCCTCTTCGGGGGTGGGCAGGTAGATGGTTGAGCCAGGCTCGACCACGTTGGGGTCTTCGATCAGGGTCAGGCTGCTGTCCTCAGCCGCCTTGAGATTGTTGTAGTAAACAATGGCGGTGTAGGCCAGTGGGTCGCCGTACTCCTTGTCGGCAATTTTGCCCAGGGTATCGTCGGCCTGGACGATGTAGTTACTGCCCGTTTGCAGCGGCGGCGCGGCGGCCACGGTGGCCGGGATGAGCAAAGCCAACAGTAGCAGCAGGCTAATTAGATAAGATAGTTTTTTCATGGGGGTACCCTTTCTCCTTTACTTTATTCTTCGTTGAATGAGGGTGGCCTATCTATTACTCACGTCTTTCGCCAGCGGTGTCCGCCCTGAATTTTAATTCGGGGCTAATAGCAGAAGTCCGCCTATGAAGCTTAGAAAAATAGTTCGGTAAAAAGTTACACAGAGAAACACGGAGGAGACGCAGAGATTCGCTGAGATTTCTCTGTGCTTTCTCCGCGAAACTCTGTGTCCCTAATTTACCGATTTATATTTATTAATCTTCATAACTCGCAAGCAAGATGGCGCTTATGGCTAATAGATAGGCGGGGCAGGTCAGGCAATGACCTACGACTATATGAGTGGATTAGGGAATTTGGTCTTTTGTGTTGTTCCTCCTTTCTCTAATAGGATCATCCATCAAGCAATTTCTGGTTGACAGCCATTCGGTGACCCAACCCATACTGTACTATGGTCAATAAATCTGCCCTTCATTTAATTCGAAAACTCTTAACGTTTTCTCCAATCTATTTTCATCGCAAAAACTCTTTATATCTGACCATGCTAGATAGCCATAAGAACGCACATTCCATTCCGGATAATCAACCAGACTAACTTGAGCAAGTTCATCTTTGAAAAATCTATCTAAAGTAGCTGATAGTTCAGGCACTATAGCAACGTAATAAGTGGCTTCAAGATAACTACTTAGCCGCTTAACAGCTTTCATTACCACAGGGTTTGTCCCAATCTTCCTTATCATCTTTTTTGAAGAATTTTTTGGAAATTCAATACCACTTTGTAAAGTTGAAATTCCATGCTGGCGCAAACAGGACACCATTCGGGCTTTATAGTATAACTGAGTAAAAAGGTTGGAAGAATGTTTAGAAGTAGCTTCTATTAAACTCCTACCGTTTATAAATTTTCTGAATTCCTTCTTAATCGTCCATTGACTCGCTTGTGATAGTTTAACTTTAGCTTCCATGAATATTGAAATTTTATTTCGTCCTGTGTTGATAAGAGCCAAAACATCAGCATCACCGAAGTCAGAGAAAGATTGCTCAATTAAAATCTCGGCTTCAAAAACAGGAGGTATGATCTCGTTTAGGAAGGGAAATCGTACTCGTGACAGGAGGGCGTCAAGTAAGGACTCCGAAGCCGGCGAATACGTGATTTCGTAAAATAGGGCATTAATGATTCCTCTTTCTGAATATCCAACTGTTTCCATACCACAATTGTTTGAAACCGAGAGTATCTTTCACAATAGAACTACAACTTCCCCGCCGACTCCCCATCCAAATACAGCCGCGCATACCCCACCTGCCGCAGAATCGAGCCGGGGTGATCTTCACTGATCGGTTCGGTCAGGCAGGCGCGGACGGCTTCGGCTTTGCGGGCCTCCGGCACAATGCACAGAATCCGTTTCGGGGCCAGCAGGGCCGGGATGGTCAGGGTGATGGCATGAGTGGGCACTTCGGCCAGGGAACCAAAATGGCCTTCACCAACCTGCTGGCGGCGGCTGGCTTCGGCCAGGGCGACGACCTTAACCCAGACCGGGTCGTTGAACAGGGCGTAGGGCGGGTCGTTGAAGGCGATGTGGCCGTTCTCGCCCCAGCCCAGGGCGACCATGTCGGCGGGGTGGGCGCGTAATAGGCTTTCATATTCGCGGCAGATGGCTTCTTCGTGGCCCTGCCGGCCGGAGATCGGGTAAAAGGCTTTGACCGTGACAAAATCAAGAAAGTGGCGCTGCAAAAAGAGGGGGAAGCTGGCCGGGTGGCGGGGGTCGAGGCCCAGGTATTCGTCCATGTGAAAGACGCATACTTTGGACCAGTCAATCCCCGGTAGATTCCGTAAGGCTTCTAAAAAGGTCAACTGCGAGTTGCCGGTGGCCAGGATGACGTTGGCTTCGCCTCTGGCGGCAATGGCCTGGTTGATGATGTCGCGGGCATCGAAAGCAGCGGCCTGGCCCATTTCCTGGTTGCTGCGATAAATGGCCACGGGAAGCTGCTCGTATTGCATTATTTTAAGCGGTTCGATGGGATTCACAGTAATTCACCTGAATAAAATATTACACAGAGATGCACAGAGAAGGCACAGAGGTTCTCAGAGAAAAATTTATAAGTCCTCGGTGTACCTCTGTGAAACCTCTGCGTAACTCTGTGTTCCTGAAGCTGGCTCGCTTGACTCCCGCACAATCAGGGAACAGGGCAAAAGCACCTGCTCCGGGGGCCGGTGCGGTTCGGCCAGGCGGGTCAGGAGCATTTCGATGGCTCGCTGGCCAGCTTCGATAATCGGCACGCCGACGGTGGTCAGGGCCGGGTTGAGAAAAGTGCAAAAGGGTTGGTTGTCGGTGCCGATGACGGCCACATCCTGGGGCACGCGCAGCCCAGCCCGCTGGAGGGTCCGCAAAACCACCGCGGCGACAATGTCATTGGAAGCAAGAATCGCCGTTGGCGGGGGCGATGCTGCCAGCAGGCGCCGGGTGGCCTGAACCCACGTTTCCGGGGAGGCTTCAAAATCGGCCAGTTGCACGTAATCTTCATTGTATTCCAGGCCGTACTGTTGCAGCGCCCGGCGATAGCCTTTCAGCCGTTCGGTGGAACTGCGCCGGCTGGCCGGGCCACGCAGCAAGGCAATACAGTGATGTCCATGCTGGACCAGGTAGGTCACAGCGGCAATAGTTCCACCCATGTTATCCCAGTGAATCTGATCGAAGTTCAGTTGATGGGTAATGGTGCGATTAATAATGACAATCGGTGGCGCGGAGAGCGGCAGCCGGGTGAGATATTCGTCGTCAACGTAGAGCGAGGTAGAGAGAAAGATGATGCCGTCAACCTGTTTTTCTAGCAGCAAATTGACGGCCTGTTGTTCGTCGGCCAGGTTTTGGGCGCTGCAAAGCAGTACATTGTAGCCCGCGTTACGGGCGATTGGTTCGATAAAATGGAGCGCCTGGAGAAATAACGGGGTTTCAATCTCGGCAATAATGAGACCAATAGTGGCCGTTTGGCTGGTAACAAGGCTGCGCGCCACCCGGCTGGGGCGATAATTGAGCGAATGAATCGCTTCCTGGATACGCAGGAGGGTGGGTTCAGCCATGGCTTCGGTGCGCTGGTTGAGCGCGTTAGACACCGTTGTGACTGACACTCCTGCGGCTTGAGCCACATCCTTGATGGTGACTCGTTTGGCTGGTCGCTGCCGAGATAGGGACCCCATTGTTGCCCCGATGGAATGAGATGAAACGTTACACTAAAACGTTACACCTAGAATAACATGGTTTTAGGAGGCTGTCAATATTAACTTCAGCATAATTTATTCACCGCTTAACCCGTACTGTCTTTAAGGCTGAGGCTGAGTCTAAGGCTAAGAACAACTTAGTACAGCTTTGCCTTAGTTCGTGACGAAATCAAGGCGAGTAGATACCTCCACAGAAGTCATATCATTCCGACCGGAGGGAGGAATCTTCGTTATCACCGCCGAAAATGTTATAGCGAGCAAGAAGATTTCTCGCTGGCGCTCGAAATGACATCTCAGGAAACGGATACATTAAATCGTGACGAATTTATGCAATCCTGTACTTAGTACCAATACATTTCAAATAAGGCTGTAGCATAGGGCCTTGTGCCCGCCCACAAGGGGCTAAACTACGTTATTTGAAAAGTATTGAACTTAGTACAGCTTCCGAAATCAAGGCAAGCAGGCGCCTGCACGAAAATCATGTCATTCCGACCGCAAGGAGGAATCTTCGTTGCTACTATCTAAAATATTATGGCGAGCAAAAAGATTTCTCGCTGGCGCTCGAAATGACATGTTTTTTACAGATGATACGCCCTTTTAGCCAGTCCATAAGCCAGTTCGTGGACCATCTCGTGGCCCTCGGCCTCATCCACTATTCCCTGGACTACCAGACCGGCCACCCAATTGCTGGCGGCCCGCCGCCATAAATCGTGCCGGGCGGGGATGGAGGGAAAGGCGCGGGTGTCATCGTTGAAACCAACGGTGTTGTACAGGCCGGCGGTTTCCATCACCTGGTCGAAGAAACGGCGCAGCCCGTTGAGGCTGTCGTGGAACCACCAGGGCGGGCCGAGTTTGACCGCCGGGTAATGGCCGGCCAGGGGGGCCAGTTCGCGGGCATAAGTGGTTTCATCCAAATTGAACAGAATCAGGGTCAGGCCGGTCTCGTTGCCGTATTTGCGCAGCAGCGGGGCCAGGTTGCGGGTAAATTCAGTGGTGATGGGGATATCCGCGCCCATATCCAGCCCAAAACGTTCAAAGACGCGCGGGTTGTGGTTGCGGTAGGAGCCGATATGAAGCTGCATGACCAAACCATCGTCCAGGCTCATACGGGCCATTTCGATGAGCATGTGGCCGGTAAAACGCTGCGCGTCTTCGGCAGTGGCCTGGCCTTTTAAGGCGCGTTGATATATGGTTTCCGCTTCGCCCGGCGAAAGCTCCCCCGTATAGGCGGTCAAAGCGGCGTGGTCGGTGGCGGCTGCGCCCATTGTTTTGAAGTAGGCGCGGCGGTTTTCCAAAGCCTGAATGTAGCGGGGGTAGCTGTCAACCGTTATGCCCGATACCTCGCTCAGCCGGTCAAGCTGCGGCCGCCAGTCAGGATGGTCCAAATTGACCACCGCATCGGGGCGGAAGGTCGGCAAAATCCGGCCCGACCAGCCCGACTCGCGAATAGCCTGATGCTGTTCCAACGGGTCGGTGGCGGCGTCGGTGGTGCAGAGCACTTCGACATTAAAACGCTCAAAGAGCAGGCGCGGCTTAAAATCGGGGGCGCTCAGCCGGGCGGCGATTTGATCGTAAATTTCCTGGGCGTTTGCGCCGTTCAACTTTTCATTGAGGCCAAACAAGTCGTGCAGTTCATGGTTGAGCCACATGCCGGTGGGTGTCCCGCGGAAGAGGTGGAAATTCTCGGCAAAAATTTGCCAGATTTTGCGGTGATCTTGTTCCACCTCACCGCCGTCGCGCCGGGGGATACCGAGCGTTTCCATGGGGATACCCTGCGAATAGAGCATCCGAAAAATGTAATGATCGGGGATGAGGAACAGTTCGGTCGGTGAGCCGAAGGTGTAATTTGGGTCGGCAAACAATTTGGGGTTAACGTGGCCATGCGGGCAGATCAACGGCAGATGGGCTACAGGTTCATAAAGCCGGGCAGCGATTTCCTTTTGTCGAGAATCGGGGCCGAAATAGCGGTCTTGAGGTAAAAACGAATCACTCATGGTCGGTCGCTCCTTTGCGATAAAATTAATCAGAATGGCAGAGCAGTCAAACTATTAGCTCCCCTACTTTAACAAAAAATAGGGCACGCAAAGTCGCAAAGTCGCAAAGAATTTATTAAGACTTGGCGTCTTGGCGTGAAAAAATCCGGGCGAGTGGAGTCGAACTATTTTAACACGGAGCAGCCTGGACTCAAAACAAGCGCAAAGACTCATTTTCTATTTTGCGGCGAAGACTGGCGGTCTAACCCCTGATCTTCCCAGGAAATAGGATCATCGAGTGGTTCGAGATGGGTAAAAACAGTGGTATTGGGCAAAGCTCCGCGCACCTCGGCTTCGATCTGTTCCAGGAGTTTGTGGCCGTGCTGCACGGTCCAGTGACCGGGCACAAGCACATGAAACGAGACAAAGCGGCGCGCCCCCGATTGGCGCGTCCGCAGGGCGTGGATTTGGAGATCAGGCTGCTGATACCGCTCAAGCACCGACTGCACAGTAGCCAACTCCTCGGCGGGCAGGGACGTATCCATCAGCCCCAACACCGAAGCCCAAACAATGCGCCCGCCTGACCAGACAATATTCGCAGCCACTACCAGCGCAATCAGCGGGTCAAGGAAAGTCCAGCCGGTCAGAGCAACCACGCCCACGCCGGTCAGAACACCGACAGAAGTCCAGACATCGGTTAACAAGTGGCGGGCGTTGGCTTCGAGGGTAATCGAGTTGTGCTGCCGGCCGGCCCGGAGCAAAATCAGGGCCACGCCCAGGTTGATCAGCGAAGCGGCCACAGACACGCCCAGGCCCAGGCCCACCTGTTCCAGGGGCTTTGGATCAAACAACCGTTGGATTGCGGTATAGCCAATACTGGCCGCTGCCACCAGGATGAGGGTTCCTTCAACCCCGCTGGAAAAATATTCGGCTTTGCTGTGGCCATAAGCGTGGTCTTCGTCGGCGGGCCGGACGGCAACCGTGAGCACAGCCAGGGCGATCACCGCGCCGACCAGGTTAACCAGCGACTCGAGCGCATCCGACAGCAGCCCCACCGAGCCGGTCAAGAAGTAGGCCAGCGTCTTCAAACCGATGGTTAACAAGGCAGCCCCAATGGATAACCAGGCAAAACGAGTCAAAGGTGATGGGTTCATAAATGGTCTACCTTATAACTATTTACCGAGGCTAAGGCTGAGTCTAAGGCAATGAGATTAATCTTAGCCTCAGCCTTAGCCTTTGATATTGCTACCAGCGTAACTTATCTGAATGACTCATTGCAGAATAATGATGATTTGTGCTAGAATTTAACCTATTCTTTGGTTATTGTCCACTATCAAGCGGGGTCTATCTCATGGGAGATAAAAACTTACTTGACTCAAATTTGGTCGAGTCTGTTTCCAGCCAACCTGCGCCTTATTTACCCAACCCCTCCGCCAATAAAATTGCGCACGCAGCCCGTACTGTTTGGATTAATGTCCGGTTTGATAAAATCATTATCTTTATCGCCAGCCTTTTTCTTTTTATCCTGGCCATTATGTTAATGAAGGAGGGGGCTCGCGGCTTGACCTTTCTGGTGCGCGACACATTTGCGGTGACAAACCCTTTCAACAGCCTGGGGTTTGGCTGGTTGTTTGCTTACGTAATTATGAGCGGCTCACCGGTGGCCGCTGTTTCCCTGGCATTTTTTGATGCCGGCGTGATTGATAAACTCAGCGCTTATACTATGATTGCCGGCTCTCGCCTGGGAGCCGGTTTTATTGTACTTTTTCTTGGGTTTATTTACGTTTTGCGCGGCCGCAACCGGGTATCCAGCCTGAGCATGGGCTTGTTATCGCTAACTGTCACCGGCACAACCTATCTGGTTAGTTTGCTGGTAGGACTCGGTATCTTTCAAATCGGAGCGATCGATCAGGTCCAACTTCGCTCCGGGGCGATGCTTAATTCGGTGACGGATTTGATCTTTGACCCCATTACGGCGCTCTTTGTAGCTTATCTGCCCGGCTGGGCCCTTTTTGCGGTCGGTCTGGGCCTGATCATGTTCAGCTTTAGCTTATTTGATCGCTGCTTGCCTCACATGACCATCAAAGAAAGCCAGGTTGGGCGCATCTCGCGCCTGGTTTACCGGCCCTGGGTAATGTTTTTGATGGGGGCAGGAGTCACCCTGATTTCGATGTCGGTGAGCATCTCGCTCAGCATCCTCATCCCTTTGAGTAATCGCGGCTTTGTCCGCCGCGAGAATGTTATTCCATATATTATGGGGGCCAATATCACCACCTTTGTGGACACGCTTTTGGCCGCCGTTTTGCTTGATAATCCGCCGGCCTTTACCATCGTTTTGGTTGAGATGGTCAGTATTACCCTGGTTTCCATTGCTATTTTGACTACGAGCTACCATCGTTATGAACGGGCCATACTCGATTTTGTTAATTGGGTTACGGCCAAAAAACGCAACCTAGCCGTTTTTATGGCAATTATTTTTATTGTACCCATCATTCTTGTTCTGGTTTAGGAGGAATATTTTGATACGTCTACTGATCGCGACCGCCGGTTTGCACCAATCCGAAACAACGTTACTTCTGAGCACCCAGCTTGCGCGCCGGGCGGGCATCATCCCAACCGTGTTAACGGTAGTCAAGAATGAAAACAACCGGGGGCGGGCCGCGCCTATTTTAGCCCATGCCTGTCAAATGGTGGGGCCAGAAATTTCAAACCTTCAGACAAAAGTGCGGGTGGGACAGCCCGCCGAAGAGATTATTCGCGAAGCCGAAGAGGGCCATTATGATCTGATTGTTATGGGTGAGAAGCGGGATTACGACCTGATGACCCGCTTACTGGGTTCAACTGCCAAGCGGGTTATTGAGCATGCCCCCTGCCCGGTCATTATTGCCAAGGGTAAGATAGGCCCCATTCACCGCATCCTGCTCTGTGACAGCGGCGCCGAGAGCGTCTCGCTGCTCAATCGCTTCATCGCCCGGCTGCCTGCCTTGGTGGAGGGTGATATCGAAATCACCGTCTTGCATGTTATGTCGCAAATAACCGCCGGCCCTGGGGTAAAAGGCAAGCAGTTGCGGGCCAGCGCCGAAGAACTTATCCAGGAACATACTCCCGAAGGCGAAATTCTGGAGCAGGATGTGCAAATTTTGCAAAAATCAAATTTACGGCCTCAACCAAAAGTGCGGCACGGCCTGGTGGTAGACGAAATCCTGGCCGAAGCCCGAGGCGGCGACTACGATTTGGTGGTGATCGGCGCGCATCGAGGCACAGGCTGGGAACGGCTTTTACTTGACGACCTGGCCCAACAAATCATCGAGCAGATGGACCGGCCGGTGTTGGTGGTCCGGTGATGCCGCCAGATAGCGGCTTTCCCCAGCGCAGGTTCAACACAGAATTTGTTCATATTCGCCCGGCTTGCCCGGATTTTTAGGGGATGGATGTCATTAAACTTCCGGTTCGGCGGGGACAACCGGCCCGATGGGTGCGTCGCCCACTTTCCGGCGGCGGAAAATAAAATAGCCGCCTAAGCCGAGAAACGCGACCCCCACCAGCACGCCGCTAAAGTTGCTGATGAACTCGCTCAGCGCTTCCCATTGGCTGCTGAAGGCATAGCCAAGCTATCTATTACCCACAAGTTGGGATTGTTCATTAACAAGATACCAAGTGTCGGCCATGTCCTGTAATCTTTGCCAACCCCGCCAGATGAGGGTGATGCCTGGTTCACCATCGTGCTTGCGGCCAAGAAAGCCACCCAACTGGGCAATCCATCGGACCGCTTGTCGGACAGTTGGTGGGCTGGATGGGAGAGAAGCGGTGCGATGGATACGCATATAGAGAGCTTGCCACTCAGGGGTAGTGAGGATCACGGTACAAGGCAAGTCGGGGTCGGTTCGATTGAAATAAGTCAGCCAGTGCAGACGCCAGGCCACGACACTCATCAGGGCAATATAGTTGTACAGACGTTCCGCCTTTTGCAGCCGACAATTCTCGACGGTACAGCCAGATTTGAGGATTTTGTGGTAAACCTCAATTTGCCAGCGACAACTATACCAGCCGACCACCTGGACCGCCTCCTCAAAATTCTGAACCGAGGTATTGGTCAATAGTAACCATTCAATTGGTTCGTCTATCTCAGCGGGTGGCTTCTCCTCTCGCACCAGAATGGCGTTGAGAGTGACGGACGGCAGTTTCTTCTGGTTGGGACGCC
>JAKLJP010000023.1 GCA_023151115.1 Anaerolineae bacterium
AAAAGGGCCAAGTGTGGTATCCAAGCCAAACGTCTCAACGCTGGTTGGGATGAAGACTATCTTCTCAAAGTCTTAAAGTCTTAACATGCGATTGCCCTACACCGTTGATCAACATCTGGCATAGTTTGTAAGAACATGCTACAATATTTCTTCAAAACCTGCTGACCTTATCAACTACGCTACTTGAGGAGAAGAAAGCGTGCCTGTGCTAAATACTGAACTAACTAATACCAAAATACCCGAAACCGGCGCCGCCTCGTCCAACTTCATCCGCGATATCATCAATGAAGACAATCGAACCGGCAAATACGGGGGACGAGTCCATACCCGCTTTCCCCCGGAACCGAATGGTTACCTGCACATCGGCCACGCCAAATCCATCTGCCTTAACTTTGGCCTGGCCGAAGCTTACGGCGGCAAATGCAACCTGCGCTTCGATGACACCAACCCCACCAAAGAAGAAGTTGAGTATGTTGACTCAATTATGGCCGATGTGCGCTGGCTCGGCTTTGATTGGGAGGACCGGCTCTTTTACGCCTCTGACTACTTCGACCAGCTTTATGAGTGGGCCATCCAGCTCATCAAAAAAGGCAAAGCCTACGTGGATAGCCTCAGCGCCGAGGAAATCCGCGCCTATCGCGGCACGCTGACCGAGCCGGGCAAAAACAGTCCCTATCGTGACCGCTCGATTGAAGAAAATCTGGACCTGTTCCAACGGATGCGCGCCGGCGAGTTTCCAGACGGCGCGCATGTTTTACGCGCCAAAATTGATATGTCCTCCGGCAACTTGAACTTCCGTGATCCGGTTATGTATCGCATCCTCCACGCTACCCATCACCGTACCGGCGACAAGTGGCCCATCTATCCCATGTATGATTGGGCGCACGGCCAATCTGACTCCATCGAGGGTATCACCCACTCCATCTGTACCCTGGAGTTTGAAGACCATCGCCCCCTGTACGATTGGTACATCCGCGAGTTAGGCATTTACGCCCCGCAGCAAATCGAGTTTGCTCGTCTCAACCTTACTTACACGGTGATGAGCAAACGCAAACTCTTGCAGTTGGTCAAAGATGGTCATGTCCGGGGATGGGATGACCCGCGCATGCCTACCCTGTCGGGACTGCGCCGGCGTGGCTACACTCCCGAAGCTATTCGCAACTTCTGCGACGAAATCGGCGTGGCCAAAGCCAACAGCACTATTCAAATTGCTCGCCTGGAAAACGCCTTGCGCGACGATCTTAACAAACGCGCTCCGCGGGCGATGGCTGTGCTGCGGCCTTTGCGGGTAGTCATTGATAACTATCCGGAAGGTTTGGTGGAAGAGATGGACGCGGTCAACAACCCCGAAGACCCCGGCATGGGCGTCCGCAAAGTGCCCTTCTCAAAGGTGCTATACATCGAGCAGGATGATTTTCGAGAGGAACCCCCGCCCAAGTATTACCGCCTGTCCCCCGGCCGAGAAGTGCGACTGCGCTATGGTTACTTCATCACTTGTACAGAAGTGGTTAAAGACCCCCAAACCGGCGAGGTTATTGAACTGCACTGCACTTATGACCCCCAGACGCGCGGCGGTGATAATCCCCCGGATGGGCGCAAAGTAAAAGCAACCTTGCACTGGGTTTCCGCCGATCATGCCCTCCCCGCCGAAGTGCGCCTGTACGATCATCTTTTCCTGAAACCCAATCCCGATGAGGTTGAAGATGGGGCTGATTTTACGGTTAATTTGAATCCCAATTCACTGGAAGTTCTATCCTCTTGCTTTGTCGAGCCGAGTTTAGCCAGCGCCCGGCCGGGAGATCGGTATCAGTTTGAGCGTCAGGGCTACTTCTGCGTTGATTTAGACTCTACGCCTGATGCGCTAATCTTCAACCGCACCGTAAAATTGAAAGATAGTTGGGAAAAAATTGAAAGGACTCAACAATAAGCAACATAACATTTGATTTTCAATCGTTTTTAGGGTAGAGTTTTGCTATACTATTTCTCTACTATAATGAGAGGAGTCCCCGGTGATCGAAGTAGAAAAAAGAGAATTTGCTGAAAGTGGTCTTCCCTTGCCATCTTCCGAAGATACGGCGGTTAAGCCTCTCTCGGAAACAAAAAGCGGTGTTTCGCCCAACCCGTGGCTGCTGTTGGTGATCGGGCTGCTCGTGGGTGGTTTAGCCGGTTTTTATCTTTATCCATTGGTCATACCCGAAACCATTGTCAATGAGGGTCCGTTGGCTGCTGTGGAAGAGTCCGATCAAATTAACAAGCCGGACCCCCATCAGGCCGTGATGTTGGCCGTGATCGCCGGGGCGCGCCATTTTCAAGGTGACGAGAATGCGCCCATCACCCTGATCGAATTTGGAGATTTCAACTGCGGCTATTGCGCCAAATGGGCCCACGAAACGCTGCCGCTTATCAATGAAAAATACATCAAAACCGGCAAAGTGCGGATGGCTTACGTCCATTATCCCATTTTAGGCGACGACTCCATGACCGCTGCCGAGGGAGCCGAATGCGCAGCTCAACAGGATAAATTCTGGGATTATCATAACACATTGTATGCCCATCGAGGGATTGGTTTTACTCCGGCCAACTTAACCCAACTGGCCACCGATTTAGGTCTGGATAAAGCAACCTTTGAACAATGCCTGGCTAATTTTCCAGATCGAACTTCTCTGGAAGAAGATATTCGTCTGGCCCAGGTGATGGGCGTACGGGGTACCCCCGCCTTTCTGGTAAACGGTGTTCCTTTAGCCGGAGCCTACCCTTATGAAGATTTTGAGCGAGTGATTGAAGGTGTGTTAGCAGGTCAATTCTAACCTGTTATCATCTTTCTTGTTTCTTGAACCAGTTTCTCAATTAAGAAACAAGGGTGGAGTATAAAGATTTACGTAAAATTTATTGATTAATTCAGGAAATTAGAGTAAAATCCTCATAGTTTCATCAATGATAAATCTTGAAGAAAGGAGGTAAATACATCATGTTGTTTCTTCCCCGCGAAGAAGGTCAAGGTCTCGTAGAATATGCGTTGATTCTGGTTCTTGTCGCTATCGTCGTTATCGCCATTCTGTTGCTGCTTGGCCCGGTCGTTGGCAACGTCTTCAGCAATATCGTTGGCAACCTCTAATTTTTTATTCTTTGAGAAATACTTTATTTTTATTAAAAGCCATCAACAGCAATGTTGGTGGCTTTTCTTATCCAAAAAATTATCAAGAAAGGAGGTAAATACACCATGTTGTTTCTTCCCCGCGAAGAAGGTCAAGGTCTCGTAGAATATGCGTTGATTCTGGTTCTTGTCGCTATCGTCGTTATCGCCATTCTGTTGCTGCTTGGCCCGGTTATTGGCAACACCTTTAGCAACATCGTTGGCAACCTCTAAATTTATTCATTTCTATGTTATTTTTATATTTTTAAAAGCCGCTCAATCGAGCGGCTTTTCTTTTTATAGCAACGATTCCAACTCTTCTACTTCTGTAACTGGCTGTTGACAAGCGAAGCGGTGGCAAACATAAGCAGTGGCTCGCCCGCCTCGTTTGGGCCGGGCTTCAACTAGCTCAGGATGGCCGGCTGTTTGATTTTCGTCGGTGCAGGCTACGACTTGGTTGGGCCGGTAGGGGGTCAGGGTTGCATCCAATAGCGCTTTTGTATCCTCGCTGGTCAGTGAGCCAATAACGGCGACTTCTTTCGGCGGGGCGACGGCAAATTCTAGCGCGCCTAACCAATGGGCGAAGGCTCCCGGATATTGGCTCATCGGCCCTTGCAGTGAAATCAAAGCTTTAACAGCCGGCGTTTCATACCTGACCTGGCCGGTGTAGGCCGCCAGCATCAGCAGCGTTCGCACGGCCATGCTGTTGCCACAGGGAGTGGCATTGTCTTGCACGCTTTTGGGCCGGATAACCAATTGCTCATGGTCGTCGGCGGTATCAAAAAAGCCGCCGTTTTCTTCATCCTGAAAATGATCCAAGACCACATCCATCAAGGCACGGGCTTGTTGAAACCAGCGCGGGTTGAAGGTGGTTTGGTACAGAGCGAGCAGGCCGTCGGCATAAAAGGCGTAATCTTCAAGATTGCCCATTAATTTGGCCTGCCCCGGCGATTCTTTCCAGATGCGGAACAGCCGGTTCTCTTTCAACATGGTTGACAAAATAAATTCGGCGTTGTGGATAGCCGCTTCTCTATAATCTGGACGATGGAGGACTCGTGCCGCCTCGGCAAAAGCCGCCAGCATCAGGCCGTTCCAGGCGGTGATAATCTTCTCGTCACGGCCCGGCTTGACTCGTTTCTCGCGCTCGATAAATAATTTTTTCCGGCCCCGACTGAGAATGTCTTCCAGTTGGTCAAGGGTTAGATTTAAATTCTGGGAGACTTGCTCCAGGGGCGTGGGAAGGTTGAGAATAGATTTGCCTTCGAAGTTTCCCCCCGGCGTGACATCATAAGCCGCGCAGAAAATCCGGCTTTCTTCCTCACCCAGAATGGCTTTGATTTCGGCGGGCGTCCAAAGGAAAAATTTACCTTCTTCACCCTCACTGTCGGCATCCTGGGTGGAATAAAACCCGCCGGCAGGATGCGTCATTTCGCGGATAACGTAATCAAGGGTTTCTTCAACAATGCGGCGATAGAAGGGCTGGCCGGTAAGTTGATAGGTGTGCAGGTAAAGTCGAGCCAGGAGGGCGTTATCATACAGCATTTTTTCAAAGTGGGGCACCAGCCAGATGCTATCTACTGAGTAGCGATGAAAACCACCGCCAAGCTGATCATACATCCCGCCCTGAGCCATTTTGTGAAGGGTCAGCTCAACCATATCTAACGAGCTGGCCCGTTTATTGCGGTAATAGGAACGCAGTAAAAAATCATAGGTCATCGGCTGGGGAAATTTGGGAGCTTGGCTAAATCCGCCATTGGTCCGGTCGAAGGTGCGGCTTAAGGCTTGCAAGGCCAGTTCGGGCACGGCCGGGTCCAACGAACCCTCCCCTTGTAGGGCCAGGCCCATGCCCATACGCGACAATAGCGCTGTCCCATTATTGCGGACATCGTTTTTTTGATGATGATAAACGTGGGCGATACTTTTTAACACCTGTTCAAAGCTGGGCATACCGTGACGCGGCGTGGGCGGGAAGTATGTGCCGCCGTAAAAAGGTACTCCATCCGGCGTGAGAAAAACACTCATCGGCCAACCGCCGTGCCCGCTGATAGCTACCACTGCATCCATATAAATCGAGTCGAGATCGGGCCGTTCTTCCCGGTCAACCTTGATATTGATAAAGTGTTCATTCATCAGGGTGGCAGTTTGTTCATTCTCAAAGCTTTCGTGTTCCATCACATGGCACCAGTGGCAGGCGGAATAGCCAATGCTGAGGAAGATGGGTTTGTCTTCGGCTTTGGCCTTGCGGAGCGCTTCTTCGCCCCAGGGATACCAATCCACCGGATTGTTAGCGTGTTGCAGCAAATACGGACTGCTTTCGTGGGCTAATCTATTCGGCACAACAGTCTCCTTTTTTATAAAAATGATTATAAAAATTCGAGGAAAGTATAGCAGTAAAGGGACGGGTTGTAAATTAAGACGCATATTTGAGACTTTGCTGGTTTCGGGGTAAACTCCATGAGGATTAATTGTGAATTGTGAATGATGAATTGTGAATGATTTTTTCATTCACAATTCACAATTCATCATTTACAATTAGTGAGGTGCTATGGCTCGATTTGAGTATATGATTTGCACGTCGCAGTTGATGCGAGTTACCTTTGTCAATGGCCGCTGGCAAGGGGAGTTAGGCCCAGATTCACCGGGCGCGTTGGAAACCTGTCCCGACTTGTGGGAGTTTTTGCAGCGGGTTGGAAATAGCGGCTGGGAGTTGGTTTCGGTGACATCCGACCCGGTGGAGGGAGAAGCTATTTTGACAACATTATTTTTAAAGCGAGAGAAGGTTTGATGAGAGGATTAAAACAGTTATTGTTGGGATGTAGTTTGCTAATTTTTATCACGGCCTGCGGGACAGGCCAGGCCAGTAGACTTGAGTCTACCCCTACCGCTGTAGTTCAAACTGAGGCGACCCTTCCCGCCACACCTCTGCCCGCAACGACGACTCCTGAGCCGCCGACTTCAACCCCTGCGCCCACTTCCGCACCCACCGAGGCGTCAACGGTTCAAGCCGTTGAACCCGCTCCACCCCCTGAAGAACCCATCCAGCCGACCACAGAGCCGGCAGAACCGAGCCTGTTAGCCACTGACGAGCCGCTGCCCACGCAAGAGCCGGAGCCGCCCACCCCCGCCCCCCCCGAAGCGGTGCTGCCGACCGATGAAGCCCCGCCGCCGACAGCCGAACTGCCGCCCGCGGATCTGCCAGCGGCAATGGGGACGTTAGCCCTGGATGAACTGAACATCCAGTTCATTCCGGTAGCCAGCGGTTTTACCAAGCCGCTCTACCTGACCCACGCCGGGGATGGCAGCGGCCGCCTGTTTGTCGTCGAGCAGGCGGGCCGGATTCTGGTGCTCAAGGCGGATCAGGTTAATCCAGCGCCGTTCCTCGATATTGTGTCTATTGTCGGTTCTGATGCCAATGAACAGGGCTTATTGAGCGTGGCATTTCACCCAGATTATGCCAGCAATGGGTTCTTTTTTGTCAATTACACCGATAAACAGGGCGACACGGTGATTGCCCGCTACAGCGTGTCCGATAACCCTGATGCCGCCGACCCCGACAGCGCCAAGATTTTGCTGACCATTGACCAGCCTTACGCCAACCACAATGGAGGGCAGCTTGTCTTTGGCCCCGACGGCTATCTTTACATTGGCATGGGCGACGGCGGCGCGGCCAACGACCCGCACAATAACGGCCAGAGTTTGGACACGTTGCTGGGTAAAATTTTGCGGCTTGACGTTGACAACGGTGACCCTTACGGAATTCCGGCCGATAATCCGTTTGCCACCAATGGCCAGGGCAACCCCGAAATCTGGTCTTACGGCTGGCGCAACCCCTGGCGTTTCTCCTTTGACCGGGCCACCGACGATATGTATATTGCCGATGTCGGCCAAAATCAGTATGAGGAAATTCATGTGGAATTGGCCGGTACACCCGGCGGCCAGAATTACGGCTGGCGTATTATGGAAGGAAGTCACTGCTTTGAAGGTGACTGCGACCCGTCCAGCCAGGGTCTGGTTCTACCCATCGCCGAATATGATCACGGCCAGGGCTGCTCGGTGACGGGTGGTTACGTTTACCGGGGCAGCCAATTTCCGGCGCTGAACGGCGTTTACTTTTATGGAGACTATTGTTCTGGCTTGATCTGGGGGCTGCGCCGGGAGGCTGACGGCAGTTGGTCTCAATCAGAACTGGCCTCCAGCGGCTACACTATTAGCTCTTTCGGCCAGGATGAGGCCGGCGAAGTTTATCTGGTCAACCACAGCAGCGGGGAGATTTTCCAGATAGGGAATTAATTTTTTGGACCCTAAGGGCCTCCGAGACCTTTAGGGTCTTTTTCTTTTTCTAATAAGGTGTATCCTCATGCTCAACTCGAAACCGGCCGAGAATAGTATGATCCTCATAGTCATCAACACCACCAGTACCCTGGGTGTTTTGTTCGAATATCTGCGCGGGTTTGGTTTCAAAGTGATGGTAGCCAGCGACGGTGAAAGCGCCTTGTCCACCGTTGAACACATCAAACCTGACATCATTTTACTGGATGTCGTTCTGCCAGGAATTGACGGCTTCGAGACCTGCCGCCGCTTGAAGGCCAGCGAAACCACTCACCATATTCCGGTCATTTTTATTACCGCCCAGGCCAATACTGTAGACAAGGTGCGCGGCTTTGCCCTCGGTGCGGTGGATTACATTACCCGACCGATCCAATCCGAAGAAGTATTGGCCCGCCTGAAGACCCATCTGACCCTGCAACAGTTACAACTGACCCTGGCCGAACAGAACACGCGGCTGCAAGCGGAGATTGCCGAGCGCGAGAAGTTGATTGAAGAGTTGGATGCTTTTGCCCACACCGTCGCCCATGACCTCAAAAACCCACTGGGGGTAACTATCAATTACGCCACCTTTTTGCAGAAATACTTCGATAAATTGTCCCCCGACGAGCTAAAAAATCGGCTGGATTTGATTGCCCGCAACGGTCAAAAAATGAATAACATCATTAACGAACTGCTGCTGCTGGCCAGCATCCGTACCGAAGAGATAGATGCGCAGCCGCTTGAAATGGCCGAAATTGTGGCCGAGGTCCAGAGCCGGTTGGCTTTTATGATTGAAGAATACGAGGCCAAAGTAATTACCCCGGAAACCGATTGGCCTGTTGCCTGGGGCTATGGTCCCTGGGTAGAAGAGGTTTGGACCAATTACCTGAGCAACGCCATCAAATATGGCGGGCAGCCGCCGTGTGTGGAGTTAGGTAGCACCATCGTGGAAGGCGGCGGTTTGGTTCAGTTTTGGGTGCGTGACAATGGGCGTGGTCTGACTCCGGTGGAGCAAAGCCAGTTATTTATCCCCTTCACCCGCCTTAGCCAGGCCAATGTCGAGGGGCACGGCCTGGGATTATCTATTGTCCAGCGGATTGTGGAGAAGTTGGGCGGTACAGTCGGCGTTGAGAGCGAAGGTGTGCCAGGCCGGGGCAGTACCTTCAGTTTTACACTTCCCCAAAGTAACCCCAAAATCGAAAGTTGAGTTGCTACAGGGGCATTTGATTAAAATATTTTCATTAAAAATTCATTGGTTCTTCATTAACTGTAGCTATACTCTCCATTAAACGAGCCAGTCATATACAGTGAGCTATTCTGGCTCTAAAGCCCAAAATTTCCCCAATGGCTGAGACAACCCCAGACCATCTTCGGGATCATTATCGTCCTCGTCCAGGAGTCACTTGATGGCAATCCAGTTATCCTTACCCCAAATTCTCATCAACCGTAGCGCCTCTTTAGAAGATCGTATTCAAGGTACGCAAGCTGCTCGCGTTATTGACGAGTTTGTTGGGACCAGCGCGCTCTTTCCTATTGTAGATGCCATTCGGGTAATTGCTACCGAAGGCTGGCTTGAATATCTAAAGGAGCCGGCCCATTATATCTTATTTGGGGCTGCTTTTGTGCAAGCGTGGTTTTTAGGTACAGCCAAATCAGAGTGGTGGCAGATAAGATTTATTGGCAATTTATTGGGTTTTGGCCTTTATGTGCCCATTGATATGGTTATCGAAGGGCCTCATTTTTTTAGCCAGCCTTATCATTGGCTCTTTGGTAGTTTTAGTCTGCTTTTGGCTATCTTGAGCGCTCTACAGGTTATCACCAAGGAGTTGGCTTTCTGGCAAATTATAACTACCTTGCTGTTAAATATCTGTAAAATATCTCTCTTCCCGGCTATCTACTTGATTACAGAATTACAATTGGAACTATCTGCCCAATTGACGTTACAAATCTGGCAGGATTATCTAACTGCTGGTGGTCATCGCTTTATATTTTATGGAGCACTCTTTTTTGGGATATTATTGGGGTTGACCGAAGCCCAGCGTCTCCATTATGCCGGATTTTTACGAGATTTAGCCGGACAACTCAAACAGTATTCGGAGTGGAGTCTGGGGGCGGACTTAATCGCCAATTCGCTTGATAATCCTGACACCTTAGACTTGCGGCGAGTGGAACGAACTATCCTGTTCATGGATATTCGGGGATTTACGGCCTGGACTGAACAGACCAACCCACAGCAGGCAGTCCAGATGCTCAATCAATATTACAATGCAGCCGAAGCGGTCATCAATAGGCATCAAGGTCATAAACCCAATTTTACGGCTGATGAAATTATGACTCGCTTTGCTACCCCTCAATTGGCCCTAAACGCTGCCCTTGATTTGCAGAAAACACTCAACCCACTGCTGGTTTCCTTTAATCTGGCGGTAGGGGTTGGTCTTCATACTGGCGAAGTGATTGAAGGTCTGCTGGGGTCGGATACTACCCGTAAATATGATATAATAGGAGATGTGGTTAATACGGCTAAACGATTGGAATCGGCGGCTGGTCGAGGAGAAATTGTTATTTCAGCCGCAACTTATCGCGCTTTGCCCCAGCCCTGCCCCCAGGTAACGCCGCGTACCTTGCAAGTTAAAGGCAAAGCTCAGGCGCTCCAGGTATTCGTTATCAACTCTGAAGTTCAATCAGGTTTTTAACCCATGCGCATATTAATTGTTGAAGATGAAGCCCGAATTGCCCGCTTCTTAAAAAAAGGGTTAGAAGAAGAGAGTTATGCGGTGGATGTCGCCACCGATGGCCCGGCCGCGTTGGATTGGGTGGCCGGAGCAAGCTACGACCTGATCCTGTTGGATGTTATGCTGCCCGGCCTGAACGGTTTTGAAGTCTGCCGTATCTTGCGCCAGCGGGGTATTACCACCCCTATTTTGATGCTGACCGCCCGCGACGAGGTGGACGACCGGGTAACGGGCCTCGACGCCGGGGCGGATGATTATCTGCCTAAACCCTTTGCTTTTAAGGAACTATTGGCCCGGCTGCGGGCGCTCACCCGCCGGACAACCGTGGCCGCTACCCCGGAGACGATGTTGAAGCTGGCCGATTTGACCCTGGATACCATCACCCATCGGGCCAGGCGAGGCGAACGCGAGATTGAACTGACGGCCAAAGAATATGCCTTGCTGGAGTACCTGCTGCGACACGCTCACCGCCCGCTCAGCCGCACCCTTATCCGTGAAAGTATTTGGGGCTACGATTACTACGGCGCCTCCAACGTGGTGGATGTTTATGTGCGCCATTTGCGCCAAAAATTGGAGGCGCACGGAGAGCCGCCGCTCATTCACACGGTACGCGGGGTGGGCTACAAGGCCGACGAGGCCGAATGAACATTCGTCTGCGTCTGACCCTCTGGTATACGATTATCCTGGTGTTGATCCTGGTTGTTTTTGGCACAGCAGTTTATATCGGGTTGAGCCGCAGTTTGATAGCTACCTTAGATAACCATTTGCAGCGTGAAGCCGGTCAACTCATTGGCGGCATGAATTTTGAAACCGAGGATAAGCATGAAGATGACGAAGAGGACGAGCAAGAACACCGGAATACCCAACTTGCATTAGGGTACCGGCCGGAAGAAGGCGTGCTGTGGCGGGTGCTCGATGACCAGGGCCGGCCGCTGATTGACCCCGGTTATCTCGAGGGTGTCGCCATAGACCCCAGCCTTGTCACTTCCGATTACGCTCGCTTTGAGTACACAACCCTGGCCGACGGTAACCCCCTCCGTCTCTACAGTGTGCCTTTTGTTATCGAAGGTCAGGGGGCCGGAATTGTGCAGGTGGGCGAAAGTTATGCCCATATCCAAGAGGTTGAGCTGCGGTTGGTCTGGCTGCTGGGGCTGGGCATTCCCTTTACCCTGGTGGCGGCCAGCGCCGGAGGTTGGTTTTTAGCCAGCCGCGCCCTCAATCCGATTGACCGAATTACCCGCGCTGCTCAACAGATTAGCGCCGACGACCTGCACCAGCGGCTCGACCTCAAACTGCCCAACGACGAAGTGGGTCGGCTGGCGGTTACATTTGACCAGATGCTGGCTCGCCTGGAGGATGCGTTTGAACGGCAAAAACGCTTTATCGCCGACGCCTCGCACGAACTGCGCACGCCGCTGACCATTCTCAAAGGCGATGTCGAAGTGGCGCTCCACCGCCCCCGCGCCGCCGCCGAATACCGAGAAACGCTGGAAATGGTCAATCAAACGGCCGACCGGCTCACCTCATTGGTCGAAGAGTTATTTTTGCTGGCTCGCGCCGACAATCAGCAGTACCCTTTACAGCTTGAGTCCTTCAACCTGTCGGAACTGCTCAAGCAGCAGGTGGCCGCGTTATCGCCTCGGGCGGCCAGCCATAACATCAGCTTGAGCCTAAACACGCCGGATACTCTGCTTATGGTGGCCGACCCGGCTAAATTGACCCGCTTGTTCCTCAACTTGCTTGATAACGCCCTCAAATATTCCAACTCTGGTGATACCGTCAAGATGACGGCAGCGATCCACAACGGCCAGGTCCGGATTGCCATCACCGATACCGGCCCTGGCATTGCCCCCGAACATCTGCCTCATTTGTTTGAGCGATTTTACCGGGTAGACAAAGCTCGCTCCCGCCAAGCTGCTGCCAATGATAAGGGAGGGGCCGGGTTAGGTCTCGCCATTGCCGATTGGCTGGTTAAAGCGCACGGCGGCTGCATCGAAGTGACCAGCCAGTTGGGCCAGGGCAGCACCTTTACCGTCTGGCTGCCCCTTAAACCGCCAGCCGCCGGCAAAAATCCCCGTTAACCCTCTGGCAAGAGTAAAAACAGGCGTCCAAAGTACACTTTGGACGCCTGTTTTTATTTGGGTGTGACCCAATAAATAGGCGATGCCAGAAATTGGAGTCCAAAGCTTGCTTTGGCTTTTCCAAAGCAAGCTTTGGACTCCATCTCTGAAATTAACACCCCACAACCAACCGGCCCATTTATGAAAAAATTGTCATTAAGAGTTCACCAGTTTTTCATGGCGGCCCGTTACACTCAAGGATATAAGTTGAAATTACTTTCTACAAAATTGAAAGGAGTATTGACGATGAAATATTTAGGAGTCTGGCTGGCCGGTGGAGTCACGCTCATGGTCATTCTGGCGATTGGCATTTTTAGTTTTTTGCCGCAGGAAACGCCGCCGCAACCGGCGGTAGTTGTGTCCGCCCCGCCCACAGCCGTGCAGCTTCAGGCAAGTTTAGCCGAGCGTGAGGCCACCTATCAAAGCCAAATTAACCAACTTAACCAAACCCTGCAAGAACGACAGGCTACTTATCAGCAGCAGCTCCAGGAAATGAGCCTCCAATTAACGGCGGCGCAAAATCAGCTCCAGGAACTAAAGGCGCAGGAACAGAACCTGCTGGTCCAGGCTGCTCAACTTGAAACGACGCGGGCCGAGCGTCTGGCGGCTTATCAAGCCCAGTTGGAACAAGCTCAGGCGCAAGGCAATACCCGCCTCACTCAATGGCAGGCCCAACTTACCGAGGCCCAAACCAAGCTGGCCGAAGCCCAAACCCAGTTGGGACAATAAAGGTTGTAGAGTCACAGGGTCGCAGGTATCCCTGTTTACCATCTATCATCACAGTCTCAGTGGATCCAAATTTGAGGAGCCAGCACGCCCACGTGCGGCGGTGTTCGGCACGTGGGCGTGCCTCACTCCTCGAAAATTGGATCTACTGAGTCTACTATTTACGAGGAGATTATTCAATGAAACGAAGTACAAGTTTAATTTTGGCCGGTGGCTTGACGGCTTTGATAGGAATTACCATTTTCGTGCTCGGTTTTTCGGCTGTCATTACTCCCATTCAGGCCGGAGCTGACAATTTGATAGGGGTTGATGTGGCCATCCCTACCCAAGCGCAACTACCCCAAGTAGATGTGGAGGCGACAGCCCAGGCCATTCAGTACCAAAACCGGCAGACCGAGAGCCAAACCCTGATGCAAGAACGAGAAGCCGCCTTGCAGGCGCAAATCGAGCAGAGCCAGCAAGCTATCGGCGAGTTGGACAGTGTCTCGCAGGCCCAACTGGCCAAAATGCGGGCCGAATTAGTGGAGCTGAAAGCCCAAATTGACCAGGTCACGGCCAGTAATCAAGCCACACAAGCCCACGTGGAGCAGCTTCAACAGACCATTCAGAATGATGACGCGGTCTACCAAAACCAACTGGCGACGCTCCAAGCCAATCTGACCCAGGCCGAGAACCAAATCAAGCAAGAAACGGAAACGGTTTATGCTCAGTTGCAGGCCGCTTACGACCAAATTGCTCAACGCCAGGCGGCAGCGGCCCAAGCTGCGGCAGCTCAGGCGGCTAACAGTGGCAGCGGTGGGGGCGGAGGTGGCTCGCACGACAATGATGACGATGACCACGATGACGATGACCACGATGACGATGACCACGAAGATGATGACCACGATGACCATGAGGAAGGGGATGATGACGATTAATAGACTAAACCAGTTATGTCAAGCTTCTGCTGGCAAAAGGAAAATACCCATGACCACCTTATCAAGCATCACCAAATCACTGGCTAAACAGCCATCTCCGGGTATGCTGACTCTCCTGGGTTTAGCCAGCCTGGTAACAGGATGCAATACCGCTCTGGCACAGAATAACGACGCGCCAACGTCAACTCCGCCGGTTTTGCCGACCCTCCGGGCCACGCCGACGCCATTAGCCGCTCGCCCTGATCCCTCGCCGCAGCCGACGGCGACCCTCTGGCCGACGCTGACGCCCTGGCCCACCGCCACGCCCTGGCCGGCCCCGGCAGCCTGGCAGCCTACCCTGGCCCCACTACCAACTTTGGCCCCCCTGCCGGTTGTTCCTGCCGGTCCGGTTCAGCCGGGTGGAGTCGGGCCGATCAGTTATACGCCGCCGGATGGGGTGGATGTATTTGGCAGTGTTCAGTTACGCTGGACTTACCATAGCCCGTTGGCTGAAGACGAGTTTTTCGATATCAAGATCAAACCCGCCGGCAGCAACGACTCGGCCTTTGTGGCCTGGTCAAAAACACCTGAATATCTGCTTCAGCCCTGGAGCGGTTGGCAGCCGGGCCTCTACACCTGGCAAATTGGAATTGTCAAGGGTTATCTCGAAGGCGAAACCAAACATTTCATCGCCGATACCGGCCGCGACAGCCAGCCCTTCCTGATCAAATGGCAGGCCGCGGGTGGCGGCGGCGGTGGCCGTGGTAGCAGCAGCGGTGGCGGCGGCGGTGGAAACTCGTCCGGCGGATCATAACTGTTTTTTAACGAATAACATAAACGGAACACGCAAGACGCAACACACTTTGATTGATTCAAATCTTGGGAGCCTAAAACTCAGAAGGAGCACAACTATGTCAAAATATCGCACACTCATTCTCCAAATTGTGGCCGGGCTGGCCGTGATGGGTGTAATCGGTTTTATCGCCATCCAGTTTGTGCCGGTTGATAAGAGCAACCCGCCGGTAGTGAATGAACCCAGGTGGGATTCGCCCCAAACCAAAATGCTGGTCGAACGAGCTTGCTACGACTGCCACAGCAACCAGACCAAGTGGCCTTGGTATGCCAATGTGGCCCCAGCCTCATGGTTAGTAGCTCATGATGTACAGGAAGGCCGGGTCGCCTTAAACTTTTCCGAATGGGGTATCAAAGGTGCAATGGGTGAAGGTAACGAAACCGTCGAAGTAGGAGAAGCGGAGGAAAATGAGAGTGATGAAGGTGAAGAAGCCGAGGGAGGCGAAAGTGCTGAGCCGGATGAAATAATCGAAGAAGTTGAAGAAGGAGCCATGCCGCCGCGTAAATATGTGGTAATGCACCCCGAGGCCAAATTGACCCATGCCGAAATCGAAGCCTTGATTGCCGGTTTCAAAGCCACCTTTGGCTCCCAGTCTGAAGGAGCGATGGTCAAATAATTCCTCTCAGAAGCCACCCCATTAATATCCCGTTTTGAGTTCCTACGAGTTCCCTTAATCCCCTGGGAACTCATAGGAACGCTGGGGAACTTATTATTTAACCACAACTGGAGAAACCGCTTCATGTCCATCAAATTGACAGCCATAACCGCATTAATCATTCTTATTTGGCTCATGTATAGAACAAGTGCAATTTAGCAGAGGCGGCTTCCACGCCGCCGAGGGCCGGGCGTGGGAGCCCGGCCTGCTTTGCACTAGTACTTAACATGAGCCTCTTATTTTAGGTAGTGCCGGGTTAACCCTTCGAGGTGGTATTTGGAATTTAAGCGGGGGTGCAAGAACCGAAGCTACGGCAGAGATAACAAACAATAGCCCAGACGATTTGTCCGGTCGGCTTGCTCGCCCGACCTCTGCACAAGATATGACCGGACCAGCCACAATTGCTCTGCTGCTTCCTGCCCAAAATATTTCAACTCCCACTCCCCTCCTTCTGCCAGAGCCGACCTTCTCTCCGGAGACAGGCCCTACCTCTACTCGTGTTATCAATCCAACCCCAACCTCGACGCCAACATCGTCGCCTACAGCCGCCCCTTTGCCGTCAGCCCCAGCTACCTCCACTCCGACACTAGCGCCGTCTCCTACTGCTACCAGCCTGCCTCCTGCCACCCCAACACCTACGCCAACTGTAACCCCACAGGCCGGTATCAAATATGTGGTCATTATCAGTGTTGACGGCATGCGTCCTGATGCCCTGGAGATGGCCGATACCCCTCATCTGGACAAGCTTATCGCCCACGGGGCTTACAGTGCTCACGCGCAAACTATCTCGCTTAGCGAGACGCTGCCCGCCCACGCCTCGATGTTAAGTGGGATGCTGGCAGAAAAACATGGCATTCTTTGGGGAGTTCCTTATATTGGTTGGCCGGGCATGAATGGTCCCACCCTGTTCAATGTGGCTCATGATGCCGGTTTGAGTACCGCCATGGTGTTTGGTAAAGAAAAGATGAATTATCTGGTTTTGCCCAACTCAGTGGATAAACTCTATGGGGTTAATTCAGGAGATACCGAAATCAAAAATCAGGCTGTAACAATCATTCAAGCCGGTTTGCCCAACGTTCTTTTTGTTCACCTGCCGGACACCGACCGGGTGGGGCACATGTTTGGCTGGATGTCAACCAACCAGTTACAATCCGTTACTTTTGCCGATAGTATGATTGGCGAGATTGTAACAGCGCTGGAAAATGACGGATACATGCCCAACACCCTCCTGATTGTTACGGCGGATCATGGCGGGCATAGCAAATCAAACGGAGACGACTCGCCCGAGGACCGCACTATTCCCTGGCTGGCGGTTGGGCCGGGTATTCCGGCAGGTGCCACCCTGACCGGAAATATCAACATTTATGACACCGCCCCCACCGTTTTATATGCCTTAAATCTGCCCATCCCCGAGGTTTGGGACGGGCTGCCCATACTCGAAATCTTCCAGTAATTAACAAGAGAGCATTCGGAAACCCCACAGGCAACCTTGCCGGCGGCGCTCGTCCGGCTCGCCGGTCTATTCAACAGCGCCCGATGAATCGGGCTTTAAGCCGGGTTGACCCGGCGCTGTTATCTAGCCCTGGCATTCATGCCGGGGCGATTCAGCAAAGCGAAAAAGTTTCCGAATGTTCTCAACAACCTTAGATATCTAAATTTAGGCCAAAATGGTGGCAACGAGCTTGCGGGAAAAGGGGGTGATGAACCACACTATGGGTTGCAACCGTAACCATAAAAGCCATAGGAGGTTCATCACCATGACGAACAGTAACGCAACCGAGTTAAATTGTCAGATTACCCTCCGGGTCACGCTGGTGGGGTTAGGGGTGAAAATCAGACAACTGGGTATTCTCAAGACCCTGGCTCACTCCGTCAAGATTGAACAAAAGACGATCAAAGACAGTCCAGTGGACAAGCTAACCGATGCGTTGGTCACAATTCTAGCCGGGGGTCAAGGGGTGGTGGAAGCCAACACCCGACTGCGTTCTGACCGGGCCTTGCAGCGAGCCTTTGGCCGGGACCGCTGTGCCGAACAATCGGTCATCAGTGAAACCTTCAATGCGTGCACGGCCAGCAATGTAGCCCAGTTGGAACAAGCGGTGCAAGACATCTACCAAAGCCACAGTGCCGGTTATCGCCACGACTACAACACCTCCTGGCAAGTGTTGGAAGTTGACTTCAGTGGTCAACCGTGCGGACCAAAAGCGGCTTTTGCCAGTAAAGGCTACTTTGCCCATCAGCGCAACCGGCGGAGGCGGCAGTTAGGCCGGGTCTAGGCTACCTTGTATGAAGAAGTGGTGGTGGATCAACTGTATCCCGGTCAAACCAGTCTGCCGATGGTCTTACAAGAATTGGTCAACCGGGCCGCCCAAGTGCTATCGTTGAACGAGGCCAAACGCCGCCGGACCATTCTGCGGATTGATGCCCATGGCGGTAGTCAGGATGATGTCAATTGGCTACTGAAACAGGGTTATCAGTTCCATACCAAAGAATACTGCGGTCAACGCGCTCGTCAGTTAGCCGCAAGCGTCACCACCTGGTTCGATGACCCACATGTTCCAGGGCGGCAAGTGGGTTGGGTGACCCTACCCGCCCCTGAGTAGGTGCCCCCCGCTGAAACGCATTGCTGTGCGCACCCGCAAGAAAAATGGGCAGTGGGGCGTTGGGGTCATCCTCTCCACCTTATCCGGCTCTCTAGTGAGGCTGCTGACCGGTTGTCATCCCAATCAAGACGATCCTCTGACCACCCTCCTGGCTTATGTCTATTTCTATGACCACCGGGGCGGCGGAATTGAAATCGGCCTCAAACAGGATAAACAGGGATTAGGTGTGACCAAACGCAACAAGAAAAGCTTCCCGGCTCAACAAATGCTCACCCAACTCAACACCTTGGCCCACAATCTGCTCATCTGGGCTCGCGAGTGGTTAGCCCAACGCTGTCAACCCGTCGCTATCTTCGGCCTGGTTCGCTTGATCCGAGATGTGCTCTGTCTCAATGGTGGTGTTTTTTTAACGATGACCAGACCATTGACACCCTTGTCCTGAAATATTATGACCGTTTCTCTTATCAACTCGGTTTGGCTTTACGTTCCCTCCTTGAACCCTGGCACATTGCCGTTATTTTGGACAAAGTTTAGGTAACTACAAATTCACAGGTCATAGAACTACCGCTGATTTCAGCGGCAGTTCTTTTTATGGGTAAAAAGGGAGGGGCAATTTATGAAAAAATTGTCATTTTGGATTCATCAAAATGCCACGTGCGGCTGGTATATTGGGGATATTGATTGAGGAACAAGCAGATGATGAGTTTAAGCACCCCAACTCAACAGCCCTGGCGGTGGACAGGCTATTCATTCAGGGCGATGAACACCAAAGTGCAAACCTGGCTCTACAGCCAGACAGACAGCGCCGTTTTGCTCGACGTGCAACGCTTGTTTACCAGCTTTGAAAAACGCCTGTCGCGTTTTGACCCGCAGAGCGAACTGTCTCGCCTCAATGCCGCTGCCGGCGAAGCCTTTCAAGCCAGTCCCATTTTACTGGACGCGCTCGAAGCCGCCCTGTTAGCGGCTGAAGCGACCTGTGGCCTCTACGATCCAACCACGTTACCAGCATTGGAACGGGCCGGATACGACCGCAGCTTCGAACATATCAACCAGGCGGCTCCGTCTGCGCCCGTTTTGCCTGGCAGCCGATTTGCCGCCAACCAACTTAATAGAATATCTCAGCCGAGCTATACCTATCGCTCGGTAACGCTCAATCGGGCCAAACGAGAAGTTTACAAACCGGCCGGGGTGCGGCTGGATTTAGGCGGGATGGGCAAAGGCTGGACGGTTGACCGCGCCGCCGATAAGCTGCACGGGTTGGGGCCGTTTCTGGTCAATGCCGGCGGCGATATTTTTGCCTATCATTCCCCACCCGGCCAAAAAGGTTGGGAGATAGACCTGGTCCACCCGCTGAACCCTGAGGCCAATATGGCCCGGTTACTGCTCCACCATCGCGCCCTGGCCACCTCGACCATCGCCAAACGGCGTTGGCAGCGCCAGGGACAAACCATGCACCATCTAATTGACCCCCGCACCGGGCAGCCGGCCCAAACCGATGCCGTTTCGGTCTCGGTGGTGGCCGACCGGACAATGACGGCTGAGATTTACGCTAAAGTGGCCCTCATTTTGGGGGCCGAACTCGGACTGGCCTATTTGCAAAGCCTGCCCACCATCGAAGGCTTGATTTTTACCGCCGACTCGCAAATTTTGTTTACGCCGGGTCTGGCCTCCCTGCTGGAGCGGATCGAGCCGGCAGGCTATCTCAATTGAAAGGAATACCCCGATGAGCATCCATGCAACTAAAATAAGCCCCAAACGAAAGCAACAAAAATTGACCGGCCCGGCCAAGATTTCGATAGCCGCCCTGAGCCTGCTGAGTTTTGTCGGCGGATGGGATTTGCTGGCTCGGCTGGATCAAAGTAAAGAAGCCCAGGCCAGTAGCCAGCCAACCCCCTTACCAACCGTTCAACCCAGCCCGACTCCCTGGCCCACGATTGCACCCCTGGCTAAAATTCTACCCATTCCAACGCTGATCCCCACCAGCACTACGTTTCAGTCAGGCGTAACTTTAAACTCAGCCGGGGCTAACGCGACTGCCTTTCAGCCGGCCCCTATCCCGACTCTGGCCCCTCTGCCGACTCTGGCCCCTCTGCCGACTCTACCGCTTCCGCCGCCTCCCCCTCCGCCTGCGCCCATTCCCTCCAACGGTGGGGGTGGTCAGCGCAGCGGTGGTTCATAACTTATTAACTTTTTATCCTGGAGATGTGAGGAATGATTAATCAATCTAAAATGTCAATTCAACCGAATTCTAAAACCGAGTTAGATTTGCTGCTACTTGGATTGGGAGTTGTCGTGGGAGGGATAGTGGCTTTACTGGGGCTGTGGCTCTGGCTGGATTACCGCAGTGACCCAACGCACAGCTTGCTGGCCTTGATTAGCCTCAATCTGGCCGGCTGGCTGCCGGCAGATTGGCGCATCCGGTTGGGGCAGGAGGCCCAGGTTCTGGGGCTGCCGCTCAACACCGATACCAAAGCCTATTGGTACATGGCTCGCGCTGGCGGCCTGGTCGGCTATCTCCTGCTGTGGCTTTCGGTAGTTTGGGGCTTAATTCTCAGTACCAAAATTACCGAGGGGCTGGTGTCAGCTTCGCTGGCTTACGGCTTGCACGAGTTCCTTTCGTTGGGAACGGTTCTTTTTGCCGCCGGCCACGCCCTGGTCCTGTTAGGCGACCGCTATATTGGTTTCAATATTTTTCATTTAGCCGTTCCGTTTTTGGCCCCCTATGAGCCGCTCTGGACCGGCCTGGGAACAATTGGCCTGTATTTGAGCGCCGCCTTGACCGGCAGCTTCTATCTGCGCAAACAGTTGGGCCAAAAAGTCTGGCGTGCCTTCCATTATCTCGCCTTTGTAGCTTATATCCTGGCCCTGGTTCACGGCATCATGGCCGGCAGCGACAGCGGGTTGGGTGTCGTGCAGGGGATGTATCTCGCTACCGGCGGCAGTGTTCTCTTTCTGGTTTACTATCGTCTTTTTACCCTCAAGGTTAAAGCAGGCAAGCCAGCGCGTTAATGGATTTCTGGTAACTGCTCAGCCTGCCCTCCAAAAGTCCGAGTGTGTTTCAAAAAAGTTGGTGAGGAGCCAGCACGCCCACGTGCGGCTTCTTGTTCGGTACGTGGGCGTGCCTCACTCCTCAAATTTTCAACTATGCTGAAACACACCCCAAAAGTCCTGCCCATTATCCATGCAACCCATTTCTGTGTTATAATGAGCCATATTTTACCGTATTGCTTCGGGGAACTATGGCAAATCTGGTCGGCAAAACATTGGGTAAATATCGAATTGTAGCCCGTTTAGGGCGCGGCGGCATGGCCGAAGTGTACAAGGCTTACCAGCCGGGCCTGAACCGCTATGTTGGCATCAAAGTGCTGCACAGCCACATGGTCGAGGAAAAGAATTTTGTGGCCCGTTTTGAGCGAGAGGCCCTGGCGATTGGTAAGCTGCGCCATCCGAATATTGTCCAGGCCTTTGATTTTGACCGGGAAGACGACATCTCCTTTATGGCCATGGAGTTTATTGATGGCCCGACCCTTAAAGATGAGCTACAGGCGCGTCAAGAGGCGAGCCAGCCTTTCAGCCTCAAGGAAATTGCCCGTATTTTTATTCCTCTTTGCAGCGCCATTGATTATGCCCATGCTCGCCAGATGATCCACCGCGATCTCAAACCAGCCAATGTCATGATCAATCAGCAGGGGCAGGTTGTCCTGACCGATTTTGGCATCACCCGGATTATCGGTGGGACACAGTATACCCAAACTGGGGCCTTGTCGGGCACACCCGCTTACATGTCGCCGGAGCAGGGCCAGGGCCAGCACGGCGACGAGCGCAGCGATATTTACGCCCTGGGGGTCATGCTATACGAGACAGTCACGGGCACGGTCCCGTTTGACGCCGACACTCCCTTTGTGGTCATCCTCAAACACATCAGCGAGCCTGTCCCGTTGCCCAGCCGGATTGTGCCCGATTTGCCCAAAAGTATCGAACAGATCATTCTCAAGGCGATGAGCAAAGAGCCGGCCGACCGTTACCAGCGGGCCGGGGAGTTGGCGGCGGCGTTACGCGAGGCTACGGGCCTGGCGCCCGGTGAAGAGTATCTGCCCCTGACCATTATCGCCCCACGCCCGCAAATCAAGGAGATTGATCCCACCGTCGAGCATTTCCCGGTCAAAGAAAAACCACCCTCCGGGCCGCTGCCTCCGGTTAGGACTACCGCGCCCCCGGCGCCGAACCCGGTGACGGTACTGCAACCGCCGCCTGTCCAGAAACGATCCTTAGCGCCCTTGGCGATCATCGGCGGACTGGTTCTGCTGCTGTTGTTGGTCGCTCTAGGGGTGGGCGCATTTCTTTACAGCCGGAGCCGGGTCGCCCCCCAGGAAGCCCAACAACAAGTAGCCACAGTAAACCTGACCGCCACCGCGCTGGTGATCGAAGCCACCGAAACTGCCATTGTTATCGCCCAGGCCACCGAAACTGCCGTGGCCCAGGCTGCTGAAGCCGCCGCCGCGACCGGTCCTACCCAAACCGCCCAGGCAGCCACGGCTGTAGCCGAAGCCACGGCCGCGCAGCAGGCTCGCGAGGCGGAACTTATCGCCGGGGTGCAGCAGGCCGTTGGGGCCACTGTGACCGCAGCGGCCCAAGAAGCTGCGACCGCAGCGGCGGCAACCCAACAAACCAGCGCCACAGAGACAGCCGCCGCCCAGGCAATAACTCAGGCCGCAGAGGCCGAAACTGCCACCGCTCAGGCCCAAGCCGAAACCGCCGCTGCCGGCACTGCGACAGCACTGGCCGAGGCTACTCAAACGGCCGCAACTCAGGCCACCGCTACGGCTCAGGCTCAAGCTGCCCAGGCAGCCCAGCTTGCCGCGCAGTCTCCACGCGGAACCTTTAACGATTTTGAAACCCCCTCAACCTGGCGGCGGGGCGACGAACCCAATGGGACTTTTGAACGGTCTACCGCCGACGCCTATGCCGGGGATTACGCCGGACAGCTCGATTACAAATTTTCTACCCCCAACAATGATTATGTTGTCTTTTTGTGGTCGCAGTCTTTGGGCGGCCGGCCCAACCAGATTACGGCCTGGGTCAACGGCGATGGAGCCGGACATTTTTTGAATCTGTGGGTTAAAGACAGCGCCGGGGAAATCTGGCAGTTTTCCTTTGGGCAGGTCAAACACACCGGCTGGCAGCAAATGACCGCTTTTATCAGCCCCAACCAACCCTGGCCGGCCGGTCATATTGACGGCCCCAGCAATAACACCGTAGATTACCCTCTCACCTTTCAAGCCCTCGTCCTTGACGATGGCTCTGATGATTTTAGCGGCAGCGGCGCCATTTTTATTGACAACCTGTCCAGCGCCGAAGGCTCGCTGCCGCCGACTGCTGTGCCGGATTCTATTGTCTTTCAACCAGATCGTTTTTCCTTGAAGACGGGCGAATGTGTGGTTTTGACTTGGAGCGTCGAAAACGTCAGAGAAGTCTATCTGAATGGCGCGCCCGTGACCGGGGAAGGCAATCGCCGGGAGTGCCCTCCGGCGACAACCACTTATACCCTGCATGTGGTCCGTAAAGACGGTTCCAGTGTTGACGAACAGGTGACGGTTACGGTTCAGTAAGAATTTCCAAAAGAGTAAATCATGTTGCGTGTTCCGTTTACATTACGCAAGACGCAACACGTAAGACGGTTCGGTTGATTTAAGCCTTGGAACTCCCTAAATAATCCTCTGCCCAATGCCTTTCCTCTGCCTTTGACAAAGCTCCCTGGCAAGTCTATCATCCCTTCGTCAATTGTCCATTGACTATTCCAACAAAGGATGGCTTATGTCTGTCTCAACGACCGCTGAGAGAATAAAACCCGCTGCCGCCGAATTTTCGATTACTCGCGCCTGGCAGTCAGACCGGCGGGGGCCGGTGCGCTGGATTTTATCGCATGCCCTGCGGCACAAACTGTTGATCCTGGGGGTGTTCATTGGGGCGCTGGGCAATGGGCTGGGGGCCGGGGTGGTGGCGCTGTATATCGGCCAGGCATTTGAGTTGATGACCCGCTCGCCGGATTACAGCGCGCTAGGTTGGATTGCCCTACATCTCATCGGCTCGCAGCTTATCCGGGGGGTGCTGATGCTGGGCCGCAACTTTTGCAGCGAAATCATCGGCCAGCGGGTGGAACGCGATACCCGCGACGAGCTGTACCTGAGCTTGATTGGCAAAAGTATGTCGTTCCACGACAGCCAGGCCACCGGCGATTTGATGGCCCGCGCCACCAACGATGTCCGCGAGATCAATATGCTCTTCAATCCGGGCATGAACCTGGTCATCGGCTCGGCCAACTTTATGATTGCCCCATTCATCCTGGTCCCTTCGATCAGCCCACAACTGCTGCTGGTGCCTACTCTTTACGCATTGATCTACATTTTTTTACTGCGCGGCTATCTGGCCCGTCTGCGCCCGGCCACCGAGGCGGTGCGCCAGGAATTTGGCCGCTTGAACGCCACCCTGGCCGAGGCGATTGACGGGATTG
The DNA here is from genome assembly GCA_023151115.1 of Anaerolineae bacterium. Next base: position 24,538 of record JAKLJP010000023.1, read on the forward strand.
AAACAGTCAAAGGGGCCGCTCAAGAAGCCAAGGAAATCAACCGCTTTGAGGCGGCGCTGGCCCGTTGGCGTAACGCTTTTGTCGGCCAGGGCGATGTGGAGGCCAAATTTTTCCCGCTGCTGCTGTTGGGGCTGCTGTACGCCGCCGGGTTGCTGCACAGCCTCATTTTGTACCAGCAGGGCCAGCTTGAGGTGGGCCAGGTGATCGCTTTTAACGCCATGCTGATCCTCTTTCAATTTCCCACCTTTGCCGCCCAGTTTGCCTATTCACAGGTGTCGTCGGGGATTTCCAGCGCGCGGCGGGTGCTGGAACTGTTGAACGCGCAGACCGAGTTGGACCAGAATGTGGGCGGCTACGAAGGGCCGCTGGACGGCAGCATCCGCTTTGAAAATGTCACCTTTAGCTACAACGGCGGCAGCCCGGCTCTGAGCGATGTCAGTTTCAAGGTTGAGCCGGGCCAGACGGTAGCCATAGTCGGGCAGACCGGCGCGGGCAAGAGCACCATCGCCAAGCTGATCAACCGGACCTACGACGTGACCGGCGGCCAGCTTATCATCGGCGGGGTCAATGTGCGGGACTGGAATTTGGAAGCGCTGCGCCAACAAATCTCAATCATCGAGCAGGATATTTACCTTTTCTCCCGGACCATTGCCGAAAATATCGCCTTTGGCTGTCCCCAGGCCAGCCGCGAGGAGATCGAAGCGGCGGCCACAGCGGCCCAGGCCCACGATTTTATTATGAATTTTCAGGATGGCTACGAGACGGTTGTGGGCGAGCGAGGAGTAACTCTGTCCGGCGGGCAGCGCCAGCGGTTGGCCCTGGCCCGCGCTTTTCTGACCAATCCGCGCATCCTCATCCTGGACGACTCGACCAGCGCTATTGACAGCGCCACCGAGGATAAGATTCAACGGGCCATCGAAAAAGCCGCCCAAGGCCGGACCACCCTGCTCATTACCCACCGCCTGTCTCAGATTCGCTGGGCCGATTTGATTGTGGTGCTACGGAAAGGCCGGGTGGCCATGGTGGGCGATCATGAGACGCTGCTACGGGAGTCGGAGGCGTATCGGAATATCTTTGCGAGGTACGAGTAATGTCCGTTTTTAGCGGCCTCGACACCGAGGCTTATGACCGCACCTATACCGACCGCGAACTGTTCCGGCGGATTGCCGGCTATTTTGGGCGCGACCGGCGGCGGCTGGTGTTGATTACCGTTTTTGTCAGCATTGTCTCGCTGGCGGGAGCGGCCCAACCGCTTATCATTTCCAGGGGCGTGGAGGCGTTGGAGGGCCGCCCGTCTACCTGGCTCATTTGGGGGCTGGTAGGCTTTTTGGCCGTCTCCGGAGTGGGAATCTGGCTGGCTAACTGGATGTGGCGGCGCTTGATGGCCCGGCTCATCGGCGATGTGGTGTCGCAACTGCGCCGCGATGCCTTTAGCGCGGCCATCCATCACGATTTGGCTTTCTTCGATGAGTTCGAGTCGGGCCGGACTATCAGCCGCATCACCTCTGATACCCAGGAATTTGCCCAGGTGGTCCAACTGACCAGCGATTTGATAACCCAGGTGCTCCTGGTGCTGGTGCTGTTGGTCTTTTTGCTCAACATCTCCTGGCAGTTGACCCTGATCCTGTTGGCGTTGACCCCTTTTATCGGCCTGCTGACGATGGGCTTTCGGCAGGCGGCCCGATTTGTCACCCGCAAAGGCTTTCGGGTGCTAGCCGAAGTTAACGCGGCCATCCAGGAAACTGTGACCGGCATTGGCATTGCCAAGAACTTTCGCCAAGAGGAAGCCATTTACCGCTCGTTCAGCCAGGTCAACCAGCAGTCGTACCAGGTTAACCTGCGGCGGGGGTTTGTGCTGTCCAACGTCTTCCCGGTGTTGAGTGTTCTCTCCAGCTTTGGCACGGCGGCGCTGCTCTATTGGGGCGGCATTTCGGTGGGGACGGGCCTGGTGACAATTGGGGCCTGGTATCTGTTTATGCAGAGCGTGGACCGCTTCTGGTTTCCGGTGATCAATCTGTCCTCCTTTTGGAGCCAGTTCCAGTCGGGCTTGTCGGCCTCCGAGCGGGTTTTTGCCCTGATTGACGCCCAGCCGGTGGTGCGGCAGACCGGCAGCCGCCCGGTCCACCATTTGCGCGGCGAAATTGAGTTCGAGCGGGTCAAATTCCGCTACAGCAAACAGGAACAAGTGCTGGACGATTTCTCGCTGCGGATTAAGCCGGGCGAGAGCGTGGCCCTGGTGGGCCATACCGGGGCGGGGAAAAGCAGCCTGGTCAAACTCATCACCCGTTTTTATGAATTTCAGGGGGGCCAGATTTGCGTGGACGGGCAGGACATCCGCACGCTTGATTTGACCAGCTACCGCCGCCAGTTGGGACTTGTTTCGCAAGTGCCGTTTTTGTTTTCCGGTACCGTAGCCGACAACATTCGCTACGCCCGGCCTGAATTAAGCGACGCGGAAATTGAAACGGTGGCCCGCCGAATTGGGCACGGCGAGTGGCTGGAAACGCTGCCAGAGGGCTTGCAAACCAACGTCGGCGAGCGGGGGGCGCGCCTCTCGATGGGGCAGCGGCAGTTGGTGGCCTTAACGCGGGTGTTGGTCCAGCAGCCCTCCATTTTTATCCTGGACGAGGCCACCGCCAGCGTTGACCCCTTCACCGAGTTTCAGATTCAGGAGGCCATGGATTTGATTCTCAAATCCACCACTTCGATTCTGATTGCCCACCGGCTTTCTACGGTTCGCTCGGTGGATCGGATTTTGGTGCTGCAAAAAGGTCGCATCATCGAGCAGGGCAGCCACCGGGAACTATTGCGACAGGGCGGCCATTACGCCGAGTTATACAATGCCTATTTCCGGCACCAATCGCCCGATTATAAACCAGTCGCCGAGTCTTGAGGAACTTCTTCCCAGTTGACCCCTGGTAAATCTGCTCCAGGAGCAGCTTGACCTCGATGGATTTCAGGCTGAGAAATTCATCCAATCGGGTGAAAACCTGCAATTCCCACTGCTTGCCGCTGACCCGCCGAAAATATTCTACCTGCACCCGGTACTGGTCAACCAAGAGATATTCTGCAAAACTGTCCAGAGTCCAATAGGCGTGGAATTTATCGCTGCGATCATACGCGGCGGTAGATTTGGAGAGGACTTCGATAATGATTTGGGGGTTGGTGATGGTGTCGGTTCTGTCTTTGAAAAACTGAGGTTCGTCGCAGACCACGATGACATCGGGATAGGTAAAAAAGTTCCTCCTTTCGATCCAAAGCCGCACGTCGGTAGTAAAAACTTCACAGGGTTTGGCAGCAAAGGCCTGGTTGAGCAGCGCCGACAAATTTCTCACAATCCGGCTGTGGTTAAGGGAAGCGCCGGCCATCGCCACAATTTTTCCCTGAAAATATTCGCTTTTGTATTCGGCTTTTTCCTCAAGAGCCAGGTATTCTGCCGGGGTGTAAGAATGGCTTTGTTTGGCAAACATGAGACGCTTCCCGTTTATCTTTCTATTCTCAGTGGATCCAAATTTTCCGTAGGGTGGCATCCCTATGCCGCCCGCTGACGCATAAGGATGCGCCAGCTACGGTGAAAAATTGGATCCACTGATTCTTATTTTCAATTTTACTTGATAAGAGTAGATGAATCAATACAGGCAACGGGTTGGACAAACCACCCTCGAAATGGCATAATGGTTTTGCGGCTGAATTGAGGCTGAATGGAGAGGATTGAATGTTAGAAGCTACGTTAACCCCCACCCAAGACTGGCCCGCGCCAGGCCAGTGGACTTATGACGATTATCTCCGCCTGCCCGATGATGGGCAGCGTTATGAAATTATCAAAGGAGTGCTGTACGTGGCTAATGCACCGAGTTCTATCCATCAGTTTACAGTCGGTGAAATTTTTGCCGCAGTCCGCGATTTTGTTAGAAAACATAACTTGGGGCAGGTGGTGGTCGCTCCTTTCGAGGTTCACTTAAGTGAAACCAGCCGCCCGGTGCAGCCCGATATTTTTTTGTCAAAGCTGAACGCTGGCCCGCCGGCGAAATCCAATTCTTTGATGGCCCGCCCGATCTCATGGTCGAAGTGTTGTCGCCCGGCAGTGTCCGCCTAGATCGCTACGTTAAATTTCAGGCTTACGAGCAGGCCGGCCTGCCCGAATATTGGATTGCCAACCCTCATCTCCGCTCGGTCGAGGTTTACACCCTTTCCGGCGGCGAATATGCTCTTTTGGGAGAGTTTTCCGGGGATGAGGCCATCAAATCAGCCGTGTTTGAGGGCTTGATGATTATCAATAATACGCTGTTTGCCCCATGAAATATCTCACCGTTCTCTTTTTTGTAGCTCTTTTGTTGACTGCCTGTACCCAATCTCTCCCCGCAACATTGCCAGACACTCCCGCCACAGAAGCCCCGGCTGAACCTACCCTTCTGACCGATAAATTGGGCACGGCGGAAGATTTGGTCCCAACGCAGCTAGAAATTAATGTCGCCCGCTCGCGGCTGGGCAAAGACAGTTTTATTGGTATTGTTACCTGTACCATGAATACGGAATATCACGCCACCGTGGCTAATTCAGCCAAAGCCAGGGCGGACGCGTTGGGGTTAAAGGCGGCTATCTTTGATTCAGAAGTTCAGGTTGAAAAACAAGTGGCGGCTATCAGGAATTTTGTCGCCAAAGGGGCCAGGGTGATTATTTTATGCGCGCTCGACCCCAAGGTAGTTGAACCGGCGGTGAGAGACGCCGAGGCAGCCGGGGTATTTTTTGTGTTGGTGTCGGGGGCGGCGTTGCCGGTGCGAGGCATTTCCATCGGCGGTGAGGCCGACTCTAATACGGTGCTCGGCTGTACTGCCGGCGAGATTGCCGGCGATTTGATTGTCAAAGAAAAGAACGGCCAGGCACAGGTGGCTATTCTGGATTACCCCGAACTGCCTGAAATTGTTATCCGGGCCGACAGCATCGAGAAATGTATGCAGGCCAAAGCGCCGGGGGCTACCGTTGTAGGGCGGTTTCTGGGCGGCACCACCGAAAACGGCCTCAAATCCATGATCGCGGCGCTGGAGCAGCACCCCAATATTGATACGGTGGTCAGCATCAACGATGCCGGGGCCTACGGCGCTCTGACGGCCCTGCAAGCTGCCGGCAAAGACCCGGCCAGCACCATCATTGTAGGGATTGACGCTGAAGCCAAAGCCAGAGATTTGATTAAAGCGGGCAGTTACTATCGCGGCACGGTTGATACCTCACCGGCCCAAACCGGCGAAATCGTCCTCAATGCCGCCGTCAAGCTGTTGGCGGGCGCAACTGTGCCCCAAAGTATTCGTATGCCGGTCACTAAAGTCACCCTGGAAACTTTAGAATAATTTAGAGTCATGCAGTTCACATGTCATTTCGAGGCCAGAGGCCGAGAAATCTTTGAGACTGTTGTTTGCAAACCACGGCTTAGAAGATTTCTCGCTCCTTCGTCGCTCGAAATGACATGACTGCGTAAGCCCTATAATTATCTACCGCTGGCGAAGCGAAGCCGTCACCAAATCCCGCACCTCGGCCAACAACTGTTCGCGGCTGAAAGCGCCTTTTTGCAGGATTTTTTCAACATGACTGTTGAGCCGCTGCCGCTCGGCCGAGGTGTCGAAGCCGTCCATCTTGGGCATTGTCAAATCCAACAGAATCACGTCCGGCCGCTGCGTCGCAATTCGGTCTAACCCTGCCTGGCCGTTATCGGCTTCACTCACCTGCCAGCCCTGTTTTTCCAGGGTGCGGCGGAGCATATCCCGCATCATAGCGTCGTCGTCCACCGTCAAAATCAAGGGCGCTATCCCGGTTTGGTCGTCGGAAATGGGCCGGTACTTCTCCAGCAGCGCCAGCAGCCGTTCCCACTCGATGGGCTTGGTCATGTAGTCCGACGCGCCCAGGGTGTACCCCAGACTCTTGTCGCTGACAATAGTCACCATTACCACCGGGATCTCGGCCAGAGCGGCTTCGGCTTTTAGGGCGGTCAAGACGGCCCAGCCATCCATCCCCGGCATAATTACATCCAGAGTAATCACATCGGGCTGGATGGCGCGGGCCAGCCTTAACCCTTCTTCACCCCCGGCGGCGCTCACCACCCGAAAACCTTCCTTCTGAAAGAAGCGGCGCATCAAATCCCGTACTGTTGGATCGTCGTCAATAACCAGGATGGTCGCATGACCGTTATCATCCGCTGGCAGTTCATCGTCAATTGGCCCGGTTGGACCAGACTCGCCGGCCGGTGGTTGGTAGATTACCGGCAGCCGGACGATAAACGTAGAGCCTTGACCTGGCTCGCTGTCTACCATAATCTGGCCGCCCATCATCTGGATAAAACGTTGAGTAATAGCCAGCCCCAGGCCGGTTCCCCCATACCGGCGCGTGGTCGAAGCATCGGCCTGGGTAAAGGCCTGAAAGAGCCGGTCCATCTGCTCGTCGGACATGCCGATGCCCGTGTCGGAAACTTTGAAAAGGATGAAGGCGGAGGGATGAAGGATGAAATTTCCATCCTCTTCATTCCGCCTTCCGCCTTCCGCCTTCATCGTTTCAACGGTGAGCGTAATCACTCCATTTTCGGTAAACTTGGCGGCATTACTGAGCAAATTAAAGAGTGACTGTCGCACTTTGGTCAAGTCGGCTACCATCGAGCCGAGGTTATCGGGGCAGTTAACGACCAGTTGGTTGGCTTTTTTGGCGATCAACGGCTGCATGGTAACGACAACATCTCGTACCATGGTGGCGATGTCAAAGGTTTCGGGGTAAACCGTCATCTTGCCGGCCTCAATCTTCGACAAATCCAGAATGTCGTTAATCAAGCCCAGCAGTTGTTTACCCGCGGCCTGGATTCTTTCTAAATCGGGGATGAAGCCAGGCTGAGCCAGGTCCGTCGCCTCTTCTTGCAGCATCTCACTGTAGCCGATGATAGCGTTTAAGGGGGTCCGCAGTTCGTGGCTCATGTTGGCCAGAAATTGACTCTTGGCCCGGCTGGCCTCGATGGCCTGGTCGCGGGCCAGGGCCAGGTCGGCCTCGGCGCGTTTGCGGACAGCTAACTCCTCCTGGGCTGCTTTGAACAGCCGGGCGTTCTCAATGGCTATGGCGATGCGGTTGGCTAACGAACGCAGTAAACTGGCGTCGCTTTCGTCCAGCCCGTCAGATTGAAGCTGCTGGACGCCCAGAACCCCAATGACTCGCTCCTCCGGCCCCAACGTAATCGGCACATCGAGTTCGGCATAAATTTCCGGCAGCAAGGGCATAGTCTGCCCCAGCCCGGCATAAGTTTCGCTGACATCATTGCTGTGAATAATCTCGCCGGTGTGGGCGGCACGCGCCACCAAACTGGCCGAATGGGTCACCGGGATGCGATGGCCCAGGTTTTTGATCCAGGGGCCAGCCTCGCCGGAGCTGGCGGCCAAGGCCAACAATTTGGGCTGTTCTTTATCGTCGGCCAGGGCTAAGTCATCGAGCAGATAGATGTAGGCCGAGGTGTAGCCAAAGCGATCTTTAATCTGGTTGACAATTTCCATCAACAGACCTTCCAGATCGAGGATGGCATTCAGCCGCTCACCCAGGGTGGCAATGATTTCTAGCCGCTCGGTTCGTTCAGCTACCCGTTCTTCCAGGGAGCCGATCAGGTCTCGCAGTTGAGCGGTCATCTGGTTGAAGACATTGGCCAGAGTGGCAAATTCATCATGCCCTTTAACCCGTACTACCGGGTCCAGATTGCCCTGCCCAATTTGTTGAGCGGCTTCGCTTAACTGGGTGAGTGGATGGATAATACGGTGGGTTAGAAAGAGGGCAGCCAGAACAGCCAGGCCGAAAGCCAGGGCGCTAGTAACAGTTAAAGCGGTTGTACTCTGGCGGTTAATCATCTCCAGCCGCTGGCGGGCGCGGGCAACGCCGGTCTGACTTTCCGCCCCGATATGTTCCGAAATCCGGTTGATATCCAGGGTTAAATCGCGGAAAATGGTGGTATTGGTTTCCACGGCCCGATCCAGGGCTACCAGTTGTTTGAAAGCAGCCAGGTAGGTCTGGATGCGTTGGTCAAGATCGGCGGCGGCAGAGGCTGCCTCCGGGGTGGTCGCCCCATAATTTCTGACCCAGGCCCGAAACTTATTGCCGGCCAGTTGCACATTATCCACATATTGCTGGCTGCCGGTGTTAAGATAGTCGCGTTCGTGGCTGCGGATGCGGCGGACTAAATCGGCCAGGCGGACATCGGGGACTTGCGCTGCGGCTGTTTGCAACTGGTCAAGCTGGTTTTGCAGTACATTTTCTAACCCATCGGCCCGGCTGCGCTCCTCGATTTTGAGCACAGTAACCGAAAAGGTGGTTTCGTAATGTTGCAACAGGGGGCGCAGTTCATTGGTTTCCTGGGTTAAACGGGTCAATTCCAGGTCGCTCGCTGTCTGGACCAGGGTGTCAATTTCATTCAGTTTGCTCCGGGCGCGGGCCAGACTGCTCTGGTTAGCGGTAACATAGCTGGCTACGGCGGTGTCAAAGCCCAGGGAACGCCATCCTGTTAAAAAACTGGCTTCGTTAGCCCTGGCCAGCAAAAATTCGTTCTCAACCTCCAAACTCAGTTCGCGGACACGGGCTGCTTCATCCAAGGCTATCTGTACGCCGGTTTGTAAATTGCGCAGCGTCAGGTAGCCAATCACAGCACTGATGAGGTTTAAAATTAGAATTAAGCCAAAACCCAAACCCAACAGGGTCCGGATGGAGGTGGCGTGTTGTGAGAAAATTCGAGTTCGCATCGAGCTAGACCTGTTTGGATAGAGCTGAGTATCTGTCGAGAAATAACTTTATGCCTGTCAAGAGATTGGAGATTGGTAATTAGAGATTAAAAAATCTCCAATCTCTAATCTCCAAATCAGTTTGACTCTGCCCTCTCAAAACTATGGGTCAGTTCGGCCCAAATTTGATCGTAATACTGGGCGGAAGCCGGGCCGATGTTTACCAGCGAAAAGAGTCGCTGGCGCATATCGGTATCGGGGTAAAGGATGGGATCTGGCCGGTGAGTCTCTTTGAGCAGAGTTAGAGCCGCGCTGTTGGTCAAACTATTATGAGTGGCCTGGGTTAAGGCTGCGCTTACCGGCGCTTCCAGGATGTAATTGATAAATGCTTCGGCCAATTTGGGCTGGTCTGCGCCTCTCAGCAAGCAGAGGTTGTCAACCCACATGGGTGTTCCTTCGGCGGGGATGACGTATTCAAGCGTGGGGTCACGGTCTCGCAAGGCCAAAATGGCCCCGCTGCGGGCAAAAAGAAACTCCACCTGACCGCCGGCTAACAACGCGGGGCCGGTTGCCGGAGGGTAGATAACGATTTGGCCGGCATGATTTTCTAAAAGTTGACGGGCCTGGGCAATTTCAAGGCCATTGGTGGTGTTGGGGCTGTACCCCAGATATAACAGGGCCGCCGCCAGCGAAAGGCGGCTGTCGTCCGGCATGCCCAGCCGGGGGGACGTGTTGGCTTCGAAAAAGTCGGCCCAGGTGGGTGAGTCCTGCCCTGCTTCCTGCCGGTGATACCCCAACCCCATCGTCCCCCACTGATAGGGCAGGCAGTAGCGGTTGCCGGGATCATACAACGGGTTGGCAAAAGCCGGATCAAGATTTTTAAAGTTAGGAATATTCTCCTGATTGAGGGGGGTAAATAAGCCATTTGAGCGCAGCGTTCCAACCAGGGTATCGCTCAACACCACCAGATCATAATTAGCCAGGCCGGTGCGAATATCGGCCAGGCCGCTGGCATCGCTGGCAAAAGTGGCATAATTGACCTTAATGCCAAATTGGCTTTCAAAATTGTTCAGAGTCGCCCGGTCAAGCGCATCATCCTGGCTGAAGATATTGAGGGTAGGATTAGGCTTAGCCGGAGTGGCCGCCGCTTCCATCACCATGGAAGAGAGGTCAGGGGCGCCGGAGCAGGCGCTCAGCAGGGCCAGGAGGAGCAGGCAGAAGGTTGGGCCAATCCACTTCATCAGTCATTCTCCAAGAGGTTGAGGGCAATTGGGCTGAACGGTAACAATTATACCACAAAAGCCTCAAAATAAATTTTTGGGTGGTTCAACCACGCCGGGCCTTTCATTCCCCAAATGTAACAACTCAGGTATGTCATCCTTCGACAAGCTCAGGACAGGTTTCGCGGCCGTAGGCCGAGAAATCTTCCCCACGCGCAGGCTATTCAAGCACCGATCTGGAAGATTTCTCCTCGCCGGCTCGTCGAAATGACATGCTACCTGAGCAGTTATCCCCAAATGATTTCAACCATTGTCTTGGCGATGCAACAATAGAAGCCCGGCTGAAGGAATTGGAATCCAACCGAGATTGTGGTACGATAGGCCCATCTTGGCAATGAGGCGAGGGATGGGCATAGACTGGGCGGGGCAAATTGGCGAGTTTGAAGCCACGCAGGTGCGTTACGGCGATGACCCGCTGCCGGGCCAGGCCGCATTTCGCTATCAGCCCGGCGTGCGCCCGGTGCTCGTTTCGGCCCCGCATGGGGCTTGCCACTGGCGGGGGAATGAATGGAAGTTCCAGGATGGCTTTACCGCCGCGTTGGCTCACGTGCTGGCCTGCCATACCGGGGCGCATGCCCTTTATACCGTGCGCCGCATCCGGCCCGACCCTAACTACTACGACGACTGCGATTACAAGCGGGTGCTGGCCAAACTGTTGCAAGACCATTCCATTCGCCTGGTGCTGGATTTGCACGGAGCGCGTTATGACCGGGGCTTTGGCGTGGCGCTTGGCACCATCGAGGGCCGGAGCTGCCCCGCTTACGAAGCCGGCCTGATCCAGGCTTTTATGGACCAGGGCTTTGACCCCGATCAGGTTTACTTTTTAGATCGGTTGGCCCTCAACCTGCGCCAGTATCGCGGCGGCGCGCTCCAACGTACCGTGACTCGTTTTGTCTGGGAACAGTGTCGGGTCAATGCGGCCCAAATCGAGCTGAACGCCCATCTGCGCATAATCCCCGGCCACAACGCCAACCTACTGACCTTCACCCCCGACCCCCAGCGCCAGCGCCGGGCCATCGAAGCCTTGATTAATATTGTCACAGCCGTTTAATGGAGCAGAGGAGCGGAGGCAGGGGTGAAATTTCTCCTCTGCTCCTCCGCTCCCCTGCTATTTATAAGGAGACCTGATATGATTAATCAAACTTACGAGAACATCCTGACCCGCCGTGAGGGACGGGTCGGGCTGGTCCAGATCAACCGGCCCCAAGCCAGGAACGCCCTCAACACCCCGACGATGGTTGAGATTGTGGCCGCCCTGCAAGCCTTCGATGGGGATGAAGGCATCGGCTGCCTGGTGCTGACCGGCGACGAGCGGGCCTTTGCTGCTGGGGCAGATATCAAGCAGATGGCGAATGCTTCGGTGGTGGAGATGCTGAACAGGCCCTTTCTGGATTATTGGGATCGGCTGCAAGCCCTGCGGAAGCCCTTGATTGCGGCGGTGAGCGGCTGGTGCCTGGGCGGAGGCTGCGAATTAGCCATGCTCTGCGATATGATTGTGGCCTCGGAGTCGGCCAAATTTGGCCAGCCGGAGATCACTATCGGCGTGATTCCCGGTGCAGGTGGCACCCAACGCCTGACCCACGCCGTCGGCAAGGCCCTGGCCATGGAGATGGTGCTCAACAACCGCCATCTCAGCGCCGAAGAGGCCCTGCGCTACGGTCTGGTCAACCGGGTGGTCCCGGTCGAAAGTGTTCTGGAGGAAGCCATGCGTCTGGCCGCCGAAATTGCCGCCCGCCCGCCTATAGCGGTGCAATTGGCTAAAGAAGCCATTAATCGCGCTTTTGAAACACCCTTGAGCGAGGGCCTGCTCATCGAGCGCCGCTCCTTTGCCATGCTCTTTGCTACCCAGGACCAAAAAGAAGGCATGGCCGCCTTTATCGAGAAACGCGCGCCCACTTGGCAGGGCAAGTAGTAGCCAGTGAACAGGAGTCAGTTATCAGTAATCAGTGAACTGATTACTGATAATAAGGAGCGTCAACTTTTATGTTTAACGGAACAGAATTCGGTGCTGTTATTTTCGGCCTGGCTTCGGCAGCCACCTGGGGGGTAGGGGATTTTAGCGGCGGCCTGGCCACCCGGCGGGTTTCGGTGCTGACCGTTACGTTGCTATCGCAAGTGGCAGGGCTGATCCTGCTGGTTTTGCTGGCCTTGATTTGGGGCGAAAAGCTGCCTTCACTGGCCGATGTGGGTTGGGGCAGCCTGGCCGGCATATTCGGATTGTTCGGGCTGATGGCCCTGTACCGGGCCATGGCCATCGGCCAGATGGGCATCGCTGCGCCGGTGGCAGCGGTGCTCTCGGCCAGTCTGCCGGTAGCGGTCGGCGCGATGACCCAGGGCGTACCGGAACTGCCCCGTCTGACGGGGTTTGTGCTGGCGGTGGTGGGGATTTGGTTTATTTCCCGGCCTCAAAACTTGCAAGGCCGGCCCGCCGCGCTTGGTCTGGCAATTGTGGCAGGCTTATGTTTTGGCGGATTTTTGTTGGGGATTGCTCAAGTGGAGCAAAACGCCGTTTTCTGGCCGCTGGTGGCGGCGCGCACGGCTTCGATTATGGCGATGCTGCTGGTGGTGGGGGCGGGTCAAAAACTGGCTCTTTGCCTTGGCCGAACAAGCGGGCCGCCTGGACGTAGCCGGGGCATTGGCCTCGCTCTATCCGGCGACGACGGTCATGCTGGCCCTCTCGATACTGAAAGAGAAATTGGTGTTGTGGCAGGGTATCGGGGTGCTGCTGACCTTGCTGGCCGTGCCCCTGATTGCCAGTTGAAAAAGTAGTTCTAAGAAAATAGTTGTTTAATCCGTGTTGTGTCTTGCGTCTTACGCCTTGCGTAACATAAACGGAAGACGCAAGACGTAACACGTTTTGATGGAGTTAAACCATTATGAAACTATCCACTAACCCCTGGAACCAAGAAACTGTCCGTTACCCAGACCCGCGCATCGAGAGCCTCGACCCCCGTTTTGACCGCTACCGGCTGGGCAGTGCGGCCCTGGAACGGATTTTCACCGGCGGGCGCTGGACCGAAGGCCCGGTCTGGTTTGGCGATGGTCGCTACCTGCTCTGGAGCGACATCCCCAATAACCGCATGCTGCGCTGGCTGGAAGAAACAGGCGAAATCAGCGTCTTTCGCAGCCCTTCCCACTACAGCAACGGCAACACCCGCGACCGGGAGGGTCGCCTGATTACGTGTGAGCACGATACCCGCCGGGTGACGCGAACCGAATATGACGGCACAATCACCGTTTTGATGGACAGTTTTGAAGGCAAACCGCTCAACGCGCCCAACGATGTGGTGGTCCACCCCGACGGGCACATCTGGTTCACCGACCCCGGCTACGGCATTTTGATGAATTACGAAGGCCATCGGGCCGCGTTTGAACTGCCGACGCAGGTTTACCGGCTCAACCCCCGGACGGGTGAGGCCACCCTTGTGACCGACCAGCCAGAGCGACCCAACGGCCTGTGTTTTTCGTCCGATTATACCCGGCTCTACCTGGTGGATACCGGGGCCAGCCATAAGCCCGGTCACCCGCGCCACATCCTGGTTTATGATGTCGTGGACAACTGCCGCTTGGTTAATGGCCGTGTCTTTGCCGATATGTCCCCCGGCCTGGCCGATGGCATCCGCTGCGATGTGGACGGCAACTTGTGGGCCAGCGCCGGCTGGGGTGGCGAAGGCTACGACGGGGTGCATATTTTTGCCCCCAACGGCGACCTGATTGGCCAGCTTCACCTGCCGGAACCATGCTCCAATCTCTGCTTTGGCGGCCTCAAACGAAACCGTCTGTTTATGACCGCCGGACAGTCGGTCTATGCGGTTTATGTCGAAACGCAGGGCGCGTAGATTGCTTGAATGATGCAGGAGGAAAAACAATGACAAACGATCTAACAAACATCCCCTACGAAACTTTAATCAGTGAAACGCAGTTACAGGCCCGGATCAAGGAACTGGGCCAGCAAATCTCCGTCGATTACGCCGGCCAGGATTTGCTGCTGCTGTGCATTTTGAAAGGCGGGGTGTTGTTTTTAACCGACCTGATGCGCCAGCTCTCGATCCCCCACGAGATTGATTTTCTGGCCGTATCGAGCTACGGCAAAGAAGTTCGCGAGTCGACCGGCGTGGTGCGGATTCTCAAAGATTTGGATAAGCCGATCAAGGGCCGGAGCGTCCTCATCATTGAGGATATCATAGACACCGGCCACACCCTAACCTATATCACCAATATTCTCAACGCCCGCCAGCCGGCCAGCCTCAAACTGTGCGCCCTACTCGACAAGATCGAGCGCCGCCGGGTTAATATCCCGGTAGATTATATTGGCTTCACGATTCCCGATAAATTTGTTTTTGGCTACGGCCTGGATTTGGATGAAAAGCTGAGAAATCTGCCCTTTATTGCGGTGGCAATCGAGTGAGCGTTTCCGTCCCCAAGAAGGTAGCAGGGTAGCAATGTAGCAATTTGTTACCTGCTACCCTGCTACTTGCTACCTGTTTCAGTAACGAAAACTTTTCTAGAGAACTATATTCTCGCTTACGCCAGCGGCCACTGCGGAATAACCCTGTCTATCTCGGCCATCAGTTCTATCGTCCGGCCCAGGGCGGCGACGATTTGCCGGTAGTGGGTCAGCTCATCATAGCTGAGCTGCCGCCCCTGGCGGTCCTTGAGCCACTTCTCCAGCACCTGGTAGCCGCCCACATAGAAGCCCCACACCTCCGGCGCGACGCCCTCGAAGTATTGGCTTTTGTTCAGGTAGACCCGCCCCGGCTGCTCCGCCAGCGGTGGGGTGTACTTGGGGTAACCCTTCTCCACCCGGTTATCCCCGCCGATGGGGAAACGGACCCCACCCCCCGGCCTGCTCGACGGCAGCGGCGCTTCCAACAGGTGCAGCCCAACCAACTCCCGCCCCAACCGGCACAGTGTGCGGAACAGGCCCACATCCGACGTCAGCGGCACACGGGGGAAATCTATCTTCAGAAATTCGGCGTAGCGGCTGCGATACGTGGGGCTGTGGAAGACGGCGTAGATGTAGTGGAAGATGTCTTCGGGGGTGAAGACCTCACCCCCTAACCCCCTCTCCGCTTGCGGAGAGGGGGGACTCGGCAACGGAGAGGGAGAACTCGGCAACGGAGAGGGAGAACTCTCTTCACTCCCCTCTTGAGGGGAGGGGGTTGGGGGGTGGGGTTGAAACTCCAACCCCAACTTCTCCCCCATCGCCTTGACAAACGCCGGGTTGAGATTGGGCGTGCGCCCGCCGTGAGCCACATCCGGCGGCCAGCCGCCCGCCGCCAGACCTGACAGGTTTTCAAAACCTGTCAGGTCTAAGTTGACCGCCGCCCCCTTTGGCTTGCCCGCTTCGCCGGTCGGGTAGAGGTAGAGGGGGAAAACCTGGTTAGCCTCTCGACTTTTAGTTGAAACAACACAGTCATTGGCAGGCGTTTTGGCAATCCATGCATGTCTGTAGCCAATAGCTCCTTGCTGTCTGGATGATAAAATACAAAGGTTCTCTTTCCGAGCAACGTGTTCCTTTAACTCACGGCGAGGATAATCAGTAGCAATTTCACTGAAATAACAATATCTCCAATCAAAGGGGCGATAATCACACTTTATCAATAATTCTTCCCAATTATTTATTCCTCGCAGCCTTATACGTGCTTTAGTCAATTGCCAATCTCTATTATCCCTCAAATCGTACTTCTGGCGATACTCCTCATCTGTAAGGTTGGTCTCGCGCATCTCATGAATTCGTTGATGCAATACATCATAATCAAAATCTACAGCAAAACTGTCTCGGTGAGTTTGAAATCCCAGCACATTCAGCGGGATTGCCTCGGTCAGCTTCCAGCCCTGGTTATACTCCGCCAGTAAATCCACGTTCTGCGGCGTAAACAGGTAAAAGGGCGCTTGCGGGTTAAGCGGCTGCCACTGGGTTACAGTCACATCCTGTTCAAAGAGCTGTTCGTACTTCTTGGCCCGCACGCCCCACAGGTCGGCATAGTAGACCTGGGCCGGGCCTGCTTTGCCGGGCTGTTTGACAAAAATGCCAATGCTCACCCCCTGCTGGATGTCAAACACGTTGTCGTCTTTGCCGCCGTCGGGGGCGGTTTCCTTCTTTTTAGCATTGCCGTGCAGGTTCAGAATGTAAATCTCGCTAAAGCTCTGCCTCAATGCCTGGCGCATGCCACGAAAGGTGGGGTTGTCCAGGTAGCCGTTGTTGCTGATAAAGGCCAGGATGCCCTGCCCGCTCCGCTCAATCCGCCACTGCCCAAAGCGCAGGAATTTTACGTAGTCGTCTTGCAGCCACTTGGGGTTCTTCTCGCCCAAGGGCTGGCCGTCCACCTCGTAGTAGCTGCCGGTTTTGCCGCCGTCGGGCAGTTTGCCGTGCAGCAGGCCGTCTATCCAGGCGCTTTTGTTGGCGCTGTGGCCGGAGTAGGGCGGGTTGCCCATGACCACCAGCACCGGCAGGTGGCGCTTGACCTCGTTAGCCGCGTTGGTTTCGTCGGCCACCCACTGGGTAAAGAGGGGCAGGCCGGTCATTTCGTGCGGCTCCTCCAAAGCGTTGGTCAGGTAAACGCCCAGCCGTTCCCCGCCGGCGGGCAGGTAAGCCCACTGCTGGCGCAGCGGCTCCGGCAGGTCGCGCCCGGCCAGTTGCAGGCTCAGCTTAAAGTGGGCGACGGCGTAGGGGGCCATCAGCAGTTCAAAGCCAAACAGGCGCGGCAGCAGGTGGTTTTTAACGTAGCCGGGCCACAGGCCGGCGTTGCCCTGCTGCATAAACTGCTGGCGGATGTGGTCAATCACGGCGTAGAGAAAGGTTCCCGTGCCGGTCGCCGGGTCGAGCACCAGCACTTTGTGGCTCTCGATGGTTTTGCGGGTTTCGTTTTTGCCCTTCACCTTCAAGCCGGGGTCGTAGTTGGGGATAGTGATTTGGCTGCTGTCGGCCAGCCCCTGCGCGCAGTCGAAGCGGCTTTTGAGCAGGGCGTCCACCGAGCGGACAATATAGCTGACCACCGGCTCCGGGGTGTAGTAGACGCCCCGCGCCTCGCGCAGCCGGGGGTCGTAGGCGGCCAGAAAGGTTTCGTAAAAATGGACCACCGGGTCTTCCTGGCGGGTGCGCCGGCCAAAGTCGGCCAGCACGGCGGCCATATCGGTGTGGGCCAGCAGGTTCACCAGGTCGTCCACAAAGCTGGCAAAAGGTTCGTCGTCAAGCTGCGGCCCGCTGATCTGGATAAAGAAATCGCGCAGAAAGGGGTTGGATTTGGGGATGAGGTACTGGGCTTCCTGCCGGGTAAAGGTGGCCGGGGTGGGGTCCATCACGCGGGCGGTAAAGAGGCCGTAGGCCAGGGTTTGGGCGAACATATCGGCAAAGTCGGGCGTCCGCTCGGGCAGGCTCAGGTCGGCAATCAGCACTTTGGCAAAGGCCTCGCGCCAGCCTTGCAGCAGCGGCGAAGCCTGATCGGTGTCGAAAGCGGTAATAATAATATCGCGGATGATGTGGGTCAGACGGGCCAGGCGCTCGGCTAAGTCTTTGGGGGTGTTGATGCCCTGCGGCTGGTGGGCCAGAAAAGCCAGCAGCAAACTCTCGACGGCGGCCAGGCTGTCTTTGCCCGGCTTGAGCTTGCCGCCCGGCTGCGGCTGGGCCAGGCGGGCCTCCTGGCGCAGTTCGCCGCCCACGTACCAGCGGAACTCCAGGTAATCGGTCAGCACCAGGTTATCCAGGGCGCGGCGGTAGCGTTTAAGCTGCTCGCTCCGCTCCGTCTCGGCCAGCGATTTGCCCACGTCTTTGGCCTCGATATAGCCCACAATCAGGTTGCTGCGGGTCAGGATATAATCGGGCGCGCCGCAGGCGATGCGCTTGGGTTCGTTGGTGGCGGTCAGGCCCAGGTCCAGGCTTTCCAGCAGCGCTTTCAACGCGGGCCGGTGGGTGTGCTCGGTGGCGTTGCCGGCCTTGAGCGCGGCTTCGAGCGTGGCCAGGTAATGTTTCAGGTGGGTTGACATGCGCTTTCTCCCAAGGTCAGATACTTTAATTGTACCATTATTGTCAAGCCAGACCTCATAGGTTTTCAATAACCTCGGCCACCCGCAGATTGCGGACGGATTGGGCCACGGCCATCATCGCTGATTTGGCGGCATCTTCCCATGACGTTCTGCTGCTGCCGACCACTTCAATAACTTTATAAAAGCTGTGCTCAGTCACGGTTTATCTCTTTTGATAAATAAATTTTTAATAATCTATTTAGGCATTGCTGTTGTAAATTTACTTTTTTCGCGGTGTACCTCCTTGATTTAGGTCAATATTTTGACGTCCATTGACGAACAAAGGTGAACGTTGAGGATAGGAATGAAGGAGTCTTAGGGTGATTGGTGGAGCGAAGCTGAAGCTATTTTGGGGCAGGAGGGAGGTAGAACGTACGTTGAACCGTACTATCCTCGTGGCAAGACTCTGTAAAATGCTCGGCTGGATTAAACTTCAGCCAGGCCGATTACAAAATCCACTATAAACAGTATCAGTAGATCCAATTTTCCGAGGAGTGCGGCAGGCCCACGTGCCGAACACCGCCGTACGTGGGCCTGCTGGCTCCTCAGAAATTGGATCTACTGAGTATGAAAAAAAGAGATTTAGAGGTAATATACTAACTTAAATTCATTCTATAATCGTGCTTCCAGAGAAGTTTCCGTCGCTAAAACAGGTAACAAGGTAGCACGTAGCAAGTTTGCTACCCTGCTACCTGCTACCTTGTTACCTTGATCGTTAGAAAAGAATTTTTCTGGACACCTATACTTACAGCGATAATGATACCTCTATGAATACTTTGCGCGACTTTCACGGACCTAACGCCGGTTATGTTTTAGAGTTGTACGAGCGTTACCAACAGAATCCGGAGTCTTTAGACGCGGCCACGCGGGCTTACTTTAAGCAGTGGACGCCGCCCGCCGAAGATGACCTGACGGGGATGGCGGCTGACAACATGGATAAAATTGTTGGCGCGGTCAGGCTGGCCCAGGCTATCCGCGAGTACGGCCACCTGGCCGCTCAACTTGACCCGCTGGGGGGCGCTCCCCCCGGCGACCCGTCGCTCGACCCGGCGGCGCACGGCCTGACCGAAGCCGAACTGCGCCGGCTGCCGGCCAGTCCCATCGGTGGCCCGATTGCCGAACAAGCCGCCAATGCCTGGGAGGCCATCGAGGGCCTGCGCCGGGTTTACTCCAACACTATCGGCCACGATTACGACCACATGCGCACGCCCGAAGAACGCGATTGGCTGCGTTACGCCGCCGAATCCGGCCAATTTCGCCCCCCTCACGACCCGATTAACCCCCAGCAGTTGTTGGACCGGTTGACCCAGGTGGAGGTCTTTGAACAGTTTCTCAACCGGACCTTCCCCGGCAAAACCCGTTTTTCCATCGAAGGGCTGGACATGCTGGTGCCCATTCTGGACGAGATTATCGGCGCGGCAGCCGAGGACGGCATTTTTAACATTCTCATCGGGATGGCTCACCGGGGCCGGCTGAATGTGTTAGCCCATACCCTCAATAAGCCCTACAGCCAGATTTTGGCCGAATTTAAAGACCCGCTGCGGGGCCGCCATTTTATTATCCGTGAGGATTTAGGCTGGACCGGTGATGTGAAGTATCACCTTGGCGCACGCCGGGCGGTGAGTGACGGCCGCCCGGTGGATTTGGTGGTGGCTATCCCGCCCAACCCCAGCCATCTGGAAGCCATCAATCCGGTGGTCGAAGGGATGGCGCGGGCTTCGGATACACAGGTCAACAAGCCCGGCCAGCCCCATTTCAACCCTACTATCTCGCTGCCGGTGCTGATTCACGGCGACGCCGCCTTTCCCGGTCAGGGCATTGTGGCCGAAACCCTCAACCTGTCCCGCCTGTCCGGTTATCGCACCGGGGGCACTATTCACATCATCGCCAATAACCAGTTGGGCTACACCACCTTGCCCAGCGAAGCCCGGAGTACCTTGTATGCCAGCGATTTGGCCAAAGGATTCAAAATCCCTATTGTCCACGTTAACGCCGACGACCCGGAAGCGTGTGTCGAAGTGGCCCGGCTGGCCTGCGCCTACCGCCACAAATTTGCCAGGGATTTTCTGATTGACCTGGTCGGCTATCGTCGTTACGGCCACAACGAAGGGGATGAACCCGGCTTTACCCAGCCGCGCATGTACCAAAAAATCGAGCAGCATCCTACCGTCCGGGCGCTGTGGGCCAATGCCCTGGTTCGGCGTGGCTTGATTGAGGCGGCCTGGCCGGAGCGGCGCGTTCAGGAACGGATGACCGAATTGCAAGAAACCCTTGACTCGCTGGAGCCGACCACCGACCTGGCCGAAGTACCACCTGAAGCTCCACCGCCGGGCGCGGCCCGCACGGTTAAAACCGGTCTCCCTTTGAAGAAGCTGGACCACCTGAATACCGCGCTGCTGCAATTGCCGCCTGGCTTTAACCTCCATCCCAAGTTGCAGCGGCCCCTCAAACGCCGCCGCGAAGCCTTTGCCAAGCCCGACGAAGCGACCATAGATTGGGCCACCGCCGAACTGCTGGCCCTGGCTTCCATTCTGGCCGATGGAGTGGCGGTTCGCATGACCGGCCAGGATGTCGAGCGGGGCACCTTTAGCCAGCGCCATCTTGTTTTTCACGATGTTCAAACCGGCCAGACCTTCACCCCGCTCCAGGCCCTGCCCCAGGCCAAAGCTGCTTTTGAGGCCCATAACAGCCCTCTCTCCGAAGCGGCAGCGCTGGGCTTTGAATATGGCTACAATGTGCAGGCCCCGGAACGGTTGGTCATCTGGGAGGCGCAGTACGGCGATTTTATCAACGGCGCCCAAACCATTGTGGATGAATTTATCACCTCTGCCCGCGCCAAGTGGGGTCAGACGCCCTCATTGGTGCTGTTATTGCCGCACGGCTACGAAGGGCAGGGACCGGACCACTCGACCGGGCGGCCGGAGCGCTTTTTGCAAATGTGGGCGGAGACTAATATACGCCTGGCTAATTGCACTACGGCGGCTCAATATTTTCACCTGCTGCGGCGGCAGGCGGCGTTGCTGCAAACTGACCCGCTGCCGCTGATCGTGATGACCCCCAAAAGCCTGCTCCGCCATCCCATGGTGGCCTCAACCCCCCGCGAACTGGCCGAGGGACGCTGGCAGCCGGTGCTGCCTGACCCGCAGGCGCAGGCCGAGCAGGTGCGCCGCCTCATTTTGTGCAGCGGGAAAGTGTTTGTTGATCTGGCAACCAGCGAGCAGCGGAAACAAAACCCGGCGGTGGCCCTGGTGCGGTTGGAACAGATTGCCCCTTTCCCCACTGTCGAACTGGCCGAAGTGTTGAATAGCTATCTCCGCCTGGAAGAGGTGGTCTGGGTGCAGGAAGAACCGCGCAATATGGGGGCCTGGCGTTTTGCCCAGCCCTATCTGGACCGGCTGCTGGCCGGCCGCTGGCCGCTGTACTACCTGGGCCGGCCCGCCAGTTCTAGCCCCGCCGAGGGCTGGTCGGTCTGGCATACGGTCAACCAGGAGTTGCTGGTTGAGCAGGCGTTTAGCGCCGAAAAGATAACCGAGGAAGAGACCATTATTTTGGAGGAAGCGTGATGGCGGTTGAAATTGTCGTGCCTGAATTGGGTGAATCCATTGTCGAGGCGACGGTATCCCGCTGGCTGAAACGGCAGGGCGAGCCGGTTAGCCTGGGGGAAGCAGTGGTGGAATTGGAGACCGATAAAGTCAACCTGGAGGTGCCGGCGGCCCAGGCCGGCATTCTGGCCAGCATCAAGCGCCAGGAAGGTGAAGACGTGCGGATTGGCGACGTGCTGGGTGTTATTGAAGCCGCGCCCGCAGTCAAAGAGACTCCCCCGGCCAAAGAAGCACCCCCGGCTCAACCGTCTGCTCCGGCGGGTGAGGCCGAAAAAGCCACGCCGCTGGCGAAACGGATGGCTCAAAGCGCCGGCCTCGACCTGGCTCAAATTCCCCATCCGGAAGCGGAGGAGCGGATCACCAAAAGGGATGTCGAGCGGTATTTGGATGGGCAGAAGGAGTCTAAGGCTAAGGCTGAGGCTAAGGAAGAGCACCAAGAGACGAAGACTGAGGCTAAGCCAACAGCCAAAGCGCCGGATGTTTTGCCTGTGTCAACCGGGGATCGCGCCGGGCGGGAGGAACGGGTGCGGATGTCGCGGCGGCGGCGGACGATTGCCCAACGTCTGGTTGAAGCCCAACACACGGCGGCCATGCTGACCACCTTCAACGAGATTGATATGAGTGCGGTCATGGAACTGCGCCAGCGCCGCCAGGAAGCTTTTCAGAAGCGGCACGGAATTAAACTGGGCTTTATGTCCTTTTTTGTCAAAGCTGCCGTGGGGGCGTTGAAGCAATTTCCACTGCTCAATGCCGAAATAGAGGGCGACGAGATTATTGTCAAGCATTATTACGATATTGGCATGGCCATCGGGGCCGAAGAGGGCCTGGTAGTGCCGGTCATTCGTGACGCCGACCGGCTGACCTTTGCCGAAATCGAGCAGATGATTGGGCAGTATGTGGAAAAGGCGCAAAGCAACACGCTCTCGCTTGAAGATTTGCGGGGAGGAACGTTTTCCATCACCAATGGCGGCGTGTATGGGTCGCTGCTCAGCACACCCATTCTCAACCCGCCGCAGGTGGGCATTTTGGGTCTGCACAAAATCGAGAAGCGCCCGATTGCCTTAAATGAGCAGGTTGTCATCCGCCCGATGATGTATGTGGCCCTCAGCTATGACCACCGCATTGTGGATGGGCGCGAAGCTGTGCAGTTTTTGGTGCGGCTCAAAGAGTTGATCGAAGACCCGGAAACCCTGCTATTGGAGGGGTAACAGTAACCAACGATAATATAACTCAAGTTGCCATTAATGACATTTATTTTGCTTCCCGCCAGACCGACCCCGGCTCGGCCATTTCGGCTACGATGTCGGAGGTGGAGATGAGGCCCAGCGGCATGGAGTTGGGCTGGTCGGGGTTGACCACCAGCAGGCGGTGAATGAGGTGTTGGATCATCTTGTCGGCGGCTTCGCGCAGGCTGGCGGTAGGATGAATGGTAATGGGCGGATGCATCACGGCTGAAACCGGCTGGTTAGCCTGACCTGCTTCAAAAAAGGCCAACAGATCAAAGCCGGTGACAATCCCGACCGGCTGGCCCTGGGCCTCAATCACAACGACCGACCGGGAACGACGCTCGGTCATGGCCCGCGCCACGGCGGTCAAGGGTGTATCGGTCAGGCAGACGACAATTCCCCGCGACATCACCTCGGCCACGGTGCGGCGCTCGGTGGAGGTGTGGGCCAGGCTGGCCACCAGGTCGGAAACCGAAATCACGCCTACCGGCTGATCCTCTTCCATCACGACGAGGCGGTGCAGGTGTTCAAGCTGCATTCGGGTGGCCGCCTGGCTCGCCGGCGCATCGGCCTCGATGGTGGCCGGCGGGCTGCTCATGAGGGTACTAACGCTCATAGCGCGCATGGTTGCCAAATTAACAGCGTCGGTAGACAGCCATTCGCCGGTCAGCAGGTCAATATCGGAGATAATCCCCAGCAATTGACCTGTAGTGTCGGCCACAAGGAGGGCATGCAGACGATGTTTGACCAGCAGGACGGCGGCTTCGCCCAGGGTGGTGTCGGGTGGGCAGGCAATCAATGCCGGACGCATAAGATCACGAACGAGTGTTGTCAAGGTTGAGGTCTCCTTACCCGACCCTCACCCCCTACCCCTCTCCCTGGCATGGAGAGGGGAGAATAAGTTTTACTCCCTCTCCCTTTCAGGGAGAGGGATGGGGAGAGGGTCAATTACTTTACTTCATCCACATCTTTGTACCACTTGATTCTATCTCCCACGCGGGCGCGGAGTTTCCAGGCCAGGGGTTTGGGTTCGGCTTCGAGGCGGGCCAACACGGCATCTACTTTTTGGGTCACGGTGGCTTTGTCGGCGGCGGAAAGTTGGGGGTAGGTTTGGGCAATCTGTTTGACCTTTTCCAGATTCATGGTGGTAGTGCGCCACAGTCCCCAGTCGGCGGCGCACAGCCGGGCTGTTTGGCTCAGGTTGATTGTTTCAGCGTCGCTATCGCCCAGCGGATGTTCCAGCAAAAGCATGATCGTGTCAATCAAATCTTTTTCGTTGATTTTGACAATCTGCATCTTTTCCAAAAGCATCTCGGCCATGGGGATGGTCGGCCAATCGGCTTCGAGGCGGCCATTCCAACGAATGACGTGGCAGAAGTCGAGTTTTTCATAAAAAACATCCACGTGGATGCTGTTGGCGAGGTTTTCAAAAATGGCCCGGCTGCCTTCGGTCAGGACAAAGATTTCACGGTCTTCGGTATAGCCCAGGCCGGCCAGCATCTCGCTGATAGTTTTGGCCTGTTTACCATAGCCGGCAAAGTCAATGTCGGTGTAGGCCCGGCCCAATTTGGCCTGCAAAAAACCATACTGGGGGCAATGCACCTGAAAGGCCAGCGACCCCAGGAGGCGCAGCATTAAGCCGCCTTGCCGGGCCGCTTCGGTAATCCGCCACACCTCGGTTTCAAACTTTTCCCGCTCGGCGCTGTCTTGAGCGCCCATTCCAACTGCGTTGTTTGACATGGGTCTGCCTGGGATAGATAGACGGTAGACGGTAAACGGGGAAAACTCTGACTACTGATTACTGGCTACTGACTACTTATTGTAGGATGTTGACTATAGGGAACAGTTGCCAATTATAAGAGATGCAATGAGATTTTGCAAAACTGGACAGATTCTATATAATTGGCAGGCCCAATCAGTCAAAATCAATCATTCCTGTGCAGAATACCTTTTAGGGGTCTAGGGTGACCAAGGTTCTTATTCCGGCACAACGACGCAAACAAATCCAGGAATTGCTGGAGCTTCATCAGGTGGTTCAATGCACCTTTTTGAGCGAAATGCTCCAGGTTTCGGAGGCGACCATCCGGCGGGATTTGGAATGGATGGAAAGTCAAGGCGTGTTAGAGCGAACCCATGGCGGGGCGACGCTCAGCCGGCGTTTGCCGGTCGAACCGGAATACAGCCACAGCGCCCAGGCCCACCCGCTGGAAAAGCAGTGGATTGGGGCCAGGGCTGCCGCGCTGGTGGAGGATGGCGATACCATCTTTGTCAACAGCGGCACGACGGCCACCCAGGTGGTGCGGCACATCCGCGACCGGGCCAGGGTAACGGTGATCACCAACAACGTCAATGCGGCCCTCGAAGCGCAGGACGCCGACTGCGAAATTATTCTGCTGGGCGGCTCCTTTCGGGCGCGGGCCAAATCGGTGGTGGGGCGTTTTGCTAACGAGGCCCTGCGCCAGGTTTACGCCAGCAAAACCTTCATCGGGGTGGATGGCCTGAGCCTGAAATACGGCTGCACCACCCCGATCAACGCCGAAGCTGAGCTGGCCCGGCTGATGATTGAGCGCACCCACGGCCAGGTGATTGTGGTGGCCGACCACAGCAAGTGGGGCATTGTTTCCAATTTTGAAATGGCCCGGCTCGACCAAATTCACCTGCTTGTGACCGACGAAGATTTTGAGACCCAGGCGCGGGTAGAACTGGCGGCCCGCTCCATCGAAACAATCATTGCCGGGCCGGAAACCAATGGACGCCAGTCAATGTAGGACAAGCTGTTAGCTTGTCCAGTGGACAAACTGTAACTGCTCAGCCCTAACCTGGACGAGCCAGAACCAAAAAGGAACACAGAGTTACGCAGAGATTTCACAGAGACACACAGAGAAGCGATAAAAATTCCTCTGTGGAACTTTGTGACTTCTCCGTGTCTCTCTGTGTAATAACTTCTTGCTCACTGTACAAGAATCTGACTCATAAGGTACTCATGTCATCCTTCGGCAAGCTCGGGACAGGTTTCGAGGCCGCAGGCCGACGCAAAGCATCTCTACAACGCTACATCGGCCTCGGAGATTTCTCCCTTCGGTCGAAATGACATGGCTGATCCGTAAGGAAGTCGCATGAAATTCTTCCAAAAAAAAGCCCCCCAAAAAGCTGACCCGCCTCTTTTTTGCCACCGACCTGCATGGCTCGCAGCGCACCTTCCGCAAATTTGTTAATGCCGGTAAATTTTACGAAGCCAACGTCATCATTATGGGCGGCGACATCCTGGGCAAAATCGCCGTGCCGATCATCCACGAAGGCAATGGGCATTACCGGGCCACGCTGCAAGGCCGCACCGAGCGGGTCGAGACTGAGGCCGAGCTAAAAAATCTGCTGGATAAAATTGGTATCCTCGGCTTTTACAGCAAGGTGATGGAAGCGGATGAATTTCAGGCGATCCAGTCCGACCCGGCGGCGATTGATGCACTGTTTCACCACTTGGCCCGCGAGCGGCTGGAGGAGTGGGTAGACCTGGCCGAAACTCGCCTGGCAGGGACGGGCATCAAATGTTTTGTCACCGGCGGCAACGACGATTACCCCGATGTGTTGGAGGCGCTGCAGCGCCCCGAGGCCCAGTCCATCTTTGGCTGCGAGGGGCAGGTGGTGCAGGTAGACGACGAGCATACCATGATCAGCATGGGCTTCAGCGGGCCGACTCCCTGGCGCACCCCCCGCGAAGTGTCCGACGAGGAGTTGGGGGTGATGATCGAGCAGATGATTGGCCAGGTGGCCGACATGAGCCACTGCATCTTCAATTTCCACGACCCGCCGGTTGACTCCACCCTCGATACCTGCCCGATGCTGGATTGGAACACCGACCCACCCAGCCAGATTGTGCGCGGCGGCCAGTTGGTGTTGTTTGGGGCCGGCAGCGCCTCGGTGCGGCGGGCCATTGAAACCCACCAGCCGCTGCTGGGACTGCATGGCCACATCCACGAATCGCCGGGGGTGATAAAAATTGGCCGGACCACCTGCATTAATCCCGGCAGCGAGTACGGTGAGGGCATTTTGCGGGGCTGCCTGGTCACCCTGAGCAACGGCAAGGTGGAAGGATATCAGATGACGACGGGATGAGGCGAGGAGGCGAGGAGAAGTGAGGCGATGACGCGTCATTCTTCGCTTCTTCGCCTCCTCGTCTCATCGAAAGGAGGGCAACCTGGGAAAAATTGTCAACGGTCAATAATTAATTGTCAATGACAAATTATTTGATAAGGAGGGATCAACGATGACTGTGGCAACAGCAAAACCTGAGGTCTTCACCCGTAAAGCTTCCGGCCTGGTGCGGGTGATGTCGCCCTATTCGGCTTTTGTCTATAACATTTTAACGATGGGTTTGATTTTTCCCTGGACTTATCTGTGGGCGCCGGGGGCGCTGCCGGGGGGCAACCTGTTCTGGGGCATTCTTCTGGCCACCCTGATTGAAATTCCTATCGCCTTTACTTATGTCTGGCTCTCGACGGCGCTGCCGCGCTCCGGGGGCGATTATGTATTTCAGAGCCGGGTTTTTGGCGGGGGCTGGGCCTTTACGGTGGTCATGTCCGGCTTTGTCATCTGGATTTTACAGTGGGTGGCGCTGTCGGGCTGGCTGGTCTCATATTTGGGCTTTGCGCCCCTGTTTCTGGGCCTGGGGGCAACCCTGGGCAGCGCCAGCCTGTCTAACTTGGGGGTCTGGTTTACCACCGCCAACGGGATTATTACGGTCAGCATTTTGAACGCCCTGCTCTCGCTTATTTTGTTGGTCAGCGGCTTCAAAAATTATGTTAAATTTCAGCACGTGATGTGGTGGGGCACGCTGATCGCCTTTGCCGTGATGTTTGTGGTTCTCTTTGCCACGCCCCCCGACGTTTTTGTGGAGCGGCTCAATGCCTTTGCCGTGGCTTCCGGCGGCGCACCGAATTTCTACCAAACCGCCGTTGACGCCGTTACAGCCGCCGGGATTGACCTGGCCCCACCTTTCAGCCTGATGGCAACGCTGCTGGTCGCCCCAATTGCCTGGACCTCACTGCAATGGGCCACCTATTCGGCCCAGCAAAACGGCGAAATCAAAGACGCCCGCTCCTTCAAAAGCCAGACCTTCATTATGGTCGGCTCGCTGGTGCTGACCGGCCTGCTGCTGGCCCTGCTGGCCCTGGGTCTGGAACGGGTGGCCGGGACTGAATTTCTCTACGTGGCCGGGGCCGGCTACTGGTCGCTCATCCCCGAAGCGACGGTGAACGGCTTTTACTTGTGGCCCAACATTGTCGCCGTGGCCCTCACCGGCAGCCCGATTGTAGTGCTGATTATCGGCCTCGGTTATATTCTCAACTCTTTCCAGATTGTTTGCAACTGCTACATCGGCATGACCCGGGTGATGGTGGCCATGTCGCTCGACCGTTTATTGCCGGCCTGGTTCAGCCAGATCCACGAAAAATGGCGCACCCCGCTCAATGCGCACCTGGCCTACTTTATCGCCAGCATTCCGGTAATTTTGGCCTACAACCTGGTGCCGGGCTGGGTCGGTTTGACTCTGGGCGTCACCTTTGGCTGCGGCTATGTGTTTGTGGTCTCCTGCCTGGCCGGGGCGCTGCTGCCTTACCGGGCCAAAGAGTTGTACGAGGCTTCGCCTGGCTCTCGCTATAAGCTGGGCGGCATCCCTCTGGTAACAATCTTGGGGATTATCGGCGGGGTTCTGGGGACCATCATGGTGTTGGCCTTTCTGTTCTCGCCGACGCTGGGCGTGTTGGGTAATTGGAATTTTGAAGCCTTTCCGAGCAATTTGTGGGCGCAGATCATCGCTTTTGCCATTATCCTGGTTTCAGCGGCGTGGTATTGGCTGGCCAAAAGCGCTCAAAAATCTCGCGGCATCAATGTCGAATATGCCTTCAAGGAGATCCCGCCGGAATGATGGGGGAAAAGTTGGAAGGTCGGAAGGTTGGAGGTTGGAAGGTTGATAGACAGCCTTCCGGTCTTCCATTCTTCCAAAATACGTTCTAATTTACCCAACCTTCATTCAAGGCGCGATCACACCCTGGGCCGGAGATCAATGGCGCTCTCCGGCCTTATTATTAATGGCCCACAGACAGACACAGATGAGAAGAGGGATAGAAGCTGTTAGACAAGTACCATCTTCCATCCTCTATCTTCCATCTTCTATCTTCTATCCACATCAGATAACGGGAGTTCTGGATGCAAAGTCAAGCAAGAGTGGTCATCATCGGCGGGGGGATTACCGGGTGCAGCATTGCCTATCACCTGGCCAAGCTGGGCTGGACCGATGCGCTGCTGCTGGACAAGGGCGACCTGACCAGCGGCTCAACCTGGCACGCCGCCGGGCTGGTCACGCAGTTCCACACCTCACCCACGTTGATGCGCATGCGGATTTACAGCGTCAACTTGTACCGCCAGTTGCAGGCCGAAACCGGCCCCTCGGTTGGCTGGCACGAGGTGGGCAGTTTGCGCCTGGCTTCCAGCCCCGACCATTTCAAATTCTTGCAGCGCCAAATCGGGCAGGCCAAAGCGTTGGGCATGGCGGTCGAAATGATCTCGCCCGCCGAAGCTCTGCGTATTTTTCCCTACATGTCTGAGGCCAACCTGTACGGCGCGCTCTATATTCCTGGCGACGGCCACCTTGAACCCAGCGGCGTGACCCTGGAACTGGCCCGCCAGGCCAAACAAATGGGCGTAACCATACAGACCGGCGTGCGTGTGACCGGCTTCGAGTTTGGTCCTGCCGGTGAAGTGCGGCAGGTTCACACCGAGCACGGCTCGATCACCACCGAGGTTGTGGTCAATGCCGCCGGGATGTGGGGCCGGCAGGTGGGGGCGATGGCGGGGGTCAATTTGCCCATTACCCCGCTGGTCCACCAGCATTTGACTACCAAACCTATCCCCGGCTATGAACTACCGCCCGATACTCCCGTGCTGCGCGACCCCTATCACCTGTTTTACTTGCGCGAAGAGGTGCGCGGCTTTCTCATCGGCGGCTTTGAGGTGCAGCCGCAGGCCTGGGCGGTGGACGGCGTGCCCTGGGATTTTACCCAAAAGCTGCTCCCCCCCGATTGGGCTTTGTTTGACCCGATTATGGAGGGGGCCATCCGGCGGATTCCCCTGCTGGCCCAGGCTGAGTTGATGCACCTGGTCAACGGGCCGGAGGGCATCACCCCCGACAGCCGCCCACTGGTTGGCCCTGTACCTGGCCGGCCCGGCTTTTTTGTGGCCTGCGGCTTGTCGCACACCGGCTTTGGCGCGGGCGGGGCCTTGGGCGATATTGTGGCCCAGTGGATTGTCAACGGCGAGCCGGACAGCAACGTCAGTGAACTGAATGTGCGCCGCTTTGGCCCGATTTACGAAGACCGAACCTACGCCGCCGAGCGCGCCCGCGAGTCGTACAAATATTATTACGAACTGCGCTATCCTCACGACGAAAACGAATGGGCGCGGGAGCGCCGCCTCAGTCCGCTGGACGAGCGGCTGCTCAAGCTGGGCGGCATCTTTGGCGAAAAGAACGGCTGGGAGCGGGTCAACTATTTTGAGCCGGGCCGAAGCGGTCGGCGGGCCGGGGCCGAACAGAAAAAATGGGGCTGGGGCAAACCGTCCTTTTTTGAACAGGTGGGCCTGGAACACCGGGCGGTGCGGGAGCTGGCCGGGTTATTTGACCTGACTTCGTTTGGCAAAATCGAAGTGAGCGGCCCCGGCGCTCTAGCTTTTTTGCAGCGATTGGCCGATAACAATGTGGACCGGCCCAGCGGCAGCCTGATTTATACCCAACTGCTCAACCCGGCCGGCGGCATCGAAAGCGACCTGACTATTACCCGCCTGGGTGAGGCGCACTTCCGGCTGGTGACCGGCAGCAACTTTGTGGCCGGCGATTTAGGCTGGCTGACCATGCGCATGCCTGCCGACGGCTCGGTGACGGTGCGGGATGTGACCGATGAGTGGGCCTGTATTGCCTTGTGGGGACCTCGCGCCCGCTATGTCCTACACAGGGTGACGCCGGCGAATGTCTCTAACGAAGCTTTCCCCTATCTGACCGCTCGCGCTATCGAAATCGGCGGGGTTGAGGTTTGGGCGGGACGGGTTAGTTATGTGGGCGAGCTGGGCTGGGAGTTATATGTCGCCCCGGAACAGGTGGGTCGGGTATGGGACGCCCTGTTGAGTGCTGGTCATGATTTTGGCTTGCAGCCCTGCGGTTATAAGGTACTGGACTCGCTGCGGCTGGAGAAGGGCTATCGCTACTGGAGCGCCGACATCACCCCGACCGATAATCCGCTTGAGGCGGGTCTAGGCTCTTGCGTCCGCTTTGATAAGGGCGACTTTATCGGCCGGGAAGCCCTGCTAAAACTCAAAACCGAAGGATTGCGCCAGAAACTTTGCACCCTAACCATCGGCGGCGATCCTGGCTTGCTCTACGGCGGTGAGCCCGTTTTTGCCGAAGGGCGCATTGTCGGGCGGATTCGCAGCGGCGGGTATGGTTACACGGTTGACCACAACATCGGCCTGGCTTATCTGCCGCTGGAACTGGCGGCCAAGGGAACGCGGCTTGAAGTGGAATTGTTTGGCGAGCGGGTGGGAGCCGAAGTGGCGGCGGATGTTTTGTACGACCCGCAGGGGGCGCGGCTGCGGGCTTAGGGATGAGATTAATACCTTAGGCTCGGCCTGGATTTAGCAATCCAGGCCATCAACCGGCGGATTTGGCAATCCGCCGGGAGCAATTAGGCAGGCACGCTCTGCGTTCCCAACCGCTATTCACCTGCGAGCAAAAACGGTTGCCATCTTATCCTGGTAGAGAGTATCCCAGGCAGGGTCGCCTTTAAGAAATCGGGCCAGGGTGCTATCGCTCTCTATCAACACCAGATTGACCCCATCCTCAGCCAGCGCCTGCTGCCAGCCCTCGCCCCCGGAAACCACGTCGAGATAACGGCGAATAAAGACATCGTCGTATAAATCGGTGCGGCCATCAATATAGACCGGGTAATCCGGCCACAGTTTGAAGATGAGATACCCGCCCCAATTATAACTGTTGAAAAGTGGACCGGCCGGCTTGGTTTGCTGGATAAATTCGACCGCTTTGGCCGGCAGCGCCTCTTGTTCCGCTTTGATCGCCTCCTGTGGATTCAGGGCTATGCCTATTTTCAACAGCGCAGCGAAGATAACCAACCCCAACAAAATCCAATTGAGGCGAGGGGAGGAGAAGGAACTGGTAGGAGCTAAAAAAGGAACTGGAGAAGTTCCTTCAGTTCCCTTGAGTTCCCCTAAGACCCCTTTCCTCTCCCCCGGCAAATATTGTCCCCAGGCGGCGTCGGCGTAGCGGGCCAGGGCGGGCACGGCCAGCAGGCCAAATAGGCCGATGTTGCGGGCGGCAAACAGGCTCCAAAATGTCCACAAGCCCAGCACGGCCAGGTCGGTCCAATCGGCCCGGCGAGTCGAGCGGCCCAGCGCCGCCAGGGTCAGCAGCAGCATGCCAATAAAGGGCCAGGTAAAAAGCAGGTGGAAATCGGGGCTGCGCCACTCCTGGATAAAATCGCGCAGCGCGCCAATACCGACGGTGCGGAAAGGGTAAAGCCACATCTGCCAGCCATGCGGGTTGACCACCACCAGGGCAAAGGCGATAGCGCCCACCACCAGCAGCGGACCAAGCTGCGGCCAGGCAACCACCGGGTCTTCGCTGTGACCGGTCAGGTTGTTGAAAATTTCGCCGACGATGTAAACGCCTAGCAGCATAAAGGCAATGGCATAGCCGCCGTGGATGTTGACCC
Source organism: Anaerolineae bacterium (assembly GCA_023151115.1). The sequence continues at coordinate 57,170 of JAKLJP010000023.1, forward strand.
ACAGCAGCACAATCAGCGGGAAGGCGTAAATCCAGCGCGAACCGGCCCGCTTGTACTTTTCGAGTAAAACCAACACCAACCCGGCCAGCAAAAAGGAAACCATCTGCGGCCGGGCCACCCAAATCACCGCCGAGGTAATCGCCCCCAAAATCATCACAAAGGCACGGATGTATAAATTGCCCGGCGTCACCTGCCAGACCAGCCCAAAGGTCAGCGTGACCAGCGCCGCCAGACCCAGACTCAAGCCCGGCCAGCCGCCCAGGGCGTATAGGCTGTACCAAAAAACCTGGGCTAACCAGCCATGATCAATCCAGGCTGCGCCGGCGCGGGTGTGGGAAAAAGGGTCGGTGGTGGGCACAATTTGATTTTCCAGGATGTATTGGCCGGAGCGCAGATGCCACCAGGTGTCGGTGTCGGCGGGCAGGCGGACAGCCATGGTGAAAATGGCAATGAAGACAATGGCAACAAGCAGGCGGGGGATGGTGAGAGAACCAGGTGACGGTTGGGTTGTTCGCAGGGTCATAAATTTAGTCAGGATTTTACTTTATCAATTTGAGTTACTTTATAAATACACTATGTTTGCACTTTTCATAACCAGCCAAAATTTGAACGCAGATGACGCAGATTCAACTGATTTTCGCTGATTTTTTATAAATTTTTCTGCGCCAATCTGCGTTTATCGGCGTTTATCTGCGTTCTATTTAAAAAGTGCAAAGGTAGTGATAAATAATAACCGAGGTAGAGAGATTGAGCAATTGACCCAATCTCTTGCTGAATAAAAAGTGAAGATTGCACGCCTTAAGGTTCATTGGTAAAATGGCAGAGTAAGGATTTTGCCAGTCTGACTCGTTTAGATCAGTCACGACTTAACCCTATCAAAATCCCCTTTATTCCTCTCTAAATTATTGCAAATCGAATAGTTTTGGAATGAAATTGAAATGTTATCGGTGCAAATTTGTGGTATGATAATTAAAGATACGGCTTGTTGTGGTTTTTACCGATAACGAAACGCTTAAAGTAACCCCGTGTTCCTTCAAGATGCAGGAGCGAAACGATGAGTGAAACTTCTCCACCTCAAGCCAATAACCCGTACATTGTGGGTAGACCGGTTGAACGTGAGACCTTGTATGGCCGTGACGATGTTTTTAGATTTGTTTACGACACCCTGGCCTCTTCGCGACAAAATGCCGTCGTATTGTATGGTCAAAGACGGTCGGGCAAAACCTCGATCCTGCGCGAATTGCCCCATCGCTTGCCCCCGGAGAAATTTCGCTTTACCTTTTTTGACCTGCAAGGCCAGGCCAAGCTCGATCTGGCCGAAGTGTTGTTTAATTTAGCCGGGGCTATTGCCGAAACACTCCAGCTTACCCCGCCCAATAAGCAAGATTTTCAAGCCGACAAAGATTATTTTCGCAAAAATTTTCTACCCATTGTCTGGCAAAAACTGGCCGGCCGGCGGCTGTTATTATTATTTGATGAATTTGAGGTGCCCAGCGAAAGCGCCGACAAAGAGATAAAGGATAAAGCCGAACAAGAGTTTTATCCCTACATGCGAGATTTGCTGGATAAAGAAAAGCGCCTTTCTTTTGTTTTTGTGGTGGGCCGGCGTATTGACGATTTAGCCCATTGGGTTAAGCGGGTTTTCAAAGAGGCGCAGTACAAAAAAATTGGCCTGCTGCAAAAATCAGAAGCCGTTGACCTGATTACCCGCCCGGCCGATACGCTTTTAAATTACAACCCGGAGGCCATTGAAGCCATTCTAAACCTCACCTCCGGCCACCCCTTTTTTACCCAATTAATCTGTTTTGAATTATTCAATTACGCCCAAAAACACAATATTAAAACAATTGTGGCTGCCGATGTAGCGGCCATTGTCAGTCTGGCCCTTGAATCGGGTAAGCCGGCCTTTACCTGGTTGTGGGACGCTATTTCGACCTCCGGCCAGATTTACCTGGCCGCGATCGCTCATCTGCATGCCGAAAATCAAAAAGCCAATAAAGATGCTATCCAGGCCGCGCTCGACAAATTTAGAATTAGACGGGGCGCAGATTGGAGCAGCGCCCCCCGTGAGCTGACCGATTGGGATATTCTACGGGATAACAGCAGTGATGACCTCCAGTTTGTGGTCAGACTCATGGAATTATGGGTGCGGGAGTCGCACGGCCTGCGGGAAATGAAGGCCACCCTGACTCAAGAAGGTGAGGGGGACTTTAAAAAAGCCAGAGCCTTAGTCCAAAACGGCCAGCCTGAACAGGCTGTTAAAGCCCTGCGCGATTTGCTGACCATGAACCCCAATCACTTGGGCGCTCAATTAGCCCTGGCCCGACTTTTGCTTGATCAGAAAAAGATTAAAGAGGCGGTGGATGCTTTTGAAGATGCTTTTTGGCTGGATGAGGATGTAGGGCGCGATGGCCTGGTTGACGCCCGGCTGGCTATGGCCCAGGCCCTTGAAGAAAATCAGCACTATGTTGAAGCCGCTTTACATTACCGGCGGGTTTTAGAATTAAAGCGCGACGAGTACCGGGTTCAGGAAAAACTGCGTGTTTTGTACGATCAGGGCCGCAAAGCCGCCGCCGCCGGAGATTGGGCCAGGGCTGCCCACTTTCTGGAGCGCGTCACCGATATTGATAAACAATACAAAGATGCTCACCACCGCCGTGACAGCGCCTATCACCGGGCCAAAACTTCCTCCCAACCGCTCGAACCCACCATTTCTGCGGCGCCCCCTTCTACCTCAACCACGCTCAGGGCGCTTATGCCCGTATTGGGTTTTATGGCTGTTTTGCTGCTTTTATTAGGAGGTCTCGGCGGCTGGCTTATTTTGAATGGCCTTGTTCTGGCGGCTCCAACAGCCACCCAGGCTATCGCCCTGGTCAGCGAAACTCCGCCGGCAGCGTCGCCTACGCCCAGCCCAACCCCGGAGCCGACCCAAACTCCCAGGCCAGCCAGTACCGATACGCCGACCCCTACTGAAATCCCTGCTTCACCCCCCACCGATACGCCAACGCCTACACCCACCGATACGCCGACCCCGACGCCCACCGATACGCCGACCCCAACCCCTACCAAAACCCCGCTTCCATCACCAACTGCTACCCCCCAGCCAACTCAAACACCGATTATTATTGAGGTAGTGGTTACTGCTACCCCTACCGCCACCCCATCACCGCTGCCCACTTTACCACCGCCCCAACTGCTCTCACCGCCAGACCTGAACTTGCAAACAGGCGCGGGGGTGTTTAATGGCCGGGCCAACCAACCTCGTCTGGAGTGGTCGCCTGTGCCAAATTTGGGTCAAAACGACTTTTACACGGTTTCCGTATCTTTTCCATCGGCCAAGGGAGAAGGGGGGATGTTTTTTGGCGGGGTAACCACCAAAGCTACTTTTTGGGATGTGCCGCAAAGTTTTTATGATGATGTCAGCGGCGCTCAACGCGATTTTACATGGTCTATTGTTATTTCTCGCTTTCAAGAGGTTAAACCAAACGCCCAGGGCGGAGTTGACCCGGTGGGAGACGGCCAGGAAGTGAGCCAGCGCAGCCAGGAACGTACCTTCCGCTGGAATTAATAACCCCGGCAAAAAGTACCGCGCCATACCCTAGACAGAGGAGGGGCTTTAATTTACAATAAAGGCAGCTTCTGTTTTTGCAGATGTTCCTTAAAACCAAGTCCCGCGAAGCAGCATGTCTAACGAGTTAACCAGTAACCCTTACGTTGTTGGCCCTCCCGTATCGGGCGAGAGCCTTTATGGCCGCCAGGAAGTTTTTCGGTTCGTTCAGGAATCTCTCACCGGCCCCACCAATCGAGTCATCGTCCTGCACGGCCAGCGCCGGGTTGGCAAGAGTTCGGTGCTGCAAGAACTGTACCTGCATCGTTTACCGCCGGAGAAATATTGCGCCGTCCGGCTGGATGTCCAAGGCCAGGCCCATACCCCATTTGATGCCGCCGTTTACGATCTGGCCGTCCAAATTGCCGAAGGAGTCGGCCTGCCTGAACCTACTCCGGCGGATTTTGAGGATAACCCCGCTTATTTTCTGCGCACATTTCTGCCAACCGCCCTCGCCTCATTGGGCCAGCGCCGCCTGGTCATTATGATGGATGAGTTTGATGCGCTGATCAACGACAGCGACGGCGCGATACCCCTGGACGAGGCCAGCACCGGGGTGCGTTTTTTGCCCCTGTTACAACATATCCTCGACAACCACGCCTTTGAAAAAATGGTGTTTGTGCTGGTAATTGGGCGCAGCCTGGAAAAGTTACCCCCTTCATTCAATCAACTTATTCGCGGGGCGCGCTTTAATCATATCTGGCTCCTCTCGACTGATGAAGCGGTGGCCTTGATCACCAAACCGATTGCCGGCATCTTAACCTATGAATCGCCCGCCATTGAACGGATTTTGCGCTATACCTCGGGCCATCCTTATTTTACCCAGTTGCTCTGTTACGAACTTTTCAACCGGGCCAAGCGACAGCAGCGAAACATCATTGAAGCTGATGATGTGGAACAAATTATTGATACAGCCCTGGAAACGGGTGAGCCGGCTTTTGTGTGGTTGTGGGATGCCTTGAGCATTGCCGAACGATTGCTGGTTTCAACCATCGGCTCGGTCACAGCCGAGGGAGGCATCGCCCGGCGGGACAATATTCAAGCGATCTTAAACGACAACCGCATCCGCCTGGGCAGCGTGGATTTGGTTGAGGCGACCAATCACCTGGTTGGAGAAAACGTGCTCGAATTTGCCGAACAGGATGGGGTGCGTTTTAAGGTGGAATTGGTGTGTCGCTGGGTCAGGCAGAATCACCACCTCAACCTGGAAAAATTAAAAATTTCCGAGATGAGCCGCACCGCCAGCCAGGCTTACACAAAAGGCCGGCTGGCCCACGAGCAGGGCGATTTAGACGCGGCCAGCGAGGCTTATCGCCTGGCCCTGCGTGATAACCCCAATCATTTCAACGCCCAGTTGGGCCTGGCCCAAGCTCTCCGGCAGCAGGGCAAATTGGAAGAAGCAGTCAAAGAGTTTGAAAATGCCTACTGGTTAAATGAAGATGCCAGCCGGGAAGCCCTGGTTGAAGCCCGGCTGTCCCTGGCCGAAAGCCTGGAGGAAAAGGCAGAAATCATCGAAGCGGCCGTTCATTACCGGCGTATTTACAAAATAGCGCCCCAAAATCGCCGCTTGCAGGAAAAATTAAAGGTTCTGTTTGAAAAAGGTCGTCAGGCCCGCAGCAAGGGTTTCTGGCTCGAAGCGGTTGAACTTTTTGAGCGGGTGCTGGATATTGACCCCACCTATCCTGACGCCGGGCGCAACCTGGTGGATACCCTCCAGGCCCAGGGGCGGGCCGCCGAAAAGGCGGCTGATTGGTTCCAGGCCGCCCAGGCTTTTCGACGGGTGACCGAGCTTGACCCGCAGAATGAAGAAGCCATTCAGCGCCGAGACGCCGCCGAAGCCAAGCTCCGTAAATCTAAAACGACCCCGGCTAAACCACCCCGCCCTCGAAACTGGGCGACAGTGGGGATTATCGCCGTTCTGGCTTTGTTCACCTGCTGGAGCGCCTGGTTCCTGGCGGATGGCAATATCTTTAACCCTCCTCCGGCCACAACTTCTGTCGCGATGGTTGATACGCCGCTTCCGCCGCCGGCCACCCCAACCCCAAGGCCAACCCAAGTTCCAACACTCCCACCCCCGCCAACCGCCACATCTTCACCAACCCTGCCCACCGCCGCCACCCTGCCCGAATCACCCACCCGCCCACCGGCAACTTTAACGCCAACACCCACCCCAACCCCAACGGCTACGGCTACACCGACGCCCACTTCCACGGCAACTCACACCGCCACCCCCACCCCAACTCATACTGCCACCCCAACCCCCATCCCCATCCCTCTCCCTCCTGGCGAAGCCCTGGATATAGACTTGAACCCGCAAAATCCGGCAGAGCTATGGGCGCTGTTAAAAAATGGCAGCGTTTATCGCACCCGAGATAGCGGCCATATTTGGGTTGAGGTCTCGCTGGGCCTGCCAGCCGGAGGGCTGAGCATGCTGACATTTGCGCCTGGCCAGACTGAGGTGATCTATATTGGCGCCACCGGGAAAATCATCAAATCGGTAGATGGGGGCGAAACCTGGCAAGCCTATCCTTTACCCGGCGGTCTGGTTCAGGTCCATGACCTGGCTGTTACCCACAGCAATCCTGAAATTGTCTACGCCGCCACCGCAGGAGGCATGCTGATTAGCCTGGATGGCGGGGCAACCTGGGTGAGTGGCAAAAAAACCGGCGGCGCGGCCTTACAAACGCCTCTGTATGCCGTAGCCATTGAAGCGGGGCAAGATAGCCCCATTTATACCGCCGGGGAAGGCGATGTGATTTATCGCGCCGGCGGCCCGCAGCATAGCTGGCAAGTTTTTCAATGCTCGGACTGCCGGCAGGCTATCTACGCCCTGGCGGTCAGAGGTAACACGGTTTATGCCGGCGGCGCTTTGGCTACACTGGTGCGGAGCGATAATCAAGGCAGTAGTTGGAGTAAAGTTAACAGCGGCATACCCACCGCTTTAGTGCCCACCCTTAATATTTCCCGGATTGTCCCCGGCCCAGATGACATCCTTTATGCCGGTACGGGGTTCAAGGCCAACAATGATGATGGGTTGGGGGTTATCCAGAGTATAAATGGCGGCGGCAGTTGGGCCTACCTGCCCTTACCGGAGTCAAGAAATACCTATCACGTTCAAAATATCGCCCTTGATCCTACCAACCCCAACATCATTTACATCGCCGGTTTTGGCGGGGTCTATAAATTTGAAGTTGACAGGCAAATTTGGATCAAGCAATAGAGAGAGAGAACTTATGCCCACCCGTTACCATTTAAAGAGGATACGAACCCTGTTGATTGAAGGATTTACCGCTGAAGAACTGCGCCGGTTTTGTTTTTACGAACCCGAATTTAAACCTATTTATGACGAATTAGCCGAAGGAGACGGCAAAGCCGACATTGCCGATAAGGTTATTGAGTTTGCCGCGCAAAAATTTAAGCTTGACCTCGTACTGGCCTGGGCCAAAGAAAATAATTCAACCCGCTATGACCAACATCAGCCTTATCAGGAGCTAATCCCCGCCGCAATAACGGACGCTGAAACGCCTCAAAACTCCCCAAGAATAAGGGCAACTCCGGTTCGGGCCTTCCAGGAAACTAACCCGGCCAATCCCTTCATTGACGGCCCGCCGGTACCCCCAGAAAAGTTTATTGGCCGGGAAAGAGAGATTGATATTATTTTAGACCGCCTGGCCAACCGCTATAATCGCGGTGGCAGCACCGTCAGCGGCCCGTTTGGGGTCGGCAAAACCTCTTTATTGCATTACCTCCGCGATGAAACCACCCGAAAGTCCTGGGCGGCCCTTAGCCCTGAAACAGCAAAATTTATTTATATCCCTTCGGGCCTCATCTTCCCTTTTTCCGAACTGGGGTTCTGGGAATACTTGTTTAGTGAATTGGATGAGTGGCTCGGCCCCAGCTATGGGACAGACAAAATTATCAGCACCCTAGAGTCGGGTAAACTTTCCTCAAGGGTTAATATTACCCGCTTCTTCACCAAATTGGGCGAAAGCAAAGACAATAAATTTGTAGTCGTGCTGTTGGATGGTTTCGACCTGCTGATGGGCGAAATTAACAAAAGCGGGGTGGAAGCAGGCCTGGGGTTTTTGCACACCCTGCGCGCCTTGCTAAACCTGCCCGCCCCGCGAGGGTTTTCGCTTATCACCTCCAGCGAGCGCGAACTTTTTGACTTGTTTGCCAATGTGCCCTGGTTTGGCTCCGGCTTTTACAGCAATATGGCTAATCTGCCCCTCGCTCCCTTTGATGATAGGCAGATTGATACCTTAATAGACTCCTACCTGGCTAATACCCAAATCATTTTTGATGAGCATGATCGAAATTATTTAAAAAAAACCAGCCGGGGCCATCCCAAAAGATTACAGCAGGAAGCCTTTGCGCTGTTTGAAAAAAAAGTAAATTTCACAGGAGAGATAACCATGACCACCCCTGAACAGAGCATATTTGCTATAGGCGTTTTAACGCAAGCCGTCAGCTTTCTCTTTGATGAGGCCCGCAAAATTCTGGCCGAGCGGCGCGAGCGGCGTCAAAAAATGGAAGAACCCGACGATAGGCCGGCCTTGCCGGATGGGGTGCAGGCCAGCGCCAAAGAGAAATTTTTAGAGCTAAAATCGGCCAATTTTGACGATGAAACCCGAACAGAAATTGACCATCTGCTTAAACTGATCGCCATTCAGCAAGATCACCGGCGCAAGGCTGAGATAAAAATTAATAAGTTAGGCGGTATCTTATTCGTGCCGCCCAATGTTCGGGTGGAACTGGAAAGCGCCGAAGACGAGATATTAACTCATACCCAAAAACTCAAAAAACTGCTGGAAAAGGTGTATAACCAACCTATCCACCTTGACGGTCTGGGCTAAGCATAAAGCGCAAAGGTTCAATTGTATTTTAGCCTAACATAATGTAGGATATAAGGAGTGAGCCAGTTCACAAAGGATTACGAGAGGATATTGGTAATTGATTCCACTCATCCATCCTACCCCCGGCCAACCGCTGCCCCTGGGCGCTACCGTCACCGCCGACGGAACCAACTTTGCCATCTTTAGCCGCCACGCCACACGGGTCTGGTTGATGCTGTTTGACCAGCCGATGGCCAGCGCCCCTACCCACGAATTTGAACTGCATCCGCTTGATCACCGCACCGGCGATATCTGGCACATCCATTTATCCGGGGTAAAACACGGCCAATTGTACCTGTACCGCATGGACGGGCCGTACCAACCGGAACGGGGCCATCGCTTTAACCGCTATAAACCTCTCATTGACCCGTACACCAGAGCTTTGACCGGCGGCCCCAATTTTCATTGGGATTTTAGCCGGGCTTATGGTTACGATCGTAACTCCCCGCTGGCCGACCTTTCATTTTCCACCACTACCCACCTGGCCGGCATGCCCAAATCTATTGTATACGGTGACGACGGGTTTGACTGGCAGGGCGACCGCCCACTCAACCGCCCCATGCACGAAACTATTATTTATGAAACTCACGTGCGCAGCCTGACCTACCACCCCAGTGCCGGGGTGAACCATCCCGGCACCTACATGGGCGTGGTCGAAAAAATCCCCCACTTCAAAGAGTTGGGGGTTACGGCCATTGAGCTGCTGCCTGTTCATCAATTTGACGAGTGGGAATTTCGCCGCTTCAATCCCAAAACCGGCGAGCGCCTGCGTAACTATTGGGGTTACAACACCCTCTGCTTCTTTGCGCCCAAAGGTCATTACAGCCATCTCGGCGCGGATGCGGGCCAGCAGGTTGTCGCTTTTAAAGAAATGGTGCGGGCATTGCACCAGGCCGGGTTGGAAGTCATTTTAGATGTGGTTTTCAACCACACCGTCGAGGGCAACCACCTCGGCCCGACCCTCAGTTTTAAGGGCATTGACAACAGCATTTATTACATCCTGGCCGATAATCCGCGCTACTACCAGGATTTTACCGGCGTCGCCAATACCGTCAATGCTAACCATCCGGTGGTGCAGGATTTTATCCTCGACTGCCTGCGCTACTGGGTGCTGGAGATGCACGTGGACGGCTTTCGCTTTGATCTGGCGACCAGTTTGACCCGTGACCGGGGCGGCCATATCTCCGGCAATCCCCCCCTCACTACCCGTATTGCCGAAGACCCTTTACTGCGCACGGCCAAGCTTATTGCCGAACCGTGGGACATTGCCGGCTATCAGGTGGGCCGCTTCCCCGGCGGGGTACGCTGGGCCGAGTGGAACGATAAGTACCGCGATGACGTACGCCGCTTTTGGCGCGGCGACCCCGGCTTGACCGGCGCGCTGGCCACTCGGCTGGCCGGTAGCGCCGACCTGTACTACGCCGATGGCCGCTCGCCCAACAGCAGCATTAATTATGTCACCGCCCACGACGGCTTTACCCTGAATGACCTGGTTAGCTACAACACCAAGCACAACGAGGCCAACGGCGAGCACAACCAGGATGGCAGCAACAACAACTCCAGCTATAACTACGGCGTTGAAGGTCCCACCACCAACCCCCAGATTGAGGCGGTTCGCTCGCGCCAGGTTAAAAATTTTCTGGCTACCCTGATGCTGTCACAGGGCACGCCTATGCTGCTGGGCGGCGACGAGTTTCGGCGCAGCCAACAGGGCAACAACAATGCCTACTGCCAGCACAACGAGATTTCCTGGTACGACTGGCGCTTGTTAGAAAAGCACGCCGATGTTTTCCGCTTTGCCCGGCACATTATTGCTCTGCGCCAGGCCCACCCGGTTTTTCGGCGCACCACCTTTTTTACCGGACATGACCTGGATGACGACCAGTTCCGCGATGTGCATTGGTACGGTCCCAGCGGCCTCGATGCTACCTGGGACTCTGCCAGCAAATGGCTAATGTTCACCCTGGATGGCTCCTGCCAGGAAACGGGCGCAGCCAGCAACGATGCAGATTTCCTGGTAATGTTCAACAGCGACATTCGCGCCCGGCTGTTTTACTTGCCGCCTGCCCCTCACAATGGCCGCTGGCGTCTCGTCCTCGATACCGGCCAGCCCTCCCCACTGGATATTCATCCCCCCGGCAAAGAGATTGAATTAGAACCAACCATTGCCTACCCGGTCAAGGGCCGCTCAATCGTCGTGATGCTTTCAAAGTGGTAAAGTACCTGAGTTGGAATCGGGTAGCCGGCATTACCCTCTTCCAAATCTTGATTCTGCTGGGGCCTGTCTTGCTCCTGGCGCTGATCATTGTTGCTATTTTTTCAGGCAAAGCGATAATCCCCCTGGACTAACCGGCCCAATTTATATAACCCACAAGAGCTATTCAAAGATAGCTCTTTTTATTTTTTAAAACTATCCAGGTTGGTATAGCCAGGAGAGCGAATAGAACGATATAATCGGTACGATGGCGTAAAACTCTGACTTTACCAAAACAGTAAGGGTTTCACTCCAATAAGGTGCTGTTGATTTTGAGGAGCGCCCCTCACCCTAAACCCAGGAGCACAATTTATGGATTCATTGCGCATTTTGTTGGTAGATGACCATGTCCTTTTCCGCAAAGGCATTGCCTCTTTGCTGAGCGGACGCCAGGATATAACCATCGTCGGTGAGGCCAATGATGGGGATGAGGCTGTTATTTTAGCCGAGCAAACGCTGCCCGATGTTATCTTGATGGACGTGAATATGCCGCGCCAGAACGGCATTGAGACGGTCAAAATCATCAAACGTGAACTACCGCATATTCAAATTGTGATGCTGACTGTATCGGATGATGACAATGATTTGTTTGAGGCCATCAAAAGTGGGGCCAAAGGCTACCTGCTTAAAAATTTAGAGCCGCAAGAGCTGTATACCATGCTCGACCGGCTGCGCCAGGGCGAAGCGCCCATTTCGGGTGCGATGGCGGCCAAGATTTTGCGCGAATTTCGACAGCCGGAGCATGACCAGTCCAGAGAAGCAGCTGCCGTGGATGAGCTGACTGCCCGAGAAGTTGAGGTTTTGGAACAGGTTGTTACCGGCGCGTCGAACAAAGAAATTGCCGATGCCTTGCACATTACTGAAAATACGGTAAAAATCCATCTGCGCAACATTCTGGAAAAACTGCATGTTCAGAACAGAATTCAAGCAGCAGTCTATGCTGTGCGCCAGGGATTGGTGAACGAGATACCCCTAGAAGATAGCCCGATTGGATGATTATCCCTTTTTTTCTACCGGCAGGGCTATCGAAAGATAGCTCTTTTTCTTGGATTAAAACCACCTAAATTAGTATAGTCAGCCTCAAAGAGAAGGATTAAAATATTATAATGAAGGATGGACGAACCAAGTTGGAAAGTTAGCCAGCAGTACGCCCTAAAGAAAAATGCTAAGAATCTTTATTGTTTCTAGTTATTTAATGTTCAGCCTTGGACTTGAAAATCTCTTACGGCAAGATAAAGAAATAAAAATCTTAGGGCAGGAGACCGGTCGAGAAAAGGCTATCTTAAAGATAAAAGAACTGCAACCAGACGTAGTTATTGTTTATACCGACGACCCCCATACTGGCTCCAGGTCGTTTATCATTGAAATTTTAAAAACCAGTCCTATCAGCAAGGTGATTGGTTTGAGTTTACAAAATAACACCTTTTATGTTTATCAGGTCAAGCAGGGGGAAACGGACAGCGTAGATGATCTCTTCAAAACGCTTAAAGAGATTTCTCGCTGGCAAGGCTTGCCTACTACCGAAGTAAAAGGTGTCAGTCAGGGAGACCGGCGAAGTTTCTAACAACAATCAGCTGAGTCTCACAGATTGCTTTAAACGGAGGACAAAATGACAATTTTAGATTTTATTATCCTGGTTATCGTCGCTGCCATTTGTGGCAGTTTGGGCCAGGCTCTGGCCGGCTATTCTTTGGGCGGCTGTTTAGTTTCGGCAGTGGTGGGCTTTATTGGGGCGTTTATTGGCTTGTGGATGGCTCGGATGCTGGGTTTGCCGGAAGTTTTTACGCTAACTATTGGAGGTCAGCCATTTCCCATTATCTGGTCAATTGTTGGCTCACTGGTCTTATCCTTAGTACTGGGCATGTTAACCCGCCGCCGGGCGCTGATTTAAAAGGGGGATAAACGCAACCATGTTGGCAAATTTTCAAGAAATGTTCAATCAGAAACAGTTTCGTAATGTCTGGCCAGGCTTACCCCAGACTGAAACTTGCAATGTGGGTGACACAGAACGTTTATTATCCCTTGTCGGCGGGGGTCTGCTGGCGTTATACCTCACCCGGCGCTCCTTTGGCCTGATAACCCTGCTGCTTGCCGCCGGGTATTTTATCTACCGGGGTCTGACCGGCTACTGCCCCGTATATAACTCTATGCAAATCAGCACCCGACCACAATCCCGGCTGCGTTTCGATGACGAATACAACGAGCACCCGGAAAGTACGGTTAACAATCCTCGAGATGAAACTGTCTGGGAAAGTTTTCCGGCCAGCGATCCACCCGCTTCCTGGTAACAGATGCCCACCCTACCCAAGCTGACCGAAGAACGTATAACTTACGTCGCGTTGTTAAGTCTGTTTTTATCACTTTTTGCCGGCTTTTCCTGGTATAAGAGCCATCATCGCCAGCCCATTATTCTTAAACCTTTTGATCTGGCCTTGCTGGGTTTTGCCACTTTTCGCCTGGGCCGGCTGGCTACTTATGATAAAGTGACCGAACCTTTACGCCGGCCTTTTACCCGGACCCAGCCAGATCCTTCTGGCGTTGGAGATACGGTAGCGCCCAAGGGGGCGGGAATGCAGCGAGCGCTGGGTGAACTATTTGCCTGTCCTATTTGCACAGGCACCTGGATTGCGGCCATGTTAGTCTATGGTTTAAATCTTATTCCTGGCCCTACCCGCGCCTTTTTGGGCATGATGAGCGCCATTGGCATCGCCGAACTTCTAAACGCCGCCACCGAAGCCTTGCAGTGGACCGGCGCGGCTGAACGGCGAGAAGCCGGAGCAAAATCTTGAACTTTAACATTTTGTAGGGGCACTCAGTTTCCCTATAGCCCAAGTAGGCTATCTCACCCTCCTCAATTTTTAATAAGAGCTATTGACAAATAGCCCTTATTTTAAAACAAAGTCACCCAAATTAGTATGGGCAGGTCCCTAAAACAGTGATAGTATCTCAGTTAAATAACAACTGTTAAACGGCAGATGTTACAAAGAATGATAGAAACATTCATGAGTGAGGATAGTAAAGCTCTTATTTATTTTGGAGTTGACGCCAAACAGGTACCAGCCTGGACTACCTGGAATGGAGCAGGCAACTTTAGGTTGCCCAGGGTGATGCCAGTGGCGTTACGAGTGGTCTCTGGATTAAACCTTCACCCGAGACTGCAAATTCCTCTATTTCCCCTTTTTCTGAGCGACCTGAGTGGCAGGTCGCTCAGAAACCCCTCTTAGGAGTCTATAGGAGAAACCTATGACAACAACCGTCGTTGGACTATTTAAAAATATTCGCGAAGTAGACAGCGCGATTAAGGCCCTAAAGAATCAAGGCTTTGAGCTGGCCCAGATCAGCCTGAAAGCCGGACCTGAGGTTATCAGTACTGATCTCGAAGCCGGCACAGCGCAGCAGGAATTAGCCGCCGGGATTATAAACGGAGCTATCGCCGGAGCGGCGCTGGGGCTGCTGGCCGGTCTGGTTTGGGGCCTGACTTCTGTTCCACTGTCCGGCGCTAACCCTGGCCTAACCCTAGAAGCTTTGCGCACCATGCTTACCTTTACGGTAGCCGGGGCAGCGATGGGGGCGATAATAGGAAGTGTTTTGCTAGCCGGCCTGGTTAAATTAGGCCTGGCCACGGAAAAAACTCACTTTTATATCACGAGCTTTCGACAAAAAGGCGTCCTGGTGGCTGTACAAACGCCGGAAGAGCGCATTTCGGAAGTAAAAACGGTTCTCTATGCCGCCAACGCCGTGGAAGGAAGTGTGTTATGACCATTCTACGGGGATCGTCCCGAGGCCGCTCTTTGGTGGGCGGCAATGCCCGCTGGATTGTGGCCCTGATTATTGCTGTAATTTCTATTGTAACCTATTGCAGCAGCACTGCCTACAATCCCATTACCGGCGAAGAGCAGCACGTCAGCCTGAGTGTGGACCAGGAAATTGCCCTGGGGCTGCAATCGGCCCCCGAGATGGCGGCTCAGTTTGGCGGATTGCATCCCAGCCAGGAAGCCCAGGCGATGGTAGATCAGGTCGGCGCGCGGCTAATCAGTTCGACCGACGCTAAAGATACGCCTTACCAGTTTGAATTTAATCTCCTGGCCGATGAGCAGACGGTTAATGCCTTTGCCCTACCTGGTGGACCCATTTTTATCACCGCCGCCTTGATGGACCGGCTGGAAACAGAAGGTCAATTGGCCGGCGTTCTGGCCCACGAAGTGGGCCACGTGGTAGCTCGACATTCGGCTGAGCACATTGCTAAGGCCCAACTTACCCAGGGTTTATCAGGAGCGGTGATCATTGCCGCCTCTGACCCCGATAATCCCAACTCATCCCAGCATGCCGCCGCCGTCGCCGCTGTGGTGGGGCAGATGATTAATATGAAGTATGGCCGTGACGACGAGTTGGAGTCAGATCGTTTGGGTGTCCGTTTTATGGCCGAAGCCGGGTATGACCCGCGCTCGCTGATCCGGGTTATGGAAATCCTGGCCGAAGCCAGCGGTGGTGAAGGCCCACCCGAGTTTGCCAGCACCCACCCCAACCCGGAGCGGCGCATCGAGCAAATCCAGGCCGCCATCCAGGAAGAGTTTCCTAATGGCGTACCTGAAGGATTAATCCAATAGTGAATTATGAATTGTGATTCGGTTAAGAAGTAATCCCTCATTAACAATTTACAATTGACAATTCACCATTCTGTATTCCACCCTTACTCAATCCCGCCTGAGTGAGAGGTTAAACATAAAAACTTGGCTCATGTATAGAACAAGTGCAATTTAGCAGAGGCGGCTCCCACGCCGCCGAGGGCCGCCGGGCGTGGAAGCCCGGCCTGCTTTGCACTAGTACTTAACATGAGCCAAAAACTTAAACATAAATTATTTCAAATAAGGAGACAAAATGTTACTAGAAATTGTAGTGTGGATTTTGTTTGGCGCTTTGGCCGGCTGGATTGCCAGCATGATTATGGGACGTGATGCCCAGATGGGCGCCCTGGCCAACATTATCGTCGGAATTATTGGCGCATTCATTGGCGGTTTCTTAATGAATATGTTCGGTGCTCCCGGCGTAAGTGGCTTTAACATCTACAGTCTACTGGTGGCCATTGTAGGGGCAGTGGTGTTACTGTTCTTGTTTGGGCTGGTCCGACGGGCGGCCTGAGCTAGACATCCATTAAAACTAACCAAAAAGAAAGCGCGATTATACGAGCGCGCTTTCTTTATCACCTTCCCCCAATACCCCCCCTTTCGAGCAGGTAAACAACGCTTTAAATCTCGCCCAGTTGAGGTATGGTCAAATAGGGTCACCTGTGCTAAAATACAATCAGGTAAACGGTTCGCTGCCGGGGCAAATAGGCCCTTCAAGGCAGCACTATTATTATCTCAAACGCCGGGCAAGTTGGAACAGTAACGATCACTCGATCAAGCTGACCCAAGCGCCCGGCGTTTGTTGTGAACTAAGGGCCTATCCGAAAAACGGCAGGTGGGCATCCCTATGCCAGCCGGTGACGCATAGGGATGCGTCACTACCATGGTTATTCGGATAGGCTCTAATTGAACCGCCAGATTAACCAGCCCTGCCAGAGCCACTTGCGGCGTAAATTAATGAGGTAGCCTCGCGCTGCCAAATTGTGAGCACTGGCCCCAAACCATTGGCGCAGCCCCCACCCTTTATAAGCTTGTGTTTCCTGGGCCGCAGACTTCCAGGCGGCAAAAAAATCATAAATTGCTTCACCCGGAACCATGCGGTGGATATAATTTTTGGGCAACACCGTTTGTAATTGGCCAGGGTCAAAGCCTACTCGAAAGTTGATGCTAAAGACTAGCGCTTCGACTTGCCAGAGGGGTTCATCCTCACGGCGTAGCAAATTTGCTGCCCAAATCCGGCCAAAGGGGTCAGACGTGCCTTCAATCAGCAGTCCACCGGGCAAAACATAGTGAGCCAACCGCTCGTATGCTTGAGCCACCGCGCTTTCTTCATACTGCCGCAGCACATTAAACGCCCGGATAAGTCGTACCGTTTCCGGCTGGCCATCCGGCCACTTTTGCAGGGGCAAATTAAAACCGCCCAGGCGAAAAAATGTCAGCGCATCGGCGTAAGGTTGGGCTTTAGCCACTCGTTCAGGGTCAATTTCAACACCTAACACCGGTAACCGGGGGTTGAGCCGGCGCAGCCGGGCCGCGCTCTCCAGGGTAGTCACCGGTTTAGCCCCAAAGCCCAGGTCTACATAAAATGCCCTGTCATACGGACCGTCGCTTCGGCTCAGTAAAGTGGAGTCATATTGCAGTAAAAAATTATCCACCCGGCGCAGGCGATTATGCGTCGTTTTACCCCGCGTGGCCTGTCCTTCGGGCTTGCGCGGAACCGAGTTAGAGGGAACCTGCTTTTCACCTCTAACCTCATCCAACTTACCCACGCTGGGGAGAAATGTTTTTTTAAGCATTTCTTTTTTATCACCTTCACTTAGGATTTGTCCGGAGATAACTTTACTGTACCGGGAGATTAGGGATTAGAGATGAACGAATCTCTAATCTCCAATCTTGTAAACCGAAAAGTTATTCTTGAACGGCTCCTTAATAGTTAAATGTTAAGGGGTTTTTCTTATTGACCAGATAGGGAACAAGTTACGATGAAAGGGGTATCAGACCCATCAAAAAAGATCGCCCAGCCTCGTCGAAGCTTCATTCACCTTGATGCGCTGCTATTTATTTATTTATTTATTTATTGGTCGCTCATTTTTGTAACGGCTACCTGGGCCTTCATCGCTTGAGTTGAACCAGATCCCACAAATTGCCATAGAAATCTGTGAACACGGCCACGGTGCCGTAGCTCTCTTCTTTGGGTTCACGCACAAACTCAACCCCCTTCGCTTTATAGGCGTGGAAGTCTCGCCAAAAGTCATCCGTATACAAAAACAGAAATACACGACCTCCGGTCTGGTTGCCTATCCGTGCTGATTGTGCTTCGCCAACCGCGCGAGCGAGGAGGAGACGAGTGCCCGTCGAGCCTGGCGGCGCCACAACCACCCAACGCTTGTCTTGCTGAGGAAGGTAGGTGTCTTCAACAAGGGTAAAGCCCAGCGTGTCACGATAGAAGGTGATGGCCTCGTCGTACTCACGAACCACCAGGGCTACAAGCCCAATTGATTGTTTCATCGCATCGTTCATCCCTATTGAAGTTTACTGCCTTGTATATACACCGTCGAAACTGTTAGGTTTTGTTATCACTCGAGTTTAGATAACGAGAAATTCACTGAGTTTAAGCTCGGTGTTGATTAGCACCTTAAAATTGAGTTGCAGGCCATTTCAAGGTGTTTTGAGATTGTGTTTGGCCCGTTTGGTCACTTTATAATGGTTAGGCCGGGTTCGAGGCCGGCCTCTGGGTCAGCCGGGCGATTTTCCACGCGTTTGATATCACATTGGTGGGTACACGCCAGCCAGTTTCTCCGGTGAGAGATGCAAGAAAGCTGAGGTAACCAGCTTTTAATCATCACTTATCCAGTAGAGCGAAACCCTTAGCCCCATTATAAGCGAAATGAGACTCCCTGAACAAGGGGTGAGGCTAAAATTAAGGTAGGGAAGATGGGTGAGAAGAGTCAGACAGTCTCCAGGGGACAACAACGAGAATGAAAATGAAGACCGGAGACCGGGGACCGATGACCGGGTGTCCGTTTGGCCGGTCTCCGGTCTTCCGTCCCCGGTCTATTTTCAAGGGAGTGTTCACGAACCCGGAACACGCCACCGATGATGAGCATCTCTTGCAGCGGTCGGTGGTCAACCGTTAGCGGTCGTCCCCGCACTGTACCGGCAACCCATTCCACTCTGCCGAGGCTTTGAGGGCGTCCCACAGCCGGGCCATGCGCAGCCCCACCTCTGGCGGGCACGGATTTTCCAATTGACCGGCCCGCACGGCCAGAAATTGCTGCCACACCCCCAGCGAGGGCGGGCAGGCCACCCGGCGCAAAAAGCGGCGGCCGGGCCGTTGCAGCCGCAGGTAGCCGCCCCACACCCCCACTTGTAAAATGCCCTGGCTGCAAAAGACTCGCACGTCCGAGCCGTAAGGCGAAGAAGCATCGCCGCAGCCGTTCAGTGTGACCAACCCGCCCGACTTGAGCCGGCCGATGGCCGCGGCCAAAATATCCACCGGCGTGCCGCACCGGTCGAACCAGGCGGCCACCTCGACAAAATCCTCCCCGGCCAAATCGGCCACCGTGTTGAGCAGGTGCGCCCCGGTATCGAACATAAAGCCGCCGCCGGAGAGGGCCGGATCTTGCCGCCACGTGCCATCGGTCAAGACCCGCCAATCTTGCCAGACCAGGCCGTTGATGTTGAGGATCGAACCCAACTGGCCGGAGCGGAGCAGTTGCACCGCAGTCCGAATTTCGGGGGAGAGGCTGCCTGGAAAGGCGACCACCAGCAGCCGCCCCGTTTGATTCCGGGTTTCAATCAGGCTGCGCGCTTCGGCGGCGTTCATAACCATAGGTTTTTCCAGCAGCACATCCAGACCGGCTTCCAGGCAGGCGATCGTCTGATCGTGGTGGAAGGCGTGGGGTGTGATGATAAAAGCAGCATCCAATTGGCCGCCAAAATCGGCCAACACCGCTTCCAGCGTGGCGCGGGTGGGCGGCGGTTCCAGCCCGGCCTCCCGAAATTTTTGGGCGGCCTGTTCCAGCATGGTCGGGTTAGGGTCGCACAGGACAGCTACTCTGGTGGTGTCCAACTGCTGCAACATCTGCTCCAAATGATAGCGAGCCATATTGCCACAGCCAATGAGAGCGGTGCGGACGAAGTGGGTCATAGCTTCTCCTGAAAATGGGGTTCTATATAAAACGTAGTGCGTGGTGCGTAGACATTAATCACGCACCACGTACCACGCACCACGTTAACGGTCAGCGGTCATTTTGCCGCAGCAGCCGCATCCCATTCAAAGTGACCAGCAGCGATGCGCCCATGTCGGCGAAAACGGCCATCCACAGGGTGGCGACGCCGAAGAAAGCAGTCAACAGAAAAATCGCTTTGATGATAAGGGCAAACCAGATGTTGAAGCGAATCGTCCGCACGGCCCGCCGGCCCAGGCGAATGGCTGCCGGCAGTTGGGTCAGGTCGTCGGCCATGAGGGCCACATCGGCGGTTTCGAGAGCTTGAGCCGTACCGCCCGCTCCCATCGCAATCCCCACCGTCGCCGCGGCCAGGGCTGGCGCGTCGTTGACCCCGTCGCCCACCATCGCCACCGTATCTCCGTGTTCGGCCATCAGTTCGCGGATGGCCGAGACTTTGTCGGCGGGCATCAACCCGGCCCGGACTTCGTCAACATCCAATTGGTGGCCAATCGCTGCGGCGACCGTCGGGTTGTCGCCGGTGAGCATGACCGTATGAGTCACGCCGGTTTTTTTGAGGACTCCCACCGTAGCCTGACTGCTGTGCCGGGGTGGGTCGCTGACCGCCAGGTAGCCGCGCAGCGCTTCATTCTCGCGGACCAGGATGGTGGTTTGGCCGTGCGCTTCGGCCTTACCCACCAGGCCGCAAAATTCGCGCAAACAGGCGTCATCATCGTGCAGCAGGGTATGGCTGCCGATGGTGACCAGCCGGTCGCCCACATGTCCTTGCACCCCCTGACCGGGGAGCGTTTTGACTCCGGTTGCGGCCAGGGTCGGTAGGGCGCGGGTTTCGGCGGCAGCGGTGACGGCGCGGGCCAGGGGATGGGTGCTGTAACGCTCGACGGCGGCGGCCAGGGCCAGCATGTCGTCGCAGTGATCGCAGGTAGCCATGAGGTCGTGCTGGCGGGCCTCGACGCAGCAGCGGTCAATACAAGCCAGGCTGACCAACTCCGGGCGGCCCTGGGTTAACGTGCCGGTTTTATCAAAAGCGACGACTTTGACCTGGCCCAGGGCTTCCAGATAAGCCCCGCCTTTAATCAGCACACCTCGGCGGGCAGCCGCAGCAATCGCGCTGACCACCGCCACCGGGGTAGCAATGACCAGGGCGCAGGGACAGGCGATGACCAGCATGGTCAGGGCGCGGTAGAGCCAGCCGTGGCCGGTGGGGGTATCGAAAAAGGGCTGCCCAAAGAACAGCGGCGGCAGAACAGCCATCAAGCCCGCCCCGGCCACCACCAGCGGGGTGTAAACACGGGCAAATTTATCCACAAAACGTTGGGTCGGCGTTTTTTGGCTTTGGGCTTCTTCGACCAAATGAATCAGGCGCGAAAGAGTGTTATCGGCGGCCAGCCGCGTTACCTCAATTTCCAGCACCCCGTCGCCATTGATGGTTCCGGCAAATACCTCTGCGCCTGGAGCCTTTTCTACGGGTACGCTTTCGCCGGTGATAGGCGCTTGATTGACCGCCGATTGCCCACTGACGACCTGACCATCCATTGGAATACGCTCGCTCGGTTTGACCAGAATCCGGTCGCCCACGGCCAGCCGCCCTACCGGTACTCGTTCTTCGTGCAGCCCGCACCAGGGACAGGGGCCGCTCTGATAAGACCCGGAGCCATCGGGCAGCTCGCGCCCCTGGCAGCCCTGGCAATCTATACACGGCTGGAGGACAATCGCTTCCGCCGGGGCCAATTGGGTCAAACTGCGGATGCTGTCACGGGCGCGTTCCATCGTATATCCTTCCAACGCCTCGCCCAGGCTGAAGAGCACAATCACCGTAGCCGCTTCGCCGTACTCGCCGATGGCAAAAGCGCCAACAGCCGCCAGGCACATCAGCACGTTCATATCCAAGCCCTGCCCGCTGCGAATGGCCGCCCAGCCGGCCTTGGCCGGAAAGTAGAGGCCGAAAAGTCCGCCGATAAGGAAGAGAGCAGGGGCGAGTAGGGGCAGGGGGGCAGGGGAGTTAAATAGAAAATTCTCCCCTGCCCCTCCGCTCCCCTGCCCCCCTGCCGGGAGAAGCCCTTCAAGGATAAAGGCTGCCCCAATAAACGCTGCGCCGATGAGGGTGAAGGTGTTGCGGGGCTGGCGCAGCAGGTCTGCTAACTGTTGGCGGCGGGTGCGAGGTTGATACACCTCGTCGGGTGGAGCGATGTTGTACCCTAAACTTTGAATCCGTTTGACAATCTGGGTTTCATCAGCACCGTTGGTAACCACCTCCATTTTGGCGGTGGTAAAATTCACCTGGCAGGCTTCAACCCCGGCCACGTTGGCCACCCCTTTTTCCAGCTTGAGAGCGCAGTCGGCGCAGTCCATACCGGTAATGTGCAGTTGGAGTTTTTCGGTCATTATTTTTCCTTATATAACTGCTCAACCATGTCATTTCGACCGCAGGGAGAAATCTCCGATACCTTACTTTTACATGTTGTACCATGGGGATTTTTCGACCTTCGGTCTCGAAATGACATGAGCCTGGGTGTTAACTTTCCTTTAATCAAATTAAAAGGTGTTGCGTGTTCCGTGAAGAAAAAACGGAACACGCAACACGTTACTTATGCTCAACATGCTCCCGTCCTCGCAAAAACAAATCCCGGATGTGCTCGTCATCCAGGGCATAATAAACCATGCGCCCTTCCTTGCGGCTTTTAACCAGCCGCATATCGCGCATCAGGCGCAACTGGTGCGACACGGCGCTTTGGGTCATGCCCAAGGTAGCCGCCAGATCACAGACGCACAGTTCGGTATACAGCAAAATCGAGATAATGCGCACACGGGTGGGGTCGGCCAGGGCGCTAAACGTGTCGGCCAGGCGGGTCGCGGCCAGGCCATCCAGCAGGACTTGTTCCGCCTGTCTGACTTTGTCTTCGTCAATAATTGTTTCAGTGCAGCGGTCGCTCGATTGGGAACGGGTCATACTTTTTCTCAACGTATGAGTAATTGCTCATATAATACCTCAAAAAAGAGGGGCTGTCAACTTGGATGCTACAGTTGCCCTTTGACTTTCTCCCAGCGAAACTCTTCAATCGTCTCTGGCCGGTCAAAGAAATACTCTTCCAGGTACGGCTCGATTTCCATGCGCCAGATGTCTTCGATTTCGTCGGCCAGGGTGGGGCGCAGAAAAAAGGTAACGCCGACTTCGTAATGGCGGTCGGCAATAGCGTTATTTAACCGTTGCAGCAGGTTGATAAGTTTTTCAACGGGGAAGCCGGTGGCCTGGTGATAACGGCGTAACACCTCGTAATTGGGGTACAGAGCGATAAAAGCAAAGCGCCGGCGCAGGGCGTGATCCACCAGGGCAATCGAGCGGTCGGCGGTGTTCATGGTGCCGATGAGCCGCACATTGGCCGGAATGGTGAAGTTGCCCCCTCCGGCTAACGGAATTTCTCGCTCCCGGTATTCCAGCAGGTACATCAACTCGCCAAAGACCCGGCTCAGATTGGCCCGGTTGATTTCGTCAATGATCAGCACACAGGTATCCTGCCGCGCTGCCGCCCGTTGGCAAAACTCCAAAAAGCGCCCCGGCTTCAGCGGATAGGTCAAATGATCGCCTTGGCTTTCGGGCCGGATGCCCTGGATAAAATCCTCGTAGGCATACGCCGGGTGAAATTGCACCAGTTCCCAAAAGCCATCCCCGCCGCCGATCAAATGCCGGGCCAGCTTCTCGGCCACAAACGTTTTGCCCGTCCCCGGCGGCCCATACAAAACCGTCTGCCCCTTCCGCTCGATAGCCCGCACCCAGCGCGCCAGTTCCGCTTCGTCAAGGGCGGTGTCGGCAGCGAGTTGGGAAAGGGGGTAGGGCAAGGATGAAGGATGAAGGATGAAGGATGAAGGGATGGAGTCAGTCTCATCGTTATCTTCTTCAATCAATCTGATTTTACGGCTAAGACCTTCATTGAGTAATTTCGTGCGTTTTTCTAAGTTGAATAGCGCTTCGGCAATCTCCGAAACATGATAGCGATCCCGCCAGGGGCAGCGACTATAGTTTTTGAAGCGTTTGGCAAGGTAATCAATTGTATTTTTATAAGCTACTTGAAGTTCTCCCGTTAATGGGTTAATCATATCAATTGAGAAACTATATTCACGAATATCTGGCTCATCGCTTTTTTGCGCATAATTGTATGTCTCAAAATCTCGATCTAAGTCTACTTGATTAGCAATCAACGGAATACTAACTCTTTTTGGCGAGTTTCGTTTTCGAAAGCTCAAAATTGCCCAATTCCCCAGGTCGAGGCGAAGAACATTATGCCTATGGGTAAAAGTGATAGCAAAACGTTGGTCATTAAGATCATTGATTCCAAGTTCTGTAATTGTATCCCGCATAAAGTCAAAGACCCATTCTGCTTCTGCTCGATCTACAAAAATTTTGGAAAAAGGTTTAGCCAATCTTTTTTCGGCGTTGTATGGGATGTCTTGCTGTTCTTGGTTCAGGTTCATGTCGGTTACCCTTTCCACTAGATATTCTGGTTGAGGTCTTTCGCCCGCGTCCTCGCGTCCTCGCCTCCTCGCCTCCCACCCCTCCACCTCATACTCCTCCCGTTCCTCGCTCAAATCTTGATAAAACGGGGTCAAATGCCGCTCGTAACGCAGCTCCGGCTCGGTCAGCAGCCCGGCGAAGAGGCGCTCGCGCTGCTCCGGCTTGAACAAGGCTTCGGCGATTTCAGGGTTGTGGCGCTGCCAGTGAACGGCCCGTTTCCAGGCGGAAAATTTTTGGGCAATAAAATCGAGGGTGGTCAGGTAGGCGGTTTGTAACTCGCTGGGCATGGGGCGAATGATGTCCGGGGGCAGGTGGTAGCTGCGGACCTCCGGTTCGCTTTCTTTGCGGACGAAGGAGAAAAAGGAGAAACGCTCATCCCAGGTAACCAGCGCAGCCAGCAGGGCCAGGTCTACCCGCTCCGCAGCGGCCCCTGGCCCGTGAAAGCCCAGCACCAGCCAGCCGCCAAAATTGAGATGCAGCCCCGCTCGCCCGGAGCGCCGGGCCAGGGTGATGGCAAAGCGGGGGTCGTAAGCCCCCTGAATCCCCAATCGTTTCGCCGTATCCCGCAGCAGGTCAAAAGCCCAGTCGGCCTCAGCCCGATCTGTAAAAATCTGGGCAAAGGGTTCGGCTAAGGGTGGTGAAAGCGACTCGGCCAACCATACCTCCTAAGTCGGAGATTGGAGATTAAATAATCTCTAATCTCCAATCTCTTAATATTATAACTTCAAACTCTATTTATGTCATCCGCTCAACCGTCGCCAGGGAGGCGCGCCGGCTGATGCGCTGCCGCTGCCTGGCCTTCGCCCAACCTTACCCTTTATCATCACCTATCAGTTCCTTTTATGTCCAACCTGCTTGGCTAAAGTGGATTATGCTGGGATTAATGTAACTATTCAGCTATGTCATTTCGAGCGACGTTAGGAGCGAGAAATCTCCTAATCCGTAGTTTGTAGACAGCCATCTCGAAGATTTCTCGGCTTTCAGCCTCGAAATGACATGAGGGATGAGTAGTTACGTCAAAAAAGATAATCTGGTCTGATACTTCTAACCGCAGAGAGGAGCTACCCATGTTAACCATCCCTTCATCCCTTCAATCAAAATCCAGCCATCAAAAACTGATCTTGAAACTTCTGGTGTTGCTGCTGTTGACTCTGTCGGTCTGGCAGATTAGCGTATTTGAAGCCAGAGCTGCTGCGCCCCACCGGGAACCTCCGAGTGCGCCGGTATATGTGCCGCTCGCTTTGGGCCAGCTTGAGCAGACCGCTGTCCTGACCGCTTCAACGGATCTGACGACTTCCGCCGCCGTTTGCCCCACCGTCGAGTCAGGCTGGCTGGACGCCTATCAAGGCCAGGTGGTGAACGAACTTTTCCAAACGGTGGCCCAGGTTGCCGGGGCGATTGGGCCGGAGACGCAATTCACGGAGCGGGTCAACATTCTCCTGCTGGGCAGCGACAGCCGCCCCGGCGAAAAATTTGGCCGCACCGACACCATGATTGTGGTGACGATTGACCCGCAAGCCAAAACAGCCGGCATGCTCTCGATTCCGCGCGACCTGTGGGTCTCAGTCCCCGGTTATGGCGAGTCTCGTATCAACCAAGCCCATCGCACCGGCGGCGTCGAAGGCTATCCCGGCGGTGGCCCCGCCCTGGCCGTAGCAACGGTCGAGGCGAATCTGGGTGTGCCGATTGATTTTTATGTCCTGGTTGATTTTGAGGGTTTCCAGCAGGTTGTAGATACCCTGGGCGGGATTGACCTGTGCGTGCCCGAAGCCATTGACGCGGCGGCTTATTACGGCTACACCCCGGAGTACGTCAACCCGGAGGAATATTACAGCTTTGTCCCGGTTTCGGCGGTTGATCCCGCGGCGGCAGCGGCCACCGCCACACCCGGCGCGGCGGAAGAGACCATTGAGCAGAGCCAAGGCTACGAATTTCTCTACATCGAGCCGGGCTGGCACACCCTCGATGGCGCCACCGCGCTCACCTATGCCCGCAGCCGGGCCTCCATCACCGCCGACTTTGCCCGGGTGCAGCGCCAGCAAGCCGTTTTACTGGCCATTAAAGCCAAAGCGTTGCAGATGAACGCCGTGCTCCGCCTGCCAGAGCTGTGGCAAACCCTGGGCCAGACCGTGCAGACCGATTTGACCCTGAGTCAGGCCCTCCAACTGGCCCAACTGGCTTATGAGATTGACCCGGCCCAGATTCAAACGACCGCCATCAGCCACGACCAAACCATGAGTTACCGGACGACCAGCGGGGCCTCGGTGTTACTGCCAAAGCGGGCAGAAATTAAGAACCTGGTCGAGCCAATGTTCGGCCCCACCAACCCGACCGCGCTGCCCACGCAAGCAGAAATCGAGGCAGGCCTGGCCCAGCCCAATACTATAGCTCAAGCTGAACCCAAGGGTTAAAGCATCAAAATTCAGCGCCTTCATGAGACCATAACGCCGGTCAAACTTGATAATATTTGCCGGATACAGTATCATCTCCTGAAACGTGATGCGTGATGTTGGAAAACCTTTACGTATCACGTTTCACCCATTATGAACGAACAAAGAATGTTCTTTGCCCGCCATTCCTCTGCTCATACAGGCAGGCTTTCTTTCGGTATCATTAAGAGCCTGTAATGAGCCACTCACCGCGTATCGGTTTTAATATCTCTCCTTCAGAGCCATATTGGGTTCAAGTCCGCGAGGCGGCCTTGCAACGCGCCCAGGAGTTGGGTCTCGATCTCATCCCCATCAATGCCGAAGATTACCCTCAAACCTTGACTGACGAAGACCAGATGACCCTGGTTGAGGAAATATTAGGCCAGGACTTTGACGCCATCGCCGGCTGGGAGTTCCCCCATGCTCCGGCTTATCAGCTTTTGCAGGCCGGCGTGCCGCTCATTCATCCGGCTGAGTTAGCCATTTCTCACCCCTTATTTGTCTCGCCCTCAGGCTTATATGAAGTTGCCCAGCTATTAGGCGGCTATCTGGCCGAGCGGCTGGGCGGGCAGGGTAATGTAGTCATCATCGGCGGGGTGTTGGAGGATGCCTGGGGCGACGATGGCAGCAGCCGGATAGCAGGGCTAACCTATGCTTTCCTGGCATATCCCGCTATTCACTTGAGACACATCCCCTGTGGCTGGCAGTACCAGGAGGCGTATGCGCACATCTATCCTATAACCCACCAACTTAGCCCACCCGTCCACGCGGTCGTTGGCCTCTCGGACCCGCTGGCCCTGGCCGGGCGAGATGTGGGGCTGGCTCAGGGGTGGGTAGATGAGCGGACGCTGATTGCCGGGATTAATGGCGACCCGCTCGCTTTAACGGCTATTGCCCAGGGTGGCATGACAGCTACCGTAGAAATTTCGACTACCGACCTGGGCTATAAAGTGATAGATTGGGCCTGGCAGGCGGCTCAGCGCCAACCCTTACCCGACCATTTCTCCTATCAATTCAAATTGGTCACGACCCAAAACGTGGCCGAGGTAGCCGCCCAGAAACTCATTTCTCTGGCCAACCTGCCCCATCGGCTGGTCGGCCTCCGCCGGCGAGAGCAGCAAAAACGGCTGCTGCAACTGGAAACCAGCATCGAGATCAGCCGGCAGATTGGCTCTATTTTGCAGCGCAGCCAATTATCGCACGAAATTGTGCGCCTCATTTCCGCCAATTATGGCTATGATCAAGCTTTGATCTTTCTATGGCGCGAGCAGGAACAGGTGTTGGTGCTGGATCAACTCGAGCCGAGTCAGACCACCCCACTCACCGTTCCCCTGCCTGAAGCCGGGGCTTTGGCTCAGGCGTTACAGAATAACAAAGTTGTCTTCATCCCAGACGTAAGCCGGAGCGCTCGCTTTACGCCCGATCCCCGCTGGCCCGACGTTATCTCGCGGGCGATTGTGCCCATCCATTTGGGCAGTCAGGTTATCGGGGTCTTGGACCTGCACAGCCATCGCTCCAGGCACACCACCCGGCACGAATTGGTGGGCTTACAGTCGCTGGCCGACCAGCTCGGCATCGCTATCCGTAACGCCGAACTTTACGGCGAAGCCGTAACCGCGCGTCTCCGCGCCGAAAAAGCGGAGCAGCTTAAAACTCGCCTGCTGGCCAATGTTAGCCACGAGCTGCGCACCCCGCTCAACGTCATCCTGGGTTACAGTGCGGCGGCTTTAGCCCTACCCAATCCTTATAAAACCGATTTGCCCGCAGGGCTGCGGCATGACCTCAACCAGATTTACCACAGCGGCGAACACCTGCTCCGCCTGATCAACGATTTACTCGACCTCTCTCGAGCCGAAATTGGTGAGCTTGATCTCTTTTCTGAGCCGATTCAGCCCCACTCCTTTCTGGAAGAGGTCTTTCGTAGTCTGGCCGATAGCCTGCCGGCCTCAAACGAGGTGGCCTGGCGGCTCCAACTCCCGACCCGGCTGCCGCTCATCCAGGCTGACCCGGTCCGGCTGCGCCAAATTTTGCTGAATCTGTTGAGCAATGCCCACAAGTTTACCCGGCACGGGCAGATTACCCTGGGCGCTGAGGTGCTGCCGCCGCATCTCCACCTTTGGGTTCAGGACACGGGCGAAGGGATTCCCGTTGACCTCCAGGAGCGCATCTTTGAGCCGTTTGCTGCCAGCGTACAGGCCAAGCAGCGCCGCGAGGGTGTTGGGTTGGGCTTGAGCATCACTCGCCGTTTGGTCGCTTTGCACGGCGGCTCGTTGACCCTGGAAAGCCAACCCGGTCAGGGCAGTACCTTCCACGTGTACCTGCCGCTGCCCAGCCTCAGCGGCCAAATCACGGTTGTGCCCTCCTCTGCCCAGCCGACCTTACTGGTTATTGCCCCGGATCAGGAAACCCCTGCCCCTATCGTCGAGTTGTGCCGGCGCCAGGGTTGGGCGATCCACCACGTGTGGGCCGGCGACGATTTGCCGGCCTCGCTGGCAACCGTGCAGCCGGCGGCGCTGGCCTGGGATCTGGCCCAGGCCCACCTGAATGATTGGACGTTGATTCAGCACATCCGCAGCCTGCCCCAATTGTGCCAGTTGCCTTTTATTCTCTATGGCGGAGCGCCGCCTACCAAATCTGACGCTGCGGTGGGGTTGACCAACTTCCTGGTCAAACCTCTGAGTGGGGAAACGCTCTTTGAAATGATTAATGCCATGCGCCCGTCCCCGGCCATTGGGCCGGTACTGATTGTCGAAGACGACCCCCAAGCCCTGGCACTCTATAATAACCTGGCCGCCAGCGCCCTGCCCGGCTATACTATCCGCACGGCGACGGGTGGCAAAGCCGCGCTAACCCTCATGGCCCAGGAGCCGCCCAGTTTAGTCATCCTGGACCTGATGATGCCGGAGGTAGATGGCTTTACAGTCTTAGAGCAAATGCGCGCCCAACCGCAAACGCGGCGTGTACCCGTTGTGGTCATCACCGGCAAAGTGCTGTCATTTGAGGACATCCGCCGCCTGGATTATGCCCTGGTGACTTTCCAGAGTAAAGAGATCATGTTGCCCGATGAGACCAGCGCCTCGCTTCACCGGGCGCTCACTACCGCCGAAACCCTCCCCCAGCAGACAAGTATGGTGGTCAAACACGCTATTGCTTATCTCCACCAGAACTATCATCACACTATCTCCCGTCAAGAACTGGCGGCTGCGGTCGGCGTAAGCAAAGATTATCTCAGCCACATCTTTCATCAGGAACTGGGTATCTCTCCCTGGGAATATTTGAATCGCTACCGGATCAAGCAGGCCAAAGCACTCCTGCTCAATAGCAACGAGAGTGTTATGAACATTGCTGCCCAGGTGGGTTTTAACGATTTGTCCTACTTCAACCGGGTGTTTCATAAACATGTCGGCTGTTCACCGCGGGTCTTTCGAGAACAATAGCCCTAACCCGGACAAGCCGGAACCAAAAAGGGTTCTCTCGCCAAGAGGCAAAGACGCAAAAATTTTTTTCTTGGCGTTCTTGGCGGCTTTGCGTGAGATTTTCTTGCTCAATGTACAAGGACTCAATTGCTAAGGCACTAACCTGGCCGAGCCAGAACCAAAAAGGAACACAGAGCTACACAAAGACTCCACAGACGCGAAGCGCACAGAGGGTTCTAAAAATTCCTCTGAGAAACTCTGTGACTTCTCCGGGCTTCTCTGTGTAACAACTTCTTGCTCACCGTACAAGAATCTGACTCATAAGGTACTAAAAATTCCTCTGAGAAACTCTGTGACTTCTCCGGGCTTCTCTGTGTAACAACTTCTTGCTCACCGTACAAGAATCTGACTCATAAGGTACTAACGCCACACCTCACCCCGTAACTGCCCAGAAACATGCGTCTGTCAGGAGATTGGAGATTATTTAATCTCTAATCTCCAATCTCTAAATCGCAGTATTGTCCAAAAGCCTCGCGTTATTGTCCAAGACAATACCCCCCTTTTGCGGTAAATTTCCCGTAAAGCAACCGAAACCAAAATATCTATTTCGCTGCAACACCACCTACCGAAAATCTTGTGATTTTGCTTGAGTTACTTTGTAGCAGGTTCCGATGTCGAAACCAACCCAGGCAGTTCTGATCATCGAGAACGACTTGGCAACGGCCGAAATGTATCAGCGTACCTTGAGCCAGTACTACCAGGTCTTCACTACCACCGCTGAACAAGATGCTCTGGCTTTGGTTAGCGCGAACACCTTGCATGCCGTCGTGCTTGAGCCAGGTCCGCTCAATGGTCGAGGCTGGGCTTTGTTAGCCGAATTACAGCACCACCCCGGCGCGCGCTCCATCCCGATTATTATCTGCACCTCACAGGATAGACGGCGGCTGGGGATGGAGATGGATGTGGCCGCTTATCTGGTTAAACCGGTTCTACCGGCAACCCTGCTAAAAATGGTCCGCCGGCTCACCCGCAAGGATGAGCCAGAGGCGTGATAAGTATCACGCCCTTTGGCGCACCCGAAGGGGTGGGTGTCACGTGCCAGGTGTCAGATCAAGATTTTCATTGTGGGTGGTGTGCCGTCAGGTTCGTGACGACTCCTAAGAGAATAAAGATATGATGAAGCGTGAGGCGAGGAGGCGAAAGATTCTTCGCGTCCTCGCCTCCTCGCCTCACTTTCATTAGTAACTTTTAGTAACCAAACAAAGGGAGAAAGAATATGGCTATCACTGCTGAAGCTATTCCGGCTCAAGCCCAACCAAGGCGGTTAAATCCCTGGCTAAAAAGCGAAACCTGGTTTGCCTTCCTCTTTATCTTACCCAGTATGATTGGGTTCATCCTCTTTTATGCGGTTCCGGCCATCCGGGGGCTGTTTATCAGCTTTACCGACTGGGACCTGCTCACTCCCCCTGAGGTGATTGGCCTGGCCAATTACCAAAAATTAATCACCGATGTGGCTTTTTGGAAAGCCTTGTGGGTTACCCTCAACTATGTAGTCATCAACATCTTTATCCAAACGACACTGGCTATTCTTATTGCCGTATTGATGGATCGTCTGACCAAATCCATTTTTGTGCGCGGGGTGCTGATTTTGCCCTATCTTTTCTCTAACGTGGTGGTGGCCCTGCTCTGGCTGTGGATGCTCGACCCTACGTTGGGGATTGTGAACGTCTTTTTGGAATTTATCGGCATTGGCCGCCAGCCCTTTCTCGGCGCGCCCAGCCAGGCGATTGCCAGCGTGGCCGGCATCAACATTTGGCGGCACATGGGCTATACCGCGCTGCTCGTTTTTGCCGGGCTGCAAACCATTCCCAAAGATGTCTATGAAGCCGGGGCGATTGACGGCGCATCGGAATTACGGATGTTTTGGAATATTACGCTGCCCTTGCTTAGACCCGTTTTAGTGTTCGTGCTGGTCACCACCATCATCGGCTCATTTCAGGTGTTTGATACCATTGCCATCACCACCCAGGGCGGTCCGGCCCAGGCCACCCGCGTGATTATGTGGTACATTTTTGAATTTGCCTTTGATCGTTTCAATATGGGGTATGCCACCACCATCTCCATCGGCCTTTTCTTCATTCTGATCCTTGTTACCCTGGTTCAAATGCGGGTGTTGAGAGCCGGCGAGTCTGATTTATAAATTAGAAATAAGAAATTAGAAACAAGGAGTGCTGACAATGACGACACAAGCTGCAACGATACCTGGCTCGGCCGCCGGTTCAAAATTAAATAGAGGCCGGATTGCTGCCTGGGCTGTGATGATTTTGCTGATCTTTATTACCCTCTTTCCCTTCTGGTGGGTGGTGCGTACCTCCCTTTCTACCCAAAAGTTACTTTTGAGCAATACCACCTCTCTGCTGCCGGTGGGGTTTACCACCGACAACTTTGCCCGGGTCTTGGGCCTGCTCAGCACCGAAGAAGCGGTAGCCGCCGGAGGGTCGGGCCAGGCCATCAATTTTCTCCAGTTTTTACGTAACTCCTTTATTGTGACCACGCTGCTGGTGCTGGGCCAAATCTTTTTTAGCGCTCTGGCGGCCTATGCCTTTGCCCGGCTCCAGTTTCCACTGCGCGACAAGATCTTCTTTATTTATCTGACAGCCTTGATGGTGCCGGGTATCGTTACCCTGATTCCAAATTTTATCCTGGTTCGTAACCTCGGTTGGCTGGACACCTTTCAAGGCATCATTGCTCCTAAATTTTTGATGACGCCTTTTGCCGTCTTCTTTCTGCGCCAATTTTTCCTCACCGTCAACCGCGAGGTGGAGGAGGCGGCTAAAATAGATGGAGCCAGTTTGTTTGGCGTCTTCTGGCGCGTCGTTTTACCCATCAGCGTCGCCCCCTTGACCACGTTGGCTATTCTCACCTTTCTTACCGAGTGGAATGAATATTTGTGGCCGTTCCTGGTGGGCAAGGATGAGAGCGTTCGCGTCTTGACCGTCGCCCTGGGCATTTTCCGCAGCCAAACGCCGCAAGGTGCGCCCGATTGGGGCGGGTTGATGGCCGGGGCCATTGTCACCATGATCCCCACCCTGATTCTCTTCGGCCTGGCCGGACGCAAGGCCATCGACTCTATTCAGTTCAGTGGGATTAAGTAAAAGTGTTCACGAACTTGTAGCGCACCCGAAGGGGTGAGGTAGCAAGGTCGCAAGGTTGCGCAATGTCCGGCGGTCGGCGGTCTGCCGGCGGCAGTCTTTACAAAGGAGGAATAAAGGAGAACAAAAACTTTACACGCCTCAATTTTTAGCCATTTAATCATAACCCTTAAAGAAAAGGAGAAGAATCCATGAAGATGCACAAACGCTTTATTGTTATCATCACCCTGCTGGCTGCGGTCAGCCTGGTGTTAGCAGCCTGTGGCGGCGCGGCCGCTCCTGAATCGGGTAGTGGCGAGGCGGCAGGCAGCAGCGGCGAGGCAGCGGCCCCCAGCAATGAAGCCGTCGAAATCCGCTACGCCTTATGGGATTCGGCTCAGCAGCCGGCCTATGAAGCTTGCGCCGTGGAGTTTCAGAAGGGCAAGCCCAACATCAAGGTCAAAATTGAGCAGAGCGGCTGGGATGATTATTGGAGTGGTATCCAGACCGGGATGGTAGCCGGCAATGCCCCCGATGTTTTCACCAACCACCTGGCCAAATACCCCGAATTTGCCGCCAAAAATCAAATTGTAGATATCCAGCCGCTGGTTGAGCGCGATAAAGTGCCCACCGACATCTACATTGGCGAACTGGCTGAGTTGTGGACCCGCGAAGGCAAACGCTACGGTTTGCCCAAAGACTGGGATACCATCGCCATTTTCTACAACAGAAAGATGCTGGCCGATGCCGGGATTGACCCCAAAGTGATGGAAGATTGGACCTGGAATCCCAAAGATGGCGGTACCTTTGAAGAGACGATTGCCAAACTGACCCTTGACGAGAACGGCAACAACGGCCTCAGCCCTGATTTTGATAAAACCAAGGTCAAGCAGTATGGTTTTATTCACCAGGGCCAGGGCAGCGGCTATGGTCAAACCCAATGGAGTTTCCTGGCCGCCAGCATCGGCTTTAAGTTCCAGGATGAACTGTGGGGGACCAAATTCCATTATGATGATCCCAGACTGGCCGAAACGCTCGCCTGGTACGCCGGTCTCATGCAAAAAGGCTACGCGCCTGCCTATCCCGATGTAAAGAGCCTGGGCGGTGGAGCCATGTTCCAGGCCGGCAAAGGGGCGATGACCAGTGAGGGCTCCTGGAATATTGCCAATTACGTCAAAAACTCCGATTTTGAGATAGGCTTTGGCTTGCTGCCGGTTGGCTCTGAGGGGCGCAAGAGCATGTTCAACGGCCTGGCCGACTCCATCTTTGTTGGCAGCAAGCACCAGGAGGAGGCCTGGGAGTGGATCAAGTTTATGGCCTCTCCGGCCTGTCAGAATATTGTCGGCGGGTATGCGGTGGTCTTTCCGGCCATTCAATCCGGCGTGGACAAAGCTCTGGAAGCCCACAAGAAGAACGGCCTCGACGTGAGCGCCTTCACGACAGAAGCCCTGGACCCCAACGGCACCTTCCTCTTCCCGGTGGCTGACCATGCCTCTGAGATTAGCACGATCATGACTCAGGTTGAAGAGAAAATTTACCTGGGTGAGACCACCGATGTGGCGGCGGCTTTGAAGGCCGCGAATGATGAAGTGAACGCTCTTTTCCAATAGATTTCCTGGTTAACCGGGCGGCTGTCCTGTCCCCTCCGGGATGGCCCCAGGCGTTTTTCTCTTCCCTCCTTTGCTTGGGGGTGCGCTTCCTGGGCGCACCCCCTCTTTAAACCTATGGGATGAGAATTAAACAACTTACCCATTTGGAGATTAGAGATTCAGGCTCTAATCTCCAATCTCTAATCTCCCTATAAATTAAGGAATTGAGCAGGTTCAGCGAGTTTTAAGAGATGCTGTATCCATCAATTATCCGGTGGGGCCTGGTTTTATTGCTGGTACTGCCGGCCTGTCAAACCCAACCGGCTGTCCTACCCCCGAAAGTAGAGAACCCGGTTTCCGTACAGGTGGACCAGTCTGCACTGACCAAACCGGCCTCCTGCGCCGATACGTTTGTCACCCACACCCTGGATTACACCACCACTACCCGCAGCAAACCTATCCGCTTGTTTGAGAGCAACGGCTCCGGCGTAGCCATCGGCGACCTCGACGGCGATGGCCGGCTGGACCTGGCTTTTGCCAATCTGGGCGGGGCCAATACCATCCTGTGGAACGAGGGCAATCTGACCTTTCGCCCGGAAGCCATGGACGATACTGACTCGCGGGCAGTGAATATGGTGGATGTTGACGGCGACAACCGGCTGGATATTGTTTTTACCCACCGCACCGCCGGGCTGAGCTACTGGCGCAATACCGGCTCAGGCGGCTTTGTCCGCGAAACACTACCCGGCGTGTACCAATTGGCCTACGCCATGGCCTGGGGCGATTTGAACGGCGATAACACCCTGGACTTGGTTACCGGCTCTTACGACGCCGAATTGAACCAGGAACTTGGCAACACTTTTCTGTTTAGCGCCGGGGCCGGTATTTATTATTATGAGCAGCAAGCCGGAAAGTTCATCCCTCAACGGTTGACCAAAGAAGCCCAATCGCTCGCCATCATCCTGCCTGATCTTAACGCCGATGACCGGCCCGACATCCTGGTAGGCAATGATTTTGACATGCAGGATGCCGCCTGGCTGCGCGAGGGCGCGGGCTGGACGGCCGTCAATCCCTTTGCAGCGACCTCTCACAGCACCATGAGCTACGACACGGGCGATACCGACAACGACGGCAGGCCGGAAATCGCCTCGGTTGATATGAAACCTTACGGCGTCGAGGTCAAGACACTGGTATCGTGGCTGCCGGTGATGGCAACCATGCCGCAACAGCACGAGGCCGATGACCCGCAGGTGATGGAAAATATGCTGCAAGTGCGGAATACGCAGGGTGGATTTTCCAATGAAGCCCTTTCCCGAGGACTAGATGCGACCGGCTGGAGCTGGTCGGCCAAATTTGGCGATTTGGACAACGACGGCTTTCTGGATTTTTACGTGGTTAATGGTATGATTGCCTACGAGCTATTTCACCATCTGCCCGGCGACGAACTGGTTGAGCAAAATCAGGCGCTACGCAACCTGGGCGATGGCAATTTTGCCCCGGCCCCCGGTTGGAATCTCGGTTCTACTGCCAGCGGGCGCGGCATGAGCATGGCCGACCTGGATAATGACGGCGATCTGGATATTGTGGTTAATAATTTGCGCTCCCCGGCCCAACTCTTTGAAAACCAACTCTGCGGCGGCTCCGGCCTGGAAGTCGAGCTGAGTTGGCCGGACAGCGGCAATACGCGGGCGTTGGGGGCGCAGCTTGTCCTGCATACCAGCGCCGGCAGCTATACCCGTGATGTTCGGGCCGGCAGCGGCTACCTATCGGGCGACCCGGCCAGGGTCCACTTTGGCCTTCCGGCTGAGGTCACGCTGCAACGGCTTGATATTCGCTGGCCTGATGGGAGTGTGTCACATGTGGACACCCTGGTTCCACAGACGTTCTTGACGGTTAGGCGATAATGAGTGTTTGGGAACTGTTTCGCTGGCCTGACCCTAATATCGAATCAATGTCATTAAGTTAAGGCTAGGTAGCATCCTGAGTAGCGCGTATCGAAGGGTGCGAGTTTCCTGACGGCGCAGCACCCTTCGATACGGTTCGCTTTGCCCACCTACTCAGGATGCTGTGTCCTGAGAACTTCCTGAGCTTGTCGAAGGGCTGCTTAATTTAAGAACCTGGACCAATGAACGAGAGGAGATAAATGCGTGAGCCGGGAAACAATAGCAACCAACCGTCTGGTCATTCGCCCCTTTAGCCCGGCTGACTTATCGGCTATTCACCGTATCCTTGACCAAACCTTCGGCGATGGCAGCAAAGTTGACCATCAGGCTGCTTTGCAAGAGCGAGAGTCCTGGCTGCAATGGTCAATGCTCAATCAAGAATGGCTGCCCAAGCTCCACCAGCCTCCCTACGGCGACCGGGCGATTACTCTCAAAGCCAGTGGAGTGATTATTGGTTCAGTGGGCTATGTGCCTTTACTCATGCCCTTCGAGCAAATCCCAGAATTGAGAACCACTGCCTCGGCCAGCCGGTACAACACCCCGGAAGTTGGCCTCTTTTGGGTCATTGACCCCGCCCAGCAGCGGCATGGATATGTCACTGAAGCCGCCCAAGCCATGACCGGGCATGCCTTTGCACAAATGGGACTCAAACGGATTATTGCCACCACCGAATACGAGAATCTCGCTTCTCAAAGCGTCATGCGAAAAATAGGTATGAAAATCACGTGCAATCCCTTACCGGACCCTCCCTGGTTGCAAGTGGTTGGTATTTTGGAAAACTCTGGCTAGGAGATAAGCATGAACTCCTCTACTTTTAACCGCCTCCGCTTTCCCCTGCTGGTCTTGCTGCATCCCCGCGAGCAATCGGGCCTGATGGCCGGAGCGCTGACCGCCGGGTTACTGGTAGGCTGGTGGGGCATGAACCGGCTCGACTGGCCGCTCTGGATTGCTACGGCAACGGTGTTAGCTTTCCTGCTCACTTCCAGCGTGTTAAAATGGCAGGCTGACCAGCGCCGCTATGGCCCTACGGCGATGGGTGTCAGCGCCCTGGTGGTGCTGCAAGGCTTCCACGCCGTTGAGCACATCGTTCAGTGGTTCCAGTACTATACCCTGAATTGGAGCCTGCGCGCCTCCACCGGCCTGCTCTCCCCGGCCAATGCCGAGTGGGTTCACTTTGTCTGGAATTGGCTGGTCGTGCTGATTGTGATTCTGCTGATTTGGGGCGGGCTGCGCAATCGTTGGGCCTGGTTATTACTCATTTGGGGGCTGGCCCACGGCCTGGAACATACCTATATGTTTGTGCGCCACCTGGAGGTACTCGATGAACTGCACCGGCTGGGTATTACCACCATCACCGCCCAGGGTTTGCCGGGGGTGCTGGGGCGCGATGGCTGGCTGTCGCTGAGCAGCATCACCCGCGGCACTTTTATTGCCCGTATCCCCGGCTTGACCACAGCCACCCGGCTCGATGTTCATTTCTGGTGGAATATCGGGGAGACCACCTGGCTCATCCTGGCCGCTAACACCTTTATGCACGACATCCTGGCAGACCGGGGGCGACGCTTTGGGTCGTCGGTAAGGTCAGGGCTAACAATATGACAAACGTGTTGCGTCTTGCGTGTTGCGTGTTATAAAAAAAACGGAAGACGGAAGACGCAAGACGAATGTTTGACATACGTTTTAGACAGGTTTTGAGTCGTTCGACAAGGGATAATATGATCCATTTTAACCCGGAAACAAAAACTTTTAACTTGCTGCTCAAAAGCAGCTATTACGCCTTTCAAGCCGACGCCGAAAACTGCCTGGTTCACCTGGGCTGGGGACCCCGGCCGGGGGGCACGAATGAAGAGTTCCTGCTTACGGGCAAGTCAGGCTATGAAACTTCGGACGTGGAGGCGTTTGAACGCCAAACTCGGCGCGACGAACTGACAACCTTTGGCGATGTCAGCTATCACGAAGTCTCCCTCAAGGTCAATTTTTCCACCCTGCCGGAGACGCTCAACCCCGGTGAGGCCCCGCACCTGCCCATCCGGGATGTCCGCTTGCGCTATGCCGGGCACGAGATTGTCACCACCGCCCAACCCGGCCTGGCCCCCACCCACGGCCAGCCGCCGGCCAAATCCGACCTCCGTGAGACTCTACGGGTCTTTCTGCAAGACCCGGTTCAGCCTTTTCGAGTGGTTTTGTGCTATCGCCTGACCCCTGAACACGACATCATCGAGCGCTGGTGCGAGTTGGAAAATCTGGGCCAGGAGCTTATAACCATCGAGGTGTGCAGCTTTGCCACCCTCCACCTGCCCAACGGGACCTGCGAATTGACCAGCGTAACCGGGGCCTGGGGCCGAGAATTTACCCCCCAGCGCGAGCGGTTGTCCCTGGGCTTGCGAATTTTAGAAAGCCGGACGGTGCAAACCAGCCACGCCGCCAACCCCTTCTTTTTGCTCAATCGCCCCGGCCAGGCCTGGGAAGAAAGCGGCCTGGTCTACTTTGGCCTGCTGGCTTACAGCGGCAACTGGCGCATCGCCGTCGAACAGTTGCCTTCATTGGATGTGCGGGTCCATGCCGGCTACAACCCCTTTGATTTTGAGCTGAAGTTGGCCCCGCGGGAGCGGCACGTCACCCCGGCCCTAGTCTGCGGCCTCAGCTCCGACGGATGGGGTGGGGCCAGCCGGCGCAGCCACGCTTTCACCCGCGAGCGGGTGCTGCCCCGCCCAGAACGAGTCTCCTCCGTTCGCCCGGTGTTGTACAACAGTTGGGAAGCGACCTATTTCGATTTGAGCGTGGCCGGACAAATCGAGCTGGCCCGCAAAGCCGCCGCCATCGGCGTTGAGTTGTTCTGCGTGGACGATGGCTGGTTTGGAGCCAGGCGAACTGATCACGCCGGTTTGGGTGACTGGGTAGTAAGCCCCGCTGTTTTCCCAGAAGGGCTGGACCCCTTGATCGCGGAAGTCAACCGTCTGGGCATGAAATTTGGCCTGTGGGTTGAGCCGGAGATGATTAACCCCGACTCCGACCTCTACCGCCAACACCCGGATTGGGTTTTGCATTTTCCGGGCCGCCCGCGCACCGAAGCCCGCCACCAACTCATCCTCGATTTTGGCCGGACAGAGGTGGTTGAGCATATTTTCCAGGCGCTCGACCGCCTGCTGGCCCAGTATCCGATTGAATTTATCAAGTGGGATATGAACCGCTATGCCCGCGAACCCGGCTCGGTGGCCGGCAAAGATATCTGGCGCAAACACGTCGAAGGGGTCTATACCATCATGGACCAACTGCGCCAAAAATATCCCAAGCTGGATATTCAAAGCTGCTCCGGCGGCGGCGGCCGGATTGACCTGGGTATCCTGGCCCGCACCGACCAGGTCTGGACCAGCGATAATACCGACGCCCTGGACCGGATTCGGATTCAAGAGGGCTACAGCCTGGCTTACCCGGCCCGCTGCATGGAAGCCTGGGTCACACACAGCCACAATCACCAGACGGGCCGCATCAGCCCGTTGAGCCTCCGCTTTGATGTGGCCATGCGCGGGGCTTTGGGCATCGGGGCTAGTTTGAACGAGCTTGACGAGACGGAGTTGGCCGAGTACGCCAGTTACATCGCTTTTTACAAGCGCATCCGCCCCATTATTCAAGACGGCGACTTGTATCGCCTGCAACGCCTGGAAGAGTATGGCGCTTCGGTCATTCAATATGTTTTGCCCAATGGCCGAGAAGCGGTTTATTCTATAGCGGTGCGCGAGCACCAGTTGGGCTGGTTTAGACCCCCCACACCTCTCAAAGGGTTGGACCCCGCCGCCGCTTATGTTGTCCTCGACCGGCATGGGGCCGAGGTTTATCGCGCCAGTGGTTATGAGTTGATGACGCAAGGGATCCGTGGAGATGCGGGTCAAGGCGTGGCTTACAGCCGCACCTTGTATGTGAAACAGATATGAGAGCATTCGGAAACCCCAGAGGCAACCTTGCCACCGACCTTCGTCCGGCGATGAAGTCGCCGGACTATACAACAACGCCCGATTAATCGGACTTAAGCCGGGTTGACCCGGCGCTGTTTCCTAGCCCTGGCATTCATGCCAGGGCGGGCAAGTCAGACGAAATAGTTTTCGAATGCTCTCAGATATGACTTACGCCCTTCAAAGCGAAAGGAACTACGCATGAACACCTTCAATCCAACCGACCATCCTCACCGGCGCTACAACCCCCTGACCGGCGAATGGGTGCTAGTTTCGCCCCATCGCACCAAGCGGCCCTGGCAGGGTCAGGTGGAACGGCCGCCGCAGGAAACTCGCCCGGCTTATGATCCTCAATGCTACCTCTGTCCGGGGAACAGCCGCGCCGGCGGCCTCCAAAATCCCCCATATGACAGCACCTTTGTCTTTACCAACGATTTTTCGGCCCTGCTGCCCGATACCCCCCCGGCGGCCATCGCCTCGCATCCCCTGCTGCGAACCGAGAGCGAAGCGGGTGTTTGCCGCGTCATCTGTTTTTCCCCCCGCCACGATTTGACCCTGCCGGAGATGGCCGTCGAAGATATCCGCCATGTCATTGACGTTTGGGCCGAGCAGGTGACGGAATTGGGTAAACAGTATCGCTGGGTCCAGGTTTTTGAAAATAAAGGGGCAATTATGGGCTGTTCTAATCCCCATCCCCACGGCCAAATTTGGGCCGGCAGCGCCCTGCCCAACGAACCGGCCAAAGAGGAGCGCCAACAGCGGGTCTATTTTGAGGAGCGCAAGCTGCCGTTGCTGGTTGATTACGCCGACATCGAGTCAATTCTGCGCGAGCGGATTGTGGTTGAAAACAAAGATTGGGTGGCAGTTGTGCCTTACTGGGCTGTCTGGCCTTTTGAAACTTTGTTATTACCCC
Organism: Anaerolineae bacterium; assembly: GCA_023151115.1. The sequence continues at coordinate 98,622 of JAKLJP010000023.1, forward strand.
GCCGCCACGTTTTGCGCCTGCCCGACCTGACCGACCCGGAGCGAGACGCCCTGGCCGGCATCCTCAAGCGGCTGCTGACCAGATACGACAACCTCTTTGAGGTCTCGTTTCCGTATTCAATGGGCTGGCATGGCGCACCCACTGATGACGGTGATTATTCTCATTGGCAGCTCCACGCCCATTTCTACCCGCCTTTGTTGCGCTCGGCGGCGGTTAAAAAATTTATGGTTGGCTATGAAATGCTGGGCGAAGCTCAGCGCGATTTAACCGCGGAACAGGCGGCAGACCGGCTGCGGAGCGCGCCGGAAGTTCACTACAAAAACATCAAAGATTAAAACACGGAAGGATTATAACGGATGCCCAAAATTGTCTTTATCGGTGCAGGTAGCACCGTTTTTGCCAAAAATTTACTGGGGGATATTCTCCATTACCCCGACCTCGCTCAGTCAACCATCAGCCTGTTTGATATTAATGAAAAACGGCTGCGCGAATCCGAGGCGGTGGCCCGGCGTGTCAGCCAGATTTTGAATGTTTCGCCCACAATTGAAACTACCACCCAGCGCCGGGCGGCTCTGGACGGGGCTGATTATGCCATTGCCATGTTTCAGGTGGGCGGCTACCAGCCCAGCACGGTCATTGATTTTGAAATCCCTCAAAAGTATGGCCTGCGTCAAACTATCGGCGACACGTTAGGCATCGGCGGGATTATGCGCGGCCTGCGGACCATCCCTGTATTGCTAGATATATGCCGGGACATGGAACAACTCTGCCCAGATGTCACCTTTTTGAACTATGTCAACCCGATGGCTATGAACTGCTGGGCCATCCACCGGGGCAGCAAAATTAAAACGGTTGGCCTATGTCATAGTGTGCCCCATACCGCTGCTGATTTAGCCCACGATATCGGGGTACCGATAGAGGAAATCAATTACCTGGTGGCCGGAATTAACCACGTGGCTTTTTACCTGAAGTTTGAGCGCAACGGCGAAGACCTGTATCCGCTGATTCACCGGGTGTTGGAAGAAGGCCGCGTGCCGGAGTGGAACCGGGTGCGCTATGAAGCCTTCAAGCGTTTGGGCTACTTTGTCACCGAGTCGAGCGAGCATTTCAGCGAGTATGTGCCCTGGTTTATCAAACGCGACCGGCCCGATTTAATCGAGAAATTCAACATTCCCCTGGACGAGTATCTGGGCCGCTGCCAGGCCCAGATCAAAGCCTGGGAGTTTGCCCAGAAAGCGCAGGAGGATCCGGAGCGCTACTCGGTGGAGGCGCTGCGACGCGAACTGGCGGGTATTAAAATGATGACTCCCGCGAGGGAGTGGACGATTGCAAGCTTGAAGAGCATGGACGAAGTCAAACCCAGCGTGGAGTATGGCTCCGGCATTATCCACAGTTTGGAGACAGGCACGCCGAGGGTGGTTTACGGCAATGTGCCCAACCAGGGGCTAATTGACAACCTGCCCCAGGGCTGCTGCGTCGAAGTGCCCTGCCTGGTGGACAAAAACGGCCTCCAGCCGACCCGCATCGGCAGCCTGCCGCCGCACCTGGCCGCCTTGATGCAGACCAACATCAATGTGCAAGCGTTGACCGTGGAAGCTGCCCTCACCCGCAAGCGAGAGCATATTTACCACGCCGCCATGCTCGACCCGCACACCGCCGCCGAGTTGGATTTGGAGCAGATTTGGAATTTGGTGGATGATTTGATTGAGGCGCACGGAGAGATGCTGCCGGAGTATCACTAAGCCACATTTCAAAGAAAATAATTACTCAATATTCGTGTTGCGTCTTACATCTTGCGTGAGGTAAAGCAGACGAAACACACAAGACGCAATACGTTTTGGCTAATTTAAATCTTGGAACTGCCTAACAACTCGCAATCTGCTGCGCCAACTCCTGCACCGCCGCGATGGCGCTGGTTTGGTCAATCGTGAGCAACCGGCGCTGCTGCATCACCATTCGCCCGCGAATAAGCACCGTTGCCACGTCATCGCGGCCAACGGCGTAGACCAGGTGAGAATAAACATCGTAGCGAGGAACAAGGTGCGGCCGGTTGAGGTCAATCAAAATAATATCGGCCTCCTTGCCGGCCACCAGCGAGCCGATTTTATCGCTCAGGCCCAACGCCCCAGCCGCATCGCAAGTAACCATCTTGACCACCTCCTGCGCCGAAAGCAGGGTGGGGTTTTGCTGGACCCCTTTGTGCAGCACCGCCGCCAGACGCATAGCTGCCCACATGTCCAGGTCATTGCTGCTGACCGGGCCATCCGTGCCCAGGGTGGTCTGTACCCCGGACTGGCGCATTTTGGGCAGCGGCGCAACGCCCGAACCCAGTTTGAGGTTTGACATGGGGCAGTGAGCTACGGCTGTCTGCCGCTCGGCCAGCAGGTTGATTTCGTCATCCGGTAGGTGGACGCAGTGGGCCAGCACAGTGCGCGAGGTGAGCATGCCCAACTGGTCGAGATGGCGCGGGGGACTCTGCCCATAACGCTGGCTAACTGTTGCCACTTCGGTTGTGGTTTCAGAAACGTGCGTGGTCAGCAGCACCCCAAATTCGTCGGCCAGGGCTTGCGCTTCCCGCAGGTATTGAGGCGAAACCGTGTAGGTGCTGTGGGGCGTTACGCAGGACACGATGAGCTGATCACGCTGGTACTCTTGCAAAAACTCTCGCCCGCGGGCGGTGCGCTGCTCGACCGGAATATTGTCCGGCTCGACCAAATCGAAGTAGACCGGCCCGGTCATCAACCTAAAACCGGCATCTTTGGCTACCTGGGCTGACACTTCGGGAAACCAGAACATATCCAGGGCAGTGGTGGTCCCACTGCGGATCATCTCGACCTGGGCTAACTGCGCTCCCAGCCGAACCGTGTCGGGCCGCAGAAACTTGCGCTCGGCCACCCACAGCCGTTCCAGCCAGGGTTCCAGGGCCAGGTCATCCACCAGCCCCCGGAAAAGCGCATCGGCGGCGTGGGTGTGGGCGTTGATCAGGCCGGGCATAACCAGTTGGCCGGTGGCGTCAATAATCTCGGTGGTAGGGCCGATAAACCCGCTCACCTCGTTGGTCGCGCCCACCGCCGTAATTTTAGCCCCCACAATCGCCACAGCCCCGTCGTCTATGAGGGTGAGTTGGTCGTCCATTGTCACGACTAGGCCATGTAGGATGAGTTTATCGGCGGGTTGCATCAAACATTACCTCGATAGTATGGTATTTCACTCCATGTCATTTCGAGGCTGAAAGCCGAGAAATCTCCAAGCCCGCTATTGGCAAACATGGGTCTTAAAGATTTCTCGCTCCCTGCGTAGCATATCTACGAAATGACAGACCGTGCAGCTACCAAGACGCTCTTAATAGTGAGGTTAGAAGATTCCTCCCTATGGTCGGAATGACATGGACGTGCAGCAATCCAAAATCCAAAATCTAAAATCCAAAATCAATAGGGCGTATCGCCGCCATCTACATTGATCGCCTGTCCGCGAATGATCGTGGCCTGCTCGGATAATAGAAACGCGACCACCCGCCCCACCTCGATAGGCTGGATGTGGCGGTTCATCTGGTTTGGTTTCATTGTTTTGACCAACTCGTGCGGGTCGCCGCCGATGCGCTGGGTCAGCCACTCGGCCACGCCCAGCAGCATAGGGGTGTCCACCCCGCCGGGACAAACGGCATTGACGTTGATGCTGTGCTCGGCCCATTCCAGCGAGAGCGAACGGGTCAGGTTGATCACCGCCGCCTTGCTGGCGTTGTAAGCAGCCATGTTGCGATAGCCGACCTTGCCGGCATTAGAAGCGATGTTGACGATGGCCCCGCCCTGGCCCTGGGCAATCATCTGTTTGGCCGCCAGTTGGCAGCACACAAAAAGTCCCTGCACATTGACCTCGAACTGAAAGGCCCAATCTTCTTCGCTCATATCGAGGGCGCTGTCCATTTTGACCACCCCGGCGTTGTTAACCCAGCCATCCAGGCGGCCAAAGGCAGCAACGGCCTGCTGGATGGCGCTGCTCATTTCTTCAGCATCAAGCACATCGGCAATCAGGGGCAGAGCGTGCTGACCGCCGGCCTCAATCAACCGGGCCGTTTCTTGCACCGGCTCCAGCCGTAAATCACTGACCACCACCTGCGCCCCGGCCTCGGCCACCGCCTGAGCAATCCCCCGGCCCATGCCCTGCCCGGCTCCGGTGACGAAAATGACTTTATCTTTGAGAAGCATAAATTTCTCCTAAACTTGTCATAAAGCGTGATGCGTGATGCGTGATGCGTAATAATTCACGTTTCACGTTTCACGCATCACGTTAAAATATCTGCTTGGTCATCACCCCGCCATCCACCCGCAAATTGGCCCCGGTGATCCAACGGGCGGCGGGGGAGGCCAGGAAGAGGCAGGCATCGGCCACATCGTCGGGCATCCCCAGCCGTCCCAGCGGCGCAGCTTTCAAAAATCGCTCGACGCCGTCGGGCCAGGCTTGCTCAATGCCCTCGCGCCAGATCAGGCCGGGCGAAACTGAGTTAACCCGGATACCGTACAGGCCCAATTCATTGGCTGCCGCCGCCGTGTGCATCACCACGCCGCCTTTGGCCGCGTTGTAGTGGCTGTGCATGGGGGCTGGATTCTCCGCCTCAATCGAGGCGATGTTAACAATAGCCCCGCCTCCCCCTTGCGCCATCATCTGTTTGGCTGCCGCCTGAGTGCAGAGGAAGGTACTGCGCAGGTTGGAGTTGATAACTTCATCCCATTCAGCCTCGCTCATCTCGATCAGATTGACAAGAGGATACACCCCGGCGTTGTTGATTAATACGTCCAGCCGGCTAAAGGCTTCAACCGTTTGGCTGATCAACGCTTCAACTTCGGCTTTTTGGGTCACATCGGCCCGGATGGCTATCGCCCGACCTCCGGCGGCCTCGATTTGAGCAACAACCGTCTGCGCTCCGGCGGCGCTGGAACGATAATTGACCCCCACCGCTGCGCCAGCTTCGGCAAAGCGGAGGGCAATACCTGCGCCCAGCCCGCCGCCACTGCCGGTGACGATAACAACTCTGCCGCTAAAGTCGAGGAGATTTTGGGTAGAAGGTATCCTCATGAGTAACTCCTTAAATCTCGGATTATCCTTGCTTAAAGTACGTGAATATCATCTAGCTGCAATACTTTTCAAATAACGTAGTTTAGGTTCTGTTGACATTTGCCGATTTCGCATGCTGAGTGCCCGTAAGGGCGCATCGAAGCGTGCGAAATCGGCCCAAAAACGCATCCTGAGTAGGCGATAGCCGTATCGAAGGGTGCGTTTTTGGGCAACAAAGTGAAATATCAACAAAACCTTATCTGAAAAGTATTGCATCTAGCTGTACTTCGTAAGTTTGCTTATTATTGCCAATTAGTGTCAATTCTAGCGTTAAATCCACTCGTCCTTCTTCGGCTGTCCACAAATCGAAATTTACGCTCCATTCTTTTGGCTTACACTCCCACTTATTTCGATGACATCAATATTTTAAATGCATTCTCTGGCGGTATAACAATGGTTCCTGAGTATTCTTTTAGGGCTGTTTCTATTTCTAAATTTTGTCAGACGGATACCATTAGAGAAACTCTCAAGAGCCTGATTCTCCGGGGCTAAATACTATTGTCAATGTCTATTGTATCATAAAAAGACAGGCAGAGATAAGTTTATAGGCCATTACTTTGCTTCGATATTCATCGCCGTGCAAAAAACAGGATCAACTGCACCAATCGCTGGCGGTACAGGTCTAACCCATTATATTGCCGATTTGATGGTGTGCCCGGTCAGAAGTATGGGGTTTCAAGCCAATTAGTCTATCAGGCCGCGCTGTAGGGCAATTGGAGGCAGTCTGGCCCAGGTCAACTGGTTGCTGGGGCGGGGCTATCAGTATCACGGCAAAGATTGCTCGACTATCCGGGCCAAAAACCTGGCCGATAGTGTGAGCGAATGGGTCACTGACCCCACTCAGTCGATCGCCAAGTCGATTGGGTCAGGCGTGAGCCGCAGGAATATGACTGTCCCATTCTACAGCAGACGCCGGCAGGGATAGCTATTGCCACTGCTCCTTCGGGTGAAAGTGTCTTGGTTAACGCGCATGCCCGGCAGTTGATGGCTTTGGATTTGAGGTCAGCGTTGAAATGAGCCGTATCAAGAGATCCAAAACTTTCAAGGGCTGCATCCCGATGGCCAGCCTTATCAACCCACCGATATTCACGACCGCAAGCAGGTTGAAGAGGCCGAGTGCCAAGCGCACGCTGAAGCCGAAATTGCCGGAGAGTGTTTAGGTTTATTGGCCAGCGCAAATGAGGTGTTGATCGCCTCGTAGAAGTAGTTACGTTAATTTTTGAACTTATAGACAAATCACTTAAAAGTCATACTATCATTGTATGTAGCAGCGACGGCTCCCACGCCGTCGCTTGGCCGGGCGTGGGAGCCCGGCCCGCTAAAAGATTGTACGATGTTTATCTGCTTTGTCTATTAGTAGCGGTCAATATCGCCGGAGCGGCGCTGGCGGTTGAACTCAGTCAGATCGTCATCGTCGTCGGCCAGGCCGATAGCCTCTTTGGTTTCCTGCCAGGCGTGCCGCACAGCGTCTTTAAACTGTTCCCAGGGGCCTTCGTAGTCGGCTTCCCACTCACGGCGTGCGTCTATCTCGATTTCATTCCAGGTCCGGTTATCAAAATCGGGGTCGTAGGCCAGATCGTAGCCGTAACGATATGCCGGGGCATAGTAGGTGTCGTAATCGTAGCCGCTGCTGGCATAGGCGGTGTTGTAATGGGTGCGGAAGCGGCTGTCGAAGGTTTTAAAGTCTTCTTCCGCTTCAAGGCCAATGGCTTCTTTGGTTTCTTCCCAGGCGTGCCGTATGGCATCTTTGAACTGCTCCCAGGGGCCTTCATAGCTCGACTCCCAGTATTGGCGGGCTTCCGGCTCAAAGTCAGCCCAATCACGATCCTCAAAGTCAGGATCGTAGGCTAAATCATAGCCGTAGTGATAAGCGGGGGCATAAGTTTCATAGGCAAAGCCACGGCTGGCGTAGACCGTATTGAAATGCTGGTGGAAGCGGTCATCGTCGTAATCGTCATCAAAATCAAAGGCCTCTTTGGTTTCCTGCCAACCCTTACGCGCCGCATCTTTGGTCTCTTCCCAGCCTTCGCGGACGTTATCTTTGGTTTCTTCCCAGGTGTAATCCGCGTTTAAATCCACATCTCTCCGCCCTTCTGCCGGGGCGCGGTCTTCGACCAGGCCGGGGCTGCCGGTGGCGCGGGCAGTGCTGGTGGTGCTGCCGCTCCAGGTTTCAGCAGTTTCTCCCTCGGGCGGTTCAACTTCGGTCCAGCCACGGCTCTGATAGCCGGGGTTGTCGGTGACATCACCTTGATAGGTGGTTTCACCAGGGGCTGGCTCGACTTCTTGCCAACCACGGCTCTCGTAATTTGGATTGTCCCGCACATCACCCTGGTAGCCGGTCTCTCCCGGCCCCGGTTCAACTTCGGGCCAGCCTTCACTGCGATAGCCTGGATTGTTGGTCACATCGCCGCGATAAGTGCTTTCGCCGGGGGCTGGCTCTACTTCCGGCCAGCCGCGACTGCCAGGGGACGAGGGATTGCCGGGGCTGCGATTGCTGCTGTAAGCCTGATAAGAAGCCCGCTCTTGGGCCACATCGCCGGCGCTGTAAGGGGCCGCATTGGGGTCAAAGCTGCTCCAGCCTTGTTCTCGCCACCAGGAGGCGCGCTCATCCAGGTCTACGGATTGAGAGCGGTTGATAATGTTCATGGCCCGTTCTTCGGCCTCATCGGAGGCGTGGATGGTGAGGATAGCCCCGCCACGGCGGACACCCTCGGCGTAATATTCGGCCTCTTCTTCAGGCACGCCTATATCCACCAAAGCGCCGACCAACCCTCCGGTCACGGCGCCAATGCCGGCTCCCACGCCTGCCGTAGCCAGCGCCGATAGCACCGGGCCGGCCGCAATAACCGGGCCGATGCCAGGGATTGCCAGCGCCCCCGCTCCTACCAGTAGGCCGACGCCGCCGCCCAGAACCGCGCCAATTCCGGCCCCGGCCCCCGCGCCGCTGACATCGGCTTCGCTGCTGCCAATTTGCCTGCTGTACTCACCCGAAGCATCATTGGCCATGATGCTGATATTATCACGGGCAAATCCGGTATTTACCAATTCGTGCGCTACTTCCTGCGCTGTAGCAAAGTCATCATATAATCTAATAATTGTTCTAGCCATGGTTTCTTTCCTTTCTTTGATAGATTGATAAAAAATGTCCCTTCCATCTTTAAGCGGACGAGCGAACCGGCTGGGCTGCTGGAACACCGTTCAATACATAAACAGGGCCAGCCGTGTGCGTTTTTAGCGAGTCAGCCCGTGATTGACCACTCAACTTGGTGTAGAGCGTCAGCGCCTGGGCTGTCACCTGGTCCATATTGTAATATTTGTAAGTCGCCAGCCGCCCCACAAAGTGAACGTTGGCGGTGCTGTCGGCCAGGGCCTTGTACTTGCGGTAAAGTTCGGCGTTTTCCGGGCGAGGAATGGGGTAATAAGGGTCGCCCTCGGCACAGGGATACTCGTAAACCAAGCTGGTTTTACCGTGTTCTTGGCCGGTGAGATGTTTGAATTCGGTAACCCGGGTGTAGAGATGTTGGTTAGGATAGTTGATAACTGCCACCGGCTGATGGTACTCTTTATCCAGTGTCTCAAACTTGAAATTTAAGGAACGATACGGCAGCTTGCCGTAACAGTAATTAAAGTATTCGTCTACCGGGCCGGTATAGATGACCTCGCGGTACGAGACGTAATCCTTGATATCCTGAAAATCGGTGTTAAACATAACCTTGATATGACGGTGGTCCAGCATATTCTCGAACATGCGGGTGTAGCCGTACAGGGGCATAGCTTGGTAGACATCGGTAAAGTAGCGATCATCCCGGTTGGTTCGGATAGGCACGCGGGCAATCACCGAGGAGTCCAATTCGGACGGGTCTAAATCCCACTGCTTACGGGTATAGTTACGGAAGAACTTTTCGTAAAGTTCTTTGCCGACCTGGCTGACGACCACATCTTCGGAAGTGTTAATTTCCGGGCGCGGTTCGGCCACCGAGGCAAAAAACTCTTCCAATTGATAGGAGGTGAGGTTAAGGCCATAAAGCTGGTTGATGGTATCCAGGTTGATGGGGATGGGGACCAGTTGACCGTCCACACTGGCCCGCACCCGGTGCTCATAGGGCCGCCATTGGGTGAAACGCGAGAGATACACAAAAACGTCGCGGGAGTTGGTGTGGAAAATGTGCGGGCCGTATTTATGCACCAAGATTCCCTGGGCGTCGTAATGGTCATAGGCGTTGCCGGCAATGTGGGGCCGCTTGTCAATCAGCAGCACTTTTTTGCCGGAGCCGCAGGCCAGGCGCTCGGCCAGGACGCTGCCGGCAAAACCGGCCCCCACAATCAGATAGTCAAAGGTTTTAAGGTTGTCCCCCCGGTCTTTGACCAGCCAAGGCATGGTTGCCGGCGATTGTAGAGGGTAGCCAGCCGGGTCGGGCAGGGGAGTTTTGAGGGTATAACTATCCAGGGCCGCTTGAATGAGTTGGCTCATTTGCTGCCAGGTTTGATCCCACGACTTTTCGGCCAGGAATTCGTCAACCTGGCGCAGCCAGTCAGCCTTTTGTTCGCCGGTTTGAGCTAATAATTCTTCAATGGCTGTTACTGTATCCGTTACCGTATCGGCAATGCGGACCAACTGTTGTTCGCCGTAGGGATAAACCACATCCTGAATCGAAGTGGAGACCACTGGTTTGCCTCCGGCCAGATATTCGGGGGTTTTGGTGGGGCTAATAAAGCGGGTTGCATCATTACGAGCAAAGGGGAGCAGGGCTATATCCCAGCCGGACAGGTAGACCGGCAATTCCTGATAAGATTTGGAACCGAGATAATGAATATTATCCCGCTTTGGCAGCGTGGCCGTGTTTATCTTAACCACCGGCCCCACCATCACAAAGTGCCATTCCGGGCGAGCCTGGGCCAGACCCTCTAAAAGATGAAGGTCAAATCGTTCGTCAATCACTCCAAAAAAGCCCAGGCGGGGATGGGGAATCTGGGCCTGATCGGCCGGTTCGGCTAACTCGTTTCGAGCCTGGCCAAAATGGGCCACATCAATACTGCTGGGAAAGCAGTGGACACTAGGATGCTGGTGACATTTGACTTCGTAGAGGCTCTGCCCGCCGGTAAAAACTAAATCAGCCCGGCTAAACAGTTCAACCTCCAGCTTTTTTAGCGCGGTAGGGGCATTTTTGAACAGGGTCAATTCATCCATACAGTCGTAAATAACCACAACCGGTTTTAAATGCCGGGTAAAATTCAAGGCCATGGGGGTGTAATACCAGAGCATGTAAGTGTGTATCTCGTGCCGGGCAAACAGATCATTTATCAGCTGTTGGAGGGTCTCGTTTAGCGTTTCTTCGGTTAATCCATTTGGAAGGTGAGGTACCACAATGGTTAGTCCTTCCTGGGGTTGGCTGACTTCAAGCCGGGCTTCGTCCTTACCAAATTTAGGTTCTTCTATATAAAAAACTCGATGGTCGCGGGCGCAGCGACTTAAGAGGTGTTGAGGTCGTTGGTAAACAAAGTTCCAACGGAGGTGCGAGAAGCACACCAGGTCGGGTGTGTCTTTCATCAGAGGCTCCAACCCGTGTGAACTCTTGTCATTTTTTTGATTGTCATTCATAAATATCTCCAGATGGCTGTACTAATTGTTTTGATGAGTAGCTGCTAAAACTTCGTAAAGCCTGTTGTCGGTGTAATTCTTGAGCTAGGGGCTGATAAATCTCGCGTGCGCCCGTTTCGCTGGGGTAGTCCCACAGGCCATTGCAGCAATGCCGGTCGTCATCCCAGCCGGGATGGTTGAGGATGGGGTAGAGACAAATGCCCTCCACCGGCACACCGGTCTGAATAGTGGCCTGCACTTCACTGCTGACATATCGTAACCACCCCGGACGATCCTCATTTTCGGCGCCGGTTTCAGAAATAAAGAGGGGCCGGCCATAACGTTGATAGATCTCAGCCAACATATCTCTAAAAGGGCGATAAAAGGGATTACCCCTGGGAATCATCGCTCGATCATGCACCAACCATTGGTTGTGCGGGTAATAATTAATCCCCATAAGGCCCAGATATTTCTCATGTCCCGCCCAACTGGGGCTGCTGTCGCCCGGTCAAGATGTCCCAGACTTCGTATTGAGCCAGGTAGTAAGCTTTGGCTACCGGGCGATCTTGAGGCCGGTTAGGGGCGGCGATAACGTTGACCACCGGCTCGACGTGCGTAATCTGAATATGTGGGTTCACGCTCCAGATTGCCTCAATCGCTTCGATGGCCGCCCGGATTAGTTGAAACTTCAACTCATCGCCGCGTCCTTGCACAAAAGGATTCATGTAGGCCACATCGCCGCCAGCCCATGCCCAAAACGAAATCTCGTTGATGGGTACAATCAGCGGTAAAATTTCACTTTCATTCAACAGTATCCTGGCGCAGGCCTGTGCATAACGGGCAAATCGCTGCACAAACTCTGGTTTAAAGATGTCAATATCATCCGGCCAGCCGTAATGGCATAAATCCCAAATTACCTCTACTCCGGCCCGCCGGGCCGCCCTTAACTGGGGCAGTGCGCTCGAAAAGTCATAATGGCCGGGAAATTTTTCTATCAATGGCCAGCGCAGACCATCGCGGGCGGTGTAAAGACCCTGTTCGCGTAAGCGGCGGTAATCAAGATGGGCATAGGTATCGTGTTGGGTGGCCGCAATCAGGTCCAATCGTTTGCCTGAACGATGATGGTGACAGGAACATTCAAACCCGCCCATGAAAAAACTTTGAAAAAGGGGTTTTCTTGCTAAATTTGTTTGAGAAAAAGTCATCTACAATTGACGAGGGCCACAAGGCCCTCTGTTGCCATAAAATGGCTTTTTCCTTTCTATTGATAAAGAAATTTGTGGGTGGTAGGGATAGACTGCCCATATCTGGACAAGGCAACTGCTTTGTTATGTCATATCATCACTCAAATTTTAACTTTATTTGGCCGATCTGCCTATACTCTGGTGGGTGATTTCAAAAGTTAGAAAGAGTTAATTTTTAATAATTCCTCTTGCTAAACAACCTACCTTTGTACCATCCAAGTAGATAGGTTGAGCTTTTGGCTCATGTATAGAACAAGTGCAATTTAGCGGAGGCGGCTCCCACGCCGCCGAGGGCCGGGCGTGGGAGCCCGGCCTGTTTTGCACTAGTACTTAACATGAGCCGAGCTTTTAACCCTATCCAATCGAGCTACTACAGGTTTCTTGACAAAGCGTTGCCCTTTCGGGCATTTGCCCCAGTAGCTCTTTCCGGCGCCCGACTTGCCTGAAAGTCACTTTTCCAGGTGACGGAAGTCACCCGGTTTTCTGGACGGATGGCACTTTATCCGCGTGTATTTCTGGTGTATAAAGGATGTCGAATAGTTCTATAGTTTGTCCGCCTAACCTTTGAAATCCCCTACCCGTAAAAATTAGATAGGCCAAGGATAGTAACCACGGGGGCGTATAACCTACACCACCAATTTGGAGATTGGAGATTTTTAATCTCTAATCTCCAATCTCTATTCTCAGAACAGGTACAAAGTTGTTTCTGGACAGCTACTAAATCAACCAGACTGTGAGCTACCTTTGAAACACCTTGAACACCCTTTCCCCTTCATTTGGGCTGTTGGTATTGAAAACACCTTTATTCCGCACGCCAGGGAAGGTATGCGGCCGTTGGATGAGTTTAACTTGACGCAACATTATGAATTTTGGCGAGAAGACCTGGAGCGAGTCGCTTCTCTGGGTGTCAGCCATTTACGCTGGGGACCCGCCCTGGTATCAGGTTCAGCCCGGTCCTAACTCCTTTGATTGGCGCTGGACAGATCAGGTGCTGGAATACATGCACTTAAAAAAGCTGACCCCCATTCTCGACTTGATCCACTATGGCACCCCCTTGTGGTTGGAACAGAGTTTTGATGACCCCGATTACCCGGCCTATGTCGCCGATTATGCCGCCGCTTTTGCCGAGCGTTACCGTGACCTGGTGCGCTACTATACGCCGCTCAATGAACCCATGATTACTGCCGAATACTGCGGCAAACTGGGTCAATGGCCGCCCTATTTGGTTGAGGAAAATCGCCAGGCGCACTTGATTTTGCAGTTGGTTCGCGGCCAGCAACTTACCATGCAGCGGCTGCGGGCGATTGTGCCGGGTTGTGTACTGGTAGCGGTAGAAGCCTTGAGTTGGTTTTATTCTGCTCAGCGCAGCCTTCAAGCTCACCTGGATAATTGGCTGGATTTGCGTTTCTTGAGCTTCGATTTGGTTACCGGACAATTAACACCCGATCAGTCCGGTTACCAATACCTGCTCACCCACGGCAGCAACCCGGCAGAGATTGAGCGGGTCCTGGCCCAGGCTCAGCCGTTCGACTGGTTTGGCGTCAACTTTTATCCCTGGAGTGGGGGGAAAGTAAGACAAGATGCGGCAGGGAATTACCACGTTAAACGAAACAGCCTGACCGGGCAGCATCTGGAGTGCGTTTTGCAATTGGCCTATCAAAAGACGCGCTTGCCGCTTTTGGTCACTGAGACCAGCGCCAAAAGGGATGAGGTGGGCCGCGCTCGCTGGATGGCCGAGACCCTTGCCGCCGTTAACGGCTGCCGCAGCGCCGGTCTGCCGGTGATTGGCTACACATGGTTTCCGGTTTTTAGCATGATTGGCTTTACCGACTGGACCGGCGTCCCCTGGCTAAACATTTGCTTCACTTGGGCTTATGGGATTGCCGTTTTGATAAGGCTAATATTTTGCAGCGCCACGAAACGCCCCTGGTGGCCGAGTACCGCCGTTATCTGGCTCATAATTTGTAATGAGGAAAGGAGCCGTTATATTTACTGACCGAAACATAATACCCTGATTCGGAGCTAATTCCGAACAAAGTTGACCTGTTTTATTGCCGGAGTTTGATGATGAACCGTATTGAACAAGTTGTATCACATGATACCAAGACCACCTCGGCCTTTGAAGAGGAGGACCAGGCCAAAACAAATAATGAGTCGGACCTGTGGGTTGAGCAAGGACGCAGCCGGCTGGCTTTGGATGGGGTCTGGCAGTTTCAGTTTGACCCAACCGATGAAGCCGAATTGAAAGATCTAACCGAGTGGCGCGAGGCCCACGTGCCCATGCCCTGGCAGGCTGAGTTTGAAGACCTGCGCGAACAGGCTGGAACAGGCTGGTACCGGCGCACTTTTCAAGCACCATCTGATTGGCAGAGCGGCGGGTCGGTGGTGCTGCATTTTGGCGCAGTAGATTATTTCAGCCAGGTCTGGCTCAACGGCATCCTTTTGGGTGAACATGCGGGCGGCTATTTGCCCTTTGAGTTTGAAGCAGGCGATCACTTGAATTGGGGCGGCGCGAATGAATTGATTGTCCGCGTGACCGGCCCGATTGAAGACCCGCAGCGCTATCCCGATTTTTCCTTCGCCGAAATTCCTCACGGCAAGCAGAGTTGGTATGGTCCGCTGAACGGGATTTGGCAGTCCGTCTGGCTGGAATGTCGCCCGCAGTTTCACATTCAAGGGCTGCAAATCCACTCCGATCTGTCGAGCGGGGCAATACAGGTTAACCTCACACTCCCAACTCCGGCTCCGGCAGAGGGTTGGGGCCAGCTTAATATTATGGACCCTCAGGGCAAAAAAGTGGCTTCCATCAAGGCTAACCTGGCCGCCGGAGATACAAGCCTGAGCTTGAAGACGACAGTCTCTCAGCCGCTGGCCTGGTCGCCCGACCAGCCTCACCTCTACCAACTCGAAGTTTGCCTGGGCCAGGGTGAGGAGCAAACGGACCGGCTGGCCCAGCATTTTGGTTTCCGCACCATTGAAGCCAGAGACGGACAGCTTTTTCTCAACGGCCAACTCCTGTATTTGCGCGGGGCGCTGGACCAGGATTATTACCCCGACACCATCGCCACCCCGCCCTCGGTTGCCTTTCTGGAGGATCAACTCCACAAGGCCAAAGAATTGGGTTTAAACTGCCTGCGCTGCCACATCAAAGTGGCCGACCCGCGCTACTACGAAGTGGCGGATCGGTTGGGCATCCTCATCTGGGCCGAGCTGCCTAACTGGCGGTTGCTGACCGAGAGAGCGGCAAAACGCGGCCGGGCGACCTTGCAAGGCATCGTCGAGCGGGACGGTCACCATCCCTCGATCATTGCCTGGACCATCATCAACGAGGATTGGGGCACCGATTTGGTGCATAGCGCCAGCCATCGCGCCTGGCTCAAAGCTACCTACCACTGGCTCAAAGCCCTTGACTCCACCCGGCTGGTGGTAGATAACTCACCCTGCTGGCCCAACTTCCATGTCCAAACTGATTTGGAAGATTTCCATCACTATCGGGCTATTCCTGACCATCGTCACAAGTGGGATGCCTTTGTAAATTCCTTTGCCAACCGTCCGGCCTGGACCTTTAGCCCTCACGGCGATGCTGTCCGCACCGGCCAAGAACCGCTGATTGTGTCTGAGTTTGGCAACTGGGGACTGCCCGATGTTAACTTGCTCTTAACCGAAGGACGCGAACCGTGGTGGTTTGAAACCGGCCAGGAGTGGGATGACGGGGTGGTGCAGCCACATGGAGTCCGCCGCCGTTTTCGGGCCTGGTATCTGAACCGGGTTTTTGGTTCGTGGGAAAATTTTGTCGAGGCTACCCAATGGCAGCAGTATCTAGCCTTAAAATACGAAATTGAGGTCATGCGCCGGCACCCGCAAATTGTCGGCTATGTTATCACCGAGTTCACCGATGTCCATTGGGAAGCGAACGGCCTGCTGGATATCAAACGCAATCCCAAGGCATTTCACCGGGATTTTGTCGCCATCAACGCTGATACGGTGATTGTGCCCCAATGGGAGCGGGTGGCTTATTGGGCCGGCGAATCGATTCAAATCGGCCTGGCGGTAGCTCATGGGAGAGGGCCGGATATTGAAGGGGCTGAACTTCGTTGGACGCTCGACGCTGCCAGCGGCCGGATCAATGTGCCAGCCGTGCAGGCCGGTCAGGTCCGGGACTTAGGCACTCTCCTTTTTGATGCTCCCATCTTAACCAAAGCAGCAGTGCAGCGGCTTGTTCTGGAACTCTTTGCTGCTGATGGCACTCGTCTGGCCTCGAATCACGTAGACCTGGCGATTTTCCCTCAACGCACTCCGCCCGACTCGCCCCCGCTGTGGACGCCCGACTCTGCCCTGGCTGATCGTTTAAGCGCGATGGGGTATCAGCTAGTTTCAGACCCGCAGGCGGCGGGAGTGATTGTGGCTAATCGGCTCGACGACACCTTAGTCGGCTATGTGCGCGAGGGGGGGCGGCTGTTGCTGCTGGCCGATCACTTGGAGGCAATTGGCTTGCATTTGCCCAGCACCCAGGTTAAAGCCAGAGAAGGGACGCCCTGGCACGGAGATTGGGCGTCTTCCTTCGCCTGGGTTCGCCGGCAGGGACCGCTGGCCGATTTACCGGCCGGCCCTTTGCTGGATCACAGCTTCGACCGGGTGATCCCCAATCACATCCTGACCGGGTTTAGCCCGCTCGACTTTGCCGCCCACGTTTATGCCGGTTTGTTTGTCGGCTGGATTCACAAGCCGGTGGCCTTGATTGGGGTCCGACGTTATGGCGAAGGCCGGGCCGTGCTGACCACGTTCCGTCTCACCCAGGATGCTCCCGGCGCTGATCCCACGGCGACCACCATCCTGGATGCGCTGATCCGGTTGACCCTCTCAAGATAAGGCAACTCCCCCAAATTGTTCGATATTCGTGTTGCGTCTGGCGTGTTTCGTTTACTTCACCTCACGCCAGACGCAACACAAGTAAGATCAAACGCATCCCCGTAACTTCTATAAATATTTAAATGGTTTCGGGTTGGTCAATCTTGCCAGTACACTTGGGCGGAAGTAAGTTTACAGTTTGTAGTGGCGACTTCAGTCGCTTAACCTGCCCAAAACGACTAAAGTCGTTACTACGATCTGTAGGGTCATTTACGCCGCGATGTACTAGCTTGGGGTGATCAGGCCGACTCGGTGATCAGACCGGTTCGTCTCGACCCCGCGATGGCCGGGGACTCCTCCGATTCAGTATTAAGGAAGGGAATAGTTTTAATGCCCCCTTGTTTCCCCGCCGCCAGAGATGACCCATCGGCTGGCTGCTCCTCCGGCTTGTCCTGCAACGCAGAATCGGTCGTTATCCAGTTTCGTCTCCCGGCGATAGCCGAAGCGTCCTCAGCTTCAACAGCCACACCGGGGATGAAACTAAAGGCCGCAATGGCGGCGTTGAGCAAAGCAATCCGTAAAGACATTTTGTTTTTCATGTTACCTCCGTTGAAAGAATGTTTGAGTTTGATTGAATGGTTAAATTGGTTTTGAAAATCTTTTTAGTTTGTCATTGGCCTACAGAGCCACGGCAGGATGGCGCAAAGCGCCGGGGTTGAACCCAAAACCCGCCGTGCGCTAAAACCCATGATACTGCCATCAGGTAAAATACCTTTTTCATAACAATCTCCTTTCTTGAATTGAATTTGGGGAAATGTAACCCCCTTGACTTGAGGTTTACTCTAACATATAATGGCGGCCAACGGGGGGCAGTTAGTGACCCCGCCGGTGTCCCAAAAAGTGATACATCTGAGCAGGTGAGCAGGAGAGAAATTTCACCCCTGCCCGCTCCCCTACTCGATTTAGGATCAGTTCAGGTGACAGAAACACCTACCTCCTTTGGCCTTTGGCTGCGACAGCGCCGTCGAGTCTTAGATTTAACCCGCGAGGCGCTGGCCGAGTGCGCCGGCTGCTCGGTTTCGGCTATTCGCAAGATTGAGGATGATGAACGCCGTCCCTCGCAGCAGTTGGCCGAACTCCTGGCGGGCTGCCTGGAGATTGCCCCGGAAGACCGCCCGACCTTTCTCAAGGTGGCCCGCGCCGGTCTGAATGTTAGCCACCTGCAAAACGTTAAACCGTTGAACGTTGGAATATTGAACGTTGATTCCCCACCGCCTCGCTCCGTCAACTCGCCCCCCCTCCAACCTTCAACCTCCAACCTTCCAACCTTCCAACACGCAACCCGCTTTGCGAACCTGCCAACTCCGCCCACTCCACTGATTGGCCGAGAGCGTGAATTAGCGGTTTTAGCTCAACTTTTGGGCCAGCCAGACTGCCGGCTGTTGACCCTGATTGGTCCCGGCGGCATCGGCAAAACCCGGCTGGCCCTGGAGACGGCCGCCCAACAGCACCAACACCTGGCCGATGGCGCTTATTTTGTTTCGCTGGCCCCGGTTAGCGCCGCCGAGTTTATTGCCCCGGCGATTGCCCATGCGATTGGCTTGACTTTTTCCGGCCTGGCCGACCCGCAGAGCCAACTGCTTCACTACCTGCGTACGAAGTCGCTGCTGCTGGCTCTGGACAACTTTGAACAACTCTTGCCCAGCCCGACCCAGGCCAGTGAGGCCGGGCTGGATTTGCTGATTGAGATTTTGAGCCAGGCCCCCGGAGTAAAACTTTTGGTCACGTCTCGCGAGCGATTGAATTTGCAGGGGGAGTGGGTTTTTCAGGTATCGGGCTTGCCCATACCGCCCGCCGATGAGGCCGAGCAGTCATCAAGCTACAGCGCCATCACCTTGTTTGTGGAACGGGCCAGGCGGGTCAAGGCCGATTTTAAGCTGACCCCAGAAGATCGGGTGGCGGTGGCTCACCTGTGCCGCTTGCTCGAAGGGCTGCCTTTGGGGATTGAGCTGGCTGCCGCCTGGGTGCGCCTGCTCTCTTGTGCTGAAATTGTGCAAGAGATTGAATCCAACCTGGATTTTCTGACCAGCTCCGCCCGCGATGTACCGGAGCGACATCGCAGCTTGCGGGCTGCTTTTGATTACTCCTGGCGGCTCCTTACCCCGGATGAACAACAGACATTACAGCGGTTGTCCGTTTTTGCCGGCGGATTCCGGCGTGAGGCCGCCGAGCGGGTGGCCGGGGCTGGGTTGATGCTGCTCTCAAAGCTGGAAAGTCGTTCCCTTTTGCAGCGGCTGGAGGCGGGCCGCTATAACCTACATGAACTGATCCGGCAGTACGCTTACGACAAATTAAAAAGCTCCGGCCAAGACGAAGACAGCTGCCGCCGCCACCTGGCCTACTTTACGGCCCTGGCCCAAGAGGCGGAAGTGCAGTTCCTGGGACCTCAACAGGTGGACTGGTACAATCTGATCGAGCAAGAGCATGATAATATTCGGGCGGCCCTGGCCTGGTCATTTGCACCGGGAGCAGCGCCCGCACAAGTGGAACAGGGATTACAACTGGCTTCGGCCCTGGATCGTTACTGGCACGGGCGAGGCCATCTGCGTGAGGGCTATCGCTGGTTAGAGCATGTCACGACGGTAGGCGACTCGATTGCGCCGGCCATCCGCGCTTGCGCCCTGAGCATGTTCGCCTGGTTGGTCTGGCAGTTAGGCGACCTCTCACGGGCTGCCGCCATTTTGCAGGAGAGCGTCGTCCTCTTCCGGCAGTTGGGCGATGAGTCGGGGTTGGCCAATGCCCTGGATTCCCTGGGAGATATTGCCTGGTTTAGCGGTGATTTTGAGGCAGGCAAAGCTTATTACGCCGAAAGTTTATCGCTCTTGCGCCAGGGTGGGGACTCCTCCCGGATTGGTCTCTCGCTTTACAGCACCGGCCGCCTGCATGTGGATTATGGGTATTATCAAGAGGCGACTGTCTTTCTGGAAGAAGGATTACGGCTGCTTGAGTCCGTTCCCCATTGGCGAGGTGTCGCTATGTGCCTTAATGCCCTGGGCCGTTTAGCCTTCTTTCAGGGCGATTTGCCATTAGCCGCCAGCCGCTTTGCCGAAGCGTTGCAGTGGTTCGACAAATTGGGCAATCAAATGGAGATAGCCGAATGTTTGCAAGAGCTGGCCGTGTTAGCCGCAGAACTGGGACGCCCCAATCGAGCAGTCCTCTTTTGGTCAGTCGCCACCGCTTTGCGCGACAGGCTGGGCGTCTCTTTTAACACCACCGATCTTTTCTACCTCAAAGCTGTCGAGCACGGATTGAAGGATGCTGCCGCTTCAGCAGCCTGGACCGAGGGCCAGCGTATGCCCTTGGAGCAGGCCATCACCTTTGCCCTCGAAGATACCTCAATGCTCAGTCATTCGTAATTTCTACAAGTTTAAAATAGCCCAAATCGGTAACATCTAAATCGCCCAGGTTAGTGTAGGCATAAAAGCGCCGGAATGGTATAGTGATAAGGTCAGTGAATATAAAACGGGCCGAAACGGTTAAATTATTCACCACTGGCTGAATATTAAAAACTGGTTTGGCCTAACCGTACAGGAGGTTTATGATGTTCCTTAGTTCCTTGCAAGATTTATTTGTGGACCAACTGAAAGATTTGTACGACGCGGAGAGCCAAGTGGTGACGGCTCTGCCAAAGATGGCCAATGCGGCCTCGTCAACCGCGCTCAAGACGGCTTTCCAGCAGCACCTGGAGCAATCGCACGAGCACCTGCGCCGGCTGGAGCAGGTCTTTAATGAAGTTGGGGTTCGCCCAATGGGGGAACACTGCCCGGCGATGGCCGGTCTCATCGAAGAAGGAGAAGAATTTATTTCTACGCCCGCCGATGCTATGGTCAGGGATGCGGCGCTTATCGCTGCGGCCCAGCGCGTAGAGCATTACGAAATGGCCGGTTATGGGGCCGTGCGCACCTATGCTAAAGAACTTGGCTATAAAAATGCCGAGAAATTGTTGCAACAAACGCTTGACGAAGAAGGCGCGGCCGATAAAAAACTGACCGCGCTGGCTGAGGGTGGTCTGCTTAAGACCGGTATCAATCAAAAAGCCAAGGCGTAAGGATCCTGCTTTAAGCTCCAGCAGCCCAGATTAACGCTAGGTCAAAGCTGGAGATTGAGTCAGGCCGGATCGTAATGAGAAGCCCGGTTTTGTTAGCTTTTACCCTAAATCACTGGGGTTGAGCCAAAACCGGGCTTTATTATAAATAGCACGGAGATAGGTCATGAGCAGAACAAAGAATGATGCGAACAAAGAGCAAATTCTGGCCGAGATAAGAAACCGCTGGAGTCATTACCAGTTTAACGTCAGCCAGGTTAAGCCTGAATTTGAACAGGGGGCAGTTATCTTGCGAGGCGTCGTCGAGAGCCGCCGGGCCAAGCACATTGCCGAGGATATGGCCCTGGCAGTGCCAGGCGTCCAACGAGTCCACAACTACCTGCAAATTGACCCACCCGCGCCACGACCGGGGCGACAGGAAGGTGAACTCAAGCAGCCCGAAGACTACCGCCGCGAGACCGCTATCGAAGGCCCTTACCCCGGCTACGATCCCTGGCTGGATCAATACTCAGCGCCCGAAAACAGCTATAGTGAGTTTACAACCCCGCTGCCCAATTCCAACACCGAGCTTGATCACGAAGGTGAGCCGAGTACAAATGGGGCCATCGCCGCAGAAGTTAAGCAACGCCTTCGGCAGCAGGACCAGCTCAAAAACGGGGATATTACCGTGACAGTCAACAGCGGTCAAGTAATTCTGGAGGGCGTTGTAGATAGTCCCCAGGCCAGGCAGTTGGCCGATGAAATTGCCGGTTCCATCGCCGGAGTTAGCCAGGTTCTCAACCAACTGCAAGTGGAGACTTCTTCGTAAATAACTGTCATATCACTGCGAGCCGCAGGTGAAGCAGTCTCCACCCTGGAAGGGGCCTATGGCCTCGTAATGACATTTTCATTCGGTTAATCCCCCCAACCCTCCAGGGTCGCCATTGCCGCGCCGACGCCAGCTCCCCACTGGACCGGATAGCCCAGGTCGGCCAGGCTGCGTTCCAGAATAGCCAATTGCGCCGCCAGATAGGTCGGGTGGGCGGCCTGGCCCATGTGGCCCAGACGGAAAAGCTGGCCCAACAACTCACCGTACCCGCCCGAAATCATGATTCCATAACG
Organism: Anaerolineae bacterium; assembly: GCA_023151115.1. The sequence continues at coordinate 120,610 of JAKLJP010000023.1, forward strand.
CCGGCGGATGTGCTGGCGCAGTTGAGCGTCAACCAGGCCCACCGGTAACTTGATGGCCGTGACCGCCGGGGCGGCAATTTCCTCACGAGCAGGCCATAACTCCAACCCCAGCGCCTTGACCCCGGCCCGGCAGGCGCGGGCAATCGTAGTATGTCGAGCCGCAACCTGCTCAATCCCTTCCTCTAATGCCTGAGTCAAGGCCGACTCCAGGCCGTAAATATCGCTCACCGAGGGCGTATAGGGGAAGCGGCGCTGCTCCAGCCATGTAGTTTTCCAATCCAGAATAGACAGAAATGTTCCCCGCACGGGAGCCGGGCGCTTTTCTTCCATTGCCTGCCAGGCCGCCGGACTGATCGCCATTAATGACAAACCGGGCGGCCCGCCCAGGCATTTTTGCGGCCCGGCAATCGCCACATCCATGCCCCACTCTTCCGGACTGAGCACTTCCCCGGCCAACCCGGATACAGTATCTACAATGGTAATAACCCCAAACTCTTTGGCGATGGCCCCAATTTCCTTAACCGGATTGACCGTGCCGGAAGGCGTCTCGGAGTGGACTACCGACAGAAATTTGATGCCGGGGTTATCTCGCAGCGCCCGGCGCACGTCGTCGGGGTCTACGGCCTCGTTGTAAGGGACGGCGACCTCGACAGTGACGCCGCCATACTTTTCAATAAAATCCTGATAGAATTTGCCGTAGACCCCGGAAACCAGGTTCAAAACCTTATCGCCCGGCGAAATCAAACAGGCGGCGGCGGCTTCCAGCCCCAACACCGCCTCACTCTGCATGATGACCACATCATATTGGGTCCGATAAACTTGTTGTAGCAGTTGACAGGTGTGGTCAAAAAACTCGATAAAGGCTGGGTCGTAATGATACATCATCGGACGGGCCATATCGCGCAGGGTGCGGCTGGTCATTTCGACCGGACCGCCGGATAGATTCATCACAGGCCAGTTCATCATTGCTATCGTCTCCAGAAAAAAAATTTTACTTCGAGAATGTACGGACTATTGTCTTGCGTGTTGCGTCTTGCGTAACAAAACGGAACACGGAACACGCAAGACGCAAGATGGATTGAATAACTGTCTTGGAATTACCTTAATGCTTCAATTCATCCAACCGCGCTCGCATTGCTTCCGCGTCGCCGACGGCTGAAACCTTGATTTTGCCGCTGACAATGTCCTGCCGGGCCCGCTCGACCGCCGCCGCCACATCAGCCGGAACATCGGCCGGCAAATCGAGCAGCCGGACGCCGCCGCCGGCCACATCCATGCGGTACTCCTTGCCAAAATTACCGGTATCAATGTCGTTGATCATGGTTTCGTATACACCGGTATAATCAAACACAACTGATGTCAGCAAGACATCCTTATAGTCGGCGCTTTTGTCGCCAATAACGTCAATGAAGCGGGCTTTGCCACCCGCCGCATTGTGCTCCTGGATGGCTTGCAGCATGCCAAACGAAGCGCCGTCGCCCATGCCAAAGATGATATCCGCGCCGGCAGCCAGTTGCGATTCGGTCACTCGTTTGGCCCCGGCGGCGTCTTCGTAAGCCGCCTCGCCAATCACGCTGTAGATAATTTCTACTGCCGGATCGGTCGCTTTGACCCCCTCGGCAAAACCGATGGTCATAAAATTCCAGGTCGGTGGTTCGCCGGAGACAACAATGCCTACTTTTTTGCTGCCCGACAGTTTGGCCGCCAAAATCCCCGCTAAGTAGGCCACTTCCTGGGCCTGGGTTTCAACATCGGCCACGTAAGGACCTACCGCGCCGGGGTTTTCGACAACGGCCACGTTGATCCTGGTCTGCTGGGCAAACTCCGGGCAGACGGTCTGGTAGCCGCTGGCGTGGCAGATGAGCAAATCAAAGTCACGCTCGGCCAGGTCGCGCAGCACCGGGGTGATGTCGTCATAGCCGAGGTTTTCGGCCACTTCCAGCTCAAAGCCTAGCTTTTGCTGCACCTGAACCATTGCGTCGGCGGCCTGCTGGTTCCAGCCCTGATCGGTTTGGCTGGCCGGCAGCAGCACCGCCACTTTCTCCACTTTTGCTCCGGTGCTGGCGGCTGCTTCCGTTGTCGCCGCCGGGGCTTCGGCAGGGGCGGGCGTCATCGCCTGGCAAGCTGCCATGCTTAGCATTAAAATGACAAGCCAAAGATAGATAAGATACTTCACGGGTGTGATCTCCTCCTGAGTATAGCTTTTCGGGAGTGGCAAAGGCTAAGCTTTTGCACTCCAAGTATTTAATCCGTTACCGCTGATCCCGCTCATACGGCAGGCCCAATGCCGCCGGAAGTTGAGTCCGCCTGGCCAGAATGATCAGAGCGACAATAATCCCGATGTAAGGCAGCATCAGGACAAATTCGGGCCGCAGGTCCACCCCAATAATTTGCAGACCAGTGGACAGTGAGCGCAGCGTGCCAAAAAGCAGCGCCCCAAAAAATACCCGATAGGGCTGCCATTTGCCCAGCATAGCAATGGCGATGGCAATAAAGCCCTGTCCCACTGTCATCCCTGGCACAAAGAAGTTGAGATCGCCCACCGACAAAAACGCCCCGCCCAACCCAGCCATGACCCCGCCGATCATGATCGCCAGGTAGCGTGTCTGGGCCACGTTGACCCCGGCTGCGTCGGCGGCCAGGGGACTTTCGCCGGCAGCCCTGACTTCGAGGCCAAAGCGCGTGTGTTTCAGCAAAAAGGCACAGCCAACCACCAGCAGCCAGGCCAGATAAACAAGCGGCTGCTGGTTAAACAAGGCCGGCCCCAGAATAGGCAGGTCGCTCAACCAGGGAACCGCTACTTTGGCGGTGCTGAAGGTCAAGGTAGGAAAGCGCTGGCCGTAAAAATCGCGGAAAAGAAAGCCGGTGGACCCTTCGGCCACCAGGGTGATGCCCAAACCAATAATCACCTGATCCACCCGCAAACTAATCGCCAGAAAGCCGAACAGCAGGCCTAACAGCAGGCCGGTGGTTGTGCCGGCAGCCAGCCCGGCAACCATACTTTGGGTGGTGAGGGCCGCATAAAACCCGGCAAAAGCGCCGCTGAGTAGCATGCCCTCCAACCCCAGGTTCAGCAGCCCGGCCCGCTCGGCAAAGGTTTCGCCCAGGGCAGCCAGCAGCAGCGGCACGGCGGCAATCAGCCCGGCGCTCAACAAAGCCGTGATAAAAATTTGCCACTGGGCGGCGGTCATGGCTCCAACCCTCGCCGGTAGCGACGTTCAAGATAGGTACTGATGGCAAAAAAGAGCAGCATCAAGCCTTCCAGCAGCGGCACAAAATAGGCCGGGATGCGGGCAGTGCGGGCCATTGCCTCGCCGCCAAAAAGCAAAAAGGCAAAAAAATAAGCAAAGGGAATAACCAGCAGGCCGTTGAGTCGGGCCAGAAAAACCAGGGCAAAGGCAGTCAGGCCGTACATGGGGTTCCACTCGCCCTGGAATAAGCCCTTGACCCCCAGTACATCGTTGGCTCCGGCCAGCCCGGCCATTCCTGCGCTCAACAGCAGCGCCAGGGCGACCAGCCGGTTGACCGGCAGACCCGCATGCAAAGCGGCTTTCCGGCTGTGGCCCAGAATGGTCAGGGCCAGGCCGGTTGCGCCGTACCGAAACATTAAATAGGTCAGCAGCACTGCGACCAGCCCCACCAGCAGGCCGATATGAATCCGGGTAAAAGGCAAAAACGGCAATCTAAATTCGGGCGGAATGGTCGGCATCTGGGGCGCGACAACCGAGGGATCACTAAACGGCCCTTTCACCAGCCAACTGGTCAGGTAAATAGCGACGTAATTCATCATGATCGTGGTGATAATCTCGTTGAGGCCATAGCGAACCTTGAGCACCGCCGGTACAACTCCCCACACGGCCCCGCCGATAAAGGCCGCCCCGGCGCAAAGAAGCAGCACTCCTGCCAGAGGTACGCCCCCAGCCAGGCGCGGCGCTAAAATACCGGCTAGGCTGGCCCCAATCAAAAACTGGCCGTCAATGCCGATATTCCAAACACTGGCTTTGAGCGCAATCAGTAGGCCGGCGCTGACCAGCAGCAGCGGAGCCATTTTGATCAGCGTTTCGGTGATCCCCAGGGTGCTGCCCAGCCCCCGGCTGAGCAGAATGGCGTAAGCCTGGCCGGGGTCCTTGCCTGTCAACCACAGAAAAAGCGCGCCGCTTAAAAAAGCGGCGGCAACCGCCAGGATAGAGCTAAGCACAGGGACGAAAGGACGGAGCCGGGCTAACTCAGGCATCTGATAGCCCCAACATCAAGCGGCCCAGCTTCTCCCCGTTGGCCTCGCCGCGTGGGAACACCCCAACCAGGCGGCCTTTGACCATCACCCCCACGCGGTTGCTCACTTCCAAAATTTCATCCAGATCGGAGGAGATGAGCAGCACCGTCATCCCTTGATCAGCCTGGGTGCGCAGCATCTGCAAAATAGATTCAGCCGTCAGCACATCCAGCCCCTGGGTGGGCTTGTTGCAGACGAGCAGTTTGGGCCGCCGGGCCAGTTCACGGGCGAGCAATAATTTTTGAATATTGCCCCCGGAAAGGGTACTCAACTGCACCTCCGGTCCCGGCGTTTTGATCTTGAAGTCGCGGATCAGCCGCTGTGTATGGTCGGCAATCGCCGCCCGGTTCAACACCGTCCAGCGGGAGAAAGGCCGCTGATTGAAAACCTTCAGTACCGCATTCTCGGCCACGCTCAACTTGGGAACGCTGGCCTCGCCCAGCCGGTCGTCGGTCACATAGCCGATGCCGGCCTGCGCTGCCGCCGTTACACCTCGGTTAGTCAGGTCTAGCCCGGCCAGCATCACCTGTCCTTGGCTCACCAGTCGCTGCCCGGCCAGAACTTCCCCCAACTCTTTTTGACCGTTGCCATCCACCCCGGCAATGCCAAAAATCTCGCCGGCTTGAAGCTGGAGGCTGACCCCCTGCACCGCCGGTACGCCACGATCATCCAGTGCGGTAATCTGGCTCAAAGTACAGAGGGGCGGCCCTAATACCTGGCGGGAGCGGCCAGCGCCGGTCAGATGGGTCGGGGTCGGCCCGCCGAACATGGCCGCCACAATCTGCCCGGCTAACGCACCCGGTTCTCCCTGGGCCAGATCACTGGGGCCAAACGCGCCAACCTTTTTGCCCTCACGTAAAATGGTAATACGGTCGCTGATTTCCAGCGCTTCATCTAATTTATGGGTAATAAATACGATGCCGATACCTCTATTTTTTAATTGGCTGAGAATCGCAAAAAGTTCCCGTACTTCCGGCGGGGTCAGCACGGAAGTAGGCTCGTCGAGCAGCAACAGTTGCGAACCGCGAAACAGAGTTTTGATGATCTCGACCCGCTGCTGCTGGCCCAGCGAGAGGTAGCGCACCTCGGTTCGCGGCGCAACCGCCAGGCCAAAATCGCCCAACAACGATTTGAGCTGCTGTTCGGCTCGATCTAGATCGAGCACAAAGCCTAGATCGAGACCCAGGATCACATTCTCAATGACCGACAAGCTAGGTACCAGGGTGAAGTGCTGATACACCGTGCCAATGCCGTGCCGGAGCGCCGCCTGAGGTGACTCAAGCGTAACCTCCTGGCCGTTGATACACAGCCGGCCCCCATCAGGCCGGAGCATCCCGGCCAGAATGTTCATGAGAGTAGACTTGCCCGCGCCGTTCTCGCCCAAAATTGTATGGATTTCGCCGCCGCAAATGGTCAACCAAAGGTCATCGTTGGCCACCACGCCGGGAAAGCGTTTAGAAATGCCTTGAATTTCGATCAGTGGTGTGAAATCCCCGCCTAATTTTTGCTTTCAAAAGTTAGGTCTATAATAGCCCCAATCCTGATATGGTCAAGTCCAAATGAGTTATGTTATTGAAGCTGCCCAGCAGTCCGGCGGCTACCTCAACACCTACTTTATGTACCAACGGGCGGCGGAACGCTGGACCAATTTGCGTGACCTGCATGAACTGTACTGCACCGGCCACTTGATCCAGGTGGCCATTGCTCATCTTGGATCACCAACCTTTCCGCCACATGGAGCGGTTGACCGGCCATGCGGTGCGGGCGCAACCGACCTCTACACCGAAACCGGCGACACCACGCTGCGCGACACCCTGGAACGGCTGTGGCAGCGCATGGTTGCGCGCCAGTGGTGTTTCCCCATAGAGCGGCCCCATTTGCAGGCCCAACAGCGCCCGGCGCAAATTGACCAGCACGATGGTGGGGCTCTGCTTCAGCCGTTCCACGGCCCGGCCGGGTAAAGCCGCAGCCGGGTCTGAGGCAACCGCCAGGAGCGCATTCGCCTCATCACAGGTGAGCAAATCCATCACGGTAAACTCGCCGGGATTAAAACGGGGATAGCCCCGGCTGAAATTATACTTGATACTATCCTCCCACAAGGTCAAGGCCGGTAAAAACAACTGCATTCCCGGCGTCACTTCGGTAGCCTGGGCATAGGCCGGCGTAATCAGGCCGATCACGATGCAATAGGCGCTTGAACGGAAATATAGCCAAACTCTTTACAATTATTCGGAAATGCGGTACACTACATAAAGTTGCACCTTTAAGCTTAATTCGTCAAGCGTGAAACAAAAGGTTCATGTTTTACCGGGAGAAGATGTGATGAGTTCAACGCTAAAGCTGACCCGTAGCGCCACCATGCTGGTGACCCTGCTTACCCTGATCTTGCTGCTGGCCGGGTGCGAGATTTCCCGGCCCGGCGGCGGGGCCGATGCCCCTCCCAGCCAGGCTACTCCGGCAGCGGTAGTCTCGCCCCCCGCCACCACCGAGGCCACTCTGCCGCCCCCGGAAAGCACTGTCGCCACCGTCGAACCGTCGCCGGGCGAAACTACCGCCCCGGCGACTGTACCTGCGGCTGGCCCCGGCGGCGACCTGCCCGAAATGGGTTTGCCGGCCCCCACCCCGCCGCCCGCTGAACCCGTGCCGGGTACGGTGCTGGTCAAGCTCAATCCCCAAGCGTCTATCCAGGCCCGCAGCGCCGAGTTGGGCGGTGATGGCATTGTCGAGGCGGATATTCCCAGTTTGGACCAGCGGCTGCGCGAAATTGGAGCCAGCAACCTGGAGCCGGTCATCGAGGAGGTGGCCGACGCCATCCCCGACGAGAGCCTGGAAAGCCTGTCAGTTCAAGCGGTTGAAGTCAGCCAGCTTTACAGAGTCAACTTCTCTCAAGATCAAAACCCGCAAGAAGTGGCCACCAAACTAGAGCAAGACCCGACGGTTGAATTTGCCGAGCCAAACTTTGTGGCCGGGATTGCCGTCCAGCCGGTCTCTATCACCCTGCCCGAACCCCACCGCGCCCCCGGGCCGGCGGCCTTAACCCCCAATGACCCGCTTTACAGCTTTCAGTGGCATCTGCAAACCATCCAGGCCCCGGCAGCCTGGGATAGCTCTACCGGCCAGCAGGTCATTGTAGGCATTGTAGACACCGGCGTTGATTTTAGAGCCTCCGATTTGGCCGGCACCGCTCGTTTGCCCGGCTATGATTTTGTCAACAACGATAATGACCCGACCGATGACCAGGGCCACGGCACCCACGTGGCGGGCACCATCGCTCAGACCACCAATAATGGCATCGGTGTGGCCGGGGTAGCCTACAACGCCCGGATTTTGCCGGTTAAAGTGCTGGGGGCTAACGGTCAGGGCAACTATGAGAATATCATCAAGGGCATCATCTATGCCGTAGATCAAGGGGCCAAGGTCATCAACCTGAGCCTGGCCGGAAGTAGCGGCTCCCAGGCCCTGCGCGACGCCGTCCAGTACGCCAACAGTAAAGGGGTAACGGTGGTAGCCGCCGCCGGCAACCACAGCGGCGCGGTCGAATTTCCGGCGGCCTATGATGAGTTTGTGATTGGGGTTGGTTCTGTTCGTTTTGATTCGCAGCGGCCCGACTACAGCAACTTCGGAGCGGAAGTGGACGTGATGGCCCCCGGCGGTGATCTCGACGTTGATTTGAACGGCGATGGCTATGCCGACGGCGTTTTGCAGCAAACTTTCAGAACGCCCGGCGCCTACACCTATCTCTTTAACGAAGGTACCTCGATGGCCTCGCCGCACGTGGCTGGCCTGGCTGCGCTGCTGCTGGCCCGCAGCCCTGGCCTTACCCCAGCCATGGTCGAAAACCTCATGGCGCAAACAGCCAAACCGGCCGGTTCCTCCGGCGAAAATGGCGCGGGGATTATTCAAGCGGCGGCAGCGCTGGCTGCCTTGGGTGGTGGAGCGGCTCCAACCGTCACCCCCGTTCCCACCACACCCGTGGCTACGCCAACTTCGACTTCTAGCCCCAGCCCGACCCCGCTAACACCAACACCACTGCCAACGCCCACCTTTACCAGTGAGCCAATCAGTGAGCATGACGGGGATTTGACTCCTACGCTGCCTCCGGTCTGTACGCCTCCGGCCTGCGGCCCTGGTGAAGTCTATTACTGTCCCGGCGATTGCCCCGGTGGCTGTGGCACACAGTGCGCCACCCCCACCCCCGGCGTGACCCCCACCACCCCTGCGCCCATCACCGTCACCCCGGTTCCCATTACCGTCACCCCTCCGCCCACGGGTGAACTGTTATTGGGCGGTGGCTTTGAAACCGACGAAGGCTGGGTTTTTGGCGACACGCCCATTCGCGGCGGCTATGCCACCGATGTTAAGCTGGGCGGCAGCCGCGCTGTCCGCGTGGGCAATGTCTCCGACCCGGATATTTTCAGCTTTAGTTCGATCTGGCAAAAAGTGACCATCCCCGCCGAGGCCGCTCAGGCCACCCTCCAGGTCAACGTGTACCCGGTCAGCTTGGATGGGCCGGGCAGCGGCGACGTGCAAAATATCATGATCCTCAACGAGCGTTTCCAGGTTGCCAAAACGCTGTCCAGTGAGTTGAGCAACAGCCGCGCCTGGGAAAGCCGCACTTATGATTTGTCTGAATTTCGAGGACGGACGATCTATATCTATTTCAGTGTGGTCAATCAAGGCCGCACTGGCAAACCGACGGCCCTTTACGTGGATGATGTTTCGCTTACCTGGTCGCATTAGCCGGCAAAAGTTACTTTTGCTCGCGCCGGATGAACCCCATCCGGCGCTTTTTTATAAACCGGATGGGGCAATGAGGAGTCGGGCATGCCCACGCGCCGCTATTGTAGCCTCGTTCGCACATAGGTGTGTTTACTCTTCGAGAATAAGATATTGGGGTAGTCATGGCAATTCGGTGGGGCGCAGGCATGTGGCAACTGCCGCCGCGCCAGTTGATTGAAATTGTACAATTGTGCGAGCGCCTGGGCTACGATCAATTCTGGCACGCCAACCATAAACTCGACCGAGATATGACGGTGGGATTGACCCTGGCCGCCGTAAATTCGCAGCGGCTTCAGCTTGGCACCTTTGTGGTTGATCCGTATGTCATCCATCCGGCCATGACCGCCGCGATGGTCGCCACGCTTGATGAATTATCCGGCGGGCGGGCCGTGCTGGTCTTGGGCGCAGGTATGATGGGCTTTCGGGCGATGGGCTTTGAGCGCCGCAAACCCTTGGCCGCGGTCGAAGAAGCGATTGAGGTAATCCGCCGGCTCTGGGCGGGCGAGACGGTCACGCTGGCCGGAGAGGTTGTTCAAGTCAAAGAAGCCCGTCTCGGTTTTGCGGCCCGGCCCGATATACCTATCATCGTTGCCGCGCGGGGGGACCGCATGTTCCGGTTGGCCGGGCGGCTGGCGGATGGGGTGATGATTTCGACCTATGCCACGCCCGCCGGGGTTCAACACGCCTTGAGTCAGATCAGGCAAGGGGTGCAGGAGGCGGGCCGGTCGCCGGAGAGGGTCGCGGTGATCTTGCGGGTTGACTGCTGCATTAATGACGATGAGCGGGCGGCGCGGGCGGCGGTCAAGCCGATTATCGCCGGATCGCTGGGCAGCAGTTACCCGGACCGCGCTTTTGTCGAGACGGTGGGGCTGACCGTGCCCGCCGAACTGGAAGCCATTATCCACGAGGGCGACGAAGAGCGCATCTGGGCGGCGGCATCGCTGGTGCCCGATGAATTTGTAGAGCAGTTTGCCTGGGCCGGCCCCGCCGAGCAGGTCGCCGCGCAGGTGGCCCAGGTGGTTGACCTGGGCCTGACCCATATCACCATCTTGCCCAACCCCCCCGAGGCCGTTAGACCGACCCTCAACGCTTTTGCCAGAGAGGTGATGCCAAAATTTAGCCAAAGGTGAAAATGTGTGGAAACTGTTTCGCTGGCATGATCCGCCCCGGCATGAATGCCAGAGCTATTCTACAGCGCCGGGTGAACCCGGCTTTAGCCCGGTTAATCGGGCGCTGTTCCATAGTCCGGCGATGAAGTCGCCGGAGAAGTGCTGATGGTAAGGGGTACTCTGAAGTTTCCGAATGCCCTCATTACAACAAAAAAGCCAGAGCTAACCCTGGCTTTTGTTTTATCGTTACTCGGCCGTCGTGAGCGGAATATTCTTGCTATTCTCACCGGCGTGGAAGGGCGTCCATTTGCTCTCATCTTGGTTGAGCCGGTGTTTCATGGCGTTACGTTTGTGTACTTCGTCAAAGGCTTCGGGCTTAATAGCCAACTGCTCGCCTTCTAACAGGCCTAGCACTCCTTCCTGGCCCGGCTCCGGCCGCTTTTCAACTTTGGCTTCCCAGGCTTTGATGGCCTCGGGGTCATAATCGCCGGCTTCGGTGTAGGTGGTGATAAAACCCTCGTAGTTACGCAGGACCACTTTGCCCGGCGCTTGCGAAATGAGGTACTGCGGGGCCACCGGAATCTTGCCGCCACCGCCTGGCGCGTCAATGATGTACTGCGGCACGGCATAACCGGAGGTATGCCCGCGCAGCCCTTCGATGATCTCAATCCCCTTGGCCACAGAGGTGCGGAAGTGCCCCGCGCCTTCCACCAAGTCACACTGATACAGATAGTAGGGCCGGACGCGCATTTGGACCAACTGGTGGACCAACTCCCGCTGAATGTGAACCGAGTCATTGACCCCGGCCAACAGAACGCTTTGATTGCCCAGCGGCACCCCGGCCCGGCTCAATTTGTCGCAAGCCTGGTACAACTCCGGGGTAATTTCCTTGGGGTGGTTGACGTGAATGTTGAGCCATAAAGGATGGTATTTGGCCAGCGTTTCGCACAATTCGTCGGTGACGCGCTGGGGCAAAAAGACCGGCACCCGGCTGCCGATGCGAATGATTTCGATGTGTTCAATTTTACGCAGTTCACCCAGCAGATAATCCAGAATGCGCGGAGAAACGGTCAGCGGGTCGCCGCCGGAGAGCAGCACATCGCGGACCTGGGGGGTACGGCGCAGGTAGTCGAGCTGTAGTTCAAATTCCGCTTTGCTAAAGGTCGCCGCCGCATCGCCGACAATGCGGCTGCGGGTGCAGTAGCGACAGTAGCTGGCGCACTGAGTGGTGACCAGCATCAGCACCCGGTCGGGGTAGCGATGGACCAGGCCGGGCACCGGGCTGTGGCGGTCTTCGGCCAAGCTGTCTTCCATCATGCTGTCAAAAGCTTTCAGCTCGCGCCCTTTGGGAATGACCTGCTGCCGCACCGGGCACATAGGGTCATCCGGGTCAATCAGGCTGGCAAAGTAAGGGGTAATATCCAGCCGAAACTTGTTGGGCGCGGAAATGCCCTCGATTTCCTCGTTGGTTAAATTGATAAAGGTTTCTAATATTTCCAACTCGCTGACGCGATGGCTTAACTGCCAGCGCCAATCGGTCCATTTTTCATCGGGAACATCGGCCCAGATAGCGGGGCGGGGTGTAACTTGCTGGGTCCAGGCTTTGCTTAGTTTTGACATCGGCGGCCTCCGGGTAATGGCTAAATCAATGGTTAGGAGGATTATAGCATATATTGCTCTAATGTCAACGAAAATTTTTAACTTATCTGGTACTATTTTATTCAGTTTTATTGACAAAATCCGAAATTAACACTACTATTTGAATGAAATAGTGTAAAAAACAATAAAAATTAAAGATAATTTACGAGGCCATCAATGGACAAACTAGACAGGTTGGATAGACAAATTTTAAGCATCTTACAAGAGGATGGGCGGGTCTCTCATGTCAACATTGCCCGGCGGTTGGGAGTCAGCCACACCCGTGTACGTGATCGAGTAATGCGTATGGAGGAGGCTGGAGTGATCGAAGGCTACCAGGTGGTCATCAACCCGGCTATGTTAGGTCAGGGGGTGTTGTGTATTGTGCAGTTAGAGGTGGATCAACGGCTGGATTTTGAGGAAATGGTCAAGGAAATTCTAAAATTTGACGAGGTGGTAGAGGTAACCAATCTGACCGGGAATGTAGATGCTCATGTCCGGGTCTGGGCCAGAGATATTCCCCACCTGCGCGATATTCTCTACAACAAGTTGAGCACCCTGCCGGCCCACAAAAGCACCAATTCGACGATTGTGCTCAAACAGTGGCAGAAGCCATTAGGGTTGGGGAATTAGGAGAAGGCTGGAAGGTTGGATAGTTGCCAGCCTTCCAATCTTCCAATTCTATTTTGTTTCACCCTTGGGCATCACTATCGCTTTAGAGTGGGTAGGGGGCACGGGGGCAACCTTGTCGGCGTCGGGGAAGGTCTGGGCCAACTCTTCGTCGCTGGGTAGCTCGGCGGGGGGAGAGGTGGCATAAGTCACATCTTCGGGCCAGGGGTCCAAATTTAAGAGGCGGCAGCGCACATAGTGGGCAATGGAGCCGGCCGTGGCCAGCAACGGCACAATCAGCAACGCCCCCAGAATACCCCAGAGCACCACTGCCCCGATAATTGCCACAAAAATTAGCCCTTCATTCATGTTGAGGAAATAGCCCATAATGCGAGGCCGCAGCCAGATGGCTTTGATCTGGATGAGGACAAAGTAAACGGCAAAAATGAGTACAGCAAACCAGAAATTGGAGACAGGCAAGAAATCGGAGCCTTGAAACAGGGCAACCAGCACAGCCAGGATAGCCGCAAAAGTCGGCCCAACTTCGGGGATGACGGTCAAGACGCCGGCTAACAGGCCCAGGATCAGCGCCCCCGGCAAACCCATCGCGCTCCAAACTACCATAAAGGTGACGGCGACAATCAGCATGAGCACCAGGGTGCCGCGCAGATAGGCCCACCAGATCACATCTATTTCTTTGAGCAGCCGGACCACATCGGGTTGCGTTCGTTCGGGGACCAGCCGGACAATCCAATCCACCAACCGTTCGCCATCAAGGAGCAGGTAGTAGGTGCTCACCAAAATGACCAGCAGCCAGGCGAAACTGGTCGAGGTCCGCTCGATGACGATAAGCGCGCCTTCGGCCCCTGGCGTAATAGATTCGGTAGTCAATTCCAAAACATTAGACAGGAGCTGCCCCAGGTAAATTTCTTGATCAAGAAAGATAATCGGATTGGCCAGCAGTTCTTCCAGTTCGGCTTCAATCTGCACTAAATAGGTTGATAAGCCGGTCGCCTGTCTAACGGCAACGGGCGCTAAAATACTGGGAATAACGATGAGTAAGGTTAAGCAAGAAAAGTAAACAAAAGCGACAGCCCAGGCATGCGGCAGCCGGGTTCCTTTGAGCACCAATTTGACGACGGGGTGGAGGATATAAGCCAGGAGGACCGCAATAATGAGCGGCTCGATCATGGGGTGGATAACCCAAATAAACAAGCCAAGCAAAATAAGGCTAACAGTAGTTACAACAGCTCGGGTAAAAGTGCTCCATTCGTGGGACATTGAGTTTCTTTACGTTTATCCTAAGTATTGGTCGTGTGTTTTTAGGACTCCGCCGCATCGGTGCGGATGGCTTTGGTCCGCCGGCTCTGGAAGTATTCAACCACCGGGGGGAGCAGGGAAATAAGGATAATGACGATAATAACCAGTTCAAAATTCCTTTTTACAAAAGGCAAGTTACCAAAGTAGTAACCCAAAAATATAAAAATAGCGCACCAGAGCACCCCGCCAAAGATATTGTAAAAAATAAAGCGGCTGTAGTTCATGCTACCAATCCCGGCCACAAAAGGGGCAAAGGTACGCACAATGGGCACAAAGCGGGCCAGGACAATGGCTTTGCCGCCGTATTTTTCATAAAATTGATGGGTCCGTTCCAGGTACTCCTTCTTTAAAAAAGGAATGTTCCCGGAAAAAGCGCGCGGGCCAATAGCGTGGCCGATCCAGTAGTTGGCCGTATCTCCTAAAATAGCAGCAATGGTCAGCAGGATAAATAAGAAAACTACATTTAAGCCGGAGTTATCAAGGGCAGCCACAGCGCCGGCTGCAAAAAGCAGCGAGTCCCCCGGTAGGAAGGGCGTGACCACCACGCCGGTTTCCAGAAAAATAATGAGAAACAGGATGGCGTAGGTCCAGGTTCCGTAGGTGCTGGTTATTTCGGGTAGAATTTCATCCAAATGGAGGAAGTAATCGAGCAATTCAAACATCAGTTTTATTATCTCCTTTTGTTGCTTTAGCCGGTGTGTAATTGAGTAATATAGAGTACCATGACCCACTATAAAATAGCAAAAGAGGGAAGTCAATAGGACTTCCCTCTTTCTTTGTTGAGCCAATGCTGAAAATCAGCCGCCGAAGAGCATCCCCAGCAGGCCACCGGCGCCCATCTGGGCGGTTAACCCGGCAAAAACAATGGCCACCATGGACATCAATTTGATCAAAATATTGAGCGAAGGTCCGGTGGTATCTTTGAACGGATCACCGACCGTATCGCCGACGACGGTGGCTTTGTGTGGATCGGAGCGTTTGCCGCCATACGCGCCCTTTTCAATGTGCTTCTTGGCGTTATCCCAGGCCCCGCCCGCGTTGGCCATCATTACCGCTACCACAAACCCGGTGGTCAAGCCGCCGGCCAGCAGCCCCATTACTCCGGCTACGCCCAAAACTACCCCCGTGACCACCGGAATGATAATGGCCAATGAAGCCGGCAAGATCATTTCTTTTTGCGCACCAGCGGTGCTAATCTCCACGCAACGAGCATAATCGGGCTTGTCTGTGCCTTCCAGAATACCCGGCTTTTCTTTGAATTGGCGGCGCACTTCTTGAACCATCGCCCCGGCGGCCCGGCCCACCGCCTGCATGGTCAGAGCAGAGAAGTAGAACACGGCCATGGCTCCCAGAAAGAAGCCAATCAACACCACAGGATTGAACAGACTGAGATCGTAGTAAGCCGAAAAATCTTGCAGAGTCATTTGAGCGACTTGTACTGTTTCGCCGCGAATCGTGACCTCGGTGACTTCATCACCCAAGTGGATCAGCGCAAAACGAATTTCCTCGATGTAGGCGGCCAGCAAGGCCAGCGCCGTCAGAGCCGCCGAACCAATGGCAAAGCCTTTGCCGGTAGCGGCAGTAGTGTTGCCAACGGCATCGAGCTGGTCGGTGCGGCGGCGCACATCAGCCGGCAAATGGGCCATCTCGGCGTTGCCGCCGGCGTTGTCGGCAATGGGGCCGTAAGCGTCGGTTGCCAGGGTCAAACCCAGGGTGGATAACATGGCGACAGCAGCCAAACCAACCCCGTACAGGCCGAGGAGCGCATTTTCCGCGCCGCCGGGGGCAAAGTAGCTCACGGCAATCCCAATGGTCACTGCGACAACCGGAATGCCGGTAGATTGCATGCCGACGGCCATACCGCTGATAATCACCGTTGCCGGGCCGGTTAAAGATTGATCAACGATGTTTTTGGTAGGTTGATATTCATCAGAGGTATAGTATTCGGTGGCCCGGCCAATGACCACGCCCACCACCAGGCCGGACACAATCGCTAACCAGAGCATCAAGGGATTGTTCAATTGCAGCAGGTAAACCAGGCCCAAAGCAAAAACGGCGATCCCGATAGAGCTGTAGGTAATGCTGTTGTTGATGGCCCCCATCAGGTCACCCATGGTGGCATCTTCTTTGGCCCGTACTAGGTAAATCCCTACAATGGAGAGGACCACGCCAATGGCCGCCAGCGCCAGGGGCGCGGCCAGGTAACGCAGCCCTACCGCCAGTTCGGTTGAGCCTTGCAGAAAGCTGGGGTCACTGGCCGCGACGCTAATGACCGCCGACACACCCAGAGCCGCGGTGGCCAGGATTGAACCGGCGTAGGATTCGTACAGGTCAGCGCCCATGCCGGCCACATCACCCACGTTATCGCCAACGTTGTCGGCAATGGTGGCCGGATTGCGCGGGTCATCTTCGGGGATGCCGGCTTCAACCTTACCGACCAAGTCAGCGCCCACATCGGCGGCCTTGGTGTAGATACCCCCGCCCACACGAGCAAAGAGGGCCTGGGTTGAAGCGCCCATGCCAAAGCTGAGCATAATCACCGTGATTTGAGGCAGCGGATTGGTCGCATCGCCAAAAAATTCAATGGGGAAAAGGTAGTATAAAATGAGGAACCAGGCGCTGATGTCGAGCAGGGCAAAACCGACCACGACCAACCCCATCACTGCGCCGGCCCGAAAGGCCACCTGTAAACCGTCGTTCAGACTTTGACGGGCGGCGTTGGCCGTGCGGGCCGAGGCATTGGTGGCCGTTTTCATGCCAAAGAAACCGCACAAACCGGAGAAGAAGCCGCCGGTGATAAAGGCAAAAGGCACAATCTGGTTTTGGATGCCAAAACCGTAAGCCAGAACAGCAAAGATGAGAAAGAGAATGATAAAAATGATGGTGACCACTTTATATTGGCGGCGCAGGTAGGCCATAGCCCCCTCTCGCACGGCCTGGGCAATCTCAATCATTTCGGGGGTACCCTCGCTCAGTTTCATCACCGATTGATAAAAGATCCAGGCAAAGAGTAAAGCAACGATGGAGCCAACGGGAGCCAGCCACCATAACATCGGCAGGGGTTCGCGCCCGCCATCTTGGGCTAGGGCCGGAGGAACGGCAACAAGTGTAACCAACAGGGCAAACAAAAGGGACTTCAAACGTGGCATCATTTTCTCCTTACCAGTGTGAATTAGGATGATTTTTCAGGCCCATGCTAGAACCTGAAGATAGACTTGCTTAAAATGGAATAGAGGGGGATTTTTAAAAAGCTCCGCCCATGTGCGAAGCCAAAGTTAAATCACGAAAGGAGGTTTTTTGGTTTTCTTTGGCTTCGCTGCCAGAGGCGCATTGTAAACGAGTTGGTAGTTATTGTCAAACGCTTTGTGCAAAAACGAACTATAGGGCCTTGACAAATCGAGAGGGCTATGCTAATGTCTGACCTTTAGAGGAGGTGATACTTATCGTCTAAAGATCTAAAAACTTAAAATAGCACAAGCAGCAGTCGGGCCGCTGCTGCGCTGTCAGGTTTGACAGTAGGCATTTACTGCCAGGGGTCGTACCAGGATGGTGCGAGGTTAAATAACGAGGATGGAAGAAGCTATCTTCTGTCTTTAAGCTATTGACTATAATTAACTTTGTGGACTGTCGTCAGAACACAGTCTGTAAAGTTTTATTGAAGCACCACTGTACCTTTGTTCTACCGTCTCTTTTTAATGGGAAGAGTTGAACAAGGGGGAGAGTTGTTGCCGTAGAGAAAGCGCAACAAACTTTTCAATCGCAGTGGTGTTTTTTCTTTTCTCTACACATGGCTGGTAAAACCATGGCCCGTAGGATTATCTAACAAACCAAAAAGGGACACCTATCATTTTCCAAAGAAGGGAAATATCCAATGCACGGAATGAATTTATTTGAAACATACGCCATTTTCGGCGTATTGGGCGTGGCTATTTTGGGCCTGGCCTACGCCGTTTTTCTGCGCCAGCAGGTGCTGCGCGAGGATAAGGGCACTAAGGAAATGCAGAGCGTCTGGGGGGCCATCAAAGAAGGAGCCGACGCTTATCTCAACCGGCAGCTCCGCACTGTTCTGCCATTTATCGGTCTACTGACAGTGGCTCTGTTTATGAGCGCCTGGATTGTTAACCCAACTGCCGAGGCTACGGAGGAGTTTGGGGAAAGCGCTCGTCTATATGTGGCCTTTGGTCGGGCTATCGCTTTCCTGATGGGGGCCGGTTTCTCGCTGGTAGTGGGGCAAATTGGCATGCGGATGGCGGTTGAAGCCAATGTCCGCGTCGCCCAGGCCTCGCGCAGCAGCTTTGGGGGGGCGCTGCAAATCGCTTATCGCGCTGGCACCATCACCGGTATGCTCACCGACGGCCTAGGATTGCTGGGCGGCACCCTTATCTTCATTATATATGGTAAGGCCGCGCCCGACGCCCTGCTTGGCTTTGGGTTTGGGGGAACGCTGTTAGCCCTCTTTATGCGCGTGGGCGGCGGTATCTATACTAAAGCGGCCGATGTGGGCGCTGACCTGGTAGGTAAGGTCGAAGCCGGATTGGAAGAAGATGACCCGCGTAACGCCGCCGTCATTGCCGACCTAGTGGGCGACAACGTGGGCGACTGCGCCGGGATGGCGGCCGACATTTTTGAAAGCTATGAAGTAACCATTGTTTCCGGCTTGATTTTGGGCCTGGCCCTGGTGCGGCTCACCGGCAATTTGGAATGGATTGTCTTCCCCTTGCTGGTGCGTGGGATCGGGGTGTTGTCATCTATCATCAGCACTTATTTGGTGAAGGGTGACAAAGAAGGACGCGGCGAAGACGCCATGAATGCCATTTTCCGCAGCTTCCTGACCTCGGCGGTGATTTCGACCGTGCTGTTTGGTCTGCTGGCCTTCTTTTATATGCAAGACCCCGGCATCGGCGGCTGGTGGCGGCCTTTCCTGGCGACCACCGTCGGCGTGGTGCTGGCGATTGTATTGGACCGCTTGACCGAGTATTTTACCGGAGCCGACAAGGAGCCGGTGGCAGAAATCCGCAAAAGCACCGACGGCGGCCCGGCCACAACCATTCTATCGGGTATCGGCGTTGGTTATGAGTCAAGCGTCTGGGCTGTCATTGTGATTGCCGTGACCATCATGGCTTCGATCGCCATTTATGGCAGCTTTGGTGTAACTTATGTCTTGTACAGTGTGGCCTTGACCGGCATCGGGATGTTGACCCTGACCGGCAACAATGTGGCGATGGACTCGTTTGGGCCTATTGCCGATAACGCCAACGGCATCGGTGAAATGGCCGGCCTGGAACCCAAGGCCCGCCAGATTATGGCCGACCTGGATGCGGTGGGCAACACCACCAAAGCTATCACCAAAGGTATCGCCATCGGCTCGGCGGTTATTGCCGCAGTTTCGCTTTTTGGTTCCTTTATCACCGACGTGAGTGTGGTAGATCCGACCGCCCTGGTGAATGGGATTCGGGTCTCGGAGCCGGTTGTTTTTACCGGCATGCTGGTTGGCGGCGCGATCCCCTGGCTTTTCTCGGCCTTTGCCATTAAGGCGGTGGGCCGGGCCGCCGGGTTGATCGTGACCGAAGTGCGCCGCCAGTTCAAAATCCCCGGCCTGATGGAAGGCAAAGTCAAGCCTGATTATGCCCGCGCAGTGTCCATTTCTACGGCTACGGCTCAAAAGGAACTGGTCAGTTTGGCGGTCATGTCGGTGGTTTCGCCTATCATCATTGGGCTGGTGCTCCAAGTGGAGGCGCTGGGTGGTTTCCTGGCCGGGATTATCATCTCCGGCCAATTGTTGGCGGTTTACATGGCTAACGCCGGTGGGGCCTGGGACAATGCCAAGAAAACGATTGAGGATGAACCCAAAGAGCCGGCCAGAAACCTGGGCAAAAATTCCGAACGGCACAAGGCCTCGGTGGTGGGCGACACGGTGGGCGACCCGCTCAAGGATACCGCCGGCCCGGCGCTCAACCCGATGATTAAAGTGGTCAATCTGGTTTCGGTTATCATCGCTCCGATTGTGGTGCAGTACAAGGGCGGTCTTGGCCCCATTGGCTGGGTTGTAGTACTGGTGTTGTTAGGCGCGTTTGTCTGGTCTGTCTGGCAAAGTAAAAGTGAAGTTACAATGGTTGAAACTCGCTCGTAACCTGTTTCAGCCGGTAACCCTACCTATAGAATTCAATAACACCGTCCCCCGTCCTCTTGTTGGCACTCCACCTTCGAGAGAACGGGGGCGGTTTTTCTTTTAAGCTAAAAGGAGTATAATGCCAAACCAAATGCCCATATAGAGGTATGCAAGGTAAAAACTTTATGGCTCTCATTGATCAAGAAAGCGGCACAACTGTTCTGCACCGCCCGGCGGATAAGCATCCTCCCCGTACCTGGCGCAGTTGGCTGATTGGCCGGCCTTTAGCTACGGCCGATGCGCCGCATCAAACCATTGGCAAAGCCATTGGTCTGGCCGTCTTTGCCTCCGATGCGCTCTCTTCCACAGCCTATGCCACCCAGGAAATCTTATTTATTCTGGCGGTAGCCGGGACCGCTGCCTTTGGCTATGCCTTTCCCATCTCCATCGCCATTGTCGTTCTCTTGGCTATCGTCGTTGTATCTTATGAGCAGACAATCCATGCTTATCCTAACAGCGCCAGCGCCTACATTGTTACTCGTGACAACCTGGGCGCACTGCCCTCCCAAACCACCGGCGCGGCGCTGCTGACCGATTATATCTTGACGGTCGCCGTTTCGATCTCGTCAGGAGTGGCCCAGATTACCTCAGCCTATCCCAACCTGTACGATCTTCGGGTTGAAATTGCCGTAGGCATGGTCGCCTTGATCATGCTCATCAACCTGCGCGGGGTCAAAGAGTCGGGTGTTGCCTTTGCCATTCCCACCTATTTCTTTTTAATTATGATCTTTATGACGGTCATTACGGGTCTGGTGCGATATTTAACCGGCTCGCTGACCGGGGTTGTAGACCCGCCGCACCTGGAACTAACCGAGGTAGCCCAACCGATAACCCTGTTTTTGATTTTACACGCCTTTGCCAGCGGCACTACAGCGCTGACCGGGGTAGAGGCTATTTCCGATGGAGTGCCCGCCTTCAAAGAACCGCGCACCCACAATGCCGGCATTACCTTGATCTGGATGGCCTCTATTTTAGGGACGCTTTTCCTGGGGATTACTTTCCTCGCCACCCGGATTGGGGCGATCCCTTCCGAATCAGAAACGGTCATCTCGCAATTGGTGCGGACTGCCTATGATGGGCGCGGTATTCTCTATCTGGTCACCATGGCTTCAACCACCATCATTCTGATTATGGCCGCCAACACGGCCTACGCCGACTTTCCCCGGCTGAGCGCCCTGATGGCGGCGGATGGTTTTTTGCCCCGCCAATTCACCTATCGCGGCAGCCGGCTGGTTTTCTCACGTGGGATTATCGCCCTGGGTTTACTGGCCTCGCTGCTGATTATCATCTTTCAAGCCAGTGTGACCGCGCTCATCCCGCTTTATGCCATTGGTGTGTTTCTCTCGTTTACTCTATCCCAGGCCGGTATGGCCCATCGCTGGTGGAAAATTGGGCAGCTTGCGCCAGGGCAGGAAGTACAGGAGCGCGGCTCGGTGTTGCGCTATGACCCCGGCTGGCGGCCCAAAATGGTGATTAACGGTTTTGGGGCCGTCTGCACCTTTATCGTGATGCTGATATTTGCCTTTACCAAATTTATTGATGGAGCCTGGATTGTTTTATTGTTGATCCCGCTCCTGGTGATGGTTTTCTCCGGCATTCATCGTCATTATCAAGGGCTGGCTAAACATCTCTCGTTGCGGAATTATCGCGGCGACCCGCGTCTCTCCCGCCACCGGGTTATTTTGCTGGTGGGGGGAGTCCATCAGGGCACTCTGGCTGCCCTCCGTTATGCCCGTTTTCTTTCTGATGATATTACCGCTGTCCATGTTTCAATCAATCCCGATGAGTCACAGCGAATTCGAAGTGAGTGGGAAAAGTGGGGTAACGGCGTGCGTATAGTTATCTTAGAATCCCCCTACCGGCTGCTGCTGGAGCCGCTGCTGGATTACATCAATGATATTGACGCCCGGCGGCAGCCCAATGAGATCATCACTGTAGTGGTTCCCCAATTTGTGCCGCGCCACTGGTGGCATAATCTGCTGCACACCCAAACGGCGTTTATGCTGCGAATCACCCTGCTTTTTAGACCAGGGATTGTGATTACCGATGTGCCCTATCAAGTAGAGTAGGGCATAGATTTTAAGCAAAGAGGAGAAGCATTTACTATGAATGTGATTGTCGTGGGCTGCGGCCGCATGGGGGCGGAGCTGGCTTATCAACTCTACCGGCAGGGAAATCAAGTGGTGGTGATTGACCAATCTACCAACTCCTTTGATAACCTCGATCCCGGCTTTCGGGGACGAACCATCGAGGGCGATGGCCTGGCCCAGGATGTGCTCAACCGGGCGGGCATGCCAGAGGCCGACGGGGTAGCGGTGGTGACTAACTCTGATGTGGTCAATGCCGTGATTGGACACGTGGCCCGCTCGGTTTATCACGTACCCAAAGTGATTGTGCGTAATTATGATGCCCGCTGGCAGTCGCTGCACGATGTGTTTGGCTCCGTGGTGGTTAGTTCAACCGTGTGGGGGGCCAAGCGCATCGAAGAACTGCTCCATTACGACGACATGCGCATGGTCTTTTCGATGGGCAATGGCGAGGTAGCCCTTTATGAATTTATTGCCCCGGAGACGTGCCAGGGGTGTACATTACAGGACTTATTCCCGCCAGATATCTGCCGGGTGGTGTCTGTTTCTCGCGCCGGCCATGCCATGCTGCCCGACGACGAGCTTCTGCTTCATGCCGGCGATGTGATTCATTTGAGCGCCACCCCGGCCAACATGGCTGAGTTACGGTCCCGTTTAATTCCGGCTGAGGAGGCTTGATATGTTTGTTATCATTGCCGGCGGCGGACGCACCGGCACACAATTGGCTACCCTGCTGGTAGCTCAGGGGCACGAAGCCCATCTGATTGAACACCGCAAGCCTATTTTGGCCCGGCTCCACCGAGAACTACCCACCGAAGTCATTTTTGAAGGCCATCCTACCGATCCGCTTATGCTGGAGCAGGCGGGAATCGAACGGGCCGACTTGCTGGCCGCCTGCGCCGACGAGGACGCGCAGAACCTGGCCATGTGTTATGTAGCCCGCACCCGCTACCGGATTCCGCGCACCATTGCCCGGATCAATAACCCGCGCAATGCCTGGCTGTTTGATCAGAAATTTCATGTGGACGCCGCCGTAAACCAGGCCGAAATTATGGCCGGCTTGATTGAAGAAGAAATGGCCCCCGGCACCATGATGACCCTGCTCAAATTGCAGCGCGGCAATTATGCCCTGGTGGAAGAAAAGATTGCCCCTGGCGCTAAAGCCATTGGCGTGGCCCTCAAAGATTTGCCGCTGCCCGCGGATTGCGTGATTGCGGCTATTATTCGCAAAGGCGAAATTGTAATGCCGCGCGGTATCACTACCTTTGAGGTCGGCGATGAAGTACTGGCTGTGACCGACCGGGAAGGCGCTGACGGTTTGGCCAAACTGCTGACCCCACCCGATGGCAATGGAACTTCGCTGAAGTAAGTTCTTAGGGGAGGCTGGAGGATTGGAGGACTGGTTCTGTTTCCAACCTTCCAACCTTCCAACCTTCCAACCTTATGCCCACCAAACTCCTCATTGTCGAGTCTAGCAAAAAAGCTCGCACCATCAAAGGTATGCTTGGCCCCGATTTTACCGTAACCGCAACCAGCGGCCATATCCTGGAAATGCCGGTTGATGGCCTGCACGTTGATTTGCAGGATTTTACCCCCACTTTATATCTGATGCGCGGCAAGGGTCAAAAAATTGACGACTTGCGCCAGGCCGCCGCCTCGGCAGAGATGGTCTACCTGGCTACCGACCTGGACCGGGAGGGCGAAGCCATTGCCCAGCACGTGGCCGAACGGTTGGGCCGGAGCGCGGCGGGCAAAGTCCGGCGGATTACCTTTACCGCCATCACCGAGGCGGATTTGCGGGCCGCCCTGGCTTCGCCCCGCTTGATTGACCGGCGGCTGGTGGAAGCGCAAATGGCCCGCCGGGTCACCGACCGGCTGGTGGGGTATATGGTCAGCCCGATTTTGTGGCAGGGCTTGTCGGGTCTGAAGCGGCTTTCGGCGGGGCGAGTCCAATCGCCGGCCTTGTGGCTGGTGGTGGAGCGCGAGCGAGCCATCCGGGCTTTTGTGGCCGAGGAGTGGTGGAGCATCGAGGCGGAGCTGTCGAAGCAGGGGAGCGAGGAGGCGAGGAGGCGAGGAGGCGAGGAGGCGGATGAAAAAGTTATCAAGTTTTGGGCTTCGCTGTTCAAAATTAAGGGCAAGAAGCCGGAACTGAAAACGCGGGCGGATGCGGAAAAAGTTTTGGCCGATTTAAAAGGAGCGGATTGGCGGGTCCAGCGAGTGGAAAAAGGGACGCGGCTGCGTTACCCCTATCCACCCTTCACCACCGATTCCATGCAGCAGGCGGCTTCGAGCCAGCTTGGTTTTAATCCCCGGCTGACCATGAAGCTGGCTCAAGAGCTTTACGAAGGGCTAAAATTGGGCGAAGGCAAAGCCGTCGGTTTGATTACCTATATCCGCACCGACAGTGTGGCCGTAGCCCCGGAGGCTCAGCAGGCCGCCCGCGCCGTTGTGTCCAAATTTTTTGGGGAGAGCTATCTGCCGCCCCAACTACCGACTTATCAAACCCGCGATAAAACGGCCCAGGAGGCCCACGAAGCGATTCGCCCGGTTGATCCCTGGAAGACGCCCAAAGCCATCGAACCGTATTTAACCCCGCAGCAGTACCAACTGTACCGCCTGATCTGGCGGCGTTTCATTGCCAGCCAGATGAAGCCGGCGCTTTATGACACGGTGACGGTGGACATCGAAACCTTGATCGAGGCCAGTCCGACCCTGTATCTGTTTCGGGCCACTGGCAGCACTTTACACTTCGCCGGATTTTTAAAGGTGTATGGCGTGGATGCCGATGCGGAGGAGGGTCGGAGGGGGGAGGCGAGGAGGCGAGGAGGCGAGGAGCAGGAGAGAGAAGGTATTGAAAATGAGATGATGCCGGATTTGGCTGCCGGAGATCCGTTGACCCTGCACCAGCTTGTGCCAAAACAGCATTTTACCCAGCCGCCGCAGCGCTATACCGAAGCGCAGTTGATCGGCGCGTTGAAAAAGTTGGGTCTGGGCCGGCCCAGCACCTACGCGACTATTGTCGAGACGCTGAAGGAACGCAATTACGCCGCCATCGAGCAGAAGCGGCTGTATCCCACCCCGCTGGGCTTTCAGGTGTGCGAACTGCTGGAAAAGCACATTCAGATGGTGGTGGATGTCGGCTTTACTGCCCAAATGGAAGAGGATTTGGACCGGATTGCGCGAGGTGAAGCGGACCGGCTGACAGTGATGCGCGAGTTTTATGGTCCATTCAAAGCCAAGGTAGACCAGGCCATGACCGCCGCTGCTGCTGAGCGCAAGCCGGCCGCGCGAGAAGCGAAGAGGCGAGGGGTAGGAAAGGCAAAGGTGTTGCCCAAATCCGAGAAGGAAGGACAAGCCTGCCCCCAATGCCATGAAGGGAAGTTGGTGGTCAAAAGCGGCAAATTTGGCCCGTTCCTGGGCTGCTCGCGCTACGCCCTGGGCTGCCAGTACACCGAAAATATCCCCGGCATTGGTGGTCGCAAAAAGCGCGGGCCGCGTAGAAAAAAGAAAGGATAACCGCTCAGCCATATCATTTCGACCGCAAGGAGAAATCCTCGATACCTTACTTCTAGGTGGTGCTCCCTGGGGATTTCTCGACCTTCGGTCTCGAAATGACATGAGGCTGTAGTAACAAGAAAGGTTAATTTATCATGAAGATTTCCTCTCCCACACGAGTCAAACATACTTATATCCAAACCCTCGCCGCCCCGCCGGAAGCGGTCTTTCCGCTGCTGTGCCCGGTGCGGGAAGCCGAGTGGGTGGCGGGCTGGGACCCGCGGCTGGTTATTTCGGAGAGCGGAGTAGCCGAGTTGGACTGCATTTTTATCATGCCTGGCCAGCCCCACGAGGCGATCTGGGTGATCACTCGCTGGGAACCGCAGGATTATTTTATCGAGTTTTTGAAGGTTACGCCGGCGGTAACGGTGGGCCGAATTGACATCCGGCTGCGGCCAGGGGAGGCTCAGCAAACCTTAGCCGAGGTTTCCTATGCCTACACCGCCCTCAGCGAAGCGGGAGAGCAGTTTA
Organism: Anaerolineae bacterium; assembly: GCA_023151115.1. Next base: position 146,620 of record JAKLJP010000023.1, read on the forward strand.
TTGAGCAGTTCACCGCGGAACACTACACCGCTTTTATGCAAGAATGGGAAGCGGAGTTAAACCACTTTTTGACGACCGGCCAGAAAAAAGCGGGTAATCCTCACCCTTGACAGCGAACAAACCCACCAAAGCCGACCTCCTGGCCGCCGCCGGCCGCCGGACCGTCCCCGATGTGATTGCGCTGAACTTGCAGGTTCTTTTTTGCGGGATCACCGTATCGAAGGGCGTGGTGAGTAGTTACTGGCACAACGCGGCGTAAATGAACCCTACAGATCGTAGTGACGACTTTAGTCGTTTTGAGCAGGTTAAGCGACTGAAGTCGCCGCTACAAACTGTAAACTTACTTCCGCCCAAGTGTACTGGGTAAGAAAAGGGACAAGGGTAAAGATCACTTTCTGAGGCACATACGCCCCGCAGAACCACGACGGGATTCCCTTCCCGTAAGAAAAGGGACAAGGGTAAAGATCACTTTGTGATAGTATGAGTTCTTTAACAATCTTTTCCTTTGTTGATAAGTGGATTTCTTGACTAAAAAACTGATGCCCCTGCGGGGTGCAACAAGAAATGAAGTATCTTGAGTTGGGTGAAAAATGGCCAGAAAAACGGCTGGTGAAAATCATCAGCGATTTCAGCCAGAATCCGACTTCCTCGGTGATCCACGCCGCCGGAACCTCAGCCGCTGGGGTCAGCGCATCCCCCAAGACACTGTTTGACAGGGGCGCGGTCGGCGATGGAGCCAACCCTATCGGTAAAGTTCGAAGGGAGCGAGTCGGTTCCTATCACCTCTTAATTCATCTTCTTTAGGGTGCGGACTAACGCCTCACCCAGATGGCCGGCACCTGCCGGTAACTAAAATCTTCATCGTTGGCTTGTCGACTCTCTTATCCCCCATATAAAAGCCCTTCCAAATGCACCTGCACCTCCGGCCATTCGCCGTCTAAAATGCGAAACCAGGCGGTATCGCGGTTGCGCCCTTTGACGATCATGTGGCTGTCCTGAATCCCCTCAAACTTGAAATGCATACGTAAGGCCGCCCGGCGCGAGCGCTCATTGAGGGCGTGGCATTTCCATTCGAGGCGGCGGTAGCCTAGCTCAAAAGCGTGCTTCAGCATCAGGTAGGTCGCTTCTGTATTAGTGTGGCTGCGCTGCGCCACCGGGCTGTACCAGATGCCGCCCAACTCAATTTTTAGATGGTCGGGCACGTTGTTCATATAGTTAGCCACGCCGACCGGTCGCCCCGAAGCCAGATCAAATACGGTCAAGCACAAGCCGTTTGGCGCATTGATCTGCGCCTGCAAACTGGCGGTAAAGTCGGCCAGGTTTTCAAAAGGGCCGTTGAACATGTAACGCCAAATCAGAGCCTCGGCGTCGTAAACGCCCACAGAACGCTCACCCCAACAGATGGGACTGCCATTGGACACATCGAACAAGGCTTGGGCATCGCGCTCCACTTGCAGGGGTTCCAGGCGGACGTAGCGGCCGGCGAGCGTTACCGGCGCCGGTTTGAGCGGCAGTTCTTGGCGGCGGGCCAGTACATCGGCGGGCAACGGAGGTGGTAGTGGGGCTGATAGCATGGGATAAACTCCTTTTTTTAACAGACTGATCAGAAATTTGATTCTTTGCGCCGACGATATTACCCTGAAAGTATCTGGGAAACAAATGTCTTCATCTGTGGGAGCTGAAGGGGTTAGATCTATGAGCTTGGCCGGTGTGTCCACGCTTTGTATCAGTTTGGACACCCCATTGCGTGGCAAAACTCAGTTTCGCAGCAAGGAGTCCAAAACAACAAAAAACCGCCTGTTGGGGCGGCTTTTTGTGGTCAGCAACTGCTAACAGGGCAGTTTCTCGGAGGTTTTAAGGTCTGGCGTTCCGGGTGCGTCCGGCCTCAAACCCGGCCATCCAAATGGTTTCGATGTAGGCCAGAATAGCTTCTGCTTTCTCTAACCCTTTCATATCGGGTAGATGAGCTACCTCCTGGGCAAAGAAAGCCGCCGCGCTGACATTGGCCTGATCCTCACTGGTCAGCACAATTTCCCGCAGCTCCTCCGGGTAACGGTCAAGGAGACTGAAGAGCCGGTCTTTCATCGTGACAAAAGCTGGTATTTCGGACATTGAAGAAAAAATCCTTTCTCAGTTGGTTTTAATCATAGCGTGAATGATGGGTTTATAAACACATAGTACATCATGATTGAACAGTAAAACAGCCCAATTTTTGGGGGTAATTGCTGACTGGCTGTCTAAAAATTGGCAAAACCTGAGTTTGACCAGGGTAAAATCCACGAAGGACACAAAGAAACACAAA
>JAKLJP010000024.1 GCA_023151115.1 Anaerolineae bacterium
CTCGCTGGCGCTCGAAATGACATCTCAGGAAACGGATACATTAAATCGTGACGAATTTATGCAATCCTGTACTTAGAACGTTTAACGTTCCAACGTTCCCACGATCAACTCCGCTACTACCGGCAAATGATCCGAGCCGCCGGACTCTTCCAGTGTGCGTGCGCTTCGGGCTGAAAAATGGGGGCTGTAAAAAATATGGTCAATCCGTATAACAGGCGTCGCGATGGGAACCTCTCGGAAGCGCGGCCGATGGGCCGGAAAGCTAAAACCAAACCCCCAACCGGCTTCCCAATGAGCATTACGCAGGTATTGTTCCACCAACCCATACGTCTCCGATTGGTCGGTGGTATTAAAATCACCGCCCACGATCAGCGGACCAGGAGTGGCGGCGATATCCTCAACCAGGCCGGTAATCTGCTGATACTGCCGTGACCAGGGGGCCGGGGTACTGGGGTGAACATTCCAAACTGCTACTGGCCCTGCTGGCGTCTCCACGATCACCTTCTGAGTTCGACCTTTGTCGTAAGCCAGTTCAACCGGTGTTAGCGGGAAGCGGCTGATAATACCCTGCAAAACTTCTGGCTCATAGGCCCAGTAAAGCCGACCATCTGGATACAGATCAGCCAATTCCGTCTTCAGCAGCCCCGCCAGAGCCGGATTCAACTCTTGCATCAGGAGAATGTCGGGTTGTTCCTGCCGGATCAACCGCGTTAGCTCGGTGACCTGCCAGTTATGATACCAAACATTGTAACTCATGACTTTGAGCGGCATATTAGCCGCTAAAACTTCGGCCGGGCGTGGCAAAAAGAGGGGCGCAAAGGTCAGGCTAATAATCAAGGTGGGCACAGCCAGCGCCAGGGCAATCCACTTGCGCCGGGCTACCCCGGCCAGGGCCAAACCGGGTATCAACCCCACCAACAGCCAGGGCATAAAATAGTTGACCAATCGTACCGGCAGAGAACGATCACCCGGCCACCAGCGCAGCACGTACCACATTGTTATCCCCACCCCAAACATCCCCCAACTCAGCCAAAAAAGCCAACAGGCAATCCGCCAACAAAGTTTCAAAAAAGTGATAATCCAATGATACATAGAACGTTTTTTCCCTCTGGTGAACTTTGTAATCGAGTCGCTCAAGAGTTTAAATCACAAATGTCACGAATGGACGAATGACGCTAATTTTAAAGGAATTTTTATCGAACTCGCTAATTTGTGTCATTCGTGATAAAAATTCGATTTCTTGTCCAAAGGACCAAGTGACCAGGTTTGTAATCAAGGATTTTACGCTCCAATCAGCGTTATCTCCGTAATCTCCGGGGGGCAGTTGAAGCGGATGGGTGGCCCGATCAGACCCACCCCCCGTGTAGTATAAACATACATGTCGCCCACGCGATGCAAGCCCTGGTCATATTTTTTGCCCAGGCGGGGTAGAATTGGGGCGCCGATGCCCGGCAGCCGCACCTGACCCCCGTGCGTATGCCCGGATAATTGCAGCGAGATCCGGCCATCCAGGGCGGCGTCATCGGCCAGGTCTGGCTCGTGGACTAACAAAATGGCGGGCGCTCCCGCCGGCATTTTGTCTAAAGCCGCTTTCAAATCCGGTTGACCGCTCCACCCATCATCCAGGCCAGCCAGATAAAGCGGCTCGTTGCCCACACTTAAGGTTATACCTTTGTTGATTAATACCGGCAGACCAGCCTGTTGCAGCCCGGCGCGAACCGCCTCGGCGTTTGTCCAGAGATCATGGTTACCCAAAACCGTAAAAATTCCAAATCTGGGGTTGAGGGCGGCCAGCGCCGGGGCCAGTTCAAAAATGGAGTCGGCGCTTTCCAGGACATAGTCACCGGTGAAAACTACCAGATCAGGCTGCAACTCATTGGCCATGGCGACCGCTTTTTGCACAAAGTCAAGCTGAATATAGGGGTGCAGATGAAGATCACTCATGTGAACAATTTTGAAACCTTCCAGAGCCGGTCTGAGCGCCTTGACCGGAACTTGCACCTGCTCTACGGTCAGCCAACCCGGTTCAACCTGGCGACTGTAACCATACCCTCCCACAGCGGCCACACTGCCGCCAATAACCACCTGTCCCAGGGCTTTCAAAAAACCACGCCGGCTTATTTTCATGATGTTATCTCCAAAGTATAAACAAGATCATTGTAGATAGATTATCTAGGTAAAGACCCCAAAAAATTTCCCGGCAAACTTTTTACCAGGAAATTTATCCCAAGCTCTCAAGCGGGCAGGCCGGTTCGCGTTTTGCTGCGGCTAATCCAACGAGCTGCGAGCCAAACAAACAGCGGATAAAGCGTCAGCCCGATGGTTGCCAGGCCCAGCGGTAATTTTTGTAGCAGTAAGCCGCGGGGCGTCAGGGTCGTAACAAAATAGGCTGGAAAACTTTTAGCCACCACAATCATTAAGGCCACAGCGCCGACATAAATCAATTGGGTGCCCACCAGGCCAGCCAGCAGATAGATATCACGCCGGCTGGGTCGAGCCGCCCGTAAACTGGCCGCCAGTACGGCAATCCACAAAATAGAAAAGGCCGTTTCCAGCCAGATGATATTGCCCGGATAAATATTACCCGGCCCCCAGCCGGTCGTCACAAGCTGCTGGCGTTGGATGATGGTAGCAAAAGCCAGATAGGTAGTAAAGGGCAGCGTCATGAGGGTGGCGTGCTGCCAGCTATCAACAGCCAGCAGCGTGACCAGGATGGGGAAGATGATGAAAAAGGCCCAGTGCGTTTCCGGTTTGACCAGCAGGGCCAAAAAAAGCCAGCCCAACCAGGCATACCACCAGGTGGGCCAACTCCGCCGCCAGGCAACCAGGGCGCCCAGCCCAAAAATAGCCAGATACATCAGCAGGGGGATAAACTTACCCACCAACTCCCAACCCAGGCCGGTGATGCCTAAAATGGGTAAGGCCGCCAGCAAAATATCCCACCAATCCACCATGCCGGCGGCCCGCCGCCATTGATGCCCAATCTGCCGGGGTGCGCCAAACTGTAACACAGCTTTACGCTCGGCTTCAGAGCGCGACAGGCCGCGCCGCTGCCACTCGCGGGTCAGTTCCTCCAGATGAGAGTGGACCTCGGCGGTGGCGTCGGACCGTAGATGAGCGGGGATTGTATTCTGGAACTCCCTTAAATATTGTTCAATGGCAGACATGGATAGACTCCACAGGTTACTCTAGCAAAAATGGGCGGAGCGGAGAAAGTTGCAAATTGTAAAATGTGAATGGTTACCGGTTCACAATTATTGCGCTGCGTCTCCCAGCAGCTTCAACAAGTGGCGCGAAAAGTCGCTCCACTGCTGGACAGATTTTTCCAGTTCATCCTGGCCGGCCTCGGTAATATGGTAATATTTGCGCGAAGGACCATCTTCAACCACCTCCCAGTTGCTATCCACCAGGCCGTCTTTCTCCAGCCGGTGCAGCGCCGGGTAAAGCGTCCCCTGTTCCAAATCAAAATAACCCTCGCTGCGAGCCTGCAACTCTTTAACAATTTGATAGCCATACATCGGCTTTTCGGCCAGCAGCCGCAGCACCATCACCGCTGTACTGCCGGTCCGCATATCGAGCTTGCTCATGTCTCCCCTCCGCTATTAGCTTCTTTATACCTAGATATTCTATTATGATTTGGTAAACTTGTCAATAGGCAAATCGGATTCCTCATCATTGTCAGTCCCATTAATCTGGAGTATAATGGCCTCCGGGCAACCCTGATGAACGAACCCAGATATACTCAAAATTATGATGACGATGACTATCTCGACTACCGTCAACGCGGCTTGACCAGCTTGGGCTTGCCGCCCGGCCAACTCGCTCTGATTATCGGGGTCAACGCCGTTATCTCGTTGGTCATTAGTATCGCGGTGGTGTTGATTGCCAGCCGGCAAGCGTTGCCCGGCGATGTCGCCACCCCTTTGACTGGTGCAACCCCCACTGCTAATCCGGCCAGCGCGGGCAGTGCCGAGGCGGCCCAACCCGGTCCAACCGAAACGAGCCCCCCCCCCCGTCCCACCACTTACAGCGTCCAGGCGGGCGACACGCTGAGCGCCATCGCCGACAGATTCGGGGTGCCTTTAGCCGATTTAATGACGGCCAATGGCCTGACCAACCAGGATTTTATTCAAATAGGCCAGCAGTTGACTATTCCCGTGAGCGGCGCATCGCTGCCAACGCCCACGTTCACTGCTGTCCCCGTTCCTACTGATACGCCATTGCCTTTTGACCCGCCGACCCCCTTACCGGCCGACGCCGCCGTTCCTCCCGAACCAGCGGCAACTGTAGGACCCAGCCCCACCTCAACCTCTACGGCCTCGCCCACCCTGCGCGGCCCGACACCGACTGTCCTACCCACCTTTACCCCGCCCCCCTTTGATGAAATTAAGGTTGTGGTCAGTGAAATTATCGGCGCGGGCGATCTGTTTCAGGAAACATTGGTGATTCTCAATCAAGGGGCAGGGACCAGTCTGAAAAACTGGAAACTGGAAGGCTCGCCGCTGGGGGTGGTCACTTTTCCTGATATTTTTCTCTTTAGCGGCGGCAGCATCCGCATCCATACCATTGCGGGTGAAAATACCGCCAGTGATTTGTATTTGAATCAAGGGGAGGCAGCCTGGCCTCCCGGCACGACCATTATTTTAAGCAATGCCAGCAATGCTGAAATTTCCAGGTTTACGGTTCCGGCGGCTTCATCTCCCTAAATTGGTTCACTCTTGTAACTGCTTAACCATGTCATTTCGATCGTAGGGAGAAATTCCCGAACCTTACTTTTACGTGTTGTCCCCTGGGGATTTCTCACTCCCCCTTGCGGGTCGCTCGAAATGACATGCGTCTGAGTAGTAACTCACTCTTCGGAAAATCTTGGTAAATCAATATGGACAAAGAAATCGTTATGTACGTCCGTACCAGTTACTGCCCCCTGGTGGCCCTGGCGCGAGATTTGCTCAACCGCTATCATATTCCCTACCGTGAAATTAACATCAGCGACAACCCGGCAATGGCCGACCGGGTTAAAGAATGGACCAATTTCCTCAGCGTGCCGACCATTATTATCGCCAACCCCGGCGAAGATTTGCCCTACACCGATGTTTTACCTCCCCCAACCGACCGCCCTCTGCGCGGTTATAATCGCGGCCCCATGATTACCGAGCCAAATAACAAAGACCTGGAAGATTGGCTTCACCAGCACGGCTTTTTGGATAAGCCTTATAAAAGGTAGAATTTCAAACCCAAGAAATTAATTAGTCGTGTTGCGTATTGCGTAAAGAAAAGCGGACGGAACAGGCAACACGCTTTGGCTAATTCAAATCTTGGAACTGCCTAAACTCGTCAGATTGGCCGGTGGGATCATTCAAGGTTTTTCAGAAATTGAGGTATAATTCTATAGGTTAAATATCGTTCAAGGTTTATCAAGTAGGAGGAACCTCATGTTCAATAAAAAACTGCTTTTGCTGCTCCTGGTCGTGCTGACGTTGGGCAGCTTTCCGCTGGCGACGCACGCGCAACAAGGCGATGCGGGCAAGCCTAACTTTATTTTTGTTAATTATTTTGGCCAGGAGATGGTCTTTGACCTCGATGATGTCACCTACACCATCCCCGGCACTGCCACTGCACCCGAGGGTGGTCGTCTGGAGTTGCAGTTAGCCTCCGGCGAACACAAGTACGCAGCCAACGTCCCCGGCGTGGACACCGGCTCGGCTGGCACCTTTGTTATCACGCCAGGTGGCTTTGTCGGCAAAGCGGCCCGTATGGAGCTGACAAATGCGCTGCTAGACCGGGATGGTAATGTTTTGGAAAAGCCCAAAGAATATGTCTTTGTCTTTGATTTCGACCCCTTTGCGGCTCCGGTTCCCCAGGCCCCGGCGGGAGATACCTGGCAGCCGGTGGCGGCTGCGGTCGGTCAGGGCAGCCTGGCCTGGACCAATTACAATGGGGATGAATTGACGGTTGATTTGAATGGGACCATCTACAAAGTTCCGCCGGCAGCCAATAATGGGCCGGGCCGGCTGCAAATTAACCTGGCGCCCGGTCTTTATCGCTACACGGCCAGCGTACCCAATGGCAGCCTTAACGGCGAGATTAATCTGGCGGCCGGGCAGGTTGTCGGCATGAATGTTTCGGCTAAACTCCAGGAGGAGCCCGATTACGACATTGGCGAGCCATCGCCGCTGCCGCTGCCGGTTGATTTGCTGTTGAGTCAGGAAGATTTGACGGCTAAGGCCACGCCGCAGGTTCAGGTTGTTCCGGGCGAGTTGCCCACCTCCGGCGGCGTGCCGGCTCCTGCCGCTGCGCCGGCTGTGACCACCCCGGCCGGACTGTTGATCAAAAATTATGCCGGTGATACCATGACTTTTACCATTAATGAGCAAACCATTACCATTGCTAACAATGCTTCTACGGTCCTGTCGCTGCCGCCAGGCCGTTACAATTTCACCGCCAGTTTACCCTTTGTCGCCACAACCGGCACCGTTGACATCACCGCTGCTAAAGGAGTGGAATTGAGTATTGCCACCAACGTAAACCACGATGTATTGAGTGTGTATCAAAATTAAAGTGAGGGCTTGAAGCAAACAGGTTTCGACGCTGTTTGCTAACTCGGTATGGCCGGTAGCAGAGTATATACTGCTACCGGCCTCTGTTTTTGAAAATCTTAGATGTTTATTAAGGAGAATGTATGCCCCTGGTACTCTTCACTTTGCTAGACGGCGTGCGCCCCGACGCGCTGGAAGCAACAAATTGTCCTAACCTGGTGGCGCTGCGGGCACGCAGTGCTTTTACCCTCAAGGCTACAGCGGTGTTGCCTTCGATTACCTTGCCCTGCCACATGTCCATTTTTCACAGCGTACCGCCGGCTCGACACGGCGTGACCACCAACGATTGGCAGCCGATGGCTCGTCCCCTGCCGGGGCTGGTGGAGCAGGCGCATGCGGCCGGCCGGCGCTGCGCTTTTTTTCACAATTGGGAGCCGCTGCGCAACCTTAACGCACCGGGCAGCCTGGCCTTCTCTTATTTTCGGGATAACGTTTACAGCGACCCGGACGGCGACCGGATTATTGCCAAGGAAGCGGCCCGCTACATCACCACCGATCAGCCCGATTTTGTTTTTGTTTATTTGGGTACGGTTGATACCGTCGGCCATCGGCACGGCTGGATGTCGAGCGAATATTTGGCCCAACTGGAACGGGTGGACGATGCGCTGGGGACTCTGCTGGCCGCCCTACCCGCCGATAGCGCCATCTTGCTGCAAAGCGATCACGGCGGCCACGAGCGCACCCATGGCAGTGACTCGCCCGAAGATATGACCATCCCCTGGCTGGTGGCGGGGCCGGGTATTCGCCGGGAGTATCAGATAAAAAGTGCAGTCAGCCTGCTTGATACTGCCCCCACCTTGGCTCGGCTGATCGGGGTTAACCCCCACCGAGAGTGGGAAGGGCGCTGTATTGAAGAAATTTTTGAGGAAGCGATGTAATTTACAATGCCCCCCTTAGCCATTTTCCTCGTCTTGCTTTCAACGTTTCTCCATGCCGGTTGGAACTTGATCCTCCGTAACCAGCATTCTGATGCTACTTTTTTACAGATCACCATTGTAACGAGTGTGATTGGCCTCGGCCCGGTTCTTTTGGCGGAGTTAGGACCGGAACCCATGCTGGTTCACGTGTGGGGGTATCTCATTATCGCCGGTATTTTTCAGGCTATTTACTATCTGGGTTTAACCCAAGGGTACCGGCATGGTGATTTCACCATCGTCTATCCTATCGCCCGCTCTTTGCCGGTCCTCCTGGTAGCCGTGAGTGATGTGGCCCGTGGCCGCGCCCCTTCATTGATAGCCTGGATAGGGATGATCCTCGTTACCATTGGCTGCCTCATCATCCCGTTGGAGTCCTGGCGAAGATTTAGTATAGGACGCTATTGGAATCGAGCCATGCTGTGGGCAGTTATCACCGCGCTTTCAATCGTTGGCTACACCATAGCCGACAAAATCGCTGCTGATTTCATTGCCCCAGGCCCCTGGGCAGCCGCTCGGTATGGTATCTATGAAGCGGCGGCTTCTGCGGTTGTGTATTGGTTTATTCTTAAAGCAATGGGCGGCTCAACCTTAAACAAGTCAAGCATAAGCAGTTGGGGTTGGGCGACAGTTGCCGCAATTGGAGTGTTTGGCGCATACTGGCTTATTCTCTGGAGTTATCAACTTGCGTTTCAGGCAAGCTATGTCGTGGCCCTGCGTCAGTTAAGTATCGTTATTGGGGTGGGGTTGGGGGCGTGGTTCTTACGAGAGGCAGCACCCGTATTGCGATTAAGCGCCGCCTGTATCATTGTTGTCGGGGTTGCTGGGATTGTGTTGGGAGGATAGGTTTCAATCTTTCTTTCTCTGGCGATAGAGACTCGGATCTACCACCTCAACCATCTTTTCAAGATTAAGGCTGTTGCCCAAAAACTGATTGATCCGTTCAATCTCGGCGGCGGGGTTTTGCAAGAGCCGGTTATAATGCACATCAATCCGCTGTAGATGGGTTTGAGCGTTGAGCCAAGTGTTAACCTGGTGCAGGTGCCTCTCATAAAGCCTGGACAGTTCTTCATCACCGATTTTGTTCGGGTCCTCGCCTCGGCGGATGAGCATTTCTCGCTGAGAGGCCAGGATCTCGGGCATGGCTCGGCGCATAAAAATAATGCGATAATTAAAGTCAGTTGGCAGATGCGGTAAAAAGATGGCAATCACTTTAACTGCTTTTCCTTGCGCCTCGGGCAGCCAGGCCGTATCGCCTTTGATCAACTGCTTGACCCGTTCAAATTCGTAATACCCTTTGGGATTATCGGTATCAGCGGTTCTGATATTGTCGGTCAAGGGGGCCAGTCCGCCCGCGTCTAGAATTTTCATCATCATGGATGTTCCTGAACGGGGCAAGCCCGAGACAATAGTAATCGGTTTGGCCTCTTCTTTAGCACCAAAAAATTGTTGGATTCGTTTTAACATCAATGGTCCTTCTTGAGAGCAACGATGGAGTGACGTTCATTCAAAAGTGCGAGCATATTCTAGCATATTTTCCGAGGGTGGCTAACCACAGACGCTAGAGGGCAATTTAACCGTGAATCTTAAATTTGACCAGCAGTAAGCAAAATGCTATACTACTGTTCGTTGTTGAGCAGCTTCAATTACTAATTCAATACCTCGTGCCGAGGTAGCTCAGTTGGTAGAGCATTTGACTGAAAATCAAAGGGTCCCCAGTTCAAGTCTGGGCCTCGGCATCCTTATCAAGTCAAGATTTTGGGAGATCGTCTAATGGTAGGACAGCGGCCTTTGGAGCCGTATATCCAGGTTCGAATCCTGGTCTCCCAGTGTGATCATTGTCATTGGCAATGGGTTATAATCTTGGGGGCGTAGTGTAGTGGTCAACACGTCGGCCTGTCAAGCCGAAGATCGCGGGTTCAAGTCCCGTCGCTCCCGTCAACGAAAAATGCAACCGGGTAAGGTTCTACCTTGCCCGGTTTTGTTTTTATCACGTGATCTAGTGTGTCAAGTCCCCAGGCATCACTCAATAGATGTGATAGTCACAGTGAACGGCGTTGATGAAACGATATAGTAACCACCATAACCGTAAGGATTTCCGGGGTCAGTGTCGCTAAAGTAAGTGCGGTTTGCAAAAGAGTGGTCAAGGTCAGAGTACATATTAAAATCAGTCAGGTATAAATGGTCAGTTCTACCGGATATATTAAAATTGATGACCGGCGCACTATCTCCACCAAACGAAAATTTTACCAAGTAGACGGGCTGATTTTCCCCTTCCAACGGCCACACGCCATCAGCGAAGCTGTCAATCACCATATCAACTAAGTCGTTAATGTTTTCCCCGCTTGTATAATCCTCTTGGCTTGAGTAGATGCGCCAATTGGGACCGCAGCCGGAACAATCGGCGTTGGGATAGTCAGCGTGTGCTTGTTTTTTGAAAAGCTGGTTAAGCGTTTCCGAATTCATCAACACAAGAGCCAGCGTTTTTAGTGCAGTACCCGCCAAACCAACACCCGGAATAGCCTCTATAATTTCGTCAAATATATCGGCCAGCGTGCCAATAATGCTATCAACTGTGTCACCCTCGTACAGAGCACACACCAACTCTTGCCGCTTTTCTTGCATCCCCAAAAGCAAACCTGCCAAAGCTCCTGTTACGCCAGAAATTACAATCAAGGCCCCAACTGCTACACCTATAGCCGCTGGGGGAAAGATGATCACACCAACAACCGATGCGATAATTAAGCCGGCCAGAGCAATTGTGTTAAAAGTTGTGATTGCTCCTAAACGTCTCACACTTTCAATGGCGTCATCAATGATTAGGTTAGCCATTTGGCACTTGTCCAAATCATATTCCTCTTGGCTTTCGTAGCCATCAGGAATTGTCCCAGTTGGCAGAACGATAGGCGGTTGAGTGCCATAAATCGGGATGGGTTGACCTGTCCCCGGTTGAATGACTACCCCAACCGACCCACCCCCTAAATTTATAATGGTTTCCTCACAACAACCGGTTGATACATTGATATTTATCACAGGTGGCTCCCTATCATTGATGGCCTGCACAATTTGGTCTAGAGCTTTCAAAACGTTGGCGTTGGGTATTATTCCAGCCATAATTTGCTTATTCCTCCTCTGGTTGTTCGGCATCCTCAAGCGCCGGGATACCTTCTGCGTCCAAATGTTCTTGTAATACCTCGGCCAACTCGTCGGCAAATGTCGGGGGTTGCGGAGGAGGGCCAGGTTCAGCGCACTCATCATTGACCCCTTCAGCAACACATTGTAGTGAGCGGTCTATCCTGCCCAAACTTGGACCAAATGAGGCAATCAAGGTAGCGAGGCCAAATTCCTCATCATCGGCGTTGAGGCCAGGAACCCGACTATCTAAATTATCTCTGATACGGTCAATCTCCCAACCCATCTTCAGTAAGGTGTTGCCGATTTCCTCTACTTGAGACAACAATGTAGTCGGGGGCAAACCTGGTCCAGTCAGAGATGCGACAATTCCCCCTAAAGACAGGCCGATAGTTGATAATATTTCCTCAATTTGGTCAATGCTCCCCAAAGCCTCGGTGTGAATTTGGGCAATTGACTTATCGTTATAAGTCAGCTTAGAAGCTATACCATTGATAGCCGCCACAACTTCGCTTGCATCTCCACAACTCATGATGACACACTCCAATTGCAAATTGTAATCCATCGTTTGGCGGAAGTCCGCCAACACGCCTTTGATGTAGCCTGTTTTTTCATCCCAGAAAAAACCCCTTGCTGGCTCGGTTACAAGACCCCTTAATAACGCTCGCCAAAGCGGGCTATCCGGCCAGCAGATGGCAAAGCGGCAAAACGTCTGCCCGTCCCAGTCAGTTGGTATAGCGTGTTTCATTCGTCCAATCTCCCCTAAATCACTGGGTTAATGGTTACTTTCTGGCCCGAATGATGAAGTTTTGAGCTAGGTAGGGCTGCAAGTTATTGTGCGACTGACCCCCACCGGCCCCACCCGATGTCTTGCTTATTCGCTTGATATTTAGGCCAGCGCCAGATTGACCCGTTACGGCTGCCGGAGTTCCACCGTCGAAACTCTCCTCAGTATGAGTGTGGTTTGGTATCTCGGCAATGGTCAACGTGTGCGTTTTTGCTCCACCGGCTTTCCCCAATACGTTAAACTCTGTCTGACTTGCATCAACCCCAACAGCAACACGGCCCTTGCGGTTAGGTAAATAGAACGACCCTTCAACCTCTTGCAAACCAGCCCCGAATTCATAGCCGATGACATCAAACAAATCAGGCTCATCAGCAATCGCAACCAAGCTGCCATCAGCCCACAAAAACTTATCCGGCAGGGTTGACCCGGCAAATTCTAAAACTGTACCGACAGGAACGCTCATAGCCCCACACTCCAAATTGCTCAAGGCAAAGTTTAAAAACGGCTCGAAGTCTACCAGGACTTGAGCCACATTACCTGTGTTTTGGTCCCAAAAATCAACCAGGGATGGGCTAGACAGTAGTCCCCTTAGAATAATTCTCCAGAGGGTACTGTCAGGCCAGCGAACTTCATACGTACACTCGCTAACCCCGTCCCAGTCGCCAGGAATTGGCATTTTCATAAATTGTTCCTCCGAAATTAAAAAGGGGAGTTTCCTCCCCTCACCATAGCAAATATTCAGTTTTTTAGATGGACCGCCCAACCACAACAGCCTCGACAAAGGTCACGGTTTCACCGTCGTTTGAGCGAGCACCGTTGTTTATGGCAGCAACCAAAGCAGCCCCTTCCGGGGTTGTCACATCCAGGATGTCTGTGTTTGGCGAGAGCAAGGCCAGGTCAGCACAGGGGATTTCAAAGGTCACGGCGTTGCCGTTGACATCCACGCACCGAACCAACCATTTCAATTCACGCTGGGCGAAGGGGTTAACCGCATTACCTACGGCGAACCGCTGTTCGACGGCCAAACGGCTGTCTTTTTGCAGATTGCCCAGGCTGACCCCTTCAATGGCATCCCGCAAAGCGTCCATCAGCGCAATTTGTGCAGCAAAGTTTCCAGCGGTTAGGTCAGGGAAATGTACCCCGACCGAACTTGTCTCGCTGCTGTAGTCAACAAAGGTGAGATTAAGCTTGCCCATGCGTCCACGCTCCTTTAATTGCCGGGTCGCGCTCCGGCAATTTTAATAAAGTTGTCAAGTCGGAAGTCCCAAACTCGACACCTATATGATAATGAAAAAATGTCTCAATTGCAAATGAGAAGATGTCTCATCTAGGAGATTAATGGGGACACGGAACGCTGGCCAGCTTCAAGGCAGCGTCCCCAGTTATCTACCAGCACAAAAAACCATGGGGATAATTATAGCGTTCCCGATCAGGAAAAACGCCAAAAAGAAAATAATCGTCTGTTTTCCATCCAGCTTTTTGGCAACTAAGCCATAGCGAACAATTACCACAAACACAACAGCAAAAACTAATCCCAATAATCCAGCCAAAAACCAACTCATCGAAGCACCCCCAACAGATAGATTATGGTGACAATCGCTGCAATTGTCAGGGATTGTCTAAAAACCCAACTCGCTAAACTCTTGTGTTGCTCAAGTTGAATGACCCGATGCTCCAACTCGTTGACCGCTTCAACCAGGCCAGCCACTTGTAATTTTAGGTTCTCAAATTCGCTGTGTCTCATTTGCCTATCGTCAATGGTCTCAATGGCTGCTCGTAAAACTCTCAACTCGCCTTCTATGGCCGTAAGTCGCTCGGTGATGAGTTGGCGCAGGGTCAACGACTCGTCGTTCATTCCGATTTTACTTCAATTCGCGCTTAACCAAAAATAACCAGATTTTATTAAAAATCCGGTCCAGCCAAGGCCAGTGACACCAATGGCACACTCTTTGTATCCAGCGCAGTGCAGCAACGAACAGACGCAACATAACTTACACGGGAGGCCCAGTCCAAAGAACATTTTCCCAGTAGGCAGCGCGGGCCAGTCGCTGCTTAAATTGGTTCCAGTGGGCATTATAGCGCCCAACTGACTTGGCATAGGCCATCGCTCCAGCTTCTGCCAGTTGGAGTGGGTCAAAAAATGCAACCATACGCTGATCAGCGTAACGTTTCAGCGCATCCAGGGATGATTTAACCGGCTGATAGCCTGCCTGAATTAGTGCGACTGCCAGGCCGGCCGCAGCGTTCCAAAGGTTTTTGTAAAGCGGCTTACCAGGGTCGGGTAGGTATTCCCACCCGGCAGCCTCCAACAGTTCCCGAATTTTACCTTCGGGCAGGATGAAAACCATAGCATCTTCCGGGTCAAAAATCATATCCCGGCTGTAGAGAAAATGGCGGCCAGGGTTGGAAAACTCGGCGGGTATCTTCTTTTGGTAGAGCTTGAGGCCGGTTAGCTCCTTTACGAAATACCGCTTCGCCCCATCTTTTTCACGCATAACCTCCCAGGAAAAGCCCGCATTGTATTCGTAGTAAGCCTTTCTCATCATTTCAATGTCGTCATCATCCAGACCGGCCCAGTCGAGCGATTCACCGTTGTATGAGATGTCCGGCTTGCTGATGATCTCTAACCACGTCTCGAAAGCCCAGTCTTGCAGGGGCTTGTTTGTCTGAAATGTTGGCTTGCGTCGGGTCATAGAGTGGCGCTTAAGGGTGACAACTTCCCCAAAGTCTGCCAGGCTCACAGATAACCCTTGATGGAAATGAGGCGCGCCCCGCTTTTGGTACTCAATGGCCGTGAAATAGCTAAACCCGCCAAATTTGCGCTTGATGGCCTGATGCAAGGCTTTATGATGCGCTTTGACAATGCGCCCATCATCCGGGTAACAGTCAGGGTAGGTGGCAACTATCATGCTGTTTAACTCCGGGTCGGAGTTGGTCAGCACTTCAATAGCGTTTTTGATGGCAGAGGAACTTATAAGCGTGACCTTTTCCCGTTTGCCACCCCCTAGCGGCTCAATCGCTGCTCGAATGACCTCCGCAGTCGTCTTTTTTAAGCGAATACCCACGACAACCGGTGGCGGTGGCTTAGTCGCATGCTGATTAGTGCCATTTGACGAGAGACTACTCACGGGGCAAGCTCACTTTCCGGGCTAATTCGGCAATGGCCTGCACGATTGGCACGTTATGGTAAAGGGCATAAAAGTTTATTATGTCTAGTGGCTTAGTTTGGGGTGCATTATGTTTATGGCAGTAAGCCGGGCATTTGGGATGAAAACAGCCACAGAGATTATGTTGACTGTCTACCCAAAAGGTGCGCTTACCCTCGCCATTATGAAACGGGCAGCGACCCAGGAAAAAGCCGCGCCCGGATGATTTCAGGCCGTTGGTATAGCTGGCGACGAAGGGGGCCAGGGGAATTGATTTTTTAAGAAGTTCAATCGTTGAAGGCATAAGGCTTAGTACGTTAGGCCGCAGCCGGGTTGACTTGGACAAAGAAAAGTGCTATAGTGGAAACACGTTAGGCTTAAGCCGACAAGCCCCCCACGCGCTTTTGGTGCGCTGGGGGGCTTGTGTTTTGGATGGGCTAAAGTGGGACGTTTTGAAGGTCGAAATAGTCTAACAGGTTTACCCGAAAATCTACTGCTCGGTGGATTTGCGCGCCTTGTGCGGAGAGATGCACCAAGTAACTGTCACCTAAATCAAGGTCCGTGTTGCGCTCGATTATCAGCCGGTAGAGGCTGGTTTGCAGGCTGTAAATGTGAAACTTGGAAGCGTCGAGATTGCTGAACGGGTAGAGCAGATTTTCAAAGCGGTTATTGAGGTCAAAGTTTCCGGTTTTCCAGTCCCAGATGTGGTACTTGCCCGTTTTGGGCGAAAAAAGCATGGTGTCAACGGTGCCGGCAAGGCTCAATTCCTGATCGCCCACAATCATTTCGATATGCTCCTTGCAGTAGCTTACGGTGGGGGCGATGTTAACCCAAAGACGGTCAAAAGCTGTTATTTCGGGCAGTTGGGTATTAAGCGACAGGAAGGGGTCAAGGGTCATCTGACCGTCGCTTTCCCCTTTGAGAACCTTTTTAATGTACTCGTGAACGGTTGTTCCTATAATCCGGGCACGCTCCCCTTTTGCGTCCCATTCGGCCAGCAGTTGGGCCACGGGCACGCCCTCTTTACGCGCTTTGCGCTCTGCTATGCCCTCCCGATCAAAGGGTTTCTGAAATTGCTTGATGGCGGCTGTAACTGAGGTCAACTCTTTTTGGCCGAAAAAATAGCGATGCTTGTCCACATCAAAGACGATTTGGCTAAAGTCGGTTTTCATGACTACTCCTTTAGGTTTGAATATTTGGGCTGGTTTACGTTTGAACGCCCCATTCCAGGGGCAGGGGTCTTGAGAGGCAAGGCCATTACGGGCTAATCTGCGGGCTGCTTTGGAGATGTCGCCCCCATGATATTTGTCTGCATACCCGTGAAGGCCCATGTGTCCTAACCACTGGTGGTAGGACTTGTGTCGGAAGTCTGCCCGGCAGCGCAGGCAGTATTTAGGGGGGGTGCGATTTTTGACGGCCAGGCCGCCCAGCGCTTGGGGGGTCATCATCTTAGGCGACCTTTAACAAGGGGGTTGGAAACTGGATAGTCCGGCGAGCGTCCCGTGAGTTGTAAACCTCTTCAAAATGGTTCACCCACTTGTCATCACCCAACTTTTTGAGAGCGTAAGACGCTGTGACCGCGCAGCGTCCTACCCGCTCTGGGTAAGCCCATTCCTCATTGGCGAGCACTTCGCAAACGCGATCAAGTGCCTCCTTTGCCACCTTCAATTCTTGGGTCAACTGTGCTTTTGTTGGCATGGTGTTTTTGGGTCCTTTCTTAAATAAATTATGTGTAAGAATTTACTTACAAAAGAATACCATAAAAAATACAAAGTGTCAATATTCTCTTACACTCTGTATCAAAAAAAAAGCCTATTTTAAGGCTATGAATGGTTCTTTATTGTCAACCAGTCCAAAAAGTTTCTCAGTTCCGCTTTAGCTGACCCCGAAAGAGAATTGTATTTATTGATTAAAATTCTGATCTCCTCATCTTGCAACAAATCTTGGGGCACATCTTCAACATATCCCGCCAGTTGAAGAACAGTCCAGAGACTTTCATTTAAACCCTTTGAAACAGCTATACAAAAATCAAAGGTTATAGGCCGAACTCCCCTTAAAGCATCAGAAATTAATGTGTGAGAAACACCTGAACGCCTTGCTAACTCCCTTTGAGAAATCTTTTTGGTCTTTAGTTTTCTTTCGACCCAAGCAATTAAATCCTCTGCCATACTGCAAGGCCCCTTAAGGCAAAGTTTAAAACGAATTAGCATCATTTAACAAAATCTTGTGTAAGAAAATGTTGACGTAAGTGAAATCTTACAGTATAATCAATATCGGAGGTGCAATATGGAAAACGAGTTAATAAAATGGCTTGAGGAAAAGCGAGGCCAGCAATCTATTAGACAACTAGCAAAGACCCTTGCTCTTTCTCATACCCATGTATCTGATGTTCTTAAAGGCAAGCAGCCAGTCACCTGGAACTTTGCCGCAGCCGTCGCCCTAAAGACCGGCCTGGAACCGCTCGAAGCTTTCGAGATGGCCGGATTGTTGCCCAAAAAAAATTAGCGGCCACCCCGGAAGGGATGACCGCTAAGAGCAAGAAAGGACCATTTTCTTGACCCACTCAGTATTTTACCTCAAATTGCCCAACGGCGCACAATTCCCGGTTGAAGTTGTCTCCAGCAATGGCGGGCTGCTAGTGCAAGGCACTGACCGGATTGACCTCTGCTTTGAACTGACCCCAGCAGAAGCTGAAGCAAGACCCGCGGGTCGAGGCCAAGCCGGCCGGAAAACTCTCAACCCTTTATCAATGACCCCGGTTGACGTTGCGGCCTACTTCGAGCAATCGCCCATTCTCTGTATTTATGCAGAAGATGTAAGAACAGCCGTTCTAAGCCCTTCTAAGGCCACTCAGAGCGTTTTGCAGCTACAGCAGGACTTACAGACCGTGCAAGGGCTGGAAAATCCAACTCAGGCCGATATTGCAGAACGCTTGTTCGGAGACCGGCAAAAGACAGGCGGAGCTTATCGCCGGCGCATTTTGGCCGTGTTGGGTGCTACTACTACCAGCATAGAGGCCGGATCCGAGGGTCGGACGGTGGGGAAGGCGGCTTGATGGGTAGTAGTAGTAATTGTGACAGGACCGGCAGACAGCCATACCTAATCTTGTCACTGTTTCCGGGCATCGGTTTACTTGACCGCGCTTTTGAGGAGTGCGGTTTTTGTGTTGTTCGAGGTCCAGATATTCTATGGGGGGGTGACATCCGCCAGTTTCACCCACCAGCCGGGATATTCTGGGGGGTGATCGGCGGCCCTCCGTGTCAGGACTTTTCAGGCTTACGACGCACTGCCCCAACTGGGTACGGGTTAGAAATGTTGGAAGAGTTTGCTCGATGTGTCACAGAAGCAAGCCCGGAGTGGTGGCTGATGGAGAACGTCGCCAGAGTGCCAGATGTGACCAAGCTGCAAGGTCACACTTTTGTTGAGCTTGATCACAATTACATTATCCAAAGATTTGACATCAACGAGGCGTGGTACTGTGACGTAACCAGGTTACGTCACATTCAGTTCGGTTCAAAATCAGGCCGGTTGTTAAATGTGACCCGGCGATCACAGAAACAGGCCCAACACGGGGCGGCCCTAGCCAGCGACAACCGGCCTTTTGAGGAACTTTGCCGGTTGCAGGGCTTGCCCGATGGTTTTGACCTTCCCCCTTTTCTTGCCTCAGAAAAAAAGCGGGCTGTTGGAAATGGCGTTCCCCTGCCTATGGGCCATGCTCTGGCCCAGGCCGTCATTGAAGCTTACAACAGCCCGGCTATCCTCCAACGTGACTTAGCCGGCCAGGTCACACCTGTTAAAGTTTGTCCTTGTGGCTGCAAGCGCCCAGTCACAGGCAAGGCTAAATACTATGATTACTCATGCCGGAAACGCGCTCAACGGAAGCGTGACGCGGCCAGGTCACAATTAGAACAATCTGTGACCCGCCGGCCAGTCACAGAAGCGTGACAGTCCAGGCCAGTCACAGTTAATGCGTTTCATCGGCTACGCCAGAGTTTCCGACAAAGAACAACTGAAGAAAGGCTTTTCGGTCGAAGCCCAGCAGGAAGCCATAGAAGCTTGGGCCGTCGAGCTTGGTCACACCATCAGCCGGGTGATGGTTGAACCCGGCCGTTCAGGCGCCAAGCCAAGCCAGGAAGCCCGCCCAGTATTTGAACAGGCCGTAAGGCTGGTACTCGCTGGGGCGGCTGATGGGCTGGTGGTCAAATGGATGGACCGCTTTGCCCGCAACGTTGAAGATTTTCTCCGCGTAAGGTCACAGTTCTTTCAGGCCGGAAAGCAGCTTATCAGCATTTCAGAACCGCTTTTGAATGGGGATCCCGGCGATCCGGTTGCCCGCTACATCGCTGTAGCCATTATGAACGCTTACCAGTTGCAGGCAGAGCTATCCGGCCTGAAAGCTGCTCAGGGCCGGGAGCGACGCGCCCGGCAGGGTCAGTACCCAGGCTTACCCCCCATTGGTTACACCCGGATTGATAAAAAGATTGTCATTCACCCCGAGCTCGGGCCCACCATCGCCACGTCGTTTCTCGAATTTGCTACAGGCCGTTGGACGCTGGACAGTTGGCTCAAGGAAGCAGCAGGCAGAGGTTACAAGAGCAGTCGAGGCCAGATTATCAATAAAAGCGGCTGGCATCGGATTTTTAGAAATCCCTTTTACGTTGGCCGCTACGTCTGGAAGGGCCAAGAATATTTGGGCGATTACGAACCGCTGGTCAGCCAGGCCACCTTTGAAGCGGTCCAAGAAATTTTGGACAGCTACGACAAAAGCCAGGGAGAACACCATTTTTGGCTGCTTTCCGGGCTTTTGTGGAGTGAGCCATTGTCACGGCTCATGGTGGGCGCTCAAATCAAAGGCCGGTTTAATTACTACCGAGCGGCCGCGGACGGGAGGCCAGAGCACAATGTCAGAGCGGAGGAAATCGAAGGCCGGGTGATCGAGCGGTTAAATTGTATCCGCTGGGATGGGGATAATCCGTACAGGGTGCCCGAGGAGTGGCGCTTGGCACTCAAGGTTTCCTCAAACGTGGGGCAACTCTACGCTTATTTGGGCCATGCCCAGCAGCGCGAGTTATTACGCCTGATTTTTCTAAAAAAGGGGATTGTGGTTGCAAGTGGGGGGTCAATCAGTAAAATTGATTGTTATAGCGGCTTTCGGGTTGATGTCCGATAGTTGCCGCTGTGACACAACTCTGCTCCATGCAAAAAGCAGAGAGCCTGTTTAATAAGGGGTAGAATGTGCTATTAAGTTCCCCGGCCGTAAGCACATCTACTCGGACTGCAACTGCTGCGAGTAACGTGCGCAGCAGTTTCTTTTTAAATCATCTTGTTTCTGCCAGAGAGGTACAAAATTTTTAACCAAGTAGCTTGCTGCTATCATACTCGGTGGATATAAATTTCCCGTAGGGTGGCATCCCTATGCCGCCCGCTGACGCCTAGGGGTGCGCCTGCTACGGCGAAAAATTGGATCTACTGATACTGAGAAATCTAGCGTTTCTCAAATCCGCCAAAGACTCTTGATAGACCACCCGTTTTCGCTTGTACTCCTTCCTATCTATTTCACCCTTTACTGTATAAGGTAAGCTTTTCTTAAATCAACCACTAGATGTAGTGGACGCCTAAAAATGTACTAAGAGGCTATCCGAATAACCCCGTAGTGACGCATAGGGATGCGTCACCGGTTGGCATAGGGATGCCAACCGATCGTTTTTCGGATAGGCCCTAAGTCCAATACTTTTCAAATAACGTAGTTTAGCCCCTCGTGGGCGGGCGCGAGGCCCTATGCTACGGCCTTATTTGAAATGTATTGGCCCTAAGTCGAACTTAGGCTTCTTAGAGGCTGTCTAAAAATTGGCAAAACCTGAGTTTGACCAGGGTAAAATCCACGAAGGACACGAAAAAACACAAAGTTTTTAGCCTTTTTCTTGGTGTTCTTAGTGTTCTTCGTGGATAATAAAGAATTTTTAGACACCCTCTGAGATCCCTCGAGACGCTTAGTACAGCTTTGCCTTAGTTCGTGACGAAATCAAGGCGAGTAGATACCTCCACAGAAGTCATATCATTCCGACCGGAGGGAGGAATCTTCGTTATCACCGCCGAAAATGTTATAGCGAGCAAGAAGATTTCTCGCTGGCGCTCGAAATGACATCTCAGGAAACGGATACATTAAATCGTGACGAATTTATGCAATCCTGTACTTAGTATACAAGTGATGACTGGTTGTTAATCCTCAGTCACCAACCTCCCCCGAATATTAGGAGGAAAAAATGGCTGAAAACAGTGATGTTCCCGTACAAAAAGATAAACTGATTATCTTCGATACCACCTTGCGCGATGGCGAGCAGTCGCCCGGCGCAACGCTGAACATTGAAGAAAAACTAGAAATTGCCCGGCAACTCTCTCGCCTGGGTGTTGACATCTGCGAGGCCGGCTTCCCCATCGCCTCCCCCGGCGACTTTGAAGCCGTCCGCCGCATTGCCGAAGAAGTTGGCCCGCTGACCGAAGGGCGTAAAGACGGCCAGCCGATGGTCATCGCCGGGCTGGCCCGGGCCAACCAGCAGGATATTGACCGGGCTTATCAGGCCGTCAAAGCCGCCCCGCGCCATCGCATTCATACCTTTCTGGCTACCAGCGATATTCACTTAAAACACAAGCTAAAAATTGACCGCGAAGAGTGCATTGATCAGGTCATCAAAGCGGTCAGTTATGCCAAAAGCCTGTGCGACGATATTGAATTTTCGCCCGAAGATGCCGGGCGCAGCGACCCTGCCTTTCTGACCGTTGTTCTGGGCGAGGCCATTAAAGCCGGAGCCACCACCCTCAATATCCCCGATACCGTCGGCTACACCACCCCCGAAGAGTTTGGCTGGCTGATTAAATACTTGATTGAAAATACACCCGGCGCGGATAAAGTTATCTGGTCAACCCACTGCCACAACGATTTGGGCCTGGCGACGGCCAACACTCTGGCCGGGGTACGGAACGGCGCGCGCCAGGTCGAAGTCACCATCAACGGCATCGGCGAGCGGGCCGGCAATACCAGCCTGGAAGAAGTGATTATGGCCGTCCACACCCGCCCGCAAAACTTCCCGGTTGAAGTTAATATTGATACCACCCAAATCATCCGCACCAGCCGTATGGTCAGCGCCTACACCGGCATGCCCATCCAGCCCAATAAAGCCATCGTCGGGGCTAATGCCTTTGCCCACGAAGCCGGCATCCACCAGGATGGCATGCTCAAACACCACACGACCTACGAAATTATGCGACCAGAAACCGTGGGCTTGAGCGCTAGTTCCCTGGTTTTGGGCAAACATTCTGGCCGGCATGCCTTCCGCACCCGGCTGGAAGAGATGGGTTACGATAACCTGAGCGACGACGATTTGAAGAAAGCGTTTGACCGCTTCAAACGGATTGCCGACAAAAAGAAAGTGGTCACCGACGCCGACATCGAGGCCATTATCACCGACGAATTTTACCAGCCCCGCGAAATCTGGAAACTGAACTATGTTCAGGTTTCCTGCGGCGACCGGGTGAATTCAACCGCCACCGTCAGCCTGACCGACCCCAACGGGGCGGTGTTGATTGACGCGGCCATTGGCACCGGGCCGGTTGACGCGGTTTATAAAGCCATCAACCGTATTGTTGAAGCGCCCAATATTTTGACCGAGTTTGCAGTCCAGGCCGTCACCGAAGGTATTGACGCCATCGGCGAAGTGACCATTCGCATCCAGCCGGAAAATGGGCAGGGCTATACCACCAATCCCCAAACCGGGGCGCAGGTGGTCCGCACCTACAGCGGCCACGGGGCCAGCACCGATATCATCGTCGCCAGCGCCCGCGCCTATATGAGCGCCCTCAACAAAATGCTGGCCGACCGCGCCGAAGAAGCAGCCACGATTCAGCAAAAAGCAGCCGCAGAAGCCTGACCCTCAGTATCAGTTCAAAAGACCTGCCAGGTAAATCCTGACAGGTCTTTTCTGTTTTTTTGAAAAATATGGTATACTATAACTGTCATTGACCGGCTACCGGCCGGCAGTGAACATTTAACTTTATTATTTTTATAGCCTTTCCAGTACGGCGTGAAGCCGCTTGGACCCTAACCTGGGCCGAGACGACGCTCAACACAGCCTGAAGGATGGATTAAACGTTCAACGTGTAACGTTTAACTCTAAATGCCTCTTGGGTTATGAGCCTTGCGACTTCCGTCGCAAGGCTTTTTATTTGGCGCGACCGCCAACCCCCATCCTAACCCTCCCTCTAAAAGGGGGAGAGCAGGGAGGGGGTGCAGTCGGCGGTCATAACGAGGAGGCACAGTGACAATTTCGACCAAAGTTTCAATCCTTGACCTGCAACGCAAAAAGGAGGAAGGACAGCCCATTTCGATGCTCACCGCCTACGATTATCCGGGGGCGCTGCTGGCCGACGAGGCCGGCATTGACCTGATTCTGGTGGGCGACTCCCTGGCCATGACGGTCCTCGGCCATCCGAACACGGTTTCGGTCACGGTGGACGAGATGCTGCATCACTGCAAGGCTGTGGCGCGGGGGACCAAACGCGCCTTCACCGTCGGCGATATGCCCTTTATGTCTTACCAGGTGGAGCGCAGCGAAGCGGTTCGCAACGCCGGGCGCTTTTTGAAAGAGGGCAATATGGACTCAATCAAGCTGGAAGGCGGGCGCGAGGTGGCCGATACCGTGCGGGCCATCGTCGCCGCCGGCATCCCGGTGATGGGACACATTGGCTTGACCCCACAGAGCGCCACCAAACTAGGCGGCTTCAAGGTGCAGGGCAAATCGGCCGAAGCGGCCCGCCGCCTCTTGGAAGACGCTCTGCTGCTGGAAGAAGCCGGCTGCTACGCTATTGTTCTCGAAGCCATTCCGGCGGCAGTGGGCCGGGTAGTCAGCCAAAAACTGACTATTCCGACCATCGGCATTGGGGCCGGCCCCGACTGCGATGGGCAAGTCTTGGTTTTTCACGATATTTTGGGGCTGTTTGACCGCTTCACCCCCAGGTTTGTCAAACGCTATGCCGACCTGCGCCAGCCGATTCTGGAGGCGCTGCAAAGCTATCGCCGGGAAGTGGAAGCCAGAGAATTTCCCACCCCGGCCCACAGTTTCACCATTGACGAAGCAGAAATGCAGCTTTTTCTCTACGGAGGTCAAGGATGACTACCCAATCCAGGCTCAATATTGTTATTTTTGGCGTTGGGGCAATGGGTTCTCTGTTTGGGAGCCGTTTGGCCAAGCTGGCTCACGTGACTCTCTTGGGCAATTGGGCCGAACAGATAGAAACTGTCCGCCGCGATGGTTTGACCATTTCTTATCCCAACGGTTCTACAACTCACCACACCTTGCGCATTACCCATAACTTGGCCGAAGTTCCGCCGGCCGACATTGCCCTGATTTTGGTCAAGAGCTATCAAACTGAGCGGGCCGCCCAACAGGCGGCGCAAATCCTAAAACCTGACGGCCTGGCGGTCACGCTGCAAAATGGATTGGGCAACCGGGAAATCCTGGCCGAGGCCGTGGGTCCACAGCGGGCCGGATTGGGTATCACCGCCCAGGGAGCGACCGTCCTCGCGCCGGGTCATTTGTACCACGCCGGCCAGGGACCAACCTATCTGGCCGATATGCCCGGTCAGTCTGATCGGCTGGCCGAAATGGCGGCGCTGTTCAACAAGGCCGGATTGGAAACCTCCCTGGTGGACAATGCCGATAGTCTGGTTTGGGGCAAATTAGCCATCAATGCCGGCATCAATCCGTTGACCGCGCTGCTGGAAATTCCCAACGGGGCCTTGGCCGAGGATGAGCAGTTGAGTCAAATGATGGCCGCTGCCGCCAGCGAGGTGGCCCAGGTTGCCGCCGCGCAGGGAATTCGTCTGCCCTACGAGGATGCCGCCCGCCGTACAGCCGAGGTATCGCAGGCTACGGCCAGCAATCGTTCTTCGATGCTGCAAGATGTCAGCCGGGCTGCGCCAACCGAGATTGAGGCCATTTCTGGGGCGGTGGTGCGCTTTGGGAAACGGTTGGGTATACCCACTCCGGTCAACGAGTTTTTGCTGCGGACGGTCAAAGCCAAAGAGTCCGGGCTGGCCTTCACCCTGCCAAGCCTCCAATCTTCCTATTTGACTCTGGTCAAATCGTCAGCATAATTGCCATACCGTTTAAGAAAAATGAACGTTTTTTCCAAAGTTAGTGATATTCGCGCTCAACGCTGGGCCGACCCTCTGGCTACTTGGGGTCTTGTCCCCACAATGGGCTACCTGCACGAAGGCCACCTGGCCCTGGTGCGCCGCGCCCGTGAAGAAAACGACCGGGTGGGGGTCAGCATTTTTGTTAACCCGATCCAGTTCAACAACCCTAATGACCTGACCGCCTACCCCCGCAATATGGAGCGCGACCTGACCCTGCTCAAAGAGGCCGGGGCCGATTTGGTCTGGACGCCAACGCCGGATATTGTCTATCCACCCGGCTACCAAACCTATGTCGAAGTGGAGGAAGTGACCCGACCTTTAGAAGGCGCAGCCCGACCCGGCCATTTTCGCGGCGTTGCCACTGTTGTGGCCAAGCTGTTCAATGTGTTCCAGCCGCAGCGAGCCTATTTTGGACAAAAGGACGCCCAGCAGGTGGTTGTTATCAAACGCATGGTCGAAGATTTGAACTTCAACCTTGAAATTATCGTCCAGCCGACGGTGCGTGAGGCCGATGGATTAGCTATGAGTTCGCGCAACGCCCGGCTGTCCCCGGCGGCGCGAGAGTCGGCCACCTGTCTTTACCGGGCGCTGTTGGCAGCCAAAACCGCTTTTGAGCAGGGCCAGCGCAGCGCGGAGTCGCTCCGGGAAGCTATGCGGGCGGTGATTGAGGCGACGCCGCTGGCCCGCCTCGATTATGTCAGTGTGGCTCACCCCGATACCCTGGCCGAGTTGGAGGTGATTGAGGATCGCGCCTTGCTGTCGCTGGCTGTTTTTGTGGATGAAGTACGATTGATTGATAATATGGTTATAGCAGCCTGATCTCTTAGAAACTGTCCAGTTGAAAGTCAGAATTTACAATCCTGCTTGCTGCTGCGTAAGTACAAAAAGAAACGACCGGGCGTTTGACCCGGTCGCAGTGACAGTCGAAGCTAAACATTTACCAGCCGCATGGCTCCGGTTCGCTTGCCGCCTCGCGCCAGCCGCACCACTCGCTGTTGCCCGGATCACGCCGGCCCTGGAAGGTGCGCCCGGTGGTCAGATCGAGCCGCCACTCAAAGGTAGCTTGCTCGCCCTGGTCATTGCGCCAGGTTCCGGTCAGTTTGACCTCGGTGATGGATGAGGCGCTAACCTCTGCGGCCACAATCTCACCTGTATGGCCCTAGCTGTCTACATACGTACCCTGGACAGTCTGGCCGGTCTGGATCAGCGTTGCCTGGCCGGTCACACCCGGCGGGTTGCCAAAACGCAACTGCCAGACCCCGCTGAAACCGCAGCCGGCAGGTAAAGCTTGACCTGACCGGACGCCGCACCACTGTTCACTTGTACTACCCCCTGTAGAAAGACCGGAGAAGCTGTTATAATCCTCGGCCAACTGCCAGCGCAGTAAACTTTGAGTGTTCGGGTTGCGGTCGCTGATCCAGACCCCTTGAAATTGATTGAGGCCGGACACGACAACCCCTTCGATTTTTCCCGTATCAACCCCGCCGTACCATTGATAGGTCCCTTCGACCCTCATTCCTTGCTGGGTCAGGGTCATGACCCCAAAGTTAAAAGCCCACGTGCCGGTGAGGGCTGAAGGGACGGCTGAAGTTGTCTCTGCTACCGCTGCCCCGGCGGATTGAACGGCAACAAGGGTGGGGGTTATCGCTGTAGCTGTGGGGGTGGGAGAGGAAGGGGCAGGGGTAGATGTTGCCGGTAGCGGCGTTGGCGAGGTCAAAGGCAGCTCTGTTGGCGTCTCAATGGCCTCCGCCGGCAGGGGGACAATCGTGGGGGTGGATGAAGCGGCCGCTGCGCCGCTCAAGGCCAGGCCACAGCCACTCAACACAATCAAGAGGCTAAAAAATAAACTAATCAGAAATGTTTTTCTCATCATATATCCTCAATCGTAACTGCTCAGCCATGTCATTTCGACCACAGGGAGAAATCCCCGACACTTTACTTTTATGGGTTGCACCCTGAGGATTTCTCGACCTTCGATCTCGAAATGACATGAGCCTGAGTAGAAATCCTCAATCCTCCGTTTCCGAGAAATTTGCCGATTTGTTTTCAAACAGGTCGTCTAGCAAGATATGCCAACCCTGGCAGGCTGAACACTGCCACCAAATTAACCGTCCGTTGGGGATCGCAAATTCTTTCCAACCCGGACTCATTACCTGTTCTCCGGTATAAGGACAGTAGATTACTTGTAATGAATTCGATAATTCCCCATCGGATAACTGCTTTACCATTTCAAACCTTCTCCATTAAGCCTGTAATTCTTTAGTTTATCCAATTTAACAACCGCTCGTTCACCCCTTGATAGTTCAATCCTAATTGGGCCTGCGCTTCCGAGGAAAAGAGGGCATGTTGGTTGCTACCATCGGCGTTCATCAGCCAGATTTCCCACTGGCCGGTGCGGTCGGTCAAAAAAGCGATTTGCGAACCGTCGGGCGACCAGGCTGGGGCGGCGCTGCTGTACTGTGGATCGGCCAGCAGGGGCGGCTTGGTGAGCCGCTGGCGGCTGCCGCTGGCCAGATCATAGGTGTAAACTTCACAATGGTCGTGCTGTTTGTAGGTCAAGGCCAGGGTTTGACCGTCGGGCGAGAAAACCGGGGCGGTGTCGCGCACGTCGGTGGTAAAGGGTTGGAGTTCGCCGCTGGCTACATCAAGCTGCATCAAGCCGCGCAGACCGTCGTAGATAACTCGCCACGAATTTTGGGGGTCCCAGGTCGGGTTGAAGCTGTATAGGTCGGCGGGCAAATCTTCGGCCTGGCCCGTCGCCAGGTTGATCTGGCGCAGGCCCCACTGCAAATCTTCCTGCCGGATGAAACAAATCTTGACCCCGCCATCATCGCTGACATGCATACTGGTGATCTCGCTAAAATTGGGCAGTTGCATCCCATCGTCGGAGTCAAATTCACGACATTCCGGCTGGGGATTAACCGTACCGCCATGCTGGAAGGAGATAATGATCTCCTGCCCATCCTGCGACCAGGTCGGCGATTTGGGCCGGGCGATGTCGCTGGCAACCACCCGCTCGCTGCCATCGGTGAGGTTCAGTACATAGAGCGCCCCCATCTTGGCCCCATCCCAGCGAGTATAGGCGACCTGCGTGCCATCGGGCGAAACAACCGGGTCAATCACGCCGCTGGTGAGTTTTTGTAAATCTGTCCCATCAGCATTAACGCTGTACAGGTCGCCGCCGCTGCTGGTGGCGAAAATCAATTTGCCACCGGATTGGGTTGCCGGTTGAACGTTGGAAGGTTGAACGTTGGAACGTTCAACGTTGAACGTTTGAACGTTATCCAGTGAGCCGAGGATACGGGTATAGGTGGACTGGCTGGAAATCCAGCCGGACTTGCCGTCTGGGGTGACAATTTGCAGCCAGGCGCCGCCGGCGCTGACGGAGGTAATGTCCAGAATGTCGCCCTGAGCCACTGTGCCGGTGGCGGCATAGCCTACGCCCGGCCCTTCGCGGACATTGAGACCCGCCGCGACAATCTCAGCCTGCGCCGTTTCAGGGGTGGCCGCAGCCGTGGGGTTGGGGGTGACTTGAGGCTCTGGCTCAAGCGTAGCTGCTGCCGTAGTCTTAGCCCTTGTGGTAGTGGCCGTAGCCGTCGGGGTTGAGGTTGAAGGCGGCACGATATCGGCTACTGTTTCTATGGCCGGCGTTGGCGTCAGGGCCGAGCGGTCCAGCCGGACAATTGTCGGCGTCGGGCTGGCGCTGCTCGGCGCGGCGCAGGCGGTCAAAGTTAATAGGGTTAGTAAAATAAGGATTAACCAGGTTTTCATTTTCATTTCTCTAATCTCAGCTAAAACTTTAATCATTATCAACGAACTTTTGGGCCAGGTTCAGCAAAAGCCACAACCCACCGATAAGAGCCGACCCGCCCAGCAGGCACAGACCGCCCAGCAAGGCCGCCCCTGCCCCCCAGATGAGGCCAATCAGGCCGGTACCGACAACGATCAACACCAGGATGACCAGAATAACCAGTTTGCGTTCCTCATCACGGCGTGTTTTTCGATAGTTGGTGGGCTGTGGTTGGTCTGGCATCTGACTAACTTTTACTCATAGCGTAAGGCTTCAATCGGCCGCAGCCGGGCGGCGCGAGTGGCCGGGTAGACTCCAAAAAACAGGCCGATGGCGGCAGAAAAGCCGGTAGCCAGTAAAATGGACTCCGGGGTCACGACTGTGCTCCGCAGGGCCGAGATCATCATCGGCAATGTGAGCGAGATACCATACCCTACGCCAATACCCATAAAGCCGCCAATCAGCGAGATAACCATGGCCTCGACCAGAAATTGCATCAGGATGTCGCGCCGCTTGGCCCCGACTGCTTTGCGGATGCCGATTTCGCGGGTGCGTTCCGTCACCGAGACCAGCATGATGTTCATCACCCCAATCCCGCCGACTAGCAGCGAGACGCCGGCAATAGAACCTAAAAAGGCGGTCAGAGTAGTAGCCATCGTGTTGCCAAATTCAAGCAGTTGGGCCTGGTTCTGAATGGTGAAATCATTTTTGTATTCCGTCCCCAGGCGGTGGCGCTCGCGCAGAACAGCGGTGATTTCGTCGGAGGTGGCATCCATATTATCCTGGTTGTCCACTTCCACGTAAATACTGGATACGATCAAGCTGCCCCGAAACGCGCCGGATTTGCCCAAACGGGTTTGGGCGGTGCTGAGGGGTACCAGCACGGTGCTATCCGGGTTGCCAAAGCCGCCCTGACCGCTTTCGGGCAAAACGCCAATCACCTCAAAGCTGATCCCGTTGATGCGCACGCTTTCGCCCAGGGGGGAGCCATAGGTGTCAAACAATTTCTGGGCTACCTCATAACCGAGTACGGCCACCCGCGCCCGCTGATCCTCATGGTCCTGGCTGATAAACTGGCCCACTTCGGGCGTCAGATTACGCACCGTCTCATAGTTCGGCGTTACCCCGGTAACAGTAACCCCTGTGGCTTCTTGCTGCTCGTAAATGATCCCTCCGCTGATGTTCACATTATAGGTCGGGGCCACCGCCACCACATGGGAGACTTGTGCGGGATCGCTTAAGGCTTCGACATCTTTCATCGTCAGCGGTTCGGCTGCCTTTTCCTTCAAATCAGCCTGCGATTCGTCTTCTTCTTGACTCCCCGGTGGGCCGCCCGGCCCCCCACCTGGCCCACCCCGCCCTTGACCAGAAGAGATGGTCAGCAAGTTAGTGCCCAGGCTGGTAAATCGCTCATTCATATCCTGGCGGACGCCGTTGCCGATAGAAATCAAGGCAATCACCGCCGCCACCCCAATGATAATGCCCAGCATGGTCAAAATGGTGCGTAATTTGTTAATCGTCAAAGCCCGCAGGGCTATCTGAATACTTTCCCACAGTTGCATAAGTTTGACTCCTTCGGTTTAGCCTCAAAAAAAGACAAGGCGTGAAACGTGATGCGTGATGCGTAAAACGTAAATCGTAAATCCAAAATCGTAAATCCAAAATCAATTGGCTCGGCGCGGGTTGAGGATGGGCCGGTCTTCGACAATCATGCCGTCAGCCAACCGGATCACCCGTCGGGTATGTTCGGCAATATCCGGCTCGTGGGTGACAAAGATAACCGTAATCCCTTGCGCTTCGTTCAGGTGTTGAAAAATCCCCATAATTTCTTCACTCGATTTAGAATCGAGGTTGCCGGTTGGCTCATCGGCCATAATGATGGCCGGGTCTGTGACCAAAGCCCGCGCAATCGCCACCCGCTGCTGCTGTCCCCCCGACAGCTCGTTGGGTTTGTGATGCAGGCGGCTGCCCAGGCCGACCATTTCCAGGGCGGCAATGGCCCGGCGGTGGCGTTCACCGCGCCCGACGCCCATATAGACCAGCGGCAGTTCGACGTTGCTCAAGGCGCTGGTGCGGGGTAATAAGTTGAAGCTTTGAAAGACAAAGCCGATGCGCTTGCCTCGAATTTGGGCCAGTTTGTTGTCGTCCAGTTGGGCCACATCCACTGCTTCCAAGAAATATTGGCCGGCGGTCGGCTGATCCAGACAACCCAAAATATTCATCAAGGTAGATTTGCCGGAGCCGGACGGCCCCATAATTGCCATTAATTCGCCGGGCTGAACCTGTAAAGAAGCGCCCCGTAACGCCTGGACCTCCACCTCACCCATTTGATAGGTTTTGGTCAGGTTCACAGCATTAACCACAAATTTGTTTTCCATAAGTCACTCCTCTGAAAATAACTTGTTTGTAGTAGCGACTTCAGTCGCTGACACCCTGGACGACTGAAGTCGTCACTACAAACAATTTTCATCGTCGGTGTCGTCCTATTGGGACTGTCCGACTCCTTTGTTAATAGACCCGGGACGGCTGACGAATACTCGGCCCCACAGGGAGGCTGCGCGCTCATCGGTCTCCGGTCCTCGGTCATTGCCCAACCTACGTATTCGAACTCGACCCGGTGTCAGGTTCCTGCCGGATAATCACCTGATCGCCTTCATCCAGCCCGGCGATAACTTGCGTCACCGCGCCGCTGCGCAGCCCGGTTTCAATTTCCACCCGCATCAGGTTGCCCTGCTCATCCAACTTTTCTACATAGGTCACAGACTCGCCGTTGGCTTCGTCTACCTGGATGGCCCGGTTCGGCACCACCACCACCTCGCTGAACTCCTCGGTTTGGATGTTGGCGTTGGCCGTCATCCCGGATAACAAGTTCAGGCTCAAGCCGGTAGTATCCAGGCTAATCGTAACCTCATAAGTGATAATACTGTCGGAGTCGGTGCTCGACGCGCTGGGCGAGATGTCGGTTACCACACCCGCAAAGGTCTGTTCGGCATAGGCATCCAGCGACACTTCCGCCCGCTGGCCCACCTTGACCTGCCCGATGTCCAACTCATCCACTTCCATCTTAAGCAAATAGCTGGAGGTGTTGGCAATGGTCATAGCCGCCTCGTCGGCGTCGTCCAGCACCCGCTCCCCCGGCTCGATGTTGACCACCAGCACAATGCCATCGGTGGGGGCAGTTAGCACGGCGTCCTCCAGGGCTGTTTGCGCCTCCTCCAGGGCTAATTGGGCTTTATCCACGCTGGCCTGCTGCGCGGTAATTTCGGCGGCGCTGGGCTGCTGTTGCAATTCGGCCAGGGTAGATTGGGCATTGGCCAGAGTGGAGCGAGCCGCAGCCAGTTCAGCCGGGGTTGCTTCTTTTACGGCAAGATTGTAATCAGCCAGGGCCGACTCATAGGCCAGGGTAGCATCCTGCAAATCATTGGCCTGCGACATTGCCCCGACATCGCCCCGGTAAGCCACCTGATCGTAGGCCCACTGCGCTTCTTTGAGGGTGATTTCAGTTTGCTTGAGGGCAGCTTCGGCTTTGGTCACTTCGTCGGGGTCAACCCCATCCAACAACTCGGCCAGGTTGAGCCGGGCGCTCTCGACGGCGGCCTGGGCTGCCGTAATTTTTTCGGCCAATTCCGGCTCCAACAGTTGCTCCAAATTGGCTTTGGCCTGAACCAGATCAATTTCGGCGCTGCGGACTTGCAGTTCCAGGTCGGTGGTATCCAGCCGGGCCAACACCGTACCGGCGGTTACGTATTGGCCTTCTTTGACCAAAACTTCGCTCACCTTGCCGCCGGTTTCAAATTTCATCTCCACTTCGGCTTCGGGTTCGATGCTGCCGCTGGCGCTGACCGTATCCACCAGCGTTTCACGCTCAACCTGGATAATCTCAACTGTCGGGTCTTCACTCAGGCTTTTTGGCTCGGCCTGGGTCATAAAATACTGATAACCAAACGCGCCGGCCCCGGCCAGCACAATCACGGTTAATAAAATGATTAAAATACGTCTCATCTCAGAACTCCTTGCGGATAATGTTTTTATTTCTATTTCAGTGTAACGGATTTTTAGGTTGACCACACGTGTGAAAGGGGCTATTTTGGTTAAGTCAAAGGTCACGGCTTGGAGTAAAAAATTAGCCAAAGGTCATCTCCCCTTTGGCTAACATAGTTCTATCCTGCGACGCCTTGATTCGGGTCTGGTTTAGTGCTATACTGGCAGTATGGCTGAAAAACTATTTTCAAAAACTGCCTGGTGGCGGCAGTGGTTAATGCCCCGCCCGATTGATGGGTTAGCGGCTATTTTTTATGTTGGTGTTTTAGTTATTTATGAGTATATGGTCTTTTCTGGCTATTATTCAGAGGTCAACCCCTGGCTTGGCGGCGCAGTTATGGCCGCTGCCATCGCTCTGCTCATTGTCATTGACCGGCTGGAATATCGTTACCTGGGCGAACGGTCGCCATGGCCCACCACTGTGGCGCTGCTGCTGGTCCGTATGGCCATTATCTTTGCTGCCAGTTTGAGCGATGGCCTGGGCTTTACCTATCGCAGCCTGTTTCTACTTTTTGTCCCGTTCAGTTTCTTTCTGCTGGCCGGCAGCAGCTATGGGTTATCGGGGATGATCTGGACGATGTATCTGATGGGCCGTTGGGGCGACACGATCAGAGAATTGTCGCGAACTGGTTCCCCGCCGCACCGACCTCCTGACGCTCCGGGTATCTTCGATTTAACCTTCGTGCTGACCCTGGCATTTATTGCTTCGGTTGCCTATCTCATCCGCCAGGAACGCACCAGCCGGCTTCGGGCCGAACAACTGCTGGGCGAATTGGAAACCTCGCACCGCCAATTGCAGAATTACGCCGAACAGGTGGCTGAACTGGCAACCATGGAAGAACGCAACCGGCTGGCCCGCGAAATCCACGACAGCCTGGGCCATTACATGACCGTGATTAATGTTCAGTTGGAAAAAGCCATTGCCTTCAAAATGCGAGATGAGCACGCCGCCGATGAAGCGCTCAAGAACGCCAAAAATTTAGCCAGCGAAGCCCTCAAAGATATCCGGCGCTCGGTGGGGACGCTGCGCAGCGCCCCGGAAAAGTTCTCGCTGGCCCAGGCTATTGCCGGGCTGGTTGGCCCACTGGAAAGCAGCCAGATGACCATTGATTTGCAGATCGAAGGGGACGAGGCCGAGTTTTCTCGCCAATCCCTGCTGACGCTCTATCGCGCCGCCCAGGAGGGCTTGACCAATATCCAAAAGCACGCCCAGGCCAGTCATGTGACCATTAATATCAAGCTTGAAGACCAGCAAGCCAGCCTCTCGATTGTGGATAACGGGCAGGGGTTCAATCCGGCCAGCTTGAACGAATCGAAACAGGAAAGTCACTATGGCTTGCAAGGCATCCGGGAACGGCTGGAAATGGTGCGCGGCTCGTTTAAAGTGGAAAGTGCGCCTAATCATGGCACTTCTCTTTTGGTTACGGTGCCAAAAAATCCGCTGGCCTTGATCGGAGGGTAACGATGACCGAACCACAAACCGTAAAGGTTATGGTCGTAGACGACCAACAACTCATGCGCGATGGTATTTCTTCGCTGTTGAGCATTCAAGAAGGCATCGAGGTCATCGGCACAGCCGCCAACGGGCAAGAAGCCATTGAGCAAGCCCTGGTCTTAACGCCGGATGTAATTTTGATGGATGTGCGCATGCCGGTGATGAACGGCATCGCTGCGACAGAGCAGATTCGCCGGCAGCTTTCCACCTGCCAGGTACTCATGTTGACCACCTTTGACGACGAAGAAGATATTGTCAAAGCCCTCATTGCCGGCGCCAGCGGCTATTTGCTCAAAGATATTCCGGCCCAGGATTTGGCCCAGGCCGTTCGCCTGGCCCACCGGGGCATTTACCAGCTCGAACCCTCCATTGCCGGCAAGTTAGTGGGCGCGCTTAATAAGCAGATTGGCTCCGGCCCGGCTGCGCCGACCCAAAAAGAGAGTTCGACTCAGGCCGTCGCTGCCCAATTTGATTTGACCGAGCGGGAGATGGAAGTGCTGCAACTGATTGCCACCGGGGCTACCAACCGCGAAATTGCCGAGGAACTGGTGGTCAGCGAAGGCACCGTCAAGAATCACGTCTCCAATATCCTCAGCCGCCTGGGCTTGCGCGACCGCACCCAGGCCGCCATTTTTGCCCGCGAGAATAATTTGCTGTAAGAATAGAGATTAGAGATTGGAGATTAATAATCTCTAATCTCCAATCTCCAATCCCCCAACAGGCCGTATCCTTTTGCCGGGTTGACCAGACTCCCTAATGCCGGGCGTTTCTTTTGAGTCACCCTACTGCAAAAGGAGGCCACCTTGACAAAATCAAAACAGACCAGATTCGTCGTCGTTCTACTCCTGCCGCTGCTTGCAGCAGGAATCCTCAACAGCACCACCCCATTCAATGCCAGGGCTGCCGGCCCTTATTACGTCGCTACCACCGGCAGCAATACCACCGGCGATGGCTCGGCGGGCAATCCCTGGGCCACCATTCAACATGCGGTGGAAAACGTCCCCGACGATAGTACAATTTTAGTAAAATCCGGCACTTACACAGGTCGCGTCCGCCTGGATGTGGCTTTTGCGCAAGGCATTATTGTTCGCTCAGAAGTTCCCTATCAAGCCCGGTTGCGTAATAATGATGTGGTTGTAACCAGCTATTACGGTAAAGGCATCACCCTGGAAGGTTTCGACATCGCCCACAGCGGCCCCGGCGCGGGCGCGCTGGTTATTCAGATACAAGACCTCCTCGGCGAGCCCGGCTGCGCCGACGGCAACTGTGTCAGCCGGATGACCCTGCGCAACAATATTCTGCACGATAGCTACAACAACGATATTTTGAAAATCAACAACGGCGCCGACGATATTACCGTCGAAGGCAACATATTTTACAACCAGTCCGGCAGCGATGAACACATTGACATTAACAGTGTGACCG
The DNA here is from genome assembly GCA_023151115.1 of Anaerolineae bacterium. Next base: position 35,519 of record JAKLJP010000024.1, read on the forward strand.
ATGTGCTTATCCGTGACAATATCTTCTTCAACGACTTTTCCGGCAGCGGGCGAAGCGACACTAACACCAGCAGCTACATTGTCATCAAAGACAGCAACGGCAACGACGATGCCAACCAGGGCAGTCGCAACATTACCGTCCGGCGCAATATTTTTCTCAACTGGGAAGGCTCCAGCGGCAGCAACTTTGTTCTGGTGGGCGAGGATGGCAACCCCTATTACGAAGCCCAGAATGTGCTGGTTGAAAATAACCTGATGCTGGGCAATTCAGCCAACGAGATGCGGGCGGCCTTTGGGGTCAAGGGCGGTAAAAATATTACCTTTCGCCACAATACGATTACCGGCAATCTCCCCGCCCTGGCCTATGCCTTCCGTTTGAATCAAGAAGGCGCTAACCCTGTCAACGATACTATTCTTTTCTATAATAACATCTGGTCCGATCCCACTGGGACGATGGGAGCAGAGTTTGGCGGCGGCAACAACGACTTTTCCGACGGTACTGCTGCTGAAACGACCAATCTTATCCTTAATAATAATTTGTATTGGAACGGCGGCGCGGCCATTCCCCCTGGCGATCAGATCAATCCAAACACTGCCGACGCCAACCGGGTGATAGCCGACCCCCTTCTGGGCAGCCAGTCAGGTTTAATTCTGCCCCGCTGGAACGGCTCCGCTTTTCTGAGCGGCAACACCACCGCCCGGCAGGAGTTCGAGCGGCTGGTCAACCTCTACGGCAATCCGGCCACCGGCAGTCCGGCGGTCAATGCCGCTGCCTCAGCCCAATCTCCCGGCGACGATATTCTGGGCAATCCCCGTGGCCCCAATCCCGATCTTGGCGCGTATGAAGATGGTTTCATCTTGACGGCAACACCGTCTGTGCGAGCCATCGCCGCCGGAAGCGGCACAACTTATACCGTCGCCGTCTCCGGCGCGGCCAGCGGCGCTGTCACCCTGACCACTACCAGCCCTTCACCCGACCTGACCGTGCAACTGGCCTCAACCACGCTGACGCCGCCCGACCAGACCACTCTAACCGTAACCGACACTCATCCGACCGGGCCGCTGCTGCCGGGTCAATTCTATACCATCCCTCTCATCGCCACCAATGGTACTTTGACCCAAACGGTCAGCGTCAGTTTGCTCGTCGGTGGAACACAAACATACCTACCGGTGATTCTAAAATAATTATCTGACCCCTGATTGCTGACGACCGATTACTGCCTTCCAAGGAGAACTTCATGCCCGTAAAAACCACTATCATCTGTATCTTGAGCCTGACCCTCTTGCTGTTTTTGACCGGCTTCCCTGCCGACATCCAGGCGACGCCCCTCAGTGCTGTCAGTGAACCCACGCTCAAATGGGCCTATGGCGGCTGTTTCAGTTCGTGGTGCGAAACCGGCTGGTACGCCTCGCCAGCTGTGGCCAATCTCGATAGCGACGCGCAGGCTGAAGTCATCTGGGGGGCGTATGATTTGGTCGCTTTGGATGGATTGACCGGCAGTGAGCAGTGGCGCGGCGAAAACGGCAGCCGCATCTGGCCCGGCATTGCCGTAACCGACCTGACCGGCGATGGCGACCTGGAAATTATCGTCGGGCGAAACAGCGACCAGGTAACGGTTTATAACCACACCGGCGGCGTCGAGTGGACGCGAAACCCCTTTGGCGGCGGCGAAGTCCGTACCCTGGCCGTTGAAGATTTGGAAAACAACGGGCAGTTGGAGATTATTGTCGGCCGCGCCAGCGGTGGAGAAACCCGGCAGCTTAATGTCTTCGAGGCCAACGGCTCGGTGCGGCCCGGCTGGCCCGCCCGGCGCAACGGCGAACCCGGCTATGGCTGGGGCATGTACAACGAGAATGTGACCATTGCCGACTTGAACGACGACGGTTTCAAGGAAATCATCGGCCCCACCGATACCCACTACATCACCGCCCTGGACCGCAACGGCAACCAACTGGGGGTTAACAGCCTCTATAGCCCACGCACCGTCTGGAGCCAGGTAGGGGTTCACGTGGATCAGGCCGCCGATTTGCGCGGCTACGCCAACTGCGGCACGGAACACCGCCCCAACTTTGCCAACAGCGCCCCGGCCATTGCCGATGTGGACAGCAACGGCACGCTGGAAATCATTGTCGTGGGCGATGTATATAACTGCGCTATTGGCGACCCGGACGGCGACATGTATCACTTGCCCTGGCTTCTCAATCTCGACCGCACTCGCTGGAGCGGCAGCGGCTTCGATTGGACGGTTATTCCCGCCGCCGAACCGGGCAGCGGCCCACTTTCCCAGGATTACAACGTGATCCAGAACAGCGTCACCAACGCTGTGGTGGCCGACCTGGACGGCGACGGCTTCAAGGAAATTCTCTATCCCTCCTACGATGGCCGGCTGCACGCCTTCTGGCTGGATAAAACTGAAAAACACAACTGGCCCTTCGACGTGCCCGGCAGCAGCATTCGCTTTGCCGGGGAGCCGGTGATTGCCGACCTGGACAACGACGGCAAAGCCGAGGTCAGCTTCACCTCTTGGCCGCAGAACGGCGGCAACCGCAACGGCCAGTTGCACATTCTCGACTACCAGGGCAATCAACTCCACGCGCTCAATCTGCCTGCGCCTCGCGGCGATGACTGGAACGGCGGCCTCGGCGCACCAACGATTGCCAACATTGATACTGACGCCGACATGGAACTGGTCATCGGCACCGTGTCCAGCGGGGTGGTGGCTTATGACCTGCCCGGCACAGCCAACGCTCGCATTTTGTGGGGCACGGGGCGAGGCAGCTTCAAGCGCACCGGCGTGTCACCGGCAGATGAGGGCTTCAGCTTAAGCGCCGGTCCTCGCACCCAAGCGATTGATCCCGGCGGGTCGGCTTTTTACACCCTCAACGTGCAAAGCAACGATGCCTTCAGTGGGACCGTTACCGTAGATATTACCAACCCGGCCCCGGGCGAATTGAATATTTCTCCCTCCTCGCAAACGTTGACTCCGCCCGGTCAGGTCAATTTGACCGTTGCCGACAGTTCACCCGGTTCACCTGTACCCGGCCAGTGGTACAACATTCCCATTGTTGCCACCGGCGGCGGTTTCACCCGGACGGCGACAATCAGCCTGCTGGTCGGCGGCACACGGACCTATTTGCCGCTGATCCAAAAATAACCCTGAATCCGACTCGCTCCGAACCTCAACCTATGTTAGAATGAAGGCAAGTCCGGTCATCGAACTTTGGGACAAGACTCAAATCATAGACCCAATCCATCCAATAAGGGAGAGATTGGAGATTGGAGATTATTAGTTTGAATCTCCAATCTCCAATCTCCAATCGTTGTCGTGCCAAATTATCTGCGTAACCTGATAAACCTGACTCGTGGCCAGCCCGTCCTGCTGCCGTTGGTGGCGGTCTTTCATTTGACCGGGCGCTGTAATCTCAACTGCGTTTACTGCGAGGATTACGGGGCGCGCCGGCCCAACGACGAACTGGCCCGGTTGGGCGTTTTACCCCTGGCCCAAGCCGAGCGGGTATTGACCATTTTACGCCAGGCTACGCCCCATCTGATTTTGACCGGCGGGGAGCCGCTGCTCTACCCGGAAATTGAAGCCCTGGTCAGCCGGGCCAAAGCCGGGCATCATTTTCAGCATGTCACCCTGCTCACCAACGGACTGCTGCTGTCCAAACATCTCGGCCTGCTGCCTTACCTTGACCGGCTGGTAATCAGCCTGGACTCGCTGGATGTGGCCCGTTGGGGGCAAACCATTGGCCTCGACAGCCGGGCGGCTGAAACCATCATCCAGACGATTGTTGAAGTAGCGGGGCATCAGGCTGCCAACAAATTTGAACTGGTCGCCAATTGCGTCATCACCCCCGAAACCCTGCCCGATGCGGAAGCCGTGCTGGATTTTTGCCTCCAGTATCACATCGCCTTTGCCTTCTCGCCCCAATCTTGCAATAACTGGCCGCGCTATGAACTGCGGATAGCCGCCGCTTATCGCGCTTTTGTGGATAAAGTGATTGCTTACAAAAAGCAGGGCCTAAAAATCCTGGGCAGCCTGGCCTATCTGAAGCTGGCCCGCGATTTTCAACCCTACGTCTGTTACCCTACTCTGGTCCCGCGCGTTTTACCCAACGGCGACCTTATTTACCCCTGCCGCCCCATCGAGCGCAGCCAGACCGCGCAGGGGGGACGCCCTTGCAACCTGACCCGCGTTGACTCCTGGGCCGAAGCGATGCGCCTGGCCGTGGACAAATTTGGCCCGCCCCCCCAAACCTGCTTCAGTTGTTTTCAACAGTGCTACGCCGAACCTTCCTTGATGCAGGCTCAACCGGCGTCGTTCTTGCGAGAGATGGTGATGTTCAGCGCCTCACGCCGGGCCAAACTCCACACTTTTGCTCCCGGATGACTCCTGAATCCATGGAATTTTCCACCTCCCCCTCTGCCGGTGTCGAAATCCCTGAGTTGCTGCCGGTCACTTCACCACTTATCATCGGCGGTGGTATCGCCGGGTTGATGGCGGCAGTTCACCTGGCCGAGCGCGATCTCAAGCCGCTGGTTTTGGAAGCTGACCCCGACCGGCCCGGCGGGCGGCTCAAAGGCGGCCCTACCGTCGAAATCGAGCACAACGGTCAGACCTGGCGCTTTCCCGGCGAGCACGGGGTGCATGGCATCTGGTCGCCCTATCACAACTTTCAGGCCGCCCTGGCCCGGCACAATCTGCGGCCCGTGTTTGTGCCGGCCCGCGAGGAAACCTGGATTTTTGGCCGGGGCCGTACCGTCCGCAAGGCCGCCATCGGCAGCGCCATTCGCCACAGCCTGGTTCCGGCTCCATTTCACTATTTACAGCTGTTTTTGCGTCCACGCTTTCTCAACATCCTGACCCTGCGCGACCTGGCCTCGATGTTCCGCGTGTTTGGGGGGTTGATGTCGGCTATGGCCATTGACCCGATTGCCGAGCAAAAATCGCTGCGCGGCCTCTCGCTGGCCGATTTTACCGCCGGCTGGTCGCCGACGCTGGCCAGTTTCTTTGCCGGGCTGGTCCGCAGCGCCCTGGCCGCCCATCCCAAAGATGTGCCGGCCTCCGGGTTTATCGCTTTTCTGCGCTTTTACACTTTGCTGCGCCGTGACGCCTGGGCTTTTTCCTACCTACCCGGCTCCGGCGGTGAGTGCGTGTCGGAGCCATTGGTGGCTTTGGTGCAGCGGCTGGGCGGTCAGGTTCGGTTGGGGGCGCGGGTGGTGGAATTGCAGCAGAGGAGCAGAGGAGCAGAGGAGCAGGGGAGCAGGGGGGAGGATCAGGAGTTCAGACTTAAGTCTGGACTCCTGGAGGGTGAACCGGGTTGGCAAGTTACCGTCCAAGCAGACGGGCAGACATACTCTATCAAAGCCGGGCGGGTTATTCTCGCGGTTGACGCTCCGGCGGCGAGGAAACTGCTGCAAGAGAGTCCCGCTACGGCGGAGGCAGCCGCCGGGCTGCGCTTTCCCAGCGGTGTGCCGACGGCGATTATCCGGCTGTGGTTCAAGGTCAAACCCAAAGCCATCGCCGAGGCCGGCATCTACACCGGCGATTTTGTGATGGACAACTTTTTCTGGCTCGACCGGCTGCAAACGGCCTATGCCGAGTGGAGTCGAGCGACCGGCGGCAGCGCTATCGAAATGCACATTTACGGCCCGCCGGAATTATTAACCCAGCCGGATGCGTCGTTATTAGCCCGCGTGCTGATTGACACCTATCGGGTTTTCCCGGAACTGCGCGGCAATCTGCTCCATTCGCGGCTGCTGCGCAACGAGGCTACCCACACCCTTTTCAGCGTGGGTGAGCCGGGCGAGCACCTGGGCATCGAGACGCCCTGGCCGAATCTGTTTGCCTGCGGCGATTGGGTTTATCATCCGGCTCCGGCCCTGTATCTGGAGCGCGCCACGACAACCAGCATCGCGGCGGCTAATGCGGTTCTGTCCAGTTTGGGGTTGGAACCGTGGCCGCTGCTGCCTCACCCCCAGCCGGAATGGCTGGCCGGCAAGATGGAGCGCGGCCTGCGCGGGCTGCGGGCCAGGATGCTGCGGCGCAAAAAAAGCTCAGCGCATTAAGAAACGAAACAGTTCTTCTCTGGCCGAGTCAAGACGAGGCAGCCGGTTGCTGGATTTGAGCTTAAAGCCCAGTTCCTTGTCCAGGGTGGTGAGCAGTTGATACAGCAGCGGCGAACGGACGCGGATTTCTTTGGGCCGGCTGCCAAGTTTGCTCAGTAAATAGACCACCTTCAGGGGAATCTGGCTGTACATTTCTAGCAGCGACGGCAGCGGTTGGAGCAACTCCTGGCCCAGGATCATGCCGCTCTGTTTATCTACCGTCAGGAGCGAATAAGCGTAATAGGGCCGCTCGCCGGCGTCGTGTAAGGCTGAGGGCAGCATAAACAGGTCCATTTCCAACGTATACCCACCGCGCGGCCGTTGCCGGAGCGCGGCTAAAGCATCCAGGTCCATCCGCAGTTGGATACTGGTCGGTTCAGGTGGAGGGACCGCCATAGATTGATCTTGCCAGACAAGCTGGCCTTTTTCTCTACGGGCGACTCGCACCAGGTAATGAGAGCCTCGGGTTAAGAGCGTCCAATTGTCGCGAAAGCGCAGGGCCACATCTTGAGCCTGAGTCAGGGCGTGAGTCAAAAAACGCACTTCCACCGCCTCTAAAAACCAGGGCGCAAAGCCGGGCCGGTAGCTGCGAAATAGAGGCCAGGCCTGCCGTCCGCGAAATTTCAAGCCCAGTTGTTTGATTAAGGTCCGGTCACGCTCATGCAGCATCTCCCGGTCTTCAAAAGAGGCTTGCAATTGGGGCACGTTCAACACATCTTCCGGGGTCATCTCCGGGCCGGCCTGTTCCAGGGCGTGGAAGCCGTATAACCCCTCCCGACCCAAATACAAAGCGATGGCATAATGTTCCCCCAGCGACCCCATCACGCTGACAAAGCCCAACTGTCCACTTTCCGGGTCTTGCACCCCAAAGATTTGGGTTTCGTCCATCCACTGCCAGGGCGTGATTTCCTTGAATTGGCCCCAGGCCTCGTACAGCCGCCGCCATTCTTCCAAAGTGGGTTGGTTTTCAGGCATAACAGCCTCCCGATTTAAGATTAACCCAATAATAGTCTATTCGCAGCCACAAGACAAACTTGGCTGCATAGGCAGATGAAGTGGCTATGAGTAAGCGGAAACTTTTTTCCTATGGTATAATAACTTATCATAATTCAGAAACAGGAGGATGAAAAATGGCAATAGAAATTACTCCTCAAATCGAAGGAACATTACCCCTTTTGGAACAATACACTCAAGCGGGCGAGCGCCAGCAGTTTGTAGCCCTGGCTGAAGTTGTAGATTGGTCAGTTTGCGGATCAGAAGAACTGTTGCGGACTATTGACCTGGCTTTGAGCCTGGAGTTAAGCAGCCTGGCTATCAAGCTGGCCCAGCAGGGGCAGCACTTGTTTCCCAAACACGAACGCATCCAACAAGCGGCACGAGTATTGGCCCCTCCGGTCGGACGCGAGGTATCAACAGTTTACACTCAAAACTTAAACGCTTCACAGCTTTGGCTGCGTGAGCATGCCCCTGAATATCGAGGCCGTTGGGTAGCAGTGCGTGAAGGAGAGTTGGTCGCAACAGCAGAGTCGCTGAATGAACTAACTACCATAATGGGCGAAGGTAAAGATTCGGTTGGCGCCCTCATTAGCAAGGTCTTGTAAATGGCTCGCTTTGCCAACCTTCTGATCTCTGGCAATTTTGCTTCAGGCGCTACCTCTTACGAGGATTACTATCCAGGCCAGGAACATACGACTCGCATCGTCTTACCAATTGTCATCACCAGTCGTCTGATCATCCCGGCTATCGTGGACACAGGTGCGCCTTGGTGTATCCTCGATCCAGAAGTGGCAGAAGTCTTGGAAACGGCTATTCAAGCCACTTATACTCCCAGTGAGAAGTTAATGATCAGAGGTGAATTGTATGAGGGCAGGCTCCTCAGAATGAGTCTTAGTACAGCTTTGCCTTAGTTCGTGACGAAATCAAGGCGAGTAGATACCTCCACAGAAGTCATATCATTCCGACCGGAGGGAGGAATCTTCGTTATCACCGCCGAAAATGTTATAGCGAGCAAGAAGATTTCTCGCTGGCGCTCGAAATGACATCTCAGGAAACGGATACATTAAATCGTGACGAATTTATGCAATCCTGTACTTAGTCTCCAAGCGGAAACCGGGGACGGAGTTGAAGTTGAGGCCACCGTATTTGTACCTACCCTGGCTCCAGGTGATACCTGGCCTCATCCCAACTTTATCGGCCTGGATGGTTTTTTGACTCGGATTCGGTTTGCTATTGATCCTACTGAGAATATCTTTTATTTTGGCCTTCTCTAATACCGAGACTGAATGATGTTACTCACCATAGATATCGGCAATACCAACATCACGTTTGGCGTTTATAACGACAGCCAGACCCTACAGTATCACTGGCGGATCAAAACCGACCACGACCGCATGCCAGATGAGTACGGCATTACTATGCTAGGTTTGCTGCGCCATGAAGGGCTTGATTTCAATCACATCAGAGGTGTAGCCATAGCCAGCGTTGTTCCGCCGCTCACGCACGTTTTTGAGGAGATGATTGAGCGTTTTGTCAAGCAAAAGCCGCTGGTAGTCGGGACCGGGGTTAAAACCGGAGTCCAGATTCGCTACGACAGCCCCCGTGATGTCGGCGCGGACCGGATTGTGGATGCGGCGGCGGCCTATAAAATGTACGGCGGCCCGGCCTGCATTGTGGATTTTGGCACAGCCACCACCTTCGATGCAGTATCGGAAAAGGGCGAATACCTGGGCGGAGCCATTGCGCCGGGCATTGGCATTGCCGCCGAAGCATTGTTCAGCCGGACCTCAAAATTACCCCGGATTGATCTGGTTCGCCCACCCAAAGCCATCGGGACCAATACGGTCCACGCCATGCAGAGCGGCTTGATTTTTGGTTATGTCGGCCTGGTCGAAGGCATGGTCGCCCGCTTCCGGGCCGAGTTGGGCCAGCAGATGCGGGTTATCGGCACGGGCGGGCTGGCCGAAACTATCGCCCGCGAAACAACCGTCATCGAAGTGGTCAATCCCTGGCTGACCCTGGAGGGGTTACGGCTGATTTGGGAGATGAATCAGTGAGACGTGTTGCGTCTTGCGTCTTCCGTTTTCTTTACGCAACACGTAAGACGCAAGACGGGTTAACATACTATGCCAACAACAATCAAAATTCTCCAAAACAAACACATCATCCTCGGCGTCACCGGCGGCATTGCGGCTTACAAAGCAGCGGCGGTATGCAGCCAACTGGTCCAGGGTGGAGCGCGGGTGGATGTGGTGATGACCGAGGCGGCGCAAAAATTTATTACCCCGCTGACTTTTCAGGCGTTGACCCATCGCCCGGTATACACCGATATGTTTGACATCCCCCCCGGTCAAAATATTCCCCATATCAGCCTGGCCGACACGGCCGATTTGCTGCTCATCGCCCCGGCCACGGCCCACACCTTAGCCAAGCTGGCGAATGGCCTGGCCGATGATCTGCTGGCGGCAATTGCCCTGGCCACTCCTGCTCCTCTACTCCTGGCCCCGGCCATGGAAACCGATATGTGGCGGCATCCAGCCACTCAGGCCAACCTGGAAAAACTACGGGCCTGGGGCGCTGTCGTTGTGGGGCCGGCGGAAGGACGCCTGGCTTCGGGCGCAACGGGACAGGGCCGTTTGGTGGAACCGGATGAAATTGTTAGCGCGGCGCGGGTAGTTTTGGGCCGGCGGGGAGGAATGTCTGGGTGGCGGGTGGTCGTGACGGCGGGTGGGACACGCGAAGCCATTGACCCGGTTCGATTTGTCAGTAATCATTCCAGCGGCAAAATGGGCTATGCTGTCGCCGTGGCCGCCCGCGACCGGGGCGCAGCCGTGACCCTCATCACCACGGCCGGGCTGCCCGACCCTTTTGGCGTGGAGGTCATTCATGTGGCTTCAGCGGAAGAGATGCGGGCGGCCACGCTGGAGAAAACCCGTCAGGCCCATTTGCTGGTCATGGCCGCGGCCGTAGCCGATTTTCGACCGGGGACGGTAGCCGAACAGAAGATAAAAAAGAAGGGAGATACGGGCGGCTTAGCCCTGGAGCTGGTCCGCAATCCCGATATTCTGGCCGAGGTAGCCGCGCAGAAAGCAGCCGGTTACGGGCCAACGATAACCATCGGGTTTGCGGCTGAAACTGAGGAGTTACTTACGAATGCTCAGAGCAAATTGGAGCGCAAACGGCTGGATTTGATTGTCGCCAATGACGTATCGGCTGCCGACGCGGGTTTTGCCGTAGATACTAACCGGGTGACGCTGCTCTTTGCCGGAGGGCCCGTGGAAGAATTACCCCTGCTGAGCAAAGTCGAGGTGGCCGAGACGATTCTTGATTACGTTGAACGTTTAAACGTTCAACGTTGAACGCTCAACTGGCAGCCTGACTGTAGCCAAGTTCATCCATCGTTGCCAGCATATCACGCAGCCCGGTCAGATGCTCTTGCAGATTTTCGTCCAGGCGTTGAAAACGGTTATCATTAAAATCGCCCCTGGCTACAATCAGCAGCATTTCGGCGTGCGTGGTAGACAAATCACTGGCAATTTTGCGAATACGTAGCTCGGCTTGGGTTTGAAAAACTTTTAACTCTTTTAGCACCGCTTGATGTTGTTTTTTGCTCTGCAGCAAATCTCGCAGATAGCTAGCCTCTCCATCAAGCGCGGTCAGCGAGCGCCGGCGTAGTTCTTCGATTTCATTCGCTACCTGGCGCAGCTCCCGCTCCAAATGACGCTGGCTGTACAACCGAGCCAACCCCTGTTCCAGGCGAGTCAAATTTTCCAGCCACCGCTCAACCGGGCGGAGGGTTAAAGTGAGGCGGTCTTGCATCGGACCGGCGGGATACTGGCGGGCTGTCCGCATGATGAGCCGCCCATAGTGGCGAGACTCGGCCACAGATTGAGCGATTGAACGGGGCAACGACGATCCTTGTAAAACCTTAGCCAGTTTACCGGCCCCCATCACCGAAAACAAGATCACCACCAGCGCCACAATGGCCAACAAAACTATAAGGCCACCTAAAATGACCAACGGCAAGCCCGGTGCAAGAAAAAGGAGCACCACCAATGGTCCAAACAATGCCAGAGCCGAAAACTTTATCAGAGCCACTAAAAAAGCGCGCATTTTGTTTTTCCTTGCAAGACTTTTATTGGGGGTAATATTCTGCCTACGACAACGTAGTTTATTATAGCATAGAAAAATTATTAGCTGAAAAGCCGGCCTTCAAGATAAACCTGCTGATTATCGGGGCCAGTCTGAACGTTGGAAAAGAACCGCCCAACCGCCGGTATTCTGTGGCAACTCCGTTGGGCCGGCTGAATAAGGGCTAATATATTATACGATATAGAAAAGACAAAGTTTCAAAAACTGGCTTTTGGGGTTATAATAGCCCCCTTCCATTATCGGCTTATTTTTAGAATAGGTAAAGTTATGAGGCAAAATTTAAGAATTTACAAACCTTTATTCTACAGCTTGGGCTTGGCTATCGGGCTGTTAATTGGCCTGTTTATAGCAGTTGCATCTGCCCTCCAGCCGCCGCCTGCCGCCGCCCAGACCCTAACTCCGGCTAATCTGACTGCAAACTATCCCCCACCGCTAACTGTTTGGGCTTCACCGGCATCTTTCCTCATTCAAACCACCAGTATTGCTACCAATTATTTGCCTATTATCTTTAGAGATCCCCAACCTTCATTTTTTGATAATTTCTCGGATGAGGACAGTGGCTGGCCTGTAGGCACAGATTCTGCCTGTACCTCTGATTATGAAGGAGGTCGTTACCAACTGAATGTTAACAATGATGAGGTATGTTTTCGCTTTGCGCCCCCCGACGAAGCTGAAAGGGTGTTTGGCACGTTTGAAGTATCTCTTTATCATAGTGAGGGTCAAAGCTCGAATGCTTGGTTGGGTCTTTACTTTAACGGCGATGGGGGTGGAGAGCAATATATCTTTAGAATTCGGCCCAATGTTTCAACCAGCACATGCTCCAGCGGCGGTCAATGGGAATTGAGACGACGGTGGAACGACGGCAGTAATGATGTCGTGCTTGGAAGGGCCTGCGAAGCCACGCTCAAACGAGGTTACGGCAGCGAAAATATCAATACTATCAGAGCCAAACATACCAATACCGCACTGATAATCCTTTCCATTAACGACAAAGTGGTCCTCACCCTTAATGAAAATTCCGTCTCCGGCCCCGAGTTAAGAGGTAGAGGGACGGGCGTCTATGCCAGCGCGCCACAGGACAAAGATATCGTCGTTAAATTTGATGACTTTAAGGTTTATACTTTGGCAAATAGTCCATAACAAGCTGCAAAAATCTTAAATAACAGAGGAGTACCATGCACGCAACCATTACCCTCCTGCCCGGCGACGGCATTGGCCCGGAAGTAGTTACCGAAGGGGTCAAAGTTCTCAAAGCAGTAGGGACCAAATTTGGACACACTTTTGAATTTAGCGAAGCGCTGGCCGGAGGCATAGCCATTGACCAAACCGGCAACCCCCTGCCCAATGAATCCCTGGCGGCCTGCCACCGAGCCGATGCCGTGCTGTTGGGTGCAGTCGGCGGCCCAAAGTGGAGCGACCCCAAAGCGCCAGTGCGGCCCGAACAAGGCTTGCTAAAACTGCGTAAAGAGTTGGGGCTGTTTGCCAACATCCGCCCGGTGAAAATTTATCCCGCCCTGGCCGATGCTTCTACGCTCAAACGCGAGGTGGTGGAAAAAGTAGATATGGTCATTGTCCGTGAACTGACCGGCGGCCTCTATTTCGGCCAGCCCCAGGGACGACAGGATAATACCCAGGGCCGGGCAGCGGTGGATACGCTGTATTACACCGAAGCCGAAATTGGGCGGCTGATGCGTATCTCTTTTGATTTGGCCCGGCAGCGGCGCAAAAAACTTACCTCGGTAGATAAAGCCAACGTGCTGGCTTCCAGCCGCCTTTGGCGCGAAGTGGCCCACGAAGTAGCCGCCGAATATCCCGACGTCGAATACGAAGATATTTTGGTAGACGCCTGCGCGATGTACCTCATCCGCCGCCCGGCCGATTTTGATGTAATTGCCACCGAAAACATGTTTGGCGACATCCTGAGCGACGAAGCAAGCATGCTGGCCGGCTCGATGGGCATGCTCCCTTCTGCTTCATTGGGCGAGAAAAAGACAAGTGCCGGAGGTCAGTTTGGTCTCTACGAACCAATCCATGGCTCCGCGCCCGACATTGCCGGCAAAGGCATCGCCAACCCCCTAGCTACCATTTTGAGTGTGGCCATGTTACTGCGCACTTCCCTCAACCTCAGCCGCGAAGCCGGGGCCGTCGAGGCCGCCGTCGAAGCAGTGCTCGCCGCCGGGCATCGCTCGCCGGATTTGGCAGGGTGGGATCAGCCCACGGTGGACACCAAAGAAATGGGTGATCTGGTCGTCGCATACCTGTAACTTTGTTTCGATAATCCTTGTAGCGGCGACCCTCTCGGTCGCCCTGAGCGGGGACAAGCCGCGCCATTACAGTACCAGGTTTTGGCGTTGTTCAAGTTAGATTGACACTTCTGGAAATTCAAATCGGAAATTCACCACAGAGACACAGAGGAAGACCTATTTATTCAGCTGTTAAATTGATGTAGACTATAGTTGCGTAAAGCCACAAACTTGCTAAAGTTCAGGTATGTCGGCGAGAGCCTGAAAAAGTGGGCGATTTGCTGTATGAGCCTATTGAACTGAGATATTACCCGCTCTGCTCTCTTTGTGGTTGGACACTCCCTTTTTACCTGTACCTGCTGAATAAATACCATTATTTTACGTCCCTCTGAGGACGATTTTAAAAGTATAGGCGTGTTCACCCGGCCTTTGAGTCGGGGTTTGGATGGTCAGCCCAGCTTCATTTTGCGACCAAATGAGCGCCCCCGGTACGCCGAGCATGCTGATTTCATCAATCTTATCGGCCTGAACGGGTGAGTTGGCGCTCAACGATTTGATGGTGGCGACTTCACCCGGCCAGGCCAGGCAAATGGCATAAAGGGCATTGTCTTTGGTAGTGAAGCGAATATCCTGGCCGGTGAATACCGCCCGCTGTGTATCGGCGAAGGAACCCTCCACAATCTCGGTCGGCCCCTCGCCAAACACATACCAGGGCCGCGTGCCGTAAATGGCCTCACCATTGACCGCCAGCCAGCGCCCAATCTCACGCAGGATGGCCTGCTCCGGTTCGGGAATGGTTCCGTCAGGGCGCGGGCCGATGTTCAACAACAAAGCCCCATTCTTGCTGACAATGTCCACCAAATCGCCGATGATATCGCCGGCGGTTTTGTAATTGTGGTCTTTGATATAACCCCAGGAGTTTTTAGAGACGGACGTATCCGTTTGCCAGAAATAGGGCCGGATATCTTTCAGTTGGCCGCGCTCGACATCATAAACCGCCGTTCCTGCGGGGAAGGAGTGGAACTTGTGGTTGATCGCCACGCCCTTGCCCCATTCCTGGCTCCGGTTGTAGTAATAGGCAGCAAATTTTTGCAGGTAAGGCTCAAAAACGGCCTGCTCAATCCACCAGTCAAACCAGATCAGTTGTGGCTGGTATTTGTCCACCAGTTCGCAGGTGCGGGCCAGCCAGTCATCCAGAAACTTTCCATCAGGCCGGGGCCGCCAATCCTGGCTGCGCCAGTCGGCGGCTTCGAGCCGGGGGCCTGGCTTGGCTGGCCCATAGAAGTCGTAATACCGGGGGTCTTGTACATCCGAGTCAAATTCCATGCCTCCATTAAAGAAGAACCAATGCTCGGCGCGATGGCTGGACACGGCAAAAATCATATCCTGCCGCTGAACAGCCTCGGCCAGCTCACCGATGACATCTCGTTTGGGTCCCATCTTGGCCGCTGTCCAGTCTGAAAAGGAGCAGTCATACATGGCAAAGCCGTCGTGATGTTCGGCCACCGGCATGATGTACCTGGCCCCGGCTGCCTTGAACAACTTAGCCCACTCGTCCGCATTAAACTTCTCAGCAGTGAACTGGGCGATGAAATCTTTGTAGCCAAATTGGGCATGCGGACCGTAGGTTTCAAGGTGGTGTTGGTACTCCGGGCTGCCCTGGATATACATATTGCGCGGATACCACTCGTTGCTGAAGGCGGGAACCGCATAAACGCCCCAATGAATGAAGATACCGAACTTGGCATCCATGTACCACTGCGGCACGGTATAATTTTTCAGAGATTCCCAGGTGGGTTCGTATTGGGTTAGGTTGGTGCTTGATGACACTACCGGGCTACCTTTTCGTCTCACCGCTGCGCACCGGCTCTCCTGTCTCACAGGATTTTATGACGTCGAAAACAATGCCTAACGACTTGATATTGTCCTGACAGGTCGTCGCCACGGCCTTATGTTGGGTCACTGCCTGGTAAAATTCGTGCAATAAGTAGGCCTGGGCCACATGCCTTAGCTCAACCGGTTTGACCTCGATGACTTCCCCATTGCTAAACTGGCTGTACCCCCCCCGATTCAATAACTCATCATTTCTCGCTTGAGCATACACTCGATCATCTTGCAAGGTAATGACACCGCGTTCACATTCAAAACGCCAGTGGGCGTTCCAGGAAGTTTCTCGCCCGGTCGAGCACCAGGAGCCGTTGTAGGCTACCATAACGCCGCTGGCAAATTCAAGCGAAACCGAGGCCGAGGCATCTCCTTTGTACCAACTCCAGGGAGGATTCCAGCTCCGGCCAAAAGTCGTTACCGGATCGCTTTCCAACAAAAAGCGCATCAAATCGAAATGGTGGATGGCCATATCAATGATGAGCGGATAATCCATTTCTTCCCGAAAGCCGCCAAAGTGAGGCCCCTTGAAAAACTCCACGCTGACTGACCCCACCCGGCCAAACTCGCCCGAAGCCAGGACGGATTTCAAGGTTTGCACCGGCCCGTGATAGCGATAGTTCTGGGCCACCATATGCAACACACCGGTCTCATTCGCTTTCTGAACAATCGCAACCGCGTCGGCCAGGGTGTTGGCCAGGGGTTTCTCCGACAGCACGGGCAGTCCGGCCTCCAGAGCAATCGCCGATATCTCTCGGTGAAACGCCGGTGGGGTGACGTCAATCACGCCGTCGGCTGAAACAGCCGCCAGAGCCTCAGGCAATGAACGAAAAATGAGGGCGCGATCAAGACCATATTTTTCAGCCTGCTGCCGCCCAATATCTTCATTCACTTCGACCAGAGCCGCGTATTCTACTTCGGAGGAAGCGAGGACGGTTTTGAGCCAGGTATTACCCATACCGCCAATTCCCACTTGAATCACCTTCATCTTGGTAAAACCTTTTCTACATTTTAGCGATACCTGGGTTGATTCAGCTTGTGGCCAATTAAGGATAGAATGATAATCAAGCCATAGAAGAAGCGGGTGTAATACCCGGTTAATCCAGCGGCAATAACCCCGGTTTCAATAAATCCAACGATGAAAGCGCCAATCACTGCGCCAGGTACAGTGCCCACGCCGCCCCAGGTCGGCGTGCCGCCCACAAATACGGCTGCCAGTACGGGTAGCAAATAGCCATCGCCGGTGGTCGGCCAGAAAGTGGTGTTGATTAAAGTTGACATAACCCCGGCAAAGGCAGAAGCCAGACCGACCAGAGCAAAAGCATAAATTTTGGTTCGATTGACGTGGATGCCCATCTCGCGGGCGCTCTCCGGGTTATCGCCGATGCAGCAAATATGGCTGCCAAATTTGTGGTAATTAAACAACAGGGTGGCAATGACGGCAAAAAGCACGCCCCAAATCATTTGCGCCGGCACAAGTCCAATATCGCCCACAAAAAGATTAAAAAAAACACTCCCTCTGAGTTGGGTCAAAGGGATGCCCTCGCCCTGGGTCATAATGTTAATAAAGCCACGCCATAAAAAGTTCATACCCAGGGTGACCACCAGCGAAGAGAGGCCCACTTTGGTAACCAGCAACCCATTGAGGATACCGGCCAAAACGCCGATGACCAGGGCCGCCAATAAACCCAAAAAAGGACTCCAACCTCCGGCCACAGCGGCGGCAAAGCCAAGCGTAGCCAGACCCATAATCGAACCAAAAGAAAGGTCAATTTCTCCCGCCGTCACGATAAATACCAGGGAAGCAGCCAGGATAATCGAAACGGGTAAAGAGATAAAAACGGCCCGATAAGCCAGGGGGTTGAGAAAAACTTTAGGATTGGCCGCAATAAAGCCAAGAATCAGCACGGCAAAAACTAAAAGCGCGCTGAAGGCTCGTCTGTTTTTAGCCATAAACGCAGTCAACCCCACCCGGCGATAGCGGGGAGAATTTATCGGGGTGGTCAAATCTAGCGTCGGTACTTTTTCAGTCATGAGGGTTCTCCTTGGTCTTACGGCATGCTGCTCTAGCCCCGGCCAGGCGCAATAGCCTGGTGTCCGGCCCGGGCAATAGCCTGTAATTCTTTTACTAACTGTTCAGCCGAGATTTGAGTTTTATCCGTTTCCATTGCAATCTCGCCCCGGTCAATCACCACAAAGCGCTCACAAATGTCGTAAGTATGGTAGATATTGTGGCTGATAAAGATACAAGAACTGCCCTGCTCTTTGATTTGGCGCACAAAATTAAAGACCTTTTCAGACTCCGTCAGTGATAAGGCCGTGGTCGGTTCATCGAGAATAATTAAATCCGCTTTGAAATACAAGGCTCTGGCAATGGCCACCCCCTGCCTTTCGCCGCCCGATAACGTGGCCACAATTGAATCTGAGGAAAACACTTTAGAGGTAAAGCCAATCGCCCTCATTAAATGGTCGGCTTCGGCAAACTGTTGTGTAACCTTCATAAATCCAAACCAGCCTGTTTTTTCTCGGCCCATAAAGATGTTGCGAGCAATGGTTTGCTGCACCACCAGCGCCCGATCCTGGTAAACCGTTTCAATGCCCATCTTACGGGCCTGGGTAACGGACCAGTGATCCATTTTTTGGCCCTTGATAAAAATTTCACCGACATCGGGCTTATGGACGCCGGCAATGATTTTAATGAGGGTTGATTTACCGGCCCCATTATCGCCGATGAGTCCAATAATTTCAGGCTGGCTCACCTTTAAATGAACGCTGCTAACGGCATTAACTTTGCCAAAGGATTTGGTAATATTTCTTAGTTCTAAAAATTCAGTCATCAACGGCTTTGCTCCTTTTGAATGACTTGCCCGGCCGAGGAAGTCCAGATTTAGGCAGTTCCAAGATTTAAATTACCCCATTATCCTGGGGCTGAGGCCTGGTACGTGAGGCGTAAGGCTTTTTCCACCTGAGATCATCACGTATCACGCATTACGTATCACTCAAAGCTGGTAATACTATGGGGAATATTGGAGGGTTGGTTGCTGCTCAATCCAGCTCTCCAACCCTCCAACCTGCCAGGGCAATTACCAGTTTTGAAAATCAAAATGGATCATTCCAGCTTCCTCTGGTCAGGGTTAGCTGAGTTTTAACGATAACCCTTGTTGGCCCACTCGGCCACAGACTCATAGTTAGCGGCATCTACAAACCCTGCGCCGGTATCCACAAATAATGGCGCAAAGCCATATATTTTGCTGCCGCACAGGCTTAGAATCGGCAAGTAACCTTGTTGGAAGGGCTGTTGGTCAGACGTTAATTGAATATAGCCTTTCTTAAAACCGTCAATCACGGCGGGGCTGGTGTCGAAGCCGATATTTATTATCTCACCGGGTTGTTTGCCAAGGGCTTGCATGTAAGTTTCGGCGGCACCTAGCAACTGGCCCCCGGGATAAGTAATCAACTTTACCTCAGGATCCGATAATACAGCCGCAGAGATAGAGGGCGTTAATAAGTTTGGATCGCTGGCCATTTCCGGCACTACCTCAAGTCTTTCAACCTCCAGGCCAGCTTCCTCAAAACCTTTGGCCACACCTTCTTCTCTGATGAAACGACCGGGTTGTCCCCACGGGCCAAAGACCAGCACATGGTCACCGGCTGTCAGGCCAAATTGCCGGATGGCTTCTTGCGCCAGGGCGCGTCCTTGCGGGTCCAGAATAGCGCCCACATAGCCGCCGCCAAATTTGGCCCGGACTAGAGGCACATCCACGTTTTGGTACATCATCAAAATACCGGCTTTACTGGCCTCTTCAGCCAGAGGCATAATGGCGTCATCGCCGGCGTGGCCCATCATGGCAATGCCATCAGGCTTGGCGGCAATAGCGTCTCTGAGCTGGTCGAGCATCTTCTGAGGCTGCCACCCGGAAAAGATGTATTCAACGGTAGGACCCAGGTCGGCTTCAGCCGCCAGAGCGCCCTTATGCACAATCGAGGCAAAAGCATCGCCAGGGTCGCCGCCCACAAAGTAACGGATGGTAACCCCTGAACACCATTTAGGGGCGGCTTCAGCGGTAGGTTCCGCCGTGGCCTGGATAAATTTCTGAGCGCTTTCAACGGCAACTACGTCAGCTTCTTGAGTTCGTGCTTCTACCGCTGGCGCTTGCTGTGAGGCAAAGATAGTAGCAACCATCAGTAAGAGCGCTGCCATCAAAACTAAAGAGATTGGGCTATATTTAATTGTATTCATTTGAGTAACTCCCCCATCATCATTGATATTTTTTAAGAAAAATTAGGCTTCACCATTACCACGTTTAAACCCCCTTTTGCCCTCACCTCCTTTCCAGCAGAATAGACCACTGACGGCAGAGATAATACCCTTGTGGTACCGCCGACCACCGAAAAATAGAAGATAGAAGATAGTGGATAGAAGATGGAGGTTGGCAGTCCTGCTACTTTACCCATTTTTGGTCGTTTGGTAGTACCAAATTATTCCAAAAAAAGCTGTTTCCTCCCATTATTTTGGGGTTGAACTCTACTTTAGAAGTTGATCTAACTTCACCGGCGCAGGCGGGACAAATTCAGCCAGCCTGTCCTCGGGCCTGGCAAAATCAGGCCGAGCATAAGTAGTCTTGGCTTCAGCCGACAAAGCCAGGCCATGTCCCGGTCTATCCGGGGCCAGGGCATAGCCATCAACAAATTGAATCGGCTCTTGCAGCAGGTGATTATAATTCAGAAATGAATATTCTATCCCTTCCACTTCCGGCAAGGCGGCGGCCAGATGAACCCCCAATTCAAAAGGCGTATTGCCCAGGGATACCGGCAGACCGTATTCGGCGGCCAGCCAGGTTGCTTTGAGCGTATCACTGATGTGTCCATGCGCATTGAGAATGTCAACGGCTCGGTGCTCAATCAGTTTATGCTTATCGTGTAAGCTTAAATATTCGCCCGTATTAAGGCGGCAGAACGGCGCGGCCTGGGCTACTTGAGCCAGACCGGCAAAGTCGTCGCGCAGGCAGGGGTCTTCAACCCAGTAGATATTGAAACCGGCTTCGCGATAGGCGTGCAGCCGGGAGATAGCTTCCTTGGGCGACCAGGCTTCATTGGCGTCTATCATTAACCTGGCTCCACTACCTACCACTTCGACCACATGAGCCAGCCGGGTTAAATCCCAGGCCAGGTCGCGATGCCCCACCTTCACCTTAAAAGCTTTGAAACCCATCTGGACAGCCTGTTGAAACAATGAGGCGACTTCTACATGGGTTAGATGAAAGCCCAAACAACTGGCATAAGCCAGCACCCGCTTTTCCTGGCCTCCCAGCAGGCGATACAAGGGTAAATCCAAAACTTTACCCTGCAAGTCCCACAAGGCTTGATCAATCGCCTGGTCTATATGATAGGGTAAGGACCGAATATTACCCCCGCGTGGACGAGCCAGCCGGTTGGTCAGGCTAAAGGGATTTTGCCCCAGCACGTGCGGGGCAATTTCTGCCTCAAACCAACGTTTCAGTTCGCTCAGCGCCGGTAAGGGAAAGAAATTATTAAAGAAGAAGCCCAACCCTACGTGTCCTTGTTTAGTGACAAGTTCCAGGGCAGCCAGCGATACCCGCTCGCTGCGGACCTGCGAGTCGCCAATCACTCGATCACGGGGAAAATCAAAGCGCGTAATTTGATAGTCGTCAATGCTTAAATCTTGGGTCATGCCCCAAATCCTTCTGGGTTCGTTTTGCTGAGGAGTTGTTCAAGATTTGATTTGGCCGTGTTCATATGAGCCAACATAGCCTTTGCGGCTAAATCGGGATCTCCGGTCGCCAGGGCAGCAACAATGGCTTGATGCTCGCGGGTAGTTTGTTGGCGAGCTTCCAGCGTTCCGGCGGTTTTATGGCGGGTTTCCAGCCCCAATTTGAGGAGGACCTCGGCAAACTGGGCTAAAATTGCATTCCGCGAAAATTGAGACAACATACGATGAAATTCAAGATCGGCCTCACTGAAGGCAGTCAAGTTATCGAGTTGCTCGGCCATTTTGTTGGTGTGAGCTTGTAATTGCTCAAACTCTTCAGAGGTGATCCGGCTGGCCGCCAGACGAATAATGGTAACTTCCAGCGCCGAACGAGCCTCGAATAGTTCAATAATCGAAGACTCGCTCATGCGAAACATAAACTCAAGCCGTTCGATAAAGGTATTTGGTTTCAGATCGGTAATATAGGCTCCCGAACTACGCCGGATATCAATCACATCCATGGCGGATAGGGCGCGCAAGGCGGCGCGCAAAGTCTGTCGTCCTACCTGCATCATCTCGGCTAACTCACGTTCAGGCGGCAGTTTGTCACCGGGTTGAAGCTGCTTACTTTTGATAAGCTCCAGAATCCGGTCAATAATTCGGTCGGGCAACACTTCGGTTTCAAAGGTGCCGAAATTGATTCTTTTTTCTTCGTTAAGCATGAAGTCCTCTAGGCCTCAACATATTCATAAATTGGTAGATTGGTAGTACCAATTTTGTGTAAGTTTTTAGCATAACTTTGCTTATTTGTCAAATAAGCACTAACCTTTATACTGCCCTAAGATTCAGGGGTCGGTGTTTTATATTGGGGATCGCACTCGCCAATCCGTCCAGCTTCACCGTGGCTGCCCAGCCACTTGGCGTCGCCGCTGGCAAACAGTTCAAACGCCTGCGGTCCTGGGATACTTTCAAGTTCGATGCCTTCGGGGTCAACAAATTTTCCACCGCTTTGTTGGGGCACCAGTTCAATCTTGCCGTCGGGGTAAATTTTGAACAGCGCCGACACCCCCCAGAGATCAAAATCGCCGGCATTGGGACCGACAAAGCGAGGACCGCGCGGGTCAACTTTGACTGCATCCAGGCCCAGGCCCTTGCTGGCGCAGGTAAAAGAGGTCAGTTCGGTATCAGGATCATAGTGATGCTGCACCAGCGTCACCTGGCTCAAAATCTCACGCACCTTGGGGTTGGTCCGGTCGGCCGTAGGTTCCGGCGATGGGGTTGCCGTCACTTGAACCTCCACCGTCACTACCCTGGTTACTTCCACCGTTTCCACCACCGGAACTTCCTTTTCTACTACTACTGTTTCGACTACCGGAACTTCTTTTTCTACTTCTACCTGAACGGTCACCACTTTCTCGACAATTTTTTCAACCTCTTTGGTAACCACAACTTCGACTTCTTTTTCAACCTCGACGGTTACCGGCACCGTTTCCTTGACCACCACCGTCTCTACTTTGACCACAGGCGTGGCTTGAGTACAGGCGACAATTAAGGCCAACATTATCAAAACAACAAAAAGCAGCAAAGTTTTTTTGAATAGCATGGTCATTGCCTCCAAGTATGACAAATCTATAGAATAGGTCAAGCACCGAAAAAGAGAGCGGTGAACTGCCGCTATTAAATTGTGAAGTGGGTTGGATATGGAGTGAAGAGACAGGGAGACTATCAGGGGGATGGTCTCAAAACGTTGAGACCCGGAGCGCCTGTCTGACCTTGTGAGACAGGCGCGGCTGATGCGGCTGGAAAAGAGCAATAAGTCTGGGCAATTCTCCATTGCCGTTGTTTGGGCCAGACCCGATAAGCATCTTGCTTAACACCCTATTATACCCTAACAACCGTTCTATCCTTCACCTGTTGACGCCCAAATTTTTCACCATTTCATCTGCCCGGTGGCTACGTAGTTTTGCAGCCGCAAATCTACCTCTACCGGACCGGGCAGACGAGAAAACAGGTCCCGCAGTAGTGGGCGCACCTCGAAGGGAGCCGGGGAACGCCCATAAGGAATGTCGAGTTCGATGGCCCGACCGAAGCGGTCCATAATTACCAAGGCCCAGTGGCCCCGCCCGCGCCGTCCCTGCGCCCAGCGACTCTCCAGGCGGGTGATTTCCGCCAGGGGCAGAATAATCGCGCGCGGGCCATGGGTGTAGGTGAGCGCGTCGGGCGTGAGTTGTACCACATCTCGGCGGCCGCTCAAGGCCAGTGACAGACCGTCTGAGATAAAGGCAACCGCTCCCATCAAAGCGCCAGCCGAAATCGTCACACCCAGCACCCAGTTTTCCGTTGTTTTGAGCAAAAGCAAGCCTAACAGAAAAACCAAACAGCCCAGGCCGCCGCCGCTGAGGGCGAGAAAAGCACCCCAGACTTGGCGAGTCCGTAAACGGTCGGGGGTGGGTTTATAGACAACGGTTGACAAAGATTCCATAGCTCACTACGATAAATACTGAGCTAATAAAACCAACACCATCAACAACCCGTAGAGGCCCGGGCCAAAGACAACAAAGATTCCCATCGCGCTGACCAGCCGCCAGGGTTTACTTTGGCCGGTGAGCAAAAGCAAAACAGGGATACAGATACCTTCATTGATGACCGTTAAGAGGGTAGCCGTCAAAAGATCATGGCCCAAAAAGAGAAAAATGGGCCAAATCAGCGCACCCACTGCGGCGCGGACCAGCGCTGCCCAACGCGAGTGTTTGTTTTTAAAGAAAAGCCCAACACCCAACCAGAAGTTAATCAGCATAAGGGTTATACTGGGCATCGTCTGGCTGTACAAGGCATCAGCCCCGGTAATAAAAAGAGCGCCGAATAAAACCAAGCTGGCTAACCGGTAGCCCCAGCCGTTCGGGCCGGTTGAAACTTCCGTGGATGGTAAAGCCGGGTAACTCACTTGAGTAGCCGGGGTAGAAATTGCTGCTTGCATAAAACACCTCCCTGAGTTGTTGTGAGTGATTAACTTATACCGACAGTTTAGCCTACCACCGTTCAGTTTTCGTTACGAATAACGTTACAACAAAAAATACGTAACGAGTTTAGACAAATAAAAAGCGGCGGAAAGTCTTGATGACTCCCGCCGCTTTTACCACCAAACTGTTTACATTCATAAAGCTGCCCTTTTCAAACGAGGCAGATACTTGGGCTGGCTTGGTTTGGTTCGCAGCAGGCGAGTCAACCAGCCAAATAATTGAGAGGGATGAGATTGCTTAACCTCATCAGTTTGAAGCAGACGCTCTTGCCTGGCTTCCCGCAGCAGGTCTTGATACTGTTCTTGACGCATAATGAAATCAGAATTGCCTAACATTGTAACCTTCTTTCCATTGAACCACGCCCCGGCGTGATTACTCACTGAACCAATTGATAGGGTCATTTTACCGCCACAGCGTCCAAAAATCGTTACGAAATTAAAACTTAGAGCCGGGATTAGGAGATTTGGGGATTTTATGTCAAAATTTTATCTCCTAATCCCCAAATCCCAGCAAAATCTTTTCTGGACAGTGTTAGATGAACGCTCACTTTTACAAATATCAGGCGCTCGGCAATGATATGGTGGTGATTGACCCGGCCCGCTTTGCTTTTCCCCTGACCCCGGCGACTGTCCGCCGCATTTGTGACCGCCATTTTGGCCTGGGCGCGGATGGGGTTTGTTACGGTCCCCTCCCCGGCGGGCCTCACCCGCGCCAGATGCGCTTTTTCAACCCAGACGGCAGCGAGTCAGGTAAAAGCGGCAACGGCTTACGGATTTTTGCCCGTTATTTGTGGGATCAGGGCTATGCGCAGAACCGGGTTTTTGAGATTGGGATTGGTGAGGAAGTAGTTACTGTCGAAGTGAAGGATGCAGCAGCCCAGACGCTGACCATTGCTATGGGCCGGCTCTCCTTCCACAGCCATGATATTCCGGTCAGTGGCCCGGCGCGAGAGGTGGTCAATGAGGCGGTCAGGCTGGCCGGACTCGATTATCGAATTACCGCCGTCACCATCGGCAACCCGCATTGTGTGATTTTTACCGAGGAGGTTTCCGAAGAGACGACCCGCGCCGCCGGCCCCGCCATCGAAGTGGACGCTCTTTTCCCGGAACGGACCAATGTCCAGTTTGCGCGGGTGGTGGACCGCCACACTCTGCAAATCGAAATCTGGGAGCGTGGCGCGGGCTACACCTTGGCTTCCGGTACCTCCGCCTGCGCGGCGGCCGGAGCAGCCGTCAAAACCGGCCAGTGTGACAGTCCGGTTGAGGTGAGGATGGCTGGCGGCGCAGCCCAGGTTGAAATTGACCAACAGTGGCGGGTCAGGCTCACCGGGGAGGTCGAAGCTGTCGCCTCCGGCGTTTTTGCCCCCAATTTGGTGGCTAAATTTTTGAGTTGAGTGTATAGTTTGGGAGATTAAACAATCGAAAACGGAGAAGGGTTGGCCGGCTGGATTAACCGGCCATTTTCCCAACCCTTTCCCGGCTTACTCTTTTCCTTAACCGGTATAACAGGCGTTTCTAGGTTTAGGTTTGGCCCAAGACGGGCGCCGGCCAACGTCTCAATCTCGGCCTTATCTTCGATAATGCGCTCGATTCTGCCATCGAGCATTTGCACCACCTTATCCACGTAGTGACACATACGTAAATCGTGCGTTACCATAATCCCGGCCCGGTTGTGCTCATGAATCAATTCGGCAAAGGTTTCAACCACCTGAAAGGCCCGCTCGGTATCTAGGCTGGCGGTTGGCTCATCGGCCAACACCAGGTTGGGATTGTGGATGAGGGCGCGGGCAATAGCCACCCGCTGCTGCTGCCCACCGGAAAGCTGGCTGGGCAAATTGTCCAGGCGGTCGCCCAACCCCAGCCGAGTCAACAACTCTCTGGCCCGCTCCCGGCTCTGCTTTTGGAAACTGCTGTTCAGCCGCAGCATCAGCTCTACATTTTCACGGGCGCTCAAAAATGGCAGCAGGTTGTTCTGCTGAAAAGTGAAGCCGATTTTTTCACGGCGGAAACGTGTGCGCTCGCTCTCCTTCATCTCAGCCAGGTTGTGGCCGTCAATGATAATCGCGCCGCTGCTGGGGTTCAACAGGGCGGCCAGCATGGCCAGCATGGTCGTTTTGCCGGAGCCGCTTGGCCCGACCAGGGCAATAAACTCCCCGGATTGAACAGTTAACGAGACTTCATCTACCGCCTTGACCGTAGTATGATCGCTTTTATAGATTTTGCTGACCGCTTGTGTTTCCAGAACAACAGCCATACACCTCTCCAAAACTATAACAAGTTACTATGATCCCAATCCCAACGCCCGCAGAGGTTCAACCCGCAGCAAGACTCTGATGGACACCAGTCCCCCCACTGGACCAATCAACAACAGGGTAATAATCGCCGTGGCTACGGCGGCGGGGGTAAAAACAATCGCGCTGATAGAACTGAGCGCCAGCGACAACCCCAGCGTGCCCAACGCCCCAATCGCAATTCCCAACACGGTGACAGTGATAATTTGCAGCATAGCCGCCGTCGCTACCGTTAGATTCGACGCGCCAATGGCCTTGAGCACCCCAATCTGAGCCACCTTTTGCAGCGTTTGAATCTGGAAAAAACCGCCAATTACCAGGATACCGATCAACAGGGTAAAGGTGCGCTGCGTGCTCAGGGTGCTTTGCTGCGGTCCGTAGCCGGGGGTATTCTCATAAGCGATTTTGAGATCAGCCGCCTCCAGATCACTCACCTGCTGTTCGATCCGCTCGGCCATAATTCCACGGCTGGCCGGGTCTTGCAGTTTGACGGCGATCACATTGAAGATAAATTCCCGGTCGGGGTCGCTTTCTGGTGTGGCTTTGGGTTTAATTTCTTCCCAGGCCAGAATAGGCACAAAAATCGAGGGTTGGATGGAGTAACGGCGGCTGTCGCTGATGCCGGTCACCGCTAAAGTGTAGAATTGTTCTTCGGTACCCTGAATGGTTTTGATGGTAAAGGTATCGCCCACTTTGAGGCCGGTTTCGGCCACCACATTTTGGTCAATTACCGCTTCTTTGGCCCGCCGGCTTTGTAAGGCCTGCCCTGCCAGCACCGGCGGCGCGCCCGGTTTGCCTGGTTCCACCCCAATCAGCGACGTATCGAGCGGTTCCTGTCCCGGCAAAATAAGCGAAGTATTGCTGAAGCCAATCGGCCCAACCGCACTGACCCCCGCCACCCGCGCCACATTGTTCAACTCGGAACGCCCTACCCGGCTGGAAGGAATGGAGAATTCCACATCTTTCTGGTACAGCACCAATTCGGCGTTGAGCTTTTCGATATACTCCCGGTTGCCCAGACCCAAGCCTTCGGCCAGGGCGGCAATAAATAACACCAGGGTGGTGATCAAGGCGATGACCAGACTAATGAGCAAAAAACGCCCCTTGTTGCGCCAGATTTCTTTAAAGCCCAGGTAAAATGCCATACATTCGCTCTCTTATTTTGCAGCTCAAAATAATCATGAGCTAGTATAGCATATTTCTATAATTTGTCAATATATTGTCTATTTTTGTTGTGGGTTTTAGACAGACTTTTAAAACAAGAAGGGCTAAGGCCGCTCCAGGCCGTGAGTTTCGAGCAAGTCCACATCATTCAAGAGGATTTCGGTCGGACCATCGGCCACCACCTGGCCTTCGTCCATAATAATCATGCGGGGAAACAACTCGCGTACCATCAGCATATCGTGAGTGGAGATGAGCATCGTCAGCGGCAGTTCGCGCAGTAAATTAATCAACGACCGGCGGGCGCGGGGGTCCAAACCGGCGGAAGGTTCATCCAGCACTAAGATTTCCGGGTCCATGGCCAGTACCGTCGCAATGGCGATGCGCTTCTTCTCGCCCACACTGAGATGGTGCGACAAGCGCTCGGCGTAGTGGCTCATGCGCACCTGCTCCAGCGCACGGGCAACCCGCGCCCGCACCTCGGCTTCGGGCAGGCCCATGTGCAGTGGACCAAAAGCCACATCCTCAAAGACGGTCGGCGAAAACAACTGGTCATCGGGGTTTTGAAAAACCAACCCCACTTTGGCCCGAATCAAGGCTAAATTGGCTTTGCTCAGGGCCAATCCCGCCACCTGAATCGGGCTGTCATGGCCCAAAATACCGTTCAGATGCAGCATCAACGTACTCTTACCCGCCCCATTTGGCCCAACCAGCGCCACCTTTTCCCCTTGGGCTATTTTCAGCGACACCCCTTTTAAGGCCAAGTGTCCATCAGGGTAGTGAAAGGACAAATTTTCGACGGCCAACGTCGCCACGTTTCCGGCTTGATTGCCGTTAGCGGCTGCCGGCGAAGTCAGGTTAGTAACAATTGGAGCGGATTTATGAATAACAGGCATCACCGGAGTCCTATCTTCAAATTCATGGGTAAGATTTTTCTGCCGAAATCAAATGGGAGTCCAAACCTTGGTTTGGAAAAGCCAAAGCAAGCTTTGGACTCCATTTCCAACTGGAGTTGAACACACCCCAATCAAAGGCGGCCAATGAGTTGAATAATGAGCAAAAGGATGACCGCCACCCCACCGACCAACCAATCGTTGGGCCGCATAACATGCGGATTCAAGGTGAGGAATTGACCGTCATAACCGCGGGCCAGCATAGCATTATAAACCCGGTCGCTGCGCTCGTAGCTGCGCACAAAAAGCTGGCCGGCCATATTCCCAGCAACCCGCGCTCGCCAGGGAATCGAGCCACCGCTGCGATAGCCGGGTAGGCGGGCGCTGCGAGATTCGCGGGCGCGGAGCAGGCGCATCACTTCGTCGGCCAGCACAAACAGGTAACGATACATGAAGGAGATAACGGCAATCAGAATTTGGGGAACATGCAGGTGGCGCAGGGCGTGCATCAAATCGGGAAACTGGGTGGCCGCGGTCAGCAAGATTGCCATTTGCACCGACAGCCAACTGCGAATAACAATGCTGAGAAAACGGATCAATCCGGCATCGGTCACTGTTAAATCCCAGGAGCCAAGCGGCAGCATCAGGAGGGGTTGGCCGGGCAGGGTAAACATGACGGTAATGGCCGGTAACACAAAAGGCAAGGCGACAAATGAACGTTTGAGGGTATATTGAAATTCCAGGCCGGCCATGCCGGTCGCCAGCAGCACAACCCCCCAGGAAAGCAAAAAAGCCAGCCAGGCCCCATCCGGCAACAGCACATTGGAAAGAATAAAGAGAACCGTCACCACTACCTTGACCCGAGGGTCAAGGCGATGGATCAGGCTCTCTCTGGCTTCGTAACGATCAAACGTATTGGCGTGCATCACCGCGAAGCCGGCTGCCCACCGGCTTTAGCGGCCGGCTGCGCCGTCGAACCGGACAACCAGCGGCCCACGCCATAAGCAATAGCCGCCACCATCAACGCGCCGATCAATCCGGCCACAATGGTAGATATAGCAGTTTCGCCCAAAAAGGGAATAGTATAATCAGGCAGAATAGTATAAGGGGCAGCCTGGCCTTGCGCCAGAAAGCCGATATCTTCTGCCACGCGCTCCAGGCCATCCGGGTCGGCTGAGGCCAGGGGCGAAAAGAAAACAACTGCCAAAGCAATGACCAAACCGGCCACGGCCCAGCCCGCGCCACCCCGCGCTCTGACTACCTGTTCACCCAACAGGTCGGGGCGAGTCCGCATGATAAAGGTCAGCGCAGCGACCGTGATGAGCGCTTCACCCAGGCCAATTAAGGCATGGACGCCCAACATTGCCGGCAAAACGATGCCAAAGGGGGAAGTGCCGCTAAAGCCCAATTGCAGCGAGGTCATCAGCGCGCCGGCCATTACGGAGAGCCAGGCCGCTATCCCCGCTACCGCCAGCCGCACGCTCTGGCCCTGCCCGGCCACAGAGCGATAGAGGCCGTAACCAATTAAGGCGGTGAGCAGCCCCATATTGAAGATGTTCGCCCCCATGACCAGCAGGCCGCCATCCTGGAACAATAGGGCTTGCAGGGCAATCACGCTGGCCATAACCAACATCCCTGCCCACGGTCCCAAAACAATAGCGGCTAATGCGCCCCCCAACATATGGCCTGAGGTGCCTCCGGCCACCGGGAAGTTGAGCATCTGGGCCGCAAAGATAAACGCCGCCATAATACCCATCAAAGGAATCTGGCGTTCGCCAAGCTGGCCGCGCGTCTGGCGTACCGAAGCCGCCAGCAGCATCACGGTAATAGCCCAGAAAATAACCGAAATGAGAACACTCAAAAAACCGTCGGGGATGTGCAGCGCCGGATCATGCGTAACCCCCTGCCACCAATCAGGAAAAACGGGCGACAATAACATGACCAAACCTCTCCTTTTATTATTTTCTGTTACGTAGGGATACTATTGCAATTATTTGCAGTCGTATTGTATGGCGATTTGAGAGGTTTGTCAAGTTAAAATTTTTAGGGCCAAGTAGGTTATTTATAGCCAGGGATTGCTGGCCCGCTCCCGTCCAATGGATGTTATGGGGCCGTGGCCGGAGCAGACAACGGTTTCATCGGGCAGCGTCATCAGCTTGTCGTTGATGCTGGCCATGAGGGTTTCGTAGTCGCCGCCGGGCAGGTCGGTGCGGCCAATGCCGCCGGCAAAAAGTACATCCCCGTCAAAGATAATGCCGGCGCTGGCTTCATAAAAGGAGACATGGCCAAGAGTGTGGCCGGGGGTAAAAAGCACCTGGAAGGTGTAGGTCCCAAATGAGATGGTATCGCCTTCGGCCAGCAGCAGGTCAGGCTCTGGGCTGGGTGGAGCGTCGAGGCCAAAAAGACCGGCTCCGCCGTTTTGCCTCAGCAGTGGCAGGTCCAGAGGATGCAGAGCCAAGGGTGCGCCGGTCGCTTTAACCAGGGGGCCATTGGCCAGAATGTGATCGAAATGGGCGTGGGTATTCAAAATATATTTGATGGTTAATCCCAACACCTTGACCTCAGCCAAAATGCGCTCGGCTTCTTCGCCAGGGTCAATCACCACGCCTTCTTTGGTTTCTTCGCAGCCGGCAATGTAACAATTGGTTTGAATGGGGCCGACGGGGAGTTGCCGGAAAATACCGGCTCGATGGGGGCTTTGGATCCGATGACTGCTTCCTGAGAGCATAACCTCACCTTTAAGTTATTTTCAGTATTTCCCACATAGCGTGGGTAAGCTCGGCCTGGATTGACAAATCCAGGCCCAAAGCCGTCGGATTTGTCAATCCGACGGGAGCAATCCACGTCAAGTGGGAAATACTCGTTATTTTCAGCGGCGCTAACTAGCGCACCCAGATTGAGGCGAAATCCGTGGCCGGGTTCTTGGTCAAATTCTGCGGGTTGCTGCCGTCGGCGTTCATCACGTAAACATCCATGTTTCCATCCGAGTCAGAGTGAAATAAAAGCTGCTTGCCGTCGGGCGACCAGGCCAGATCACCCTGGACCGACTCCTGGCTGGGACTGTTGGTCAAATTCTGGGGGTTGCTGCCATCGGCATTCATCACGTAAATTTCGGCGTTGCCATCACGGGCAGAGACAAAAGCAATCTTCTTGCCGTCGGGCGACCAAACCGGAAACCCATCAAACCCCGGCTGGTTGGTCAACCGAGTGAGACTCTGGCCGGTCGAGTCCATTAGATATATTTCCACATCCCCATCCCGATCCGACATAAAGGCAATCAAGCCGCCATTCGGCGACCAATCGGGCCGACCATTGGCCGATTCCGGGCCGGTCAACGCTTTAGCCTCGCCGCCCTGCACGCTAACGGCATAGATGTTTATCGGGCCATCCCGGTCTGAAGTGAACAGCAGCGTCTGGCCGTCGGGCGACCAGGTGCTAAAATCATCCTGAGCCGGGTTGTTGGTTAAGTTAACCAACTTTTCCCCAGTGGGGTCAATTAAATAAACTTCGGCGTTTTCCTCGCCGCCGCTGCCAAAAGCAATCCACTCCCCCGTCGGCGACCAGACCGGCGGCACGCCATCTACCGCCAGATCTTTTGATAGGGCGGCCTGGTTGCCGCCGTCGGCATCCATGCGGTAGACCGACAGGCGATTTTCTCCATCACGGGCGGTGATAAAAGAAAAACTTTTGTTCCGGGCCGACCAGATGGGCACCCCGTCATTGCTCTCATTTTGAGTCAAATTGACCAAGCCGCTGCCGTCCCGTTCCATCAAATAAACCTCAAAATTTCCGTCGCGGTTCGACATAAAGGCAATTTGAGTTCGGGCCGGGACCATCGGCCTGAATTGACAGCCCACCAGCAGCAACAGCGCCAGCCATACCAGCGCGAATTTTTTCCAACCTTGTCCAGACATTTCCTTCTCTCTCCTCGTAAAAAAGATGCGAGAATGCGTGAGGCGAGGACGCGAAGAAGAATTTCGCCTCCTCGCGTCCTCGCCTCTTCGCCTCACTCTCTCACAACGTCCCCCCGATACTCCAGGGGTTGAACTCCGCCTCACCCACGCCTTGGGCTTCGCTTTTGGAAGGCTGACCGGAGGCGACGGCAATCATCAATTCAAACAACTCAGCCGCTACTTCATCCAGACTCGCGCCGGATAGGACGCGTCCGGCGTTGACATCCATATCGTCAAGCATGCGCTCATAAGTGGCCGAGTTGGTGGCAATCTTGATGCTGGGCGCGGGCTTAAACCCAAACACCGAGCCGCGTCCGGTGGTGAACAGCACCATGTTACAGCCGCCGGCCACCTGGCCCGTCGCCGAAACCGGGTCATAGCCGGGCGTGTCCATAAAGGTCAAGCCGCGCGCCGTCACCGGCTCGGCATAATCGTAGACATCCATTAGCGGCGTGCTGCCGCCTTTCGCCACCGCCCCCAACGATTTTTCATAAATGGTGGTCAACCCGCCGGCCTTGTTGCCGTGACTGGGGTTGTTATCAATCTCGACGCCCATGCGCCGGGCATACTCTTCCCACCAATGCACTTTTGCCACCAGTTTTTGGCCCACTTCCCGGCTGATGGCCCGCCGGGTTAGCAAGTGTTCAGCCCCGTAAATCTCCGGGGTTTCCGAGAGCACCGCCGTACCGCCCTGCCGGACCAGTTCATCCACCACCAGCCCCAAGACCGGATTGGCCGTAATCCCCGACCAACCGTCGCTGCCGCCGCATTGCAGGGCCAGCATCAATTCGGAGATAGGTTGGGGCGTTCGTTCAACCATGTTAACCTGTGGCAGCAGCGATTCGACTGCCTCGATGCCGGCCTGGACCGTTTTACGAATGCCGCCCAAATCCTGAATCACCAAACTGGACGGCCACTGGGCCGGCCCGGCTTGGCCATTCTGTTGACTCAGGCCATAATTCTCCACCAAGTCGGCAATCTGGTTGGTTTCACAGCCCAGACCCACCAGGATAGACGCGCCAACGTTGGGATGGCGGGTCATCCCGGCCAGAGTGCGCTGCAACAGCACATAATCCGGCCCGCCGACCCGGTTGGCGCAGCCGGAGCCGTGGGCCAAAGCGATGACTCCGTCTACATTGGGGTAGGCCGCTAACCGCTCCGGGGTAAAATAATGGGCAATTTCGCGGCAGGTGTGGGCCGAACAGTTAACCGAGGCGATAATCGCAATCGTGTTGCGCGTCCCGACCCGGCCGTTGGCTCGCCGGAAGCCCAGAAAGGTGCGCCGCTCATTTTCCGGCACAAACGTCACCGGCTGCATGTCTACGCCAAAGGCGTAATCGCGGGCAAACTCCTGCACGCCCAAATTGTGAGTGTGAACATGCTCACCCGCCGCAATCGGCCGGGTGGCAAAGCCAATCGCCTGCCCATAACGGCGGACCACTTCCCCGGCGGCAATCTCCGCCAGTGCAATTTTGTGACCGCTGGCGATAAAGCGTTGGACTCGCACCTTGCTCGGCCGGGCGGTTGGGCCGGCATCCAGCTCCGTGCCAATCTGCAAATTAACCTTTGCAATCGCCACATTATCATTTGGGTGCAGCCGAATCGCCGCTTCGGTCAGGGGGACGACTCCCGCCGGAGCCGCCTCAACAAAGTTTATATTTCCAGTTGACATGGATAAAGATGCCTTTGATTAAATATTACGTCTCACATCTTGCGTCTTGCGTTTTCCGTTTTGTTTACGCAAGACGCAAGACGCTTCACGCCTCATGCTTCTCTTGCAACGCCTGCCACACCCGCTCGCTGCGGATAGGCAGGTCGGTAATTCGCACCCCGATGGCATCGCGGATGGCGTTGGCGATGGCGGCCGGCCCCGCGGTGATGGGCGGCTCGCCGACGCCGCGCGCGCCGAAAGGTCCTAACGGGGAAGGATTTGTAACTAGCACAGCCTCGACGCCGGGCACGCTGTCAAACTTGGGCACGGCGTAATCCATCAAGCTGCCGGTCAGCAGTTGGCCCTCGTCATCGTACAGCATGGCCTCTTGCAGCGCCCAGCCGAGGCTTTGCACCACCCCGCCGTGAATCTGCCCTTCGACCATGAGCGGGTTGAGAGCAAAGCCGACATCCTGAACCACCACGTATTGAATGGGCGTCACCTGGCCCGTCTCCGGGTCTACCCTGACTTTGGCCAGATGAACCGTAAAAGCCGGCGCGTTTTGTTCCACCGCGGCGTGTCCTTCGCCGACAATTGGCCCTGGCCCGCCGCCTTTGGTCTGGGCAACCTCGACCAGTTCGCCCAGCGAAACCGTGCGATCCGGCACACCCTTGACCTGGACCAACCCATTTCTGATTTCCAAATCTTCGGCCCTGGCCTCGAGGTGGTCGGAGGCCAGTTCCAGCAATTTACGTTTGGCCTCCGCAGCGGCGTTGGCCACCGCGCCGGACATGCTGTAGGTGGTCTGGCTGCCGCCGCTGTGCGCGCCATACGGTCCGGTCACGGTGTCGCCCTGAATTAGCTCGATCTGGTCGGGCGAGACGCCCAGAACTTCGGCGGCCACCAACACCAGGCTGCTGTTCACCCCGGAGATGTCTACCGACCCCAGGTGCAGGCGGACCGTGCCATCGCTGTCAACCCGGCAAATGGCCGAAGAAGGCGTCATAAAGCAAGGCCAGCCGCCAACGGCCAGGCCAATGCCCTCATTAGGGCCGGTAACCCGGTTTTGCCAGGCCGGATGCTCTTTCAGCGTTTCCAGCACCACTTTCAGGCCCATATCCGGCCAGATTTCGCCGGTTCCGGTGGGGTCGCCGGTTTCGGCGGCATTTTTCAGCCGCAACTCCAGCGGGTCAAGCTGCAAAGCGCGGGCCAATTCATCCATGTGCGATTCCAGGGCAAAGGTGGCCTGGGGCGCGGCCGGAGCGCGGTACGCGCCCGCCTGGGGTTTGTTGGTCAGCACTTCGTAACAGTCAATTTGGACGTGGGGGCATTTGTAATAGCCGCCCAGCAACGTGGCGGCAATCCCACCCAGAGCAAAAGCAAAAGCGCCGTTATCCAGCATCACTCGCGCCTGAATCGCCGTAAGGGTACCATCCTTTTTCGCCCCGATTTTTAACTCGATGCGGCCGGCCGGAGAGGGCGTGGTGGTCAGAAAATCTTCGGAGCGGGTCAAGGCCAGGCGAACAGGCCGTTGTAAGGTTAAGGCAATCGCCCCGACCAGCGGTTCGATGATGCCGTATTTGGCCCCAAAGCCGCCGCCCAGCGTTTGCGGCACAATCCGCACCTTGTTTTTGGGCAAACCCAAAATCCGGGCCACTTCATCGCGGACCATAAATTGACCCTGGGTGCCGGTATAAATGGTCACACTGCCCCGGTATGGGTCCGGCTCGGCGACGGCGGCGTGCGGCTCCATGTAGGTTTGATGCACGATGGGGCTGGTATAGGTCCGCTCGATGATAACATCCGCCTCGCGAAAGCCCTGAGTTACATCGCCTCGTTTGAAATGGTCTTCGGCGTGAACATTGGAGGGGGCGCGGGCCAGGATTTCGGCCTCGGTTCCAACGGCGGCATGAGCGGCGGTCAGGTCGGACTCGGCGCGGGGCAGTCCCTCCGGCCAGATAAGGGGCGCAGCGGGGGCCATCGCTTGCAGCATGTCGGCCACCACCGGCAGCGGTTCATATTCAATCGCAACCGCGTCGGCGCCATCCTGAGCAGCCGCCGGGGTTTCGCCGACCACCACAGCCACCGGCTGACCGCGAAACAAGACCCGGTCTTTAGCCAGCACGGCGCTGTTGCGTGAGGCAATCATCCGGTTCCTGGTAGGCAAGTCATCAGCGGTTAAAACGGCGACCACGCCGGGCATTTGCGCGGCAGCGGATTTGTCAATGGAGACAATTTTGGCGTGAGCATAGGGGCTGAGGATAGGCCGGGCATGCAACATTCCCGGCAGGACAACATCACCCGCATAACGCGCTCGGCCGGTCACTTTGTCGAGACCTTCGACCAGGCGGCGCCCTTTACCCAGATATTGGTATTCTGTGGAGGCCATAGACACCCTTCTGTAAAATAAATTGGCTACAGCCTGACAGTATAACTGCTTTTACCGTTTAGCTCAAATACATATTTGTGTAAATTAATCCAGGATACCTTTGAGGGAACATTTTAATCACGAATGACTCGAATAGACAAATAGGACGAATTTTCCGTCAAACTATTCGGAACATTCGTCCATTTGCGCTATTCGTGATTAAAGAGGCGGTTTGGTTCACCAACCCGATGCCATCACGAATCGAGTTGGCTTAAATCGAGCCGGTTTTCGGCTAAAAGGAATTTAAAAATTTCGAGGGTGGCTCGAACTGCCGCAGGCAAAGGGGTATGGGGAATGTCGCCCAGGATCAGGCGCAGGCCGCTGTCGTCTAAGTCGGCGGGGAAGGGTAACGAATTATCGGGGGTAGAGGTGACTTGATGGCCGGGCGCTTCGGTTTGAAGAACGCTGAGAAACTCGGCTACGGTTGTTACCTCGTTGCGCACATTGCAGACGGCCGCCCCGGCATGTTCGGCCCGCGCCGCGCCGATAAACATACGGGCGACGTCATCGGCATACTGGAGGGCCACCGAACCATCAAATTTAATTTCGTAAGGCCGGTCTGCCGCCGCCGCCAGAATCGCTTTGGCGATACCGGAGGTCAGCCCCTGATCGCGGCCCACGCCGTAAACAACATAAGGCCGCAGCCCCACACTGCCCACCTGCCAATCCTGCCAGTAGATGCGAGCCGTTTCCTCGTTGGCCTGTTTGTAGACGCCATACAAGCTGTTGGGATACAAAGGAACATTATCGGCAACGGGCCGCTCCGGGTAAAGGTGGTCCGGCCCTAAAACGGCGACGGAACTGGCATAACTGAGGCCGCGCACCTGGCCCTGGGCGTGACGAACCGCCTCAAAGATGTTGACCGTCCCCACCACGTTGACTCGCGCCCCCAGGGCTGGATTGGCCCGGCAGAAGGGAACCTGCAAGCCGGCCAGGTGAATGATATGAGTCACCTGTTCTTGCTCGATCAGCGTTTGCAGCGCCTTCAAATCGGTAATGTCAAGCTGAACAAAGGAAATGCGGGCCAGTTGTTCGGCAGTCATAATCAGGCCGGGGCGAACCGGGTCGGTAGTCAGGTCAGTGGCAATCACCCGCACCCCTTCGGCGACCAGATGGCGCAAAACCCAGGCCCCAATGCAGCCCATCGAACCGGTGATGAGAAACGTTTCGGCGCTCATCATTAGCGTTCTTCCTGGCAAGGATTGGTCAGTTGGCCCAAGCCTTCGATTTCAATGGTGACAACATCCCCGTCCTTCAAAAAGATTTTGGGCTTGCGGAAAACACCCACGCCATCGGGCGTGCCTGTGGTGATGACATCGCCGGGTAACAGGGTAAAAGCGCGGGTGATGTAAGCGATTAGATAAGGGATGCGAAAGATCATCTCGGAAGTGTTCGAGTTTTGCATAACTGTCTCATTGACCATGCAGCGAATCGCCAGACCATGCGGGTCGGGAACTTCGTCAGTCGTTACCAGATACGGCCCCAGCGGGCAGAAAGTATCGAGCGATTTGCCCCGCACCCATTGGCCGTCGCTAAATTGCAGGTCGCGCGCGCTCACATCGTGGCAGATGGTATAGCCGGCCACGTAATCCAGGGCCTCGGCTTCGGTTACATTACGGGCTGTTCGACCGATGACCACGGCCAATTCGGCCTCAAAATCCACCTGGCTGGTCAAGGCCGGGTCCCAGCGAATGGCCTCGCCCGGCCCAATGATGGCGGTTGAAAATTTGGAAAAAATGAGCGGCGCTTTGGGCGGCTCAACCTTTTGCTCGCGGCAGTGGTCCATATAATTTAAACCAATAGCCACCACTTTAGAAGGGTTCGCAATGGGAGCCAGGAGTTTGACCTCGCTCAAAGCCAAATCAGGCGGGGTGCTGTGTTCGAGCTGCCGGGCCAGGTCCAGGGCGGCTTCGCCTTGCTGGAGAAAGGTCAGCATATCAGCGGGCAGATGGCCGTCGCTGGCGCGGGTCAGGTCAATCACGCTATTTTCGTGGATTAGGCCCAGCCGAGCGCCCTCACCCCGGGTAAATCTGACAAGTTTCATAGCACCTCACCTCTCGTAATTGGTCAATTGGTAAGACCATTTATTCCCCGAATATAACATACAGTGGATAGACTGTCAATAACCACAAGTTGAGGTAGATACCATTCGTTTTGATGATGCGTTGATTGAGTTCCTTCATGCTTCCCTCTTAAAATTAACCCTTATCCATTCGCTCAAAGAAGTTGGAGGTTCGCCCGTCATCATTTGAAACAGTCTGTGACCTTGCGACATGCGAGCTATAAATTCCTGGTTTTGATTTAAGAGCAAGATTTGCTTCCAAAGACTGACGAGGTGATCTCGCCCTTCCTGGTTTGTTCCGCCCTCACGATCTATCGTCTCGTTGATCCATTCCTCAGAGGAGATTTCTCGGTAACGAATCGTTCGCCCCAGCAGCTTCGTAAGCTGTTGGGCCAGGTCATTGAGACTGATATTGGAGGTAAAAAGCTGAGGGTCTTTACCTACGAACGGATCAGGATTCAACAAAACAACGAGAGCAAGCCGCGCCACGTCCTGAGCGGCCAGCGCAGGTACTTTCCCATCACCCGAACCAAAAGGCGCTCTGATTTCGGAGTCTTCCTGGATGCCTCTTGAGAATTGACGAAACAAATTCTCAAAAAAAGGTCCGGCGCGAAGATGAAAATTGGGGATTCCTGACCAATCCAGGATTTTTTCCGACAACCACATCTTGCGCCCCCAGGGGCTCAGGCTTTGATCCGAAGATGCTCCCAGAGATAGATGGAAAATGAACTTTACTCCTTCCTCTTTGGCAGCCTGAGCCAGAATGGTCGTCGCCTCTAAAAGTCCTGCTTGAACTGGATAGCAAAAATAGACTTTTTCGACGCCCTTCATGGCCTCACGAACTGACTGAATGTTTAAGAGATCGCCGACGAAAATTTCGGCCCCAATCTCCCGAAGTGGAATTGCTCGCTCATCGTCTGTGTGAACAAAGGCTCGAACCGGAATGCCTTTTTCTCGAAGTAAGCGAGTTAGACGATTGCCGGTTGCTCCTTGCGTGCCGCCGGATGCTCCAGTAACCAGAACCAATTGATTCTCCATGATCATTTCTCCTTATATAGTTGTAATGCCTGCAACCGATATGGCCTCATTGTGACTTGAATGCCATTCCTTGAATAATTGTCTTAATGAATAAATATGTAATAAAATAAAAAAGGGAACCAGGTAAGCCGGAATCAGGATAAGCGGGAATGCGCCCATCTGACCAAATTCAGTAAAAGGAAAGTCAATGGCCAAACGTTGAAACTGCCCAGGACTGGTCAGAAAGCCTAATGTAAGCGCTAGCATCAAATCGCCAAGGCCAAAGAGATTCCAAACAAGGAC
The DNA here is from genome assembly GCA_023151115.1 of Anaerolineae bacterium. The sequence continues at coordinate 75,393 of JAKLJP010000024.1, forward strand.
CATCCAATTCGACCAAGGCTTCTTGGAGAAATACAAGTAAGCTACAATAGGAGCAGCCAGTCCCGTAAGAAAATCTCCCCAACCAGCCTGAATAGCAAAAACACTGGGGAGTATTTGTTGGGTTGATAGTATCAAAAAAATACAGCCGAGAATTCGAAAAACTTGTATGTTAATCATCCAATGCTGTGGAGTAGCGTCAATAACTTTACGAAATGTTGGGGAAAAGAATAAGAGACTAATACCGGCGATTAACAAGATAGTCCCGAAAACAATGTTTGGCACAGGGGGAAATAAGGGATGCCCACGAAAGGCATGGAAGAAATCACTCATTCCCAGTGACATTACCACAAATAACCACCCGAACAAGACCAAGCCAACGATTGTGGAAATATAGATATGTTCTTTCTTGAATATGGTCTGTATCGAGACACAATAGAAACCAAACCAACCCATAGCCGGAACCAAGACCGCACTGATAAGAATGAGCGTATTTATAATTGGAGACAATTCAGATGTCATGTTATTTATCCTCGGCAGAATAAGGTTTTGTAAGCTTATTTGAAGTAGTTTGAAGCAATTATTAAAATGAAATTTTGTATGTATATACATATAAATATTAAATTTTTTTATGTTTTTTGAGCAATCATAACTACCTCCGACAATAATTCTAATAACTTTTTACTATTTTCTGTTCCCAATTCGTCGAGCATCTTTGATTGGGCCTGCTCCCAAAGTGGCATAGCTTTCACTAACATCTCTTCTCCGTGAGAAGTTAAAGTTACGAGCCGTATCCGGCGGTCTTCGCCGGGAATACTCTCGATTAACCCTTGCTTTTTGAGTAAGTCAAGACCACGAGTCACTGTAGTTTGGTCCATAACTAGCATGTCAGCTAAATCGGAAACAGTGCTCTGATTCAATATGGCCACCATTACAAGCAGGGTAAATTGCGTTTTCTGAAGACCCGTGGGTTCCAATGTTTCCGCGTACATTTTGGTAACAACCCGACAGGCTTTGCGAAGATTGGAACTGATACAATATTGAGCTTGTAATAATCTTAATTGATCCATCGCTGTTATATTCATCTATTGTATGTATATGCATATATAATAATCATTTCTCTCAATCTTGTCAAGTGAATTTCGGTCGCTCGACTCCCTTGAGTTGAGTTAGTTTCTTTGGCGATTGAAACCCTGCCCTACTTACTCATACGAGGTCTTTTTTATTCTGTCAAGCGACTTTGACCATGCCCTGTTTGTGCTATAATGCCGGGATTGATGAATAAAGAGAAATTAATTACAAAACTGACTTTCGGAGGGGCGGTGTTAGGTCTGCTGATTCTCTTGGGCGGGTGCGATGACGCCCCCTCAGTTGGCGGAAGGACGCCAACTCTCCCTCCCCCTTCAGCCGTTGCCCCAACATCGCCGCCCCCAACCCCAATCCCAACGCTTCCAGCGGCGCCGGCCCGCCCCACCTCTATAGCAGCGCCGGGGAGGGTCAGCGGTTCCATCTGTTACCCCGGCGACAAAAACCCGCCGATAATGCTCTATCTGGAAAACACCGCTACCGGGGCGTTGGTCAAGCAAGAAATTCCCCCGCACCGGCCTCGTTACATTCTTGACGTCCCACCGGGCGAATACATCGCCTACGCCGTGACTGTCGGCACGGAAGTGGCCGGGGTTTATTCGGAGGCGGTTCCATGTGGCCTGGAGGCTGCCTGCACCGATCATCGTCCCCGCCCCTTTCAAGTAGAAAGCGGAAAAACAACCACAAAGATTGACTTGTGTGATTGGTACAATTCTCCTGGCCGTATCGCGCCTGACCCAGACGCCGCTGCCGACGCGGTGATGGTGACGACGGTGCAAAAAATGAACGTTTTTGCCGGCCCCGGCCTGCGATATGGCTCGGTGGGGTTTGTCCCGCCGCTGACCTCGGCCCCCGCTTTACGGCGCAACAAGGACGGTTCGTGGCTGAAAATTCCCTATCCACGGGGGGATGGAGCGGCCTGGATTTACGCCCCGCTGACCCAACTAGCCGGACCATTAGAGGACTTACGCGAAGCGGCCGAACCTGCCCTGCCCCTACCCGCCAAATTATCGCCGGCCAAAGACCAATTTATGCCGACAGCCTGGAGCGCTTCGGGCAACGAAGCCATTGTTCACTTTAAGGGCGTTTTTAAGGATACCGAAGGCCGGCCGGTCAATGGTTTCAGCGTGCTGGCCGATAACGGCACCTGGAGTGTGGTCTCCCATCCCAGTGGGCCAAGCCGGTGGTACCCCGACCAGCGAACCGGCCAGTGGGATATTATTCTGACCAACCCCACCGACGCCGCCGGCTGGTGGACTCTGACCGTTGTCACCTACGATTGCCCCCACTTTGACGATGGTTTCGACGCCCAGTGCAAACACATGACCCGTCTCTCGGAAAATCACCTGGTCAAGATTGTTTACCCCGACGAAACGGTGATTAACGCCGATTGGATCTGCCAGCGCGATTGTAACAAAGGGGTTTATATCAACCCCTACTGGCCCAAGCCCTAATCTTCGATAGGCGCAAAGCCCGACGCATCGCCGTCAGGCTGAAACCAGGCCAACTGATCCGCCAGCGCCGCTACCTCGCCAACGACAATCACTGCCGGGGTCGGCAATTGCTCGGTGTGGATGGCTTCTGGCAACGCCTCGAGAGTCGTCCGCAGCACCCGCTGGTAGTCGGTGGTGGCCCAACTGATGACTGCTGCCGGAGTGTCCGCCGCTCGACCGGCCTGGATCAACTGGGTGCAAATATCGGCAATATGTTTGACCGCCATCAAGATAATGAGGGTGGGAATACGAGCCAGCGCAGCCCAATCGGTGGTACTCTCCGGCTTGGTCGGGTCTTCGTGGCCGGTAACAACGGCAAATGAAGTCACCAATCCCCGGTGGGTCACCGGAATCCCGGCATAGGCCGGCGCCGCCAGCACCGAGGAAACTCCCGGCACAATCTCAAAACAAAGCCCTGCTTCGGCCAGGGCCAGCACCTCTTCCCCACCCCGGCCAAAAACAAAGGGGTCGCCCCCTTTCAGCCGAACTACCTGCTTGCCGGCCTTGACCCGTTCCACCAGAAGCTGGTTGATTTGCGCCTGGGTCATCATGTGCCGGTCCGGTCCCTTGCCCACAAAAATCAACTCGGCTTCCGGCGGAACCTCTTGCAGTAGTTCTTGAGCAATCAAGCGGTCGTACAGCACCACCTCGGCCCGGCGCAATAAATTCAAGCCTCGCACGGTGATCAGATCGGCCCGGCCCGGCCCGCCGCCTACCAGATATGCTTTACCTGTCATGAAATACTCCCGTAAAAATTTTAGCCGACAAGAAGCGAGGAGGCGTGAGGCGAAGACGCGAGGAACATCTCTTTCGCCTCATCGCCTCACTACTCCGCGCCTCATCCTTCATCTCGCAGCCAACCGGCAATCTGATTCCGCACCTGCTTGGCTTTAATGGGACTTTCGCCCAAGCTGCTCACTGCCACCACCAGCCCCGGCTGGCGATGCACCGCCGGAACGTGAAAATTGCCTTCGTCCGGCTGATCGGCCACATTGCACAGCAGCCCTAATTCACGCGCTTCGGCGGCGACCTGAGCGTTGACCAGCCGCTGATTAGTGGCCGCAAAAACCAGGCGCGCCCCAACCACATCACCCGGCTGAAAGGGCCGCCGTTCCCACCGAATCTGTCCAGCCTCGGCCCAGGCCTGCAATTGTGCTGTAGCCTCCGGGCTAATCAAGCGGACCATCCCACCCGCCGCCAACACCCCCCGTGCCTTCCGCTCCCCTACCGGCCCCCCACCGACGACAAGCGCTGGAGCGCCGGTCATCTTGGTTAAGGTAATTGGATAAACATCCGCGCAGGGGAGCAGGGGAGCAGAGGGGCGGGGGGGCAGGGGTGAATTTTCTCCCCTGCTCCCCCGCTCCCCCGCTCCCCCGCTGGCCTCATAGCCGCGCGGCGTCGCCATATGCCCGGCCAAAACGTAGCTTTGGCTGTTGCCAACCAGGACCAGGGTAAACATATCCACCTGCGTAGGCTGCAACTCGGCCAACGTGGTGAGGTCAATCCGTTCTTCAGGCCGGGTCACGTGGTGGACCACTGCCACCGGCGTAGTCGCTGGACGGTAAGCTAATAGAATTTCGACAGCGCGCGATAGCTGCCAATCCCGTTTCTGGCTGCGGGGATTATAAAAGGCTACCACAAAATCGCCCCAGGCCGCTGCTTGCAGCCGCCGCTCGATGACCGGCCAGGGCGTCAGAAGATCGCTCAGGCTGATGGTGCAAAAATCGTGTCCCAACGGCGCACCCAAACGGGCAGCGGCAGCCTGTACCGCACTGATACCGGGGAAGACCTCCACCTCCGGTTCCTGCCCCGACCAGCCTCGCTGGCGCAGAACCTCGAACACCGGACTGGCCATAGCGTAAATACCAATGTCGCCGCTGCTTATCAGGGCGACGTGCTGACCTGAAACTGCCAAATCCACAGCCTGTTGCGCCCGTTCCATTTCGCTGCCGATGGGGCTAATGACGATTTGTTGCTCCGGTCGCAGCATAGGGCGCACCAGCTCGATGTAAACCTCGTAGCCGATGACAATTTCGGCGGCGCGCAGAGCAGTCTGGGCTGTCAGGGTCATCTGCTGCAAATCGCCGGGGCCAATGCCGATGAGAGATAAAAGAGCGTGGTGCGTGGTGCGTGGTGCGTTTTCTGGAGTCGTTATTTCAGCTTTCATCCTTCAGCCTTTCAAGGCCACTGCCACCGTGCAGCGGGCAAAACTGCGTTTGGGTACAATCAATGTGCCCCCGGCGACCAGTAAGGCGCAGGGTTCGGCCACGCCGGGCAGGTCAAATTTGGCCTGGGCCGCGCTGGGGCTAAACTGAGCCGGTTCCAGCACACTCAAGCGGGCGCTTTCCACAAGGCGTAGGGGTAAATCCAATTGACGAGCCAGGTCTTGCAAGCCCGGCTCGTCGGCCTTAAGGTCAACTGTCGCCAGCGCCGCCGCCGCTTCGAGCGCCAGATTTGCTTCAGTCAGCGTTGTTCCCATGGCCTTGCGCAGTTCGGCTGCCGGCACATCCCGTTTACAGCCCAAACCAATCACTAAAACCGGGGGCCGATAGAGCACACATTTACGCTGTAAATGCTGATGATGATCGGCCAGAACTCGGTGGCTGATGATGAGTCCGGCGGCATAGGCGTCCACATCCAGTTCATCCAGCGTTTCCACCCAGGTCAGGTTGTCCGATTCGCCCAGCCAGTCAGTCAATTGTGGGCGCAGGGAGGCCAAGGCGGGATCAAGATAGATGCCCACCATTTCGTCATTAACCAGGCAAGCACTGGCGTGGGTCAGGGCGCTGGCCGAGTCAATCTGCCAGCGCCTCCCCTCTATCTGGGGAGGGAGATCCAGCGCCGGTTTGCCCTGTACCTCGCTGGCGGTGGTGATAGCGGCATAACCGCCGGTGAGGGTCGCAATCTGCCGGGCCAGTTCATTGGCGCCGGCTTGATGTCCCCCCAACAAGGGAATGACTGACTGCCCGGCCTCATCCAGGCAGACTACCGCCGGATCGCTGGCTTTATGGCCTAACAGGGGGGCAATAGCCCGTACTGCCACGCCAGTGGGCATTACCAAAATCAGGTGATTGTACCGAGGCCAGCAGCGCCGCACCTCCGCCAAAACCGAGTCAGTATAAGTTAAGTTTCCTGTACCAACCTTCCAACCTTCCAACCTTCCAACGTGCTTAGCCGGTACAGACAGATCAGCTTCCAAATCCGCCGCCAGTTTGACCGCGAGTTGACTCCCCCGGCGGGTCACGGCGATCACTACGGCCCCACTGCGAGAGGGGTCGCTGCCGAGATGTTTCTCCCCGGCCACCACACCTGTGGGCAAGAACTCGGCTTCCTGGCGTTCCTTGTCCCGCTTGAAATCTTCGGCCCGGCGAAAGCGGTGAGTGTAACTCTTGTCGTAGAGATGGCTGCTGGTGCGGCACTCAGCCCCTTTCAGGCTGGCTTCCAAAGCCGGGCTGACCAAAATTAGAGCATGTTTGGTATAGCCCGCCGCGCGGACCTTTTCGGCAATATCGGCCAATGTGCCGAGCAGATAACTTTCGTCGGGCCAGGTCACTTTGTGGAACACAGCCACCGGCGTTTCCGGCTGATAGCCGCCGCTGGCCAGCAAATCGTCCACCACGTGACGGATGCGACTGATGCTCAGATAAATCGCCAGCGAAGCCCCGGACGCGGCCAGGGTGCGTAAATCCTCTTTAGCCGGCATAGTGGTCCGCCCGGCGGTGCGGGTCAGAATAATCGTCTGGACCAGATCAGGGATGGTCAGTTCGACCTTGAGCCGGGCTGCGGCGGCAAAGGCGGCGGTCACACCTGGCACCACTTCATAAGGGATGTGATGATCTTCCAGGTGGGCCATCTGTTCGTGCGTCGCACCGTATAGGGCCGGGTCGCCGCTGTGAACACGGGCGACCACGCCGCCGCGCTGAGCCGTTTCGACCATCAGGGCCGAAATCTGGTCCAGATGTAGGCCGGACGAGCCAACAATCTGAGCCTCCGGTTTGCAGGCCAGACCAGCCACACTTTCTTCCACCAGACTATCAGCGTAGAGAATCAAATCGGCCTGGGCAATCAAATCGCGCCCACGCACGGTAATCAGATCTGGCGCACCCGGCCCCGCGCCGATGAAATACACCGTGCCGGGTGAGGCGAGGACGCGAGGACGCGAGGACGCGGGGAGGTCAGGGGCTAGAGGTTCCCCATGGGTTTGGGTCATTTTTCTTCGCCTCATCGCCTCATCGCCTCATCGCTCCTGCGCCGCACAATTAGCAGGGATAAATATGGCCGCCGCTGGTTGTGCAGCGCCCGAACTTCTGGCCCAACGGCAATCAGTTCCTCCGGCATGCCGACTCGCTCGGCGTAGAGGGTCGAGTCCAGCAGACCCAACTCCTCAACCGCCGCCAACATCTGCGGCAGCACCGGGCCGACTTTGAGCAGGATGACCGTTTTATAATCGGCCAGCAGCCGGCGGAGTTCAGCCACATCCGTTTCGTAGCTGGCCGGCAGAATCGCCACCCGGTCGGAGGTGGCGCTGAGCAGAAATTGGGCGCGAGCAGCAGCAGCGGCAAACGAGGTGACGCCGGGGACAATTTCGATCCCAATGTATGGATGGCGGGCGGCCAACTCACCCCAGATATAGGTGAACGTGCCGTAGAGCAGCGGGTCGCCCAACAAGAGATAAACCCCACGCGGGTTTTCCTGGCCCGAAGCAGCCAGGCTGTGGGCAATTTGGTCAGCCGCGGCCTGCCAGGCTGCCACCAGTTGGGCCGGATTGCGGGTCATTGGCAGCGCCAGTTCGACCACCTGCTGGCGCTCCGGGCGCAGCCAGGGTTGGGCAATTCGCAAGGCCAAACTCTGCTCGCCATCCTGACTGCGCGGCACAAAAATCAGGCTGGCGGCTTCAATCGCCCGCAGCCCTTTGAGGGTAATCAGTTCGGGGTCGCCGGGGCCGAGGCCAACGGCGGTGAGGTGGGAAGTAATCAATGTGGTATCCTTTCTTGGGGTGAGGCGATGAGGCGAGGAGACGAGGATAGAAGATAGAAGATAGAGGGTGATCCTATGACTATCTTCTATCTGCTATAGTTCTTCAGAAAAAGATTTTGGATCTTTTGTCGATCGGTAGGGGTGGCATCCCTATGCCGCCCCGATATAGTGGCGGCATGGGGATGCCGCTGCTAGGGGGATCCAAAAAGATTATCTAAAAAACTATATCTACTATCTTCGCAGCGCGTCCTCGCCTTACGAGTCATCGCCTCCCTTTTGCCATGTGACCATAAAGACCGGGTTGAGCGCTTCAAAGCGAAGCATGTCCAGGATGGACGTTCCTCGGCTGATTTGCACTTGAGTGACGCGGGCGGCGGGCAAGCAGGCGCGGGCGGTATGTAGATTTTCCAGGGTCGCCAGGTTAATCACCAGCCGCCCGCCGCGATGCAGCCGCTGCCGGGCTGTTTCAATAATTTCGGGTAATTTTTTATCGCTGCCGCCGATAAAAACAGCGTGCGGGTTGGGCCAATCACAAGTAGACTCCGGGGCTATCCCTTCGACCCAATAAATATTGGCCGCCGGAAAACGGCGCAAATTTTCCTGAAAATGCCGATTCATCTCGGCCCGCTTCTCGACGGCATAAACAGCCGCCTCCGGCTGTGAGCGGGCGGCTTCGATGCTAACCGCCCCACTCCCTGCGCCGATATCCCACAAAACTTCCCCCGGACCCAACGCTAATTCGGCCAATGCCAGTAGTCGGATTTCTCGCTTGGTCATCTGCCCGGCCGAGGTTGAGAAGGCATCGTCGGGTAAGCCGGGAGGAAAGGATGAAGGATGAGGGATGAAGGATGAAGATGGGAATTTCATCCTTCCGCCTTCATCCTTCATCCTTATTTTAGCTTCCTGCTCCCCTGCTGTATTCCACACCACCAACACATTGAGCGGCGCATACATTTCCTCGCTCACGCGGCCTAACACGGTACGGACAATGCGCTGGACGGGACTGCCCAAATTTTCGCAGATGGCGCATGGGGTGTCGGGTGGCAATCCTGCGGCTAATAAAGCCTCGGCAACCACTGCCGGAGTGTGCTGCTGGGGGTCGGTCAGGATGGCGGCTTTGGGCGCAGTCAACACTCCGCCAACTACCGCTGCCAGCGGCCGGGCGTGGGCGCTCAACAGCGCGGCCCCGGCCCAGGGTTCGGCCAGGGCGGCAAAGGCAAGCTGGAAAGCTGTCGGCGCGGGAATAATTTCCAGGGCTTCAGCCGGAAAGTAACGCCGCAGCGTCGCGCCGATGCCGTAGCACAACGGGTCGCCGGAGGCCAAGACCACCGCCTGCTGGCCTGCCGCCAAAGCCTGTTGCAGGCGCCGGGCTACTGCTTCCATGTCGGCGGCAATTACCAACTTCTCACCGGCAAAATCGGGAAAATAGCTCAAATGCCGCCGTCCACCCACCAGCAGATCGGCCGTCGCAATCCGGGTGACAACTACCGGGGGCAGGCTGTCTGCACCGCCGGTCAAACCAACGACAAGGAGGCGAGGGCGCGAGGACGCGGGGGGCGAGGAGGCGAGGACGCGGGAGGCGAGGAGAGGCGAAGAGGATGAAGAATTCAGAATATCATCCAAAGAATGATTGTCGGCTTGATACAAGACCTGAGTTTCTCCGATTTGATGATCGTTAGCCTTGATTAAACCCCAGAGCATAGCCGAGACGACATTGGCTCGATTATACATTCGCTGATGCCGATCAGATAACAGATAATTTCGCCGCTGGCACAAAGCCAGAAGCCCCACAGTTTCAGCTACAGAGCCACGCGCCATATCATAAAAATTGCGCTCAGAGCGTGAGGTTACTTTGCCGGAGCCTTCGGCAATGTTAGCTACAATCGAAGTGGCGGCGCGGCGCAACTGTTCTCCTATCGGAAACTGAACCCGCTGCGGCAAAGCATCAGCCACGATAAAACAGGCATCTACATATTCCAAAGCCAAAGGCCACACCTCCAACGATTCATACCGAAAAGTCATCTTCCTCCCCTCCTCTTCTTCGCCTCTTCGCGTCACGCCTCCTCGCCTCACTCTCCCCCGCCTCTTTTCCCCATTAATGATTCATCATCGTACGAGTGGATCGGATCGGCGCTGAGGCGCTGAACAAGGGGAGTAGCATCGGTCGCTGGGGATTCGGTGGGACCGGCTTGACCGCCAGCGGCGCGGGCCAGTATGGTCCCGTCAAAATCTACCAGGATGACTTCCAGGGCCATTTGTCCACCGCTATCAGCGATGAATTTTTGGCAACTGGCCAGGGCCAAATCTACGACTCGCTGCACTGGGGTATAAAAATTCCACTGCTGGCACAACTCTAAAAAATGACGGCCCGTATTCGCCGATGCGACGGCCTCAATTAGTTCGGGAGGCGCGCCACTGTCACGGCAGACCTGGGCCAGAAAATTGAAGTCCACCTGGTTGCCGGCCACGTGGGTGGTCATGTGGCCCTGGGCGGTCTTGACCATCTTGCCCATCATGCCCACAAACACCACCGATTTGACCCCATGGGCCACACAAGTTTTCAGGGCATCCCCGGTGAAAACGCTCAACTCGACAAAAGCGACTTCGGGCAGTTCGGGAAAAATCTGCATAGCATAACTTTCGGAACGGTTGCCGGTTGCCAGGACCACTTTTTCCACGCTGTTCTTGGCTGCCACCTCTACCGCCTGGATGACGCTGGCCCGCCAGGCCGCGGTGCTGTAGGGAAAAACCTTGCCGGTGGTGCCCAAAATACTGATCCCACCCACAATCCCCAGCCGGGCGTTAAGCGTCTTTTTCGCCAATTCGGCTCCTTCCGGCACACTGATGGTGATTTCCAGGCCATACCTGTCCCAAAAATCCGGCTCATCCGGGCGGGCTTCGCGTACCGCGTCGGCCACGTTATCTCGAATCTGGCGGCGCGGCGTCGGATTGATGGCCGGCCCGCCGACTTCCAGACCGAGACCGGGTAACGTAACCCGGCCCACCCCCTCGCCCCCTTTGAGGCTCAAGCCCGGTTTTTCCGACCAACGCACGCGAGCGCAAATGAGCGCCCCATGGGTCACATCAGGGTCATCGCCTGCATCTTTGACCATGCAGCAGTAGGCTTCAGGGACCGCCGACGGCTGACCGCCGACCGCCGCTTCGGGCGTTTCGGCGGTCAACGGTCGGCGGTCGGCGGTTGTTAATTCCTGCTCGACCGGCGTCATCGTCGCCGTTTCGCCAATGGGCAGGGTAATAGTGACGGTTTCGGGCCAGCGGCCGGTCAGCAGGGCCAGTGTGGCCGCTTTAGCGGCAGCGGCGGCGTTGCTACCGGTGGTATAGCCGACCCGCTGACCATCCCGACGGCGCGGCGGAACGGGATATTTTCGATTTGCGATTGGCGATTTACGATTTTCGATTGGCATTAATCCACGTCCAGATTAGACCCACCGGCTGCCAGACGCAGGAGCGCATTGACAATTGCTACGGCAACGGTGGAGCCGCCTTTGCGGCCCGTTGTGACAAGCCAAGGGACAGCCGTTACTTGCCGCAACGCTTCCTTGCTTTCAACAGTGCTGACAAAACCAACCGGTACGCCAATCACCAGGGCCGGGCGAAATCCTGCCTCGATACAGTGGATAACCTCGTACAAGGCGGTCGGCGCGTTGCCGATGGCAACAATACTATTTTCCAGGAGGCCGCGTTCAGCCGCCAGGCGGATACCCATGGCGCTGCGGGTCACTCCGGCGGCTTCAGCGCGCTGGCGGATCAGGTCGTCGGCGACAAAACAGTACAGGCTTCCGCCCAAGGCCGCCAGCCGGGCCATACTAATCCCCACTTGTACCATGCGTACATCGCTGATGACGGAGCAGCCGGAGCGCAGCGCCCGTAATCCAGCCTCTACTGCGCCAGGGCTGGCCTGGGTGATTTCGGCAAAATCAAAGTCGGCCGTGCTGTGAATGATGCGTTCAATCACATCACGCAAAGGAGGCTCGAGTTGATACCCTGCGGCTCGCAGCTCAGACCGGATGATGGCAAAAGAATCGGCGGCAATGGCGGCGGGCGATTGGATATAATCAGTCATGCGCCGCCTGCCATAATATGCTCCGACCAGTAATGGTGGGTTTTGGCGGCAACAGTAATCACATTTTTGATTTCATATTCCAGCCGAAAATCCGGCCCGGCGGGCAAAAAGAGCGTTTGCCCTTCCCGGCGCACACAGATATTTTCGACGACGATAGCTCGCAACAGCCACAGCGCCATCGCTTCACTGGCGCATTGCAAACCAATCCAACCAGGGGATTTGCTGGGTACAACTGCCAATCCCGTGACCAAACGCAGACCCCGTTCCAGTTCTGCCAGAACTTTTTCGTACCCCTGCGGATTGGCCGCGACAACTTCGGGCAAAACCGGCTCCAGCAGCTCTCCACGATGGGGCGGGCCGCCGGCCAGAGCCAGGTCGCAAAAATCGGCCCAGATTTCGTCCCAGGCGACCTGCCCTGCAGCGTCATATTTCAGCGGAGCGGCAGCCATTGGCACAGGACTGGCTTTCTGGCCGTTTTGATAACGGGGTGGTAAGAGAGTTTCCAAAGCTTGCTCATAACTGTAACCGTGCGGGCCGTGGGTATGCGGTACACCGCGCAAGCCGTGGTGATGATCGGAGGTTTGGGGCAGGCCATGCTCGTCTTCAAAGCCGGCAAAACGGTGCCGATACTTGCACAGGTCGCAGGTCATCGTGGCCGTGCCTTCGACCACTTCCTGGTAGCGGTAGCGGACTGCCTCGATGACTTCAGGATGAAGACTCAGGTGTTCGGCCACCAGAATTTCGACGTCGGGGTGACGGGTCTGGACGGCTCGCGCCCGATCGCCGGTACGCCGGCAAATGGCGCCGGTGAAGAGCAAATAAGGCAGCACCACCACCCGCCGCGCCCCCAAACGGATGCAGCGTTCCAGGGCGGCTGGAATATCGGGTTGGGTCAGGCTGTAAAAAGCGCTTTCCACCCAACCGTAGCTCCGGCCTTCCCAGAGCATGCGAGCAATTTTATACACCTCAGAGTTGCTGTCAGGGTCGCGGCTGCCCCGCCCGACCAGCAATAGGGCCGTCTCGGCGGCGGGAATAGCGGCCGGGCTGGCGGCGATGGCTTCGGCGGCGCGCTGAGCCAGAACGGAGATAATCTGCGGCTGCGCTCCCAGCGGCACACCGTATTTAAACCCGACTTCGGGCCACTGGGTTTTGGCCCAGTTGAGAATGGCCGGCACGTCATTTTTTTGGTGTCCTGCCGGCCCCAGAAAAAGCGGCAGGGCGACCACCTGCCGCGCCCCAGCTTCAACGCAGGCGCGAATCCCATCCACAATCGGCGGGTCGGCAAACTCCAGAAAGCAGGGGTAGACCGGCAGGCCGAGGGCGCCGGCCAGCTTTTCGGCAAATTGCTGATATTCGGTGATGGCTTCGGCATCACGGCTGCCGTGACCGATCAAGAGCAAGGCGTCAGTTGGAGAAGGTGTTGTCATTTTTTTCTTTATTTTTTCCCATTGACCCTGGCCATATACTCCAGGGTTGAATCTTCCACACTCATCTCGCCGGCCAGAATTCGGGCTTGATACCATGCTGTCCATTGATAGAGATGGGAACGGGCGCGGCGAAATTCATCCAAAATGACCGGGGCCAGGGGGCCGCTGTCACGCATAAAGCCGCTTTCAAAAAAATCCTGTTCGGCCTGGCGGCGGTCGTAATCGAGCCGGATAATTTCGGCTGACCAGCTACCGGACTGCCACTCTACCTGGGCATAACCGGCGCGTGGGTCGCCGTCAAAGGGCAGCCCGACTGCCCCGGCATTGACCACCAGAGTCTGATCGAGGCGTCGGACCAGGGGCAGATGGGTGTGCCCAACACAAAACAGGGCTGAAGTAGTGACAATTTTTTGGCGTAGTTCCTCGTCGGAAGTATTCATGAAAATACCATTACGAGTACCTTGCGTGGAGGCGTGGGTAACGGTAATCTTGCTGCCATCCGGCGCGGCTAAATCGAGCTGAAAAGGCATGGCCATCAGCGCCGCCACATCGCCGTTAAGCTGCTGGTAGGTCCAGTAGGTATTGCGGTGCATTTCAAAAAGCACACCGCTACGGGGGCAGTCGGGTTGGGCCTGGCCGATAATGTAATCTTCATGATTGCCTCGCACGGTTAGCCAGCCCTGGGTCTTCTGTTTGTTTTGCACAAAATGCAAGCAGTCGCGCGAGCGCGGCCCACGATTGACAATATCGCCGGCCACTACTACCTGATCGGGCTGCCACTGTTCCACATGGGTGGTCACCGCCTGCAAAGCCTGGAAATTGCCGTGAATATCGGCTAAAACTGCTAATTTCATGCGTTTCTTGTTCTTTTGCCAGCCCAGCCGGGCATAAAAAACCCGCCGGCGGGCGGGGAGCGTTTGATGTAAAATATTTCACGCTCGGCCTCCTGTCCGCGAAGGTAGAACACAAGCAAAGGTGAAGCTGGGTAATCGGGCTTGGGCTAAGGAGTAGGGAGTAAGGAGTAAGAAGTAAGGGAAATTCCCCTTACTACCTACTCCCTACTCCCTACTGCCTGCTCCTTACCGTTGCGGGACAGCGCCGGATTTGCACCGGACTTCCCCCATTGCGCCGAGGGGCGCAACTTCACTGGCTATATTATTGATGGATAAAGTATGGCGATAAACACGAAAATGTCAAATTATTTCAACTCAAAAATAGCCGTTGTGGCCCGCAGGTTTTTGTCAAAGCGGACGGGAATTCGATGCGGGCCTTGAAGGTATATTTCGGTGGTAATCCGAATGTTATGGTTTGTACAAAATTCACCAAAATCACGCACCGTCAGCGGACGGGCGCGGGGCGGGGCATCCCAGCTTTGGGGTAGACCCGGCGCAACGGGGGTGCGGCCCGTCAACAGCAAGCTCAGGCGGCAGCGCCAATGGCCCCAGTTAGGAAAGCTGATGATGACCCGCTGACCCACACGCAGCATTTCACCGATAATAAAAGCCGGGTCGTCCAGATAGGGCAGCGTTTGACTTAGAATGACGGTGTTGAAGGACTGATTGGGATAATCGCCCAATCCTTCCTGGAGATTGCCCTGGCGCACGCTCAAGCCCTTGCTCACACAGGCCAACACACCTTCCTCGGATAACTCAACCCCGCGGCCGGTAATCTGATAGGTGTCCAATAAATAACGGAGCAGGGTGCCATCGCCGCAGCCCAAATCGAGCACTTTTTCTTTGGGTTGAATCAGTTCGGCAATTGCCAACAGGTCAGGGCGGTGGGTCAGGGTAGATGTTTCAATAGTTGTTGTCTTCACGGTGGTGAGTCGCTACTCCTGCGGGTAAAAGGAGATCAGAGACTGCGAAGCGTCCCTTTGGGATTGGAGATTAAATCTGTTAAATCGAAAAATCGAGCGCCGGTTTAACCGCCGGGGTGACTTCGGGTGGTAGCTGGATTTTATGCTCTCGAACGATGCGTTCCAGGAAATCGGAAATCAGGCCGGTCATGGTTTCAACTTCCAGCAGAAAAGCATCGTGGCCCCAGGTGGATTTGAGATTACAGTAGGTCACATCTGCCCCCACAGCAGTAAGAGCGCTGACCAACTCCTTAGAATGATAGGTCGGGTAGAGCCAATCCGATGTAAAAGAGACTACCAGATAGGTTACATCGGCGCTTTTGGCAAAAGCGTCGGTCAAGCTGCCGTAATCATTGCTCAGGTCAAAGTAGTCCATCGCTTTGGTTACATAAAGATAACTGTTGGCATCAAACCGCTCGGTAAAACGGTTGCCATTGTAGCGAAGATAGCCCTCGACCGCAAAATCGGTGTTAAAATCATAGCCAAAGCGCTCGCGTTCTTGCAGCCGCCGGCCAAATTTGTGGTGCATGGATTCTTCGCTGAGATAGGTGATGTGACCGACCATGCGGGCTACGGCCAGGCCGGCGTTAGGCCGGACGTTATCATAGTAGTCACCGCCGTTCCAGTTGGGGTCGGCGTAAATGGCCTGCCGCCCCACCTCGCTGAAAGCAATGAGCATGGGCGAGTGACGCGCCGTCGTTGCCAGGGGCAGCGCCGCCCGAACCCGCTCCGGGTAGCTGACGGTCCATTGCAGCACTTGCATGCCGCCCATGCTGCCGCCGGCCACGGCCAGCCACTTTTCGATGCCCAGGTAATCCATCAGGTGGCGCTGGGCGCGGACCATATCGGCAATGGTAACCACCGGGAAGCTCAAGCCGTAGGGTTTGCCGGTGGCTGGATTCAAAGAGCTGGGGCCGGTCGAACCCTGACAGCCGCCGATGACATTGGAGCAGACGACGAAATATTTGTTGGTATCAAAGGCTTTACCCGGCCCGATGCAATCGTCCCACCAGCCGGCCTTGTAATTTGCCAGCGAGTGATAACCGGCGGCATGGGCGTCGCCCGACAACGCATGCAGAATCAGGATGGCGTTGCTGCGGTCGCTGTTGAGCCGGCCATAGGTTTCGTAAGCCAGGGTAATCGGGCCGAGCGTTTCGCCGCTGTCGAGCCGCATCGGTACATCCTGGGCAAAGGTAAAATATTTGCGTTCAACCAAACCGACTGAATTGGCTAAATCCATCGTTTGACCCCGTTGAAACATAATTTAGCGTAAAACGTAAAACGTAATGATTCAAGGCGAAAATGCTTTCCCCACAGAACCATTACGTTTTACCCATCACGATATTATGCCCCTTAAGTCGTCACAGGACAATTATGGCTTGCGTTTTATTTAGGCTTTGGCCAGGGCCTGGTCCAAATCCCACAGAATATCTTCGATATCCTCCAGGCCAACGCTGAGGCGCACAAAATCGGGCGTTACCCCGGCGATTTCTTGCTCATCCGGGTTGAGCTGGCTGTGGGTGGTGCTGGCCGGGTGAATAGCCAAGCTCTTGGCGTCGCCGACGTTAGCCAGGTGGCTAAAGAGCTTGAGGTTATTGATAAAGTTGCGTCCGGCTTCCAGGCCACCCTCAATGCCAAAGCCCAGAATTGCGCCTGCGCCCAACGGCATATATTTTTTAGCCGCCGCGTAATCCGGGTGACTTTCCAGGCCGGGATAAGTAACCCATTTGACTCGCTTATGACCCTCTAAAAATTCGGCCACAGCCTGAGTATTTTTGTTGTGGCGTTCCATCCGTAGATTCAGGGTTTCCAAGCCTTGCAAGAAGAGAAACGAATTCATTGGCGTCTGGCAGGCGCCGATGTCGCGCAAAATTTGCACCCGCGTTTTGAGGATAAAGGCCAGGGCGCCCAGGTTGGAATAAACCAGGCCATGGTAGCTGTCATCTGGGGTGTTAAAGTTAAGGAAGCGGGGGTTATTGGCCCATTCAAAATTGCCGCCATCCACAATCATCCCGCCGATGGCCGTGCCGTGGCCGCCGATAAACTTAGTGGTCGAGTGGACCACAATGTTCGCCCCCCACTCGAAAGGCCGGCACAGATACGGCGTGGCAAAGGTGTTATCTATCATAATCGGGATGCCGTACTCGCGGCCAATGGCGGCCACTTCTTCAAACGGGAAAACATTAATCAGCGGATTGCCTAGCGTTTCACCGTAAAGAATTTTGGTATTATCACGGATGGCCTTGCGGAAATTCTCCGGGTCTTTGGGGTCCACAAAGGTCACTTCGATGCCCAGGCGCGGGAAGGTGTAATTGAACTGGTTAAAGGTGCCCCCGTACAGCGTCGAGGCTGAGACAATGTGGTCTCCGGCATTGCACAAGGCCAGAATAGCCATGGTCTGCGCGGCGTGACCGGAACTGGCCGCCAGCGCCCCGACGCCGCCTTCCAGACTGGCCACTCGCTGCTCAAACACATCGCTGGTGGGGTTCATAATACGGGTGTAGATATTGCCAAACTCCTGCAAGGCGAACAACCGGGCGGCATGCTCCGTATCTTTGAAGACATACGAGGTGGTTTGATAAATGGGCACCGCCCGTGAGCCGGTGGTCGGGTCCGGCTGCTGGCCCGCATGAAGCTGGCGGGTGGCAAAGCCCAATTTACGTTCTTCAGTTCCGTTGCTTGACATGAATGTGATCTCCCTTTTGATTGAAAAAGTTTTTGATTTCTACTCGCCCCCAGAATAATTCTCTTTCGAGGCTGAGGCTGAGTCTAAAGCTAAGAAAGACAACTAAGCATAATCTTATTCTTAGCCTCAGCCTTAGCCTTAGCCTTCAAAAAAATTAGAACCGGGAGGTGAGATTTTTTAATTCGCCTCAAATCGAAAAATCCTCACCGCGCCAGATGCCATGATCCTGGGTGTAAGGCGCAGGCGTCAGACCGTGACCGTTTGACAGATGGCGCTCCAACTGCTCGACCCGCGCCATTAACGCCACCAGTGAATCGCCGATGACATCCGGCAGCGCGCCGTGCTCCAGGTCCGGCTTGAGTTGGGTCGGGCGCGGCTTGCTGCGCTTGACAATTTCACCCGGCACGCCGACCACCAGCGAGTCGGGCGGCACCGGCTTGACTACCACCGCATTGGCCCCAATTCGGCTGTTGTCGCCCACCGTGATCGGCCCTAGGATTTTAGCCCCTGCCCCAACCACGACGCCATTGCCCAGAGTGGGGTGGCGTTTGCCCTTTTGCCAGCTTGTGCCGCCCAACGTCACCCCGTGGTACAGGGTTACATCAGCGCCGATTTCGGCGGTTTCACCGATAACAATACCCATGCCGTGATCTATAAAAAGGCGCGGGCCGATGGTAGCGCCGGGGTGGATTTCGATGCCGGTCAGGCTGCGCATAATTTGTGACAGCCAGCGAGCCAGTAGTTTGGCCCCCCTCATCCACAGCCAATGGGTCAGCCGGTGGCCCCAGACCGCATGCAGTCCCGGATAACACAGCAAAATTTCCAGCGAGCTGCGCGCCGCCGGGTCACGGTCAAAGACGGATTGAATATCGTTGCGGATGGTTTTGAACATCGTTCCACCTCCAGACAGGAGTGTAAACCTTGGCCAAAGCAAGCTTTGGACTCCTGAGAATAGAGATTGGAGATTAATTAATTCTCTAATCTCCAATCTCCCTTTTCTTAATCAGCCAGGCCGGCAAACAAGGGGGTGCTCAGGTAGCGCTCCCCAAAGGATGGGATAATTACCACAATGAGCTTGCCCTCGTTTTCGGGCCGGCGAGCTACCTGCAACGCGGCCCAGGTGGCTGCGCCGGAAGAGATGCCGACCAGTAGCCCTTCTTCACGGGCCAAACGCCGGGCGATGTCAAAAGCATCGTCGTTTTTAACCCGAATAATCTCATCGTAAATTTTGGTATTGAGCACATCCGGCACAAAGCCGGCCCCAATGCCCTGAATGGGATGTGGCCCTTTTTGCCCGCCCGACAGCACCGGTGAGGCGTCTGGTTCCACCGCAATGGCCTGAAACGACGGCTTGCGGCTTTTGATCACCTCGCCCACGCCGGTGATGGTGCCGCCGGTGCCAATACCCGACACCAGGATGTCAACTTTGCCGTCGGTGTCGCGCCAGATTTCTTCGGCGGTGGTTTTGCGGTGGATTTCGGGGTTGGCCGGGTTTTTGAACTGCTGCGGAATAAAATAGCGCGAGTCGGCGGCGGCCATCTCCTCGGCGGTGCGGATTGCGCCGCCCATACCTTCACTGCCGGGGGTCAAGATCAACTCAGCCCCGTAGGCCCGCAGCAGGGCGCGCCGCTCCTTGCTCATGGTCTCCGGCATGACCAGGGTGCATTTGTAGCCTCGCGCCGCGCAGACAAAGGCCAGACCGATGCCGGTGTTGCCGCTGGTCGGCTCCAGAATAATCGTGTCCGGCTTGATCAAGCCGGCCTGCTCCGCCGCCTCGATCATCGAGAGGCCAATCCGGTCTTTGACGCTGTGGGCGGGATTATAAAATTCCAGCTTGGCCACGACATCAGCCACAGCCCCGGCGGTCAATTTGCGAATCCGCACCAACGGTGTATTACCGACCAATTCGGTGACATCATTTGCAATCTTCATTTTTCTTTAGATTTATCCCTTCGTGTTTTGTAAAATAAAAACAGCGTCACTGGTAATGGCCCGGTGGCGCTGTAGCGTACAGGTAACGCAATCTTTGCCCACCCAACCGATTAATCAAGCGGAGTGTGGCGGGCATTGGTTCGCAGGTTATCCCTGCGTTACTGGTGTATCCCCCACCTCCGCAACAGACAGGAACAACAACACATATTGAGGTTAAGATTGGTTTGAACCATTGGTGAACGACCTTTTTCTCCCAAAGTTAATCGGAGTATAGTCAAGTTATCAGGGGTTGTCAAAAAGCTAAAACAATCTCCTGCGAAAATAGATTGCTGGAGCGCAAAGCTTGCTTTGCCAAGTCGCAAGGCAAGCCTTGCACTCCATTTCCACGGCCAGGTCGGGGATTGCTTCGAGGCTGTGCCTCTCGCAATGACATTTTTAGCCTAGTGCGAATGGAGCGGCAAATCATCGTGGGTGTGCTCATCAACGCGGTGATGCGTTTCACCCGAAGCGGTGGCCGGGTCTACATGAATGGTGACGCCGGAGAGATACCTCAGATGGTGGAGCAGTTCGTGCCGGGTGGCCAGGGCGATTTTGTGCCCCGCTTCCACCGAAAGCTCCGGCCCGACCGCAATATTGATCTCGGCATGCAGCCGGTGCCCCAGCCATCTGACCCGCACCTCCGTTACGTCTTCGACTCCAGCCACGTGACCCGCTGCGTGCCTGATCTCAGCCACCACTTCCGGCTCAACGCCATCCAGCAGCCGGGTAAAAATTGCCTGGCTCGATTGCCACACAATTTGCAGAATCGCCACCGTGATGAGCAGCCCAATAATCGGATCAGCTAGAGGATAGCCCAGCCACACCCCGACTGCCCCCAACAGCACCGCCAGGCTGGTCAAACCGTCGGTGCGGGCGTGGTAGCCATCGGCGACGAGGGCCGCGCTGCCGATGGCTTTGCCCACTTTGATGCGAAAAAAGGCCACCGCTTCGTTGCCGGCAAACCCAATCAGCGAGGCCGCGATGACTGCCCATAGGTATTGGACCGGCTGCGGGTTAAAAAAACGCTGGATAGACTCATAACCGGCCACCCCCGCGCTGAACAGAATAATAGCAACGATGAACACCCCGGCCAGGTCTTCGACCCGGCCGTAGCCATAGGTAAAACGGCGGCTGGGGGGGCGTTTGGCCAGACTAAAGGCAACCCACAAGGGCACAGCGGTAGCCGCGTCGCCCAGGTTGTGGATGGTATCGGCCAGCAGGGCCACACTCCCGGTGAAGAAAACCACTATAATTTGGAGCAGGGCAGTAATAAATAAGCCAATGAAGGACCATTTGATGGCCCAGATGCCGCGTTCGGTGGAAATAATCGAGGGGTCAACGATACCATGAGTGTGGCCGTGAACGCCGTCCCCATGATCGTGCTCATCCGCATGAGGATCAGGGTGTTGGTGGTCGTGTCCCTCGTGTGAGTGTTCGGCCATACCCGGTCACGCTCCTCCGGCTAAATTTTTAAGCATGGGCAAAGGGTAAATACCAGGGTTGGCCCAAGCCCGTCTGCACCATCAAGGACTGGTTAGCAAAAATACGTTCTGGGGTATCAGCGGCAATCACCCGCCCGGCCTCCATCACCACCACCATATCGGCCCAATAACGGGCAAATTCAACATCGTGGGTGGCTAAAACAATCGTTTTGCCCTGAGCCACCAACCGCTGGAAAATGGTAAAAAGCTGGCGGCGCATCCAGGGATCGAGATTGGCGGTCACTTCATCGGCAATCAGCAGCGCCGGTTCCATGGCCAGCACTCCGGCCAGGGCTACCCGCGCTTTCTCGCCGCCGCTCAAAGCATGGGTGGGCCGCTCCAGCAGGTCGGTAATCTCGCACAGTTCGGCCACCGCCTGAACGCGCCGCCGAGTGTCGGTTTGGTTCAGCCCCAGGTTGAGCGGTCCAAAACTAATATCCTGGGCCACACTGGCGCTAAAAAGTTGGTCGTCCGGGTTTTGAAAAATAACCCCCACCTGACGGCGCAGTTCCAGCAGCGCGGCCCGTTGATACGTCACCGTGCGCCCGGCAAACCGCACCACGCCCCGATTGGGCTGTAAAATTCCGTTACAATGCAGAATCAAGGTAGATTTGCCGGAACCGTTGCGCCCCAACAAAGCCACTTTTACCCCGGCTGGCAGGCTCAAATTGACCCCTTGCAGAGCCAGACGCGGCTGGCCCGGATAGCCATAGTGCAGATCGTCCAATTCAAGCAGACTCATCGAAACCACCCCCAAACCAGCAGCAGGCTGGCCGTCATCCCCATCCCCAAGCCCCACAGTCGCCGGTCAAACTGATACGAGGTCGGCAGCACCTTCAAATCGCCGGCGTAGCCCCGACTTTCCAGGGCGACCTGTAGGCGCTGGCTGCGGCGATAGGCATCAATAAAAAGTTGACTCCCCAACAACCCGGCGCTCATAATGCCCCGCCGAAAATTAACATAGCCCAGCCGGCTGGCCTGGGCCGTATACATCTCGTTGAGGCTTTCCAGCAGCACAAAAATAAAACGATAGATCAGAGTCATCAGATCAATTAGCAGCAGCGGGCAGCGCAGCCGGCGCAGCAGGTCCACCAAATCAACCAGCGGGGTGGTCAACGCCAGAAAATTCATGGCCGCCGCCGCCCCCAGCGAACGCGTGACCAGATGCAGGGCTGTGTTCACTGCCGCCGGGCTGCTGCTGAGCCATAATTCGCCCACCTGCCAGCGCCAGCTTGTCACCGGCGGGCTGAGGCTGAAGCTGACCAAAATGCCCAACACCGACAGCAGTAGAAAAAAGCCTTCGGCCAAAATTACTCGGCCAAAGGTGCGCGGCGGTAACCCCGCCCAAAATGTGGTCAGTCCCCACATCCACAGCAGGGCCAATAGACCGACCACCGGCCGGTTCAAGGCCAGGCATAACAGCAGGGCCAGACCGGCGATGGCTGCCTTCTGTCCGGGGTCAACCGTGCGGATGCGATTGGCGTAGGCGTACTGGTCAATAATGTGCATGCAATTCTGGCTTACACTTTTGGATCTACCAGGGTGGCTTTGCGAGCGGCTTGCTTTTCACCTCGCTTGAGGCCAAAAAAGTAGCCGACAAACCCCGCCCCTAGCGCCGCTTGCAAGGCAAAAAGCAAACTTTCAGTTTCACCGCCGGGAGGCGACCAGAAGGGTTCAAACCAAGGTTCGGTTCCTGGGGCAACTTCGGTAATAACCTCTTCGGCAGCACGATCTGCCCCGCCAAACTCGGAGTCCGGGTGAAGAAACAGAGGCACCACGGCTAAAAGTACAACTACGGCAATTAACAACCAAGTATTGATTTGGCTACTTTTGGTTGAGGTTGAAATATTTTGTGTCATGGTTATATCCTTTTAAGCCGCTTTGACGCCCAGAGTTTGCAACTCCACCGGCGCATTACTACGCAGGGCATTAAAGATGATGACGGTCAGGATACCTTCACTGATGGCCAGGGGAATCTGAGTCACAGCAAAAATTGCTCCAAATTTAAGCAGTGAAGCCATTACCCCACCCACCGGATCGGGGTAGGCCAAGGCCAGTTGCAGCGAAGTTACTCCGTAGGTGGCCAAATCGGCCAGGGCGGCCGCCAGAAACACGGTTAGCCACAGCGGTGCTCGATTTTTTAGCACTTGCCAGATTACCCAGGCTACCAGCGGCCCGGCAATGGCCATACTAACAGCATTGGCGCCGAGGGTGGTCAAACCGCCATGCGCCAGCAGCAAGGCCTGAAACAGCAGAACAATTCCGCCCAGCACACTCATCACCGCCGGTCCAAACAGGATCGCCCCCAAACCGGTGCCGGTCGGGTGGCTGCTGGAGCCGGTGACGCTGGGAATTTTGAGGGCGCTTAACACAAAGGCAAAGGCTCCGGCCAGGCCCAGCAGCAACCGTGTTTCCGGCTTGGCCGCAACCAGTTGGCTGATATGGCGGAAGCCCATTATCCAAAAGGGGATGGCTACGGCAAACCAGATCACGCACCAGACCGGCGGTAGAAAGCCTTCCATAATGTGCATAGCCTGCGGTTTGGCCCAGGCGACCTGCCCGCCCAACAACATCAGGGCAAGAAAGACCCACCCTACTCTGGGCCACTGAATTGAGTTAGATTGATTGATTTTCATCATAACCTCTCTGGTTCTCATGAATTGGAGATTGAGATCTGTAGATCCAGTTTGAGGAGCCAGCACGCCCACGTGCGGCTCCGTTCGGCACGTAGGCGTGCCTCACTCCTCAAAAATTGGATCTACTGAGAATAGATGACCGATAAAAGATATTTCCATCAGATACCTGTCGCTATCGCTTACTAAATTGGTGTTATCAGATCATAACCCCAGCCTCCTTGCGCCCATACAACGCGGCCCAACGGGAGGAGCACAGAAAGAAGCAGGGTCAACAGAAAATGAAAAACCCGACCTGAAATAACCCTTGGGTCGGGTAGCTTCAAAACTAGAATGGAGAGGTAAATGGGGAGATACTTGACGGTAAGCCATGCTTTTACTCCCTTCCGCGAGGTTGTAACAAGCCAACAGAGGCGGGCGACCTGGCTCTCTTGATTTACGATTTTGGATTTTGGATTTACGATTATAGATTACGAGTAACTTACCGTTAAGCCATCGTAAATCGTAAATCGTAAATCGTAAATCGTAAATAAGATTACAGTTACGGGACAGCGCCGGACTTGCACCGGCTTCGCCGTTACCGCTCGCGCCATCCGGGGCAGCGAGCGCCTCAGTTGAGTCTACTTGATTGATGGTGACTGAATTATATAAGCTTGAGATAGAAAAGCAAATTGAGTTAGCTGTTCAGCTTTTGTCGAACCCGCCCGGCAATAACGCCCGCCCGCAGCGCTTCCAACGGCAAATACTCTGCTTCCAACCAGGCGGCGATCTCTTTGGCTGCGCCCAAACGGACAAACCCCTGTTCGCTGTCCAGCACCAGCGCCGCCAGCCGCTTTTGGGCCAGGGTCAGTGCCGCGTGGCGAAGTTGGGCCGGAGAACCGACATTCGACCGGCCATCCGTAACCAACACCAGCAGCGGGGTCAGGGCTGCATCTCGCTGTAAGTGACTGGTCAGAACCCGTTCAGCCAATTGCAGCCCAGCCGCCAGGGGGGTGCGTCCGCCGGTGGGTATCTGGCGCAAGCGCTGCTCGGCCAATTCTACGGAATTAGTGGGGGGAACCAATAGTTCGGCCCCCTGGCCGCGAAAGGCAATCAAACCAACCCGGTCACGCTTTTGGTAAGCATCCAGCAGCAGGCTCAACACCGCCCCCTTGACCGCCACCATGCGCTGCCGCGCCCCCATTGAGCCAGACGCATCCACCACAAACAGGATGAGGTTGCCGGTGCGAGCGCGGCGGATTTTGACGCGCAGGTCGCTGGGTAAAACACGCAGGGGAGCAGGAGGGCAGAGGGGCAGAGGAGAGATTTTCTTTATTCCCCCCTGCTCCTCCGCTCCCCTGCTCCCCTGCACGAGACGGAGCGCAGCCGCCCGCAATGTCGCATCTACGGCCACATCACGCACACTGCCCTGCGGCACAGCGGCGCGAATATAATGTCCCCCTTGATTGACCGCCGTCGTTTGGCTACGTCGGCCCCGGCCAGGTTGGGGTTGTCGTCGGCTGACCGGCGGGACTATTTTGCGCACGGCGAAGGAGTCGCCGGGGGTAAAGGTTTGATCCAGAGCAGGTGAACGTTGAACGTTGGAGGTTGAAGGTTGGTTTTCCTCACTCACCCTCCGAGTCATCTGCCGGAAGATTATCTTCTTTTTCTCCTCTGCCCCCCTGCCCCCCTGCTCCCCCGCTCCCCCGCTGGTATTGCTGGATTAACTCATCCAACTGCTGCTGATCCAACCCCGGCTCTTCGAAGGGTTGGCGGCGGCGGCGATGGAGCAAGGCCAATTCAGCGGAGCGGCGGACATCTTCAACCGTAACCTGGCGGCGGCCTTCCCAGGCCGCCAGCGTCAGGGCAGTTTTATAGATGGTAATATCGGCCCGCAGACCATCCACGCCGCTGCCGGCGCAGATGTGAGTAATCAATTCCAGCAGGCCATCGCTCAGGGTCACTTGAGATAACAAAGCTCTCCCTTCGACAATGCGCCGGCGCAGGTCCACTTCCGCCTCGGCAAAGCGGGCGTAGAAAGCGGCCGGGTTGGACTCAAAGGCAATTCGGCGGCGGACAATCTCGGCCCGTATGGCCGGTTCCGGTTGACCGACCACTTCGACAGCCAGGCCAAAGCGGTCTAATAGCTGCGGGCGCAAATCACCCTCTTCGGGATTCATCGTGCCGACCAGAATAAACCGGGCCGAATGGCTGACGCTGATGCCTTCTCGCTCCACCGTATTGACGCCCGATGCTGCCGCGTCGAGCAGGACATCCACGATGTGGTCGGCCAGCAGATTGACCTCATCTACATACAAAATGCCGCCGTGAGCCTGGGCCAGCAGCCCCGGCTCAAAACGGCGCTGGCCGGCCCGCAGAGCGTGCTCGATGTCCAGCGTCCCCACCACCCGGTCATCGCTAGCTCCAACCGGCAATTCCACAAAGAGGGATGCGGTAGCGGGGCGGGAAAAGGGTATGGCTTCATGGCCGTCGTTTGTCCGCACCTGGATCACCAGGCCGTTTGTATCAGCGGGTGGAAGCAGGGCAGCCAGGGAGCGGGCCGCCGTTGACTTGGCTGTGCCTTTTTGCCCGCGAATGAGCACCCCGCCAATGGCCGGGTTGAGCGCATTCAGCAGCAGGGCCAACTGCATCGCTTCTTGCCCTACTACAGCGGAAAAAGGATAAAGAATCTGGGTTGAGGTTTGTTGGGTCATAGAGGAACTTTACGTTCAAAAAGGAACTGAGGGAACTGAGGGAACTGAGGGAACTGAAAAAAAATAAGTTACCTTAGTTCCTATGAGTTCCCTCAGTTCCCCTCGATTCTCTCTCTCTCGCCAGGCGCTTGAGGTAGGCCAGAATGGCGGTGATGCCGCGTAGACGCTGCTGCGACAGCACTTTATGCAGCCCCATTTGCAGGTAAAAATCGCTGGGGATGGTGATAATTTGTTCGGGCGGTACGCCGTGCAGTCCTTCGCCCAAAATAGCGGCATAACCGCGAACGGTGGGTGATTCGGGCGGGACGTCAAAATAAAAAATCATCCCGCCATTCTCCTGTTCAGCATGGACAAACACCGGGGTCATACACTCGTGGACCTGGTCCATGTTGGTTTCTTTATTCAGCCAGTCGGGCAGCGGCGGCATTTTTTCCGAATATTCCAGCAACAATTCTAATTTTTCCTGACCTTCTGCTTCACCAAACTCTTCAACAATTTCTTGCAGCCGAGGCGGAACGGCAGCAACAACTTCACTCATAGCTTACTCCTAAAAATAGTAGCCAGTAAACAGGGAATTTATGCGGCATGCAACCTTGCCGCCTTGCCGGCTTCCACATCCAGCAGTACCTTATGCCGTCCGCTGACGCATAGGGATGCGCCAGCTACGGCGAAAAATTGGATCTGCTGATACTTGCACAACTAATTTTTGCCAATTTTTGTGGTAATGCAAGTTAGAAAGAGGGTAGACCGAGGGCTACCCTCACCTTGTCTGTCTTCCTACTTTTCACCAATATATGCAATCGCGTCAATTTCTACCAGCATCGTCTGCGGCAACTGGCTGCCAACGGTGGTACGGGTAGGTTTGGGGTCGGGAAAGTAGGTGGCGTAAACTTTGTTGTAGCGGTCAAACATACCCAGGTCGCTCAGATGAGCCGACACTTTGACCACATCGGCCATTGTCGCCCCGGCTGCCTCCAAAATCGCCTTGATATTCTCCAGGGTTCGAGCGGTCTGCTCCTCAATTGTCTCTCCGACAATCTGACCGGTTTCAGGATCAAACGGTCCCTGGCCAGAGACAAAAACAAAATCCCCCGCCTTCAGCCCTTGCGAGTAAGCGCCTGCAGGGGACGCGCCTTTTTTAGTTGAGATTTGTTGTTTGGGCATGGATAGCCTCCTCATAAAAGTAGATCGGAGACCGGCGAAGGGTAATAAGCAGCCGGTCATCAGTCTCCGGTCATCATTGGCAAAATATTCTTATTAGTGGGAATATAGCAGGATTTTAGCTACAGGACCAGGCTGGCTTAACAATCTTTCAAAACACGCTTGCCCCTCGCTGAGTGGGGCTTTCATAAGCCAGGGATCAATCTGGACATGACCGGCGGCCAACCATTTGAACGCTTCGTCAAAATCCAGCGGGGCATAGGCAAAGCTACCCTCGATCCGCACTTCCTTACGAATAATATCATTGCCCTGGACCTCGCTGTCGGCCGCGTGCAGGCCGACCAGGATGACTCGCCCCCCTCGGGCTACGGCATCAATACACTGCCGCCGGGTGACGGTCAAGCCGACAGCATCAATGGCCGCATCAACGCCATAGCCGTCCGTCGCCGCCTGGGTGATGGCAACAACATCATCCGTTAACGGGTTCAGCACCCGCAGCCCGACCTGCTCGGCAATAGCCCGCCGGTCCGGGTCGGTATCGGTGGCAAAGATTTGGGCCACCCCAAAGGTCTGGGCTACCTGCGCCACCAACAGCCCAATCGGGCCAAGACCCGTAACCAGGAGTGTAGTTCCTGGCGCGCAGCCGGCCAGCCTAGCCGCTCTGACGGCGCAGCCTACGGGTTCGGCTAAAGCCGCATGTTCGAGGCTCATGGAAGGAGGCAGAGCATAGACCAAGGCTGCCGGAGCCTTGACCAGATCGGCATAGCTGCCGGGCCGGTGAATACCCAGAATTTCCCGGCTGCGGCACAGATTGAAGCGGCCGGCCAGGCAGGCTCGACACCAGCCGCAGTGGATTAAGGGATTAACTGTGACCCGCTGGCCGACCGCCAACCCCGGCTTGTGTTGAGCCACATTTGAACCCAAGCCGGTAATTTCGCCCGAAAACTCGTGACCCATCACCAAAGGCGGCTTGCGCAAGCTGTTTTCACCCAGGTAGCCCCCCAACTCCGAGCCGCAAATGCCGGAGTAGGCCACTTTGATCACAACTTCATCCGGTTCTGGGATTGGGTCCGGCATCTCGCGCATGTTTAACCGGCGCGGACCTTCATAGACTAAGGCTTTCATCAGAAAATTCCTTCTTTGCTTACTTATTTTTTCCATAATACTGAGTTCACAGAGTTTGTCAATAGTCTGGATCAGTTTGCCAGGGTATGGGACACTCCAGCCGGACGACAGAAGAGAATGAAAGGCTCGATAGTTCCAATAAATCGAACAGTTGAATTATAACAGAAACTATGATAGAATCCCTGGACTGTTAGAAGCCATTCTGTAGACGTATCAGCGCCAATGATGGGCGCGGCGTCAAATTGTACCCATTGCCTCACCGCCTACACCCACCCCGCGTGCTTATAACCAAACATAGCTTGAGACTGTTCCTTCAATGATGATAAAAATTACCCAAAGAAATTTATCCCAGACCTTCAAAAACTTTTTTGACTCGGAAAAGTCGAGCGGTGTATTGCTCATTATTTGCACAATCTTTTCATTAGGCATTACAAATTCGGTTATCGGCGAGAATTACTTGAGTTTGTGGCAGGTGTACCTGGGTGGGCTTAGCCTTGAACATTGGATAAACGACGGGCTGATGGCCCTTTTCTTTCTACTGATCGGTCTGGAACTCGAACGTGAATTGTATGTCGGCGAATTATCCGACTTTAAAAACGCGCTTTTGCCCATTTTTGCCGCAGTTGGCGGGATGGCTTTGCCGGCCTTGTTCCATTTTGCGCTTAATTATGGGACGCCCACCCAGGCAGGGATAGGCATTCCAATGGCAACCGATATTGCTTTTGCTTTGGGCGTCCTCGCGCTTTTGGGGAGTCGGGTGCCTGCTTCTTTGAAAGTGTTTTTGACCGCGTTGGCCGTAATAGACGATCTTGGGGCTATCATTATCATTGCAGTTTTTTACACCGGCGAACTTTCAATAACCTATTTACTGGGTGCGCTGATCGTTTTTGGTTTGCTCGTTGGGCTTAATCGCCTTCGAGTCATGCGTTTGCTCCCCTATCTTATCGGCGGTGTTTTGATGTGGTTTTTGATGTTGAAATCGGGGGTGCATGCGACTATTGCCGGGGTTCTGCTGGCTTTTACCATTCCTTTTACCGGTAAGGAAGATGATGAAGAATCGCCTTCACATAAGCTCGAACATTTTTTGCATAAACCCGTTGCATTCATCATATTGCCTATTTTCGCGCTGGCTAATACAGGCATTGTCGTTGGCGCGGATGCTTTACAAAATTTGACGGCGGTGAACAGCTTGGGCATATTTTCGGGCCTCTTCATCGGTAAACCGCTGGGGATCATTTTGCTGAGCTTCATGGCCGTGTCGCTAGGTATTTGTCGTTTGCCGCTCGATTTGAATTGGAAGCACGTTTTTGGCGCGGGTCTCCTGGGCGGCATCGGATTCACGATGTCCATTTTTATTGCGAATTTGGCTTTTGCCGGTGAGGCAGATGTTATCAACGCCTCAAAAATGGCAATTTTGCTTGCTTCGTTAAGCACGGGCAGTATAGGCTTTCTGTGGCTGAAATTACGGGGTAAGCCAGAGGCATTTGACAATGACATGGACACCATGGATTTTGAAATAGAGAGTTAGGAACAATACTTTTCAAATAACGTAGTTTAGCCCCTTGTGGGCGGGCACAAGGCCCTATCCTATAGCCTTATTTGAAAAGTATTGGAGTTAGGAAGATTATAATTGGCCCCAAAAACTGGACCACGAGCTAAGGTGGATTGAAGTATAATCTACCAAACTTGTGGAGGGGTAAATTGACCAAAAAACGTAAACGATATAATGCTGAATTCAAATTTCAGGTGACGCTGGAAGCCGTCAAAGGCTTGAAAACAGTCAACCAACTGGCCAGCGAATACGAGTTGCATCCCAACCAGGTCAGCCAATGGAAACGGCAATTGCTGGCCGAAGGCGCGGCTATTTTCGACAACGGTGCTTCTCAGCAACAACAACGGGACCAGGCTCAGACGGAAGCCCAATTGTACGAGCAGATTGGGCGG
>JAKLJP010000025.1 GCA_023151115.1 Anaerolineae bacterium
TGAACTCTTCCAGAACGGTCTGAACCTTGATAACCTCCTTAATTATGTCGGCGTCCTATAGAACTGAACAACCCTGCACCCCGACCTAGTGGCCGAAGCGTTCAAAGCCGAAGCCGGCCTCATCTTTATTGAATTAAAAACCGCCTACGAGCAGCAAGATTTGCCTCGGGTTGAAGAAATTCTGCATATGCTGGAGCGGGGTGAAAAGCTAACCCACCAGCCGATATTGAGCCGCAGCAAAGACAAACTGCGGGCCGAAGTTCGCTACTTACGCCGCCGGGTCGAGACGCTGCGGCAGCAAATTGCCACTCTCAAACAGTCCAACCCCTACAAAAAGTTAATCAATATTGACGATTGGGATGACTACTTTGATGAGCTTAAAGGCGAACTACAGCGTAAAATCAACCGGCTGAGACGGAAGAGACAGCCGGCCAAGGGGATGTAAGACGATTACTGGCCCGAGGCGATAAAAGGATAACTTTGATGGTCCGGTGGATAACCTTAAATTTGACCCCGCCGACCTGACAAATATATCTCATTACCCCCCCAAAAGCCCATTGTCTCGCCTTGCTTGATTTGCTATACTAATACCTGAGACTTCAACAGCGTGGGAATGGACGCTGTTGAAACGACTTCCAGCCGCTACGGTCTCGGCGATAATTTTTATTGTTGCACCTTACCAGCTGAGTCATGCAGATTTATCTTCTTGCCACCAATTTTCTTGCTTTGGCCGCGTTGATCTTGGGCCTGGGCAGTTTTTCAGGGGGACGCCGCAGTTGGCGTTTGGTACCGCTTTTTTTATTAGTCATCAGCCGCTCGCTTAGCTTAATTGTTTATCTGAGCGTCTCAAACAGCAGCGATGCTCGGCTGATGGGAGGCCTGGAGGTTTTTAGCGCCTTTTGCCTGGTCTGGACTTTGGTTGATTTTCCCGCCGCCTGGCCGACCCCCTGGCCCCTTCTGGCTAGAGTCGGCGTTGCCGGGGCGATTATCCTGGTATCTTTAGCCTTGATACCGGGTTGGCCGGTTCCATCGCCCTTACACAGTCTGGTCATTGCTGTTTTCAGCACACCCTTTATCCTGGTCAGCGCCGGAGGGGTTCGCTGGCCGCACCTGGCCGTGCCTTTTATTTTGGCTTTTGGTAATTTCCTCAGCTTGTTGGATTTGACCACCCCCGCCTGGCTGATTTATCTGCTGGCCTACGTCTTTTTTATCAGCGCCATCCACGGCGAAAGCGTGCTGACCTTCCGCCAGAAGTACGCCGAGCGCCAGCAAATGGCCGAAGCCCTGGTCCAGGAGGCGATCGACTCCAGCCGGGAGCGGCAGCGTTGGCTGGAGGTCAGCGAAATCCTCAACACCATCCCCAATTTGAACCAATCTATGGAACACATTGTACGCAGTATGGCCCAGGCCACTCACGTGGACCGCTCGGCCATTTTTATTTTGGATGCCCAGGGAGCCGGCCAGGCCCGTCTGGCGACCCTCTACAACCCGCAGCGCCCGCTGCATCTGGTCCGACAGGCCGAAGTTAGATTTGATTTGGAACACTGCCCTCCGTTGCAGCGCTCCATCGAAACCCAGGAGCCGCTGCTGCTGCCGCAGCAAAATATTAATGGGCTGGACTCGTTGTACGGACTGTGGCGCGAAGACCGCGCCGGCCCGACTCTGATCCAACCCCTGGTCATCAAAGGGCGGCCGGTGGGCGCATTGATGCTGGGCAATCCCGTCACCAGCCGGCCCATCCGGCCCAGCGATATGCGGCTGTGCCGCCAACTGGCCCCCCAAATTGCGACCATGGTCGAGCACCGCCGCCGTTACCAGGAGCTTGAGGCCGAAGCCGAGGCTATGGCCGAAACGGTGCAGAAGAAAACCCAGGAACCCGACCGGCATCTGGCTATTCTAGAAACCATCAGCGACGGCGTGGTGGTGAGTGATGCCAGCGGGCGAGTCCAACTGGTCAACCAAGCGGCTGAGCGGATTTTGGGCAAACTGCGCTGGGAACTGCTGGACCAGCCAATTGGCACCATTTACGGCGAGATTGACTCGGGCGAACCGATTGAGAACCTGGCCGCCGCTTTTTCGCGCCGCAACCAACCGCTGCCTACTTTTTTTGAGAGCGACGAGCGGGCTATTCAGGGCCGGCTCATTCCCTGGCGCAGCCCGCAGGGGGAGTGGCTGGGCATTATCGCCATCTTTCGGGATGTCAGCCGGGAGGTCAAAGCCGACCGAGCCAGAAACGATTTTATCGCCGCCCTCTCCCGTGAATTGCGCGCCCCGCTCACCGCCATTAAAGGCTATTCTGACCTGATTGTGCATGGAGAAATGGGTGAGTACAGCCCGGAGCAGCTCCAGGTGCAGCGCATTATTCATAGCAGCGCCGACCAGATGGCGGCGGTACTGGATAATGCCATCCAAATTAGCGCCCAGAACCGCCACAAAGTTTTGCCCCGTTTTGAAGAGGTCCAGGTAGCCGCCATCATCGAGGATGCCCTGCGCGACCTTGCTTCCCTGGTCCGGCTGCGAGAGTTAAAATTAACCCAGCACATCCCCGCCGATCTGCCACCCGTGGCCGCCGACCCCAAGCACCTCCGGCAAATTCTGGATAATCTGCTGTCCAATGCCTGCCGCTTTACCCCGCCGGGCGGCAAGGTGGCCCTCCAAGTTTCGGTGGAAATGGAGCGCGCCGGCAATACCTTTCATCCCCGTTTACTGCTGACGGTCACGGATAATGGGGTCGGCATCCCCCGTTCCGAACAGAAACGCATTTTTGATGCGTTTTATCAGCTAAAAAGTCAAAGGGCCGCTGAGCAGAGGGGCATGGGCATGGGGCTGGCGGTGGTCAAAGATCTGGTGGAACTGCACAACGGCCGGGTTTGGGTGGAAAGTGTGGTTGGTGAAGGCTCAACTTTTTATGTGTCGCTGCCCCTAACCCAAGAATATTAGGCGCGTGTTTGTGGTTTTATAACTCGTTGCTATAATAGCCGGGAAGTGTTGGTCTACCGCAAAGTTAATAATCCATGCTCAACAATAACCTGCCCAAATCTATCCTGATTGTCGAAGATGACGAAACCTTACAGCAAACCCTGGCTTACAATCTGGAACGAGAAGGTTACAGCGTGGCCGTTGCCACCGACGGCCAGACCGGCCTGAAAATTGCCCGCAATCAGCCGCTTGACCTGGTAGTGTTGGATGTCATGCTGCCTCAGCTGGACGGCTTATCGGTCTGCCGAATTTTGCGGCGAGAACTGGATGTGCCGATCATTATCCTCACCGCCCGTTCCAGCGAAGTGGATAAAATTATCGGCCTTGACTCCGGGGCCGACGATTATATTACCAAGCCCTTCAGCCTGGGCGAATTTTTGGCCCGCGTCAGGGCTGCGCTGCGGCGCAACCCCAAACAGAGTACCACCGAACGGTTGACTTCTAATGATTTATCGCTGGATTTGGTGGCCCGCAAAGCCTATAAAGGATCAACGGAACTCAACCTCAGCTACAAAGAGTTCGACCTACTGGCCGAGTTGATTCGCAGCCGGGGCGTCGTTCTCTCGCGGGATTTGCTGCTGACCAAAGTGTGGGGCTACGATTTTTACGGCGAGTCGCGCACGGTAGATGTCCACATCCGCTGGCTACGGGAGAAAATAGAAGAAGAGCCGTCGAAACCCAAACGGATCACCACCATCCGCAGTATTGGCTACCGCTTTGAAGGATGACGCGAAGAGGGGTGGGGCGAAGAGGCGAAAGGTGAGGAGATGGGGACACCTCTTTCTTCGTTTCATCGCGCCATCGTCTCAGCTTCCCTTGTTAAAAAAGCTTAACAAGCGCTTTACCAACCGTTAAAGTCAAGTTAACTTAATTATTAATCTCAGGGCTTAGAATCCATCTTAGATCATAAGATGGATTTTTTATTTGATGAGAAAGGAGAGATGTCTATGCTAGAAACATTAGGCACCCTTAATTTAAAGATTGCCCGGCTTGAGCAGCAGTTAGCTGTTCTAAAGCAGCAGGAACGAATGAGCGCGCCTTATCCGGCCCGCAAAGCCGAACTGGTCCGGGAATATCTGCGGTTGCAATCAGAGTTGGGCCGGCTGACCGAACGCCGGCAGCAATTAGTCCACTAAAACTTATGTTAACTATCAATGACGACGCCCGTTTTTTGCAGTTGATCAAAGCGCTGGATGCCGGTTGGGAAATAGATCAGCCGGTGCTGATCAGGTCTACCTGGCGTACCACCCACGAAGCATCCGGCACCTACCACTTTATTTTAAGGCGGAAAGCCCATGATCAGACCACGCTGCTCAGTTTACCGCCCTCCCCGGAACTGCTGACC
The DNA here is from genome assembly GCA_023151115.1 of Anaerolineae bacterium. The sequence continues at coordinate 4,325 of JAKLJP010000025.1, forward strand.
TTTTTAGCTGAGCACAAAATTAGAATCACCACCTTTTAGTGAATGATTATTAAATTTCATTGATGACCCAAGTACCCGCCAGATAGTCATGCCATTCTGGTCTACTATCCTCATTTTAGTCACTGCCTTGCCGATGGTCTGCCCTTTGTGATCAAGCAAATACCCATTCAGGATTAGAAATACAATCCATCCACTCCCTAAAAAAGCAACTGCTGGCCGAGGATCAACGGCTGGCCGTTAAATGCTTGTTGAAACACCCCCGTAACCAACCCACATAATCGGCACAAGAATAGTTACAGCCTCGAGACCATCAATCAGCGCCGCACCGAGCTGTGATACCCCTATTATAGACAGGGAATGTCTTTTTTAACGTTACGACAACCGTTGCCAGTCCAACTTTGCGCGCTTTTTGCCATGTGTCGTAACGCACAGGCTCGGTGTGCTTTCAGACACAGCCGGAGGGAGGCATCTCTGCTATAATTTGACCATTGATGTAAAACATCTGAGGTAAACGAGTGATGGTAATTATCGCCAATATGCGTTTTCCGGCAGTGACAGCTCAGGATGTTGGGCGGGAGGTTTATCATGGCCGGCAAGAAGCAGTCTGTATTGTGGGCGATGAACGCAGCCTGAGCCAGATTGCCTGGATTTTTCAGCGAGTGCCGGATATGTTCGAGGTCCAGCGCTACTCGACTGAACTGATTGTACGCCGGGGTAGACGATAATATCATTAACGTTGACCACCCTTCTTGAAAGTTGGGAGCTTTCAGAAGGATAAAAATAGGGTCGGGTGGGGAGTAAAAGAGCCGGGGTAGCCCCGGCTCTTTCTGTTACGGCTAATATTGCAAAACTCTCTTATGTCTTGTTATTTTTACCCTTTTGTGGCATAATGGCAATAGTGGCGATTCTGGTCTAACAAATCCTATTTCAAAACCTTGCATAAAATTGATGAGCAGCTGCTGCCGGAGTGAACAGTGGTTCAGGGCCGGTTATTTTATACCCCTGGGTAAGTGTAACAACTATGGACGATGTAAATAAACCCCCCAAGGATGAAGCTGAGGGCAACGAGATTGAGTCGCCGGTTGATGGCCCAACGCCAGATTGGATGCGGCTGGCCACCTCGGCCGGCAGTAGTGGCAGTTCGTTAACCGAAGAGAATACGCCAGCCTGGCTCAAATCCATCCGGGCCGGACAGGGTAAGTCTCAAGAAAAAAAACCGGCAGAGCCGCCCCCCCCTCCACCGGCTCAACCAGCCGTCCAGGCTGATGAAGGTCTATCAGACCTGGAGCGATTGCTGGCCGAAGAAGGCATTGACCTCAGCTCTGTTGCCGAAGAACGGCCCGAAGGGTCCAGTGGCATGTCGGCCCGTGATTGGCTCATCTCCACCTCCAGCGAAGAGATTATCCGCAACAAGTTGGGCGCACAGCCCCAGGAGGAAGAGCCATCTGCACCTCCGCCTGCGCCTGTTCCCGCCAGCGACGAGGCTATGTCGGATTGGGAACGCCTGCTGGCCGAAGAAGGTATTGACCTCGGTTCAGTGAGCGAAGAACGGCCCGAAGGGGCCGGCGGCATGTCGGCCCGTGATTGGCTTATTGCCACCTCCAGCGAAGAAATCATCCGTAACAAGTTAGGCGCGCAGCCCGCGGCCGAAGAAGCGCCTGCCCCGCTGCCCAGCACCTCGTTCAGCGACGATAAAATGGTGGTGGAGTCAGATTTGCCCGACTGGCTCCAGGAAATTGCCGACGATGTGGCCGAAGCCGAGGCCAGTGAAATGAACTGGCCTGCCAGCGAACCCGAACCTCCGCTTCCCTCTCGGGTCGCCGCCAAAGAGAACGATATGTTGGTGGTCGAAGAAGAGCTGCCCGATTGGCTGCAAGAGATGGCCGACGATAGCTCCGTAACCCCCACGCCCGAAGAAGCATTCACCCCGCCACCCTCGACCGACGTATTGGCCCCTGATGAAGATAAGATGGTCATTGAGGAGGACCTACCCGATTGGCTGCGCGATATTGCCGACGACGAGGCCGGACCCTTGACTGAGGAACCCGCACCGGCCCCTCTGCCCGAAGCAACCCCGCCCTCTTTCAGTGCAGACAAGATCGTGATTGAGGAAGATTTACCCGACTGGCTGCAAGACCTGGCCGAAGAAGAAACTGCTGCTGAGTTGCCGCTGGCGGAAGAACCCAGTATCGTTTCTGCAACTTCCGGCCAGATGGTTGTCGAAGAAGAGTTGCCAGACTGGCTGCAAGAAATTGCCGAGGAGTCTGACCTGGCCGCAGAACCTCCCCTACCCAAACCCAATTTTACCGCTGTTCCCCCTTCGTCACGCTCCCTGGCCGAAGACAAGATGATTGTGGCCGACGATTTACCCGATTGGCTGCGTGAAGCCGCCGACGAAACCGAACCCGGCCAGGAACCGGAAGCAAGCGCACCCGTTCCTGCTGCTTCCAGTGCTGACAAAATGGTTGTTGACGAAGATCTACCAGACTGGTTACGCGAAGTCGAGACGGACAGCGCCGAGGATGTAATTTTAACCCAGGCGGGCTTTGAGGCCATTCCCCCTGAACTGGACGAATTGGAAAGCGACGAAGATTTACCCGACTGGCTGCGAGAGGTTGAAGTCAGCAGTCTTGAAGATAATTTGGCCCTCCCCCCCAAGTCTATTATCGACTCAGCGGCGGCGGAGCCTACCTTTGCTGCTACCCCTTTGAACGATGAAGAATTAGACGCGCTTGATGAGGAGGATTTGCCGTCCTGGCTGAAAGAAGTGCAGGAACAGAATGGTCGAGAAACTTCTGAGGCCATCGGCCAACCGCTGGTTACCGAATTTAACCTGTCCCCTGAATCAACCAGCGAAGGTGTGGCCGATGAGTTACCCGTTTGGCTGCGGGATGTCCAGGAGGAGACAACCCCGCTGGAATTTGAAGCCCCAGCACCCCTGTCTGAAACGGCTGAGGTTGATGACCAAATGGTTATCGAGGAGGGGCTGCCCGATTGGTTACGGGAGGAAGAATTTAATCTTGACGAACCCTTTGAACCTTCGGAACCCAGCCCAGAACCTTTACCCGAGGTAGTAGCCGATGAGCTGCCCGATTGGCTGCAAGAAATTCAAGATGAAACCCCTGATGAAATACCCACGTTTGAGGAAACAGCCGAGCCGGTCGCAGTGACACCTTCAAGCAGTCCCCTGGTCGATGGCCTCATTGATGAAGAAGGACTGCCGGATTGGCTGCGTGAAGTCGAGACAGAAGAAGAAGTTGAACCTTTGGTCGCTGAAGCGCCGGTTCCTATCTCTGAGCCTTTGCCAGAAGTAGTGGCCGAAATCATCCCGACCGAGGTAGTCATCGCTGAGGCGGTTGAACCGATAGAGGTCGTCGAAGAGGTAATCGAGCCGGAAGCGCCAGCGCCTATCTCCGAACCGAAACCAGAACCTTTACCTGAGCCTGTCAGCGAACCCGCCGAAGCAGCCCCCACCGGCATCCCGGATTGGCTACAAAAGCTGCGCGAAGTAGACGAAGAGCCGCCCGTACCTGTCCCCACAATGCCCCTGCCCCCACCTGCTCAAGTAGTGACAACCCGGCTGGCGCCTCAACCGGTGGTTTCCACGCCCGACATTCCGGCTGACGCCGCCGAGCAGCTTCAACTGGCCCGGACCACCCGTGACAAAGGCAATCTGGATGAAGCCATTCGTATTTATGATGCGTTGGTGTCACGCGGCATTTACCTGGACAAAATCATCGAGGACATGCAGCAAAGTATCAAAGCCCATCCCGGCAATTATCTTTTGTTCCAGGTAATGGGCGACGCCATGCTGCGCGATGGACGCCTCCAGAGCGCGCTGAATGCCTACCGCGAGGCCCTCTCGCGGTTATAGCCAACCTCCCAAAATATCACTAAAACCGGGCCTTAGCCCGGTTTTTTTATGGGCAAAAATTTGTCAACTCTGCTATCCTCTGATATGCTGACACCCTCAAGCCTATCTTAACTTTATCCTTCAGGAGATGATCGTGGAACGAACGCTGATTATTATTAAACCCGATGGGGTTGAGCGCAATTTGATTGGCCCCATTATTACCCGCTTTGAGCAGCGCGGCTTAAAAATTGTGGGCATGAAAATGCTGCAAGTCTCCGATAAACTGGCTCGCCAACACTATGCTGTGCATGAAGGCAAATCTTTTTTTGAACCGTTGATTGAGTACATCACCTCGGCGCCGGTGGTGGTGATGGCCCTGGAAGGGCCGCAAGCCGTTCAGGCCGCCCGCAATACCATTGGCGCAACAAAGCCGGTCGAGGCTGCCGCCGGCTCGATTCGGGGGGATTTTGGCATGATGGTGGGCCGCAATCTGGTTCACGGCTCAGACAGCCCGGAAAATGGTGCGGCTGAAATTGCCCTGTGGTTTGACGAGTCGGAGCTGGTGAGCTATGAACGGGTGGTAGATCGCTGGATTTTAGAATAAAGGAGCATGGCCATGGCCAATTCAAAAAACGGGGGGGAGATCAACGTTAACGGCCAGAGTGTCAACAACATTCAGGCTGAACAGGTGAATGTGCGTTATAGCCAAACCGGCGACATCAAAGCCAACACGGTCACGATTTCTCAAGCCGGGGCCACCCACGTGGAAGGCAGCACGGTGGAACTTCGTCAGGCCGGGGCGCAAACGGTGCATGGCTATAATGTTAATGTTCGGCAAGGCGGGATGGTCCAAGCCCGCGCCGAAACTTTGAGTCTAACCCAGGGCGGCATCGTTTTTGCCCAAACTAAAGAGGCCACTTTGACCGCCACCGGCGTCGGCGCAATTTTGGCCGATGGTAACGTCACCTTAGACCAGAGCAGCGTCAAAGCCGTGCTCACCCGCGGCGAAGTCAACATGGACCAGAGTGGCAGCGGAATGGTATTGGCCCGGCGCGTCTCGACCGGCGAGAATACCGGCGTCATATTGATGATCGCCGGCCGGGTTGACGGCCCGGTGAACGCAGTTTTTGGCCCGGCGGCCGGGGCGGCCTTTGGCGCGGTTTTTGCCCTGGCCCTGGCCTTGATCTGGTGGATTAGAGGCCGGCTGACCCAAAAATAGCCAAAGGATTTGCTCATGCAAAAAACAATTTTGCGCCTGGTCTGGCCCTATATTTTACGCTACCTGGCTAAACACGGGGCCGTCTATCTGGAGAAACGGCGCGAGCAGAAACGCCTGCGGAAAGCGGCCCCAGCGGAAGCAGTTGTTGTCCCGCCGGACTCACCCGATGTTGCCGTTGTCGAATATCCGCCGCTGCCTCAAGCCGCTCCCAGGCCAATCTGGTACGTCCTGGCCGGAGTTTTGCTGGGCAGCGCCATCGGCTTGATGCTGGCTAAACTGCTGTGGGAGAAAAAGTAATGTATATTGTGACCACCTCTCAAATGCAGGCGGCGGAAAAGGCCGCCGACGCAGCCGGCTTGAGCTATGAGCAACTCATGGAAAACGCCGGTCATGCCATCGCTGAGGCCATTGCCGGTCAGTTTGATATTACCGGGGTGCGGGTGTTGGTGCTGGTCGGGCCGGGCAATAACGGCGGCGATGGCCTGGTGGCAGCGCGGTATCTGTCACAGGCCGGGGCGACGGTCACTGTCTACGTGGGCAAGCGCCGGCTTGAAGGTGACAAAAATTGGGCGCTGCTGGATGCCGCCGGGGTAGAAAAGGTGCTGAGCAGCGACCCCGATGGACCAACCCGGCTGGAGCACTTGCTGCAAGAGTCGGGGGTGATTGTGGATGCGCTGCTGGGCAGCGGCATCTCCCGGCCTATCAAGGGCGACCTAGCCGAGCTGCTGGATAAGATCAAGGCTGTGGTCAGTAAGCGACGGATGATAACCGATAGGCCCCTGGTGGAGCCGGCTCAGCCGGTGGTTGACCCGGAATTTGGCCCGGCAATCGTAGCCGTAGATGTACCCTCCGGACTCAACACCGACACCGGCGCGGTTGATCCCCACACCCTGCCCGCCGATTTGACCGTCACCCTGGCCGCGGTCAAACGAGGCCATATTTTGCTGCCCGGCCCGGAAGTGGTTGGCCAGTTGGTGGTCGGCGATATTGGCCTGGCCGACAGCTATTATCCCGCAGATGTCATCCTGAAAATGGCAACCCCGGCCATAGTAGCGGCGCTGCTGCCGTCGCGCCCGGTCGGCGCCCACAAAGGCACGTTTGGCACGGCCCTGCTGGTGGCCGGGTCGATGAGCTACACCGGCGCGGCCATATTGGCCGGACAGGCGGCCACCCGCAGCGGCGTCGGGCTGGTCACACTGGCCCCCCCGCAAGCCATCCACCCGATTCTGGCCTCGCGGCTGGCCGAAGCCACTTACATTCCCCTGCCCCATGCCGAGGGAGCCATCGCCCCGGAAGCGGCTCGGCTTTTGTACTCTAAGCTGGAGGCGATAGACGCGATGCTTATTGGGCCGGGCTTGACCCAGGCCGCGCCGACGGTGGCCTTTTTGAAAGAGCTGCTGTCGGGTAAAGCCGGAGCGCCGCCACGCTCTTTTGGGTTTCGCCCGTCCGAAAACGATAGTTCGGAAAAAGAGGGCCAACCCCTCCCGCCGCTGGTTCTCGACGCCGACGCGCTGAACATTCTGGCCGGACATGCCGAATGGTGGCGCATGCTGCCCGCCAATAGCATCCTGACCCCTCATCCCGGCGAGATGGCTCGCTTGATGGGCAGCACCATCCAGATGGTACAGTCGCGGCGGCTGGAGCTGGCCGGCGAGATGGCCGCCCAATGGGGTCAGGTTGTCCTGCTCAAAGGGGCGCACACCGTTATTGCCGGCCCCGACGGCCGGGTGATGGTCCTGCCATTTGCTAACCCGGCCTTGGCCAAAGCCGGCTCCGGCGATGTGCTGGCCGGAACCATTGTCGGCTTGCGAGCGCAGGGGCTTGGCCCGTTTGAGGCAGCAGTTGCCGGAGGTTATCTGCACGGCCTGGCCGGCGAGCTGGCCCGCGAGAGTTTGGGGCTGACCTCGGTGGTCGCCGGGGATTTGATCGGCTTTTTGCCCATGGCCATTCGGGCCGTGTGCGGGGAATAAGTTAACGATAAAGGAAAAGAGCGCCCCGGAGGTGGGCGCTCTTTTCGGCGATGATTGGAAACAAACTAAAGACTGTAGGGATTGTTTGTAGTATAACAACAGATTGTTATGGAACTGTTAAGGCTTCTTTAAACCTCTGTTAAGATTTTAAGGCCAATACATTTCAAATAAGGCCGTAGCATAGGGCCTTGTGCCCGCCCACAAGGGGCTGAACTACGTTATTTGAAAAGTATTGGTTTTAAGGCGTATTTCAAAAGAGGTAACGATTAGATTACAGAAATTGAAGGCCAAAGCAAGCTTTGGCCTTCAGTTCAGCAAATAAAAAGGCGAGGACTTTCATCCTCGCCTTTTTTGTTAGAAATCTGTGACCGGTTTAGGCTTCGGCCGCATTGTCTTTGGCACGATTGAGCGCCTGGGAGACCGATTCTTTGCCCCGGCTGATGGCCTCGGCTGCGGTCTGCTTGCTTTTTTCCAGGGTTTCTTTACCCTTCTCTTGCAGGCTGGCCACCTGGCTTTGCAAGTGAGTGACCTGCTCTTGCAGCGAAGCCAGTTGGGTTTGCGCTCGCTGGCGCGCTTCCATGACCCCTTCTTCGGCCCGGTCCTTAAACTCCAGGCTTTTGTCGCGGAGTTGGGCGCGAGTTTCCTCGCCCGACTGTGGGGCCATCAGCAGGGCCAACGCTGCCCCCACCAGGCCGCCGATCACCAAACCGGCAAAAAATTCAACGCCGCCGCTATTTTGCTCTGACATAATTGTAGCTCCTTTCGACCTCTGTAAATAAATAAAAATGTTAGCTGCGCCGGAACAGGCTGCGCACAATCGCTTGTACGCCGGCTACGGCGCTAACGGTAGTAATCACGGGTTTGACTGCTTGCTCGCTCAGAAAGACGGTAGTGCCCTGGGCAGTTTGTACCGTTGATTGCAGTTGGCTCAAAACCGGTCTGATTTCCCGGTTCAGCAATTGGATCAGATCGTTAATTTTGAGGACCAGATAGACGGTGATGACTACCAGCGCAATTAACAACAAAATAATAAGAAACGCGCCCAACCCCAAAAAGATAATAAAAATATCACGCAGGACTGCCGCGGCGGGAGGGTTGGTAAACAACCACCAGCCCAATAATCCAAACAGAATTATTATAACAACGGCAACGATGATACCAAAAACGAGAGGTCGTTTATCAATCGGCTCCGGCGACAGCTCCGGCCGGGAATTACTTGCTGCGACGTAATATGAGTCATTGATTTCTTGGGGCATGCCAACTCTGCTCAAATATTAAGAGATTAGGCTGTCATTCTAGCATGGTATCACATTCTGAGAAAATTGTCATTAGCCGGATGAATGATTTTGAGCTTAAGCAACTACTCACCTTTCATGTCATTTCGAGGCTGAAAGCCGAGAAATCTCTAAGATCGTTGTCTACAAACCACGGATTAGAAGATTTCTCGCTCCTAACGTCGCTCGAAATGATAAGACCGGGTAGTTAGGAACCAAGAGCATTTAAACCTTAAGCCACTGCATTACAAACAGACAGGCCCAACTCATCACAGTAGCTTCGACGATGTGCAGTGGGCCAATCAAAAAAACATTCAAGCCCAGCAAATTGCCGATAGCCTGTCCAAGCCCAAAACCGATGATCCCGGTCAGGAAATAGATGACGAGTTCACGGATATTTTTGCCCCGCCACAAGTGGAAAAGTGCGCCATACGCGCCGCCCAGCAACAATGAGAGCAATAAATAAGGCGCCATAACCCATCAAACCGATTCGGGCTTCTCGATGATCCCGCCGCCGAGGATTTGCTCACCCTGAATGAAAACGACAGACTGCCCCGGCGTAATGTCACGCAGCGGCGCGGCAAAAGTCAGCCGGGCGCGGGCGTCCAGCATGGGGGTCAGCGTCGCCTCGACTTCCTTGGCCTTGTAACGGATTTTGGCAGTCACGTCAATCGGCCCGGCGGGTGGCTGGCCGCTGATGTAACTGACCTGGCGGGCGGTCAACTGACTCTGGCCTAGTTCGTCCAGCGGGCCAATCACCAGGCTGTTGCTGGCCTGATCGAGACGCAGCACATACAGTGGTTCGGGTGCGGCGATGCCGAGGCCCTTACGCTGGCCGATGGTGTAAAAGGCCAACCCTTGATGCTGGCCCAAAACCTTGCCATCACTGGTCACAATCGGGCCGGGCTGGACCACTTGAGGGGCGCGGCGCTGCAAAAAGGCGCGGTAATCGCCCTGGCCCAAAAAGCACAAATCCTGGCTGTCGGGCCGGTTGAAAACGGGCAGCTTCTTGGCTTCAGCGATTTGGCGAATTTCGGCCTTGGTGTGGCGACCCAGCGGAAAGATGACCCGCGCCAGGCGTTCCTGGGTCAGAGTATACAAAATGTAGCTCTGGTCTTTGGCCGGGTCAATCCCCTTGAGCAGTTGAAACGCGCCCCCGTCGCCTGGCTGCACCCAGGCGTAATGACCGGTGGCCAGGTAATCGCCGCCCAGGCTGAGAGCTTCTTTGAGCAGCTTATCAAAGCGAATATCCCGATTGCAGACCACACAGGGGTTAGGCGTGACGCCCTGGGCGTAACCTTCGATAAAAAAGTCAACCACCGTCTGCTTGAAGGTTTCTTTGTAATCGCGGACGTAAAAGGGAATACTGAGTTGGTCGGCCACCCGGCGGGCATCGGCCACGGCATCAGGCGTGCAGCAGCGATTGGCCGCGCCGCCCGGCTCGGCCCACAGCCGCAGCATCAGGCCGATGACCTCGTAGCCCTGCTCCACCAGCAGCGCCGCCGCCACCGAACTATCCACGCCGCCGCTCATAGCGACGACGACTCGTTTGGGATTACCGTTTGTGGTCATAAGCTCTCAAAACGACCGGGGACCGGAGAGGATAAAAACCCGGTCTCCCATCTCTGGTCATAACTAAAAGACGGGCCTGTGCCAGCCCGTCTCGATAATTGTACCATAAATAAGGTGGCCTGGCTAAAACGCCGGCTCGTAGGCCGGATTGAGCTGGCGCACTTTCTCGATGACGCCGGGCAGGATGTTCAGGACGGTCTCAACATCGGCTTCGGTGGTTTGCCGGCCTACGGTCAGACGCAGCGCGCTCAGGGCAAGGTCATGCGGGATGCCCATAGCGGTGAGCACGTGGCTTGGTTCGGGCATGCCGGTGGTGCAAGCGCTGCCGCTGGCAGCTTCGATGCCGGCCATGTCCAGGTGCATCAAAATAGCATCGGCTTCACAGCCGGCAAAGACAAAACTGGCGTGATTCGGTAGTCGCCGAACCGGATGGCCGGTCAGTTGACTTTCAGGAATCATTTGCAAAATACTGCTGATCAGCCGGTCGCGCAGCGCTCCTTGCCGTTCGTTTTCCGTCGAGCGATGCTCCTGGACCAGCTCCAGCGCTTTGGCAATACCGACGATGTAAGGCACATTTTCGGTGCCGGGCCGCCGGTTATTTTCGTGGCTACCGCCGGTAAACGGCGACAGCAGCGGCGTATTCTTCCGCACGTACAGAATCCCGATGCCTTTGGGCGCATAAATTTTATGCCCCGAAATTGCCAACAAATCAACGTTCAACGAGTCAACGTTCAACGACTCGTAGGCGGCGGCTTGCACCGCGTCGGTGTGGAAGGTAATGCCGCGCTCGCGGGCCAGCGCCCCGATTTCGGCAATCGGCTGGATAGAGCCGACCTCGTTGTTGGCGTACATGACGCTGATCAGTACCGTATCGGGCCGGATGGCGGCGGCGATGTCGGCGGGGTTGACCACACCATAGCGGTCTACCGGCACAACGGTTTGCTCAAAGCCGAATTTGTCGCACAACTGGTTAAAGGTGTGGTCTACGGCGTGATGTTCAACCGGCGTGGTAATCAGGTGATGGCCTTTGCCGGCCTGTCGCTGCGCCCAGGCCACCCCACGAATGGCGATGTTGTCGCTCTCACTGCCGCAGGCGGTAAAGACAATTTCTTTGGCTGAGCAGCTCAAAATATCGGCTACTTTATGGCGCGCCTCGTCAATGGCGCGGGCGCTGGCGCGGGCCTGTTTGTGCAAGCCGGAGGCATTGCCATAAATCTGGGTAAAATAAGGCAGCATCGCCTCGACCACCCGCGGATCGGTGGGAGTCGAGGCGGCGTGATCCAGATAGATTTCTCTCTTTTCAGTCATCGGTCAATCCATTCTTATGTTTTGCTTTTGGAAGTGTAGCATAGGGCAAGGAGGGCGTCAAGCTTCTCAAAATTACGGGTGCGTTAGGATTTAATACATTGTAAATTAAAATTAACAGGGGAACTCGGCCGTAATCTTAACGCCTTGCCCGGGGCTGGACTCGAAGCGAAATTGCCCACCTACGGCCTCGGTCCGCTCCTGCATAATCAGCAAGCCCCAGCTGCGGGGGCGAGCCGGATCGGCCAAATCTCTGGTCGGCACGCCCTGGCCATTGTCGGCAATGACCAGCCGCACCTGGCCATCGTGGGGTTCCAGGTTCACCGTTACCTGGCTGGCCTGGGCATGCTTGACCACGTTGGTCAAAGCCTCTTGAAAAATCCGAAAGATCACATTTTCAACCGAAGTAGCCAGGCGCGGCTGTGGCTCCCGGCCCTCCACGCAGATGGGTAGGTTCACCCGTGTGCTTAGCCGCTCGGCATACCATTGTAGCGCGGCCAGCAGGCCGTGATCGTCCAGAACCGGCGGGCGCAGGTCGCCCAGCACATCGCGGACAGCGCCGCCCATCTGCCTGACCAACGCCAGGGAGTCGTCCAGGCGGGCCAGAACTGCGCTATCGGGCGGCAGCAGGTTGGCCAGGCTCATTTTTATAAAAACCAGGTTGAAATCCAGGCCGGCCAAAGTTTGGCCGGCCTGATCGTGTAGCTCACGGGCCAGTTCTCTGCGTTCGATCTCCTGAATTTCGGCCACCCGCCGGGTTAAGCGCCGCAGTTGTTCTCGCTGCTGACCTACAGCTTCCAGGAGATTCACAATTTCTTCTACCGCCTTTTTCTGGATTGTTATATCGCGGATGAGCCACAGCAACCGGATAAGTTTACCGTTGCGGTCAAGCTGTGAGGTGACGCTAGCCGAAGCCGAGAAGGGAGAGCCTTTACGCGGCCGCAATTGTATCTCCCAGCTTTGAACGGCCTGGGTTCGGTGTAACTTATTGAGCGTGGCTCGAAAAACGCGACGCGCTTCAGGGACGACATACAGAAACAAGGGTTTGCCAAGGATAAATGGCTCTGCCACCCCTAACAGGAGGGTGGCCGCGCGATTGGCCTCACGGACCACGCCATAGGCGTCTGTGACCAGGTAGGCGTCCGGGGCAAAGTTGAATAAATCCTGGTAGTTCTGGCGGGCCTCGGCCAATTCATCACTCTGGCTGATCATAGACTCTTGGGCCGCCCGCAGCTCCTCCAGGGCAACTCCCAACTCCAACAGAGCCTCGTTTGTTGCCTCGTTCCTTGTGTCGGCGCTGGTCTGCTGTTCCAGGGAGGCTAACCGCGCCTGGGCTGCTTTAATTTGATCCTTGAGTTTAGTGTAATTCTCCATCTGCTTACCTCAACCTCAAGGCCGCTACATTAGGGAAAGTATAGCACGCCTGGGCCGGGCTGCCAATCAAGCCCGGAGTATAGCTGCACCGTCACTGTGCCTTAGCCGGATATTTTGCTAATTCTTTAAATTGGATGTACATTTAAATAGGAAAGTTTTAATAAAAAAGTTCAGGGTAAGGATATTTGGTCAATAGCGCTTAAAAGAAATATCCCCTTCGTAACTGCCATCCACCGCGCACTGGCCTGGTTCTAACCGCGTACCTCAACCTTCTGCCACTTTTAAACCAAAACCAGCTTGATAAACCCTGCTATAACCTGATGAAATGAAGGTAAAAGATGCCAGGGCACGATATTATTGTGGTTGGAGCTTCTGCCGGCGGGGTAGAAGCCTTAAAAGAGCTGGTTGCACATCTCCCGCCCGACCTGCCGGCGGTGGTCTTTGTTGTGGTCCATGTTCCTGCTTACCATACCAGCGCCATGCCCAATATCCTGACCCGAGCCAGCCCGTTGGAAGCAGTCCATCCCCAGGATGGAGAAACCATCCAACCCGGCTGTATTTATGTGGCCCCGCCCGACCAGCATCTACTCATTAACAACGGCCATATCCACCTCTCGCGCGGTCCCCGCGAAAACGGCCATCGTCCGGCCATTGACCCCCTATTTCGGTCGGCCGCCAATGCTTATGGCCCGCGGGTGGTGGGCGTAATTCTATCAGGCATGCTCGATGACGGCTCGCTGGGCCTGGCTACGGTGAAAGGGCGAGGGGGTGTGGCCATTGTGCAAGACCCCGCCGACGCGCTCTACTCGGATATGCCCAACAACGCCATTCGGAATGTGCCCGTGGATTATATTCTGCCGCTCCATGAAATTGGGCCGCTGCTGGCGCGTTTGGCGGCAGAAGAGGCAGCCAGGGAGGAAGGAGAGGTTTTAATGGAAAACAAGCCGGAAGCCACGGAAGCCGAAATTGTACGGAACGATAAAGCCCTTTTGGAGCGGAACGGGCGACCCGGCGAGCCGACCGTCCTGACCTGTCCCGATTGCGGCGGGGTGCTGTGGGAGCTGCACAACGGGAATTTGCTGCGTTATCGTTGTCACGTCGGCCACGCCTATTCTGCCGAGAGCCTGATGCTGGAGCAGGCCAATACCCTAGAAGCGGCCCTCTGGACGGCGGTGCGAGCTTTAGAGGAGAAAGCATCGCTGGCGCGGCGCATGGCTGCGCGGGCCAACAAGCACGCTACCAGGTTGATGGCCGCCCGCTTTGAAGCGCAAGCTTTAGATGCGGAGCAGCGGGCAGCGTTAGTGCGGCAGGTGCTGCTGGGTAATGAAGTTTTGGCCATAGAAACGTCCGACCGCTCCGATTCACCGCCGGTTGAGCCGGCGGTGGATGAGCCGGAAAAGAACTCGTAAAACTACCTCATTGCGCGGTCGTAGGCCGAAGCCCCCCATCTCACGAAGTGGAGACTGCTTCGCCTGCGGCTCGCAGGGACACAGTCTAGGGTAACGCCGATGAAAACCAACCAGCCGTCCGGCCCCCTTCCCCATGCTGCCTTTGACATCGTGGCCCTGGCCTCTTCGGCGGGGGGGCTGCGGGCGCTGAGCGAAATCTTGCCAGTCCTGCCGGCCGACTTTCCGGCGGCGGTGGTGGTGGTCCAGCATCTCGATCCCCGCCATCGCAGCCTTATGGCCGATATTCTAAATCGCCAAACCCACCTGCGGGTCAAAGAGGCCGCAGCGGGAGACCGGGTGCAGCCGGGCTTGATTTATGTTGCCCCGCCCAACCAGCACCTCCTGGTCAATTCCGATCGAACCATTTCGCTGACGCAGACGGAACTGGTTCATTTTGTGCGCCCTTCGGCCGACCTGCTATTCGAGTCGGTGGCGGCGAGTTATAAAGAACAGGCCATTGCGGTGGTATTAACCGGCAGTGGAGTGGATGGTAGTATGGGCGTCCGCGCCATTAAGAAAATGGGCGGCACGGTAATTGCCCAGGATGAAGGCACATCTGAATTTTTTGGCATGCCCGGCGCGGCCATTCAAACCGGGGATGTAGATTTTATTTTGCCCCTGCCTGAAATCGCGGCTGCCCTGATTACCCTGGTGGTGACCGGAGATAATGCATGACCGACCTAAATACGCATCAACCCGCTTTTGAAGCTCTGCTGGAATATCTCAAACGCACCCGCGGCTTTGATTTTGCCGCTTACAAGCGCTCGAGCCTGATACGCCGGATCAACAAACGGCTACAAACCATCGGTATTGAAAACTACGGCGATTATGTAGATTACCTGGAGGTTCACCCCGAAGAGTTTGCCCTGCTCTTTAATACCATTTTGATCAATGTGACCGGCTTCTTTCGCGACTCCTCGGCCTGGGGATTTTTAGCCCAAGAAGTGATACCCCGGCTGATTGGCGCTAAAAAACCCGGCGAACCGATCCGCATTTGGAGCGCGGGCTGCGCCTCCGGTGAAGAAGCCTATACGGTCGCCATCATCCTGGCCGAAGCCCTGGGGACCGAAGAATTTCGCCAGCGGGTCAAAATTTATGCCACCGACGCCGACGAAGAGGCGCTTAACGAAGCCCGCCAGGCCAGTTACAGCGCCAACCAGATCAAAGATGTGCCGGCCGAGCTGGTGCAAAAATATTTTGAGCAGGTGAACAGCCGCTATATCTTTCATAAAGATTTGCGCCGTTCGGTCATCTTTGGCCGGCACGACCTGATCCAGGATGCGCCCATTTCGCGGGTGGATTTAATTTTGTGCCGGAACACCTTGATGTATTTTAACGCCGAAGCCCAGAGCAAAGTATTGAACCATTTTGATTTTGCCCTGAACGGCGGCGGCTATCTCTTTTTGGGCAAAGCCGAAGTGCTGCTGACCCGCAGCAACGCCTTTACCCCGGTTGATTTGAAACGGCGTATTTTTGCCAAAATCTCCAAAAGCAGGCTGCGCGAGCGCTTTTTAGTGGCCCCCTTGAACCCGCCCGAGGAGGTGGCAACACAAATAATAGATGACAATCGCCTGCGTGAAGTAGCCCTGGAGGTTGGCCCGGTGGCCCAATTGGTCGTTGACAGCAGCTGGGTCTTAGTTGTTGCCAACGACCAAGCCCGCCATCTTTTTAACATCACCTCGGCCGATCTTGGCCGCCGCCTGCAAGACCTGGAGCTTTCCTACCGGCCCCTTGATCTGCGCTCGCTGCTGGATCGGGTCTTTACCGAGCGCCGGCCCCAAATCGTTAAAGAAGTGAACTGGCCCAGCCATAACAACCTGAAACGATATTTGGATGTGTTGGCGCTACCCTTGCAGGACAGCGACGGGCATCTGATCGGCGCAAAAATCGCTTTTGAGGATGTCAGCCACATCCGGCAGTTACAGGAAGAGTTGGACAAATGGCGGCAGGAAGTCGAAACGACCAATGAGGAACTGCAAGCCTCCAACGAGGAGTTGGAAACTACTAACGAGGAACTGCAATCCACCGTCGAAGAACTGGAAACCACCAACGAGGAGCTCCAATCCACCAATGAAGAGTTGGAGACGATGAATGAGGAGCTGCAATCCACCAACGAAGAGTTGGAAACCACCAATGAAGAACTGCGCCAGCGCAGCGACGAACTCAATCAGGTCAACGCCTTTTTTGAATCTATCCTGACCAGCCTGCCCGATGGCGTGGTGGTGGTTGACCGCAACATGCAAATTTTGGCCTGGAACCTGCGGGCCGAGGATTTGTGGGGCCTGCGGGCCGACGAAGTGCGCGGCAAGCATCTGCTGAACCTGGATATTGGCTTGCCGGTGGACCGGCTCAAAGTACCTATTCGTCACTGCTTGGGCGGCAGCAGCCAGCCGGAAAACCAGGAAGTAACTTTAGACGCGGTTAACCGGCGGGGTAAATCCATCCAGGTCAAGGTAAGCTGCACCCCTCTCGTCGGCTCCAACAAAAATATCCAGGGCGCGATTCTACTCATGGAGGAAAAGCGGGCCGAAGACAAGTAACTCAAGTTGCTATAGGCGCCCAGAAAAATTCTTTCCCACCAATCAAGGTAGCAGGTAGCAAGGTAGCAACCTTATGGCCTGCTACATGCTACCTGTTTCAGTGGCGAAAACTTTTCTGGAGAACTATACCTATCAGCGAAAAATCACCCCTTTCGACAAGCTCAGGACGCAGTTTCGATACGCGTTAACAGGCACTCACGATGGTTTTTCGCCTCAAGCACCCTTCGATACGCCCTTATCGGGCTACTCGGGATGCTTGAGGCGAATGGCGGCAGCTTGAGTTAAGTAAGGCAAGGTAAAGCGAATGATTACGATTATGCTCGTTGACGATCATACGGTGGTCCGGGATGGCTTACGCTTGCTCCTGGAAATGCAGCCCGACTTTCGGATTATTGCCGAGGCCAATAATGGACGTGAGGCCGTTGCCCGGGCCAGCGAAACCTGCCCCGATGTGATCGTGATGGACATTGCCATGCCCGAATTGAATGGGATTGATGCCCTGCGTCAAATCAGGCACATTTGCCCGGCCACGCGGGTGATTGTCCTCTCGATGCACACCGCCAGTAATTATGTTATTCAAGCTCTACAAGCCGGCGCAGACGGCTATCTGCTCAAAGCCACGGCCGGAACCGAGGTGATCCATGCCATTCGCGTCGTTCAGTCGGGCCAGCGCTACCTCAGCCAGATGATTGTTGATACCGTTATCAGCGTCTACCTGGGCCAGCCGGAAACCAAGACCCACAAGCCGCCCCTGGACCGTCTCAGCCCGCGTGAGCGTGAAATCCTCCAGCTTGTGGTCGAAGGTAAATCAAGCGCCCAAATTGCCGAAGTTCTTTTTATTTCCTCCAATACCGTAGATACTTACCGCAGCCGGCTCATGCAAAAATTGGGCATCTCTGATCTGCCCACGCTGGTTAAATTTGCCATTCAGCAGGGGTTAACTACGCTGGACTGATGATCCGGCCTCCTCAAAGTAACTCCTCAAATGTCCTCACCGCCTTAAAAATATTGCCGTAACTACCACAGCGGCATAAATTTCCGGCCAGATAGTCTCGAATGACCTGATCATCCGGCTGTGACTGCTGCTTGAGCAAGGCTACTGCCGACAGAATAAAACCGGGAGTGCAGTAAGCGCATTGAAAAGCGGCCTGGTCAATAAAGGCCTGCTGCACCGGGTGCAGCCCGTCCGTTGTTTCCAGCCCTTCAACGGTAGTAATGGTCGCGCCTTCCGCCTGCGCGGCCAGCATCAGACAACTGCTAATCGGCTGATCGTTGAGCAGCACTGTACACGCTCCGCACATCCCCACCCCGCAGCCTTCCCGCGCCCCCACCAACCCCAAGTCTTCACGCAGCACATCCAGCAACGTCCGCTCCGCCGACACTGTAAGCGGATATATCTGCCCATTGACTTGCAAAGTTAATGATAGTTCAGCCATAAATCCATCTACTTTATCCTTCATCGGTGTCCATCTGTGTCTATCTGTGGACCCTACTCACCTTCTGCCTGCCGCAGTGCCCGCAAAACCTTCTCCGGCGTCATCGGCAGGTCGCGGATCCGCACCCCCACGGCATCGAAAACGGCGTTGGCAATGGCCGGGGCGACCGGTGGCAGCGTCATCTCGCCGATGCCGTGAAATTCGCCCGCCGCTGACTCAACCAGGGTGCTGACTAATTCCAGCGGAGTGTCCAGGAAAGATGGAATTTGATAGTCCGACAGATTGGTGTTGATAATCTGCCCGTTGTCGGTCACCATTTCTTCCAGCAGAGCCGGCCCCAGGCCAAAGATAACGTTACCCTCATTTTGCAGATGGGCCAACTGCGGGTTGACCACCCGCCCGGCAAACGAAGCGGCGTGATAGCGCAGTACCGTCACCTTGCCGGTGTCGGTATCCACCGCCACCTCGCACGCGCCCGCCCCCTGGTGCCAGTGCGGCGTCGAAAGCCCCTGGCCCGTTTCTGGGTCGAGGCCGCCTTTGGTGGCGAACTCGCCCGCCGCTTCCAGCGCGCTCAGCCCATTCCGCTGCAAAATTTCGGCATAACTCAGCCGTTGGTCGGGCTGCGCGGCCACAAAAACATAGCCTGCTTCCGCCCGCAGCTCTTCCGGCGCATACTCCAGCAGAGGCGCGCCGGCTTCGATCAACTTCTCCTTCAGTACTGCTCCCGCCTTTAAAATGGCGCTGCCCATCATCCCACTCGAACGGCTGGCGCTGGTGGTCGAATCAAAAGGGGTCACGGCGGTATCGGGGCCAGTTACCTTGACCTGCTCCACCGCCACCCCGGCGGCTTCTGCCGCAATTTGGGCCAGCGCCGTATGCGCGCCCTGGCCCATCTCCACCGTGCTGGTGAAGAGGGTCATTTGAGCGTTCTCAGCTATCTTCAAACGGCACTCAGAACGGGAGGTAGGTGAGGTGCTTTTCATCATCACCGCCAGTCCGCGCCCCCGCTTGACCGGCCCGGAGTCAGCCGGCCTGGCCTCCCTCCAGCCGATACCTTCGGCCACCGCTTCCAGACACTCAGCAAAATGAAGGTCGTGGAGCGTTTCGCCCGTCGCAAACAAATCGCCGGAACGGAGCAGATTCTTCAAACGCAGTTCGAGCGGGTCCAGCCCCAAGCGCCGGGCAATGGTATCCATGTGTGACTCGTAGGCCCAGGCAGCCTGGGAACTCATGGCTCCGCGAAAGGCTCCGGCCGGCGGTAGATTGGTATAAACGCCATAGGAGTCGACCCACACCGCCGGAATACGATAGGGGCCGATACTGCGGACCATGCCGGCTGGAACCAAAACAGGACTGACATCGGCGTAGGCCCCGGCGTTCCAATAGAGCGTCACCTGCCGGGCGGTCAAGGCGCCGTCACGCTTGAAGCCGGTTTTGATGGTGATGGTCGCCGCGTGCTTGGTGACGGTCACAAACTCCTCGGCCCGGCTCAAGATCAATTTGACTGGCCGGCCGGCCGTTTTGCGGGCCAGCGCCGCCACCATCGGCTCGATGCGGATATGCCCTTTGCCGCCGTACCCCCCGCCGAGAGGCGGCACAATCACGCGGACATGTCCGGCAGGCAGGTCGAAGATGTCGGCCAGGGTTTGGCGCACCAGATAGGGCGATTGGGTGGCCGACCAGACGATTAAGCGGTCAGCCTGCCATTGGGCGGCGGCGACATGCGGTTCCAGGGCCGCATGTTGGGCCAGCGGGCTGGTGAAGGTTTCTTCGATGATGTCGTCCGCCTCGGCCAAACCGGCCGCCAGGTCGCCCCGGCGCAGTTTGGCATGGACAAAACAGTTGTCCGGGTAAGCTTCATGCAAAACGGGCGCGCCCGGCTGCCTGGCCTCGACGGCATCGTACACGCCCGGCAGCTCTTCATAATCAACCTCGATTTGGGCCAGGGCCGCTTCGGCCCTCTCCGCACTTTCGGCAGCCACCAACGCCACCGGCTGGCCGGTGTAACGGACTTGCTCATGGGCTACAATCGGCTGGTCTTTGAGGCTCATGCCATAGTAGAGCGCCGGGCTATCCGGGGATTCAAAATCGGCGGCGGTCAGCACGGCGGCGACTCCCGGCAGCGACTCTGCCGCCGCCGCGTTCAGGCCGACAATACGGGCGTGGGGCAGCGGGCTGCGCAGCACTTTAGCCACGAGCATCCCCGGCAGTTTGAGATTGGCGGCATAGGGGATAGTTCCGTTGACCCGCGCAATAGCATCAAACACGGGGATTGTTTTACCAACGGCCATCGCGTAGCTCCTTCAGGGCGCGGCGGACATGCACCCGGACCATCTCCGTCCGGTACCAGGCCGAGCCGCGCAAATCCTCCAGCGTTTCGATCCCGGCCGCATAGCCCTCGGCAATATCGGCCATTAGTTCATCGGTCAAGCTGTGGCCCACGCCCAGATTTTCTATCTCCGGCAGACGGCGCGGCGTTTCGCAGGCGGCCCCCACTGCCACCCGCAGGTTGGTACAGCGGCCCTCGGCCAAAGCTGCCACTGCCGCCACGCCGGTGCAGGGGCGGTCTTCCGACGAGCGGCTCTTGTACTTGAGGTAAGTCATGCGACAGTTTGGGGGTAGGGGCGGCACAATGATTTCGGTGATGAGTTCATCCGGTTCGAGCGCGGTGGTGTAGAAACCCAGAAAAAAGTCAGACAGGGGGATGGTACGAGAGCCGGCAACATTCGTTGCCACGACTGAAGCATCCAGCGCCAGCAGCACCGCCGGGGGGTCGGAGGCATAATCGGCCTCGGCCAGGTTGCCCCCCAGCGTGGCCTGGTTGCGGATGCGCACATTACCGACCAGCGCACTGGCCTGGGCCAGCGCCGGGTAATGCTCGCGGACAATCGGAGAGTCGGCCACCTGGCGCAGCAGCGTCAGCGGCCCGATATGCAGGCCATCCTCGGCCAAATGGATTGTATCCAAACCGGCCAACCGGCCCAAACTGATGAGCCTGTTCGGGGCAATCAGCTTGTGTTGCAGCATCAGCACCACCGCCGTGCCCCCGGCAATGATTTTGCTGCCGTCCGGGTCGTTGCCCAGCAGGTCCAGGGTTTCGGGCAGGGTTTGCGGCTGGAGGAATTGCAGGCTCACGACCTTGCTCCGTTATTAGCTTCGGCTTCATCCGCCGTCAGCGTGGCGGCGAGACAGCGGGCAAAGTCAACGGTCATCTTTTTGGCGGTGGCTTGGACGACGGTCAGCCCAAACTGGGCCAGCCGGCCGCGCAGGGCGATGTCCATTTCATAATCGAGCCTCGTGCCGGTCTCGACCGGACTCAGCCGGCCGGTAAAGGTGGATTTGACCAGCGAGGCTGAGCCGTTATCTTTGCCGCTAATCTCTGCTATTATTTGTTCCGGCGGTGTGCGTGCAGTGATTGTCACCTGCCCGGCAAAAGCGGTGCTGATGGGGCCAATTTTGATCTTGAGAACGCCGCTGTAACTATCCGGCCCCACCTCCTCGACCTGCTCCACGCCGGCAACACAGCCGGAAAGCCGGTTAACATCCTGCAACAAGGCCCAGACCACCTCCAACGGGGCCTCGACCACAAACGAGTCTTTTAATACCATAAAATTTCTACTCCAGCCTCAATAGTTGTTCCCTCAGCCAATCACTTACCAGGGGACGATATTTGTAGGGAATGTTGTTGCAGACGTGGTTGCCGTCGGGGTACATGACCAACTCTGCGTTGGGGGCTACGGCGGCCAGGTATTCGGCCTGCTGCCAGGGGATGAGCCGGTCGAGTTTGCCAAAAACCACCAGCATCGGCTGGCTGATACGCTGGGCCGCGCCGTCAAGGTCAAGCTGCAAGGCTTTGGCCCGGCCTTCGGCTTCGTCTTTGGCCCCGGAATGATGAACAAAGGTTTCGCGGGTGAGGGGTGGCAACTGCTCCCAGCACTCCCCAAAATTGAACGGCCCACCGATGGGCGCGACAGCCTTAATGCGAGGCTCAAAGGCGGCGGTGCGAGGGGCGTAGTAGCCCCCCAGGCTGACCCCCACCGCGCCGACACGCTTCAAATCCAAATCCTGCCGGCCCTCCAGGGAGTCGAGCACAGCCGCTACAGCCACCTCATAATCCGGGCGAATATGGGTGGAGTAGCCGGTTTCACCCTGGCCCGGCCCGTCGAGAGAAAGCGTCGCCATGCCCCGCTGCAAAAAGACATTTTCCCAGTTAAAAAATTCCTCTTTGGTCGAGTCCAGCCCCGGTAATAACAAAACCAGCGGCGGCCGGTCCGACCCGATGGGGCGGCGCAGATTGGCGACCATGATTGTCCCTTCAAAGGGAATTTCCAGGCGCTCGGCGTTGGGGTCGAGATGTTTGTGGGCGGCATAGAGGCTCAGCACCGCTTTATCGGCGGCGGTGCGGTACTTCTGCATGTCCACCATCCAGACAAACTTGGCAAAGTGGTAGCACAGGGCCGCCCGTACCCAGGCTTCGCCGGCGCTCAAACTGCGATCCTGGTTTTCCGCTTGCCGGGCTAACTCCGCATGAACATCGCCGGTGGCGCACCAGGCGCCGAGCCACTGCTCCCAGCGCTCAATAGCGCGGGTGGTGCGCACAAAATCGTTATAATCCACACCCTGGCTGGTAAAGCGGGGGGCCCAGTTATCTATAGCCGCTTGCACACGAGCATCAGGCATTCCATCCTCCATTTACGATTCACGATTTACGATTTGTGGCAATTTGTTAATCTTGTTCCCAAATTCCTATTGGAGAGCGATCTTGGGCCAGAAACTCTGTTCCTAAAACCCTTTGCCAACAGACGCGAAGCGGGGAACGAGGCAAAATGCCCCCTGCTCCCTACTCCTTACTCCCTACTTCCTACTACCGTTTCTAATGACAAGCCTAAATCATCCAGAACCACCCAGGCGGCGTTGCGGCCCGGCCCGGCGGAGACGGAGCCGCCGGGGTGAGTGGTCGCGCCGGTTTGGTACAGGCCGGGAATGGGCAAACGGTGGCTGGCCCAGCCCGGCGCCGGGCGCATAGCCCCCGACTGGGCCGGTGACATATCGCCGCCGTGACAGCTCCCATGCCAATTATGGGCATTGCGCCGCTCCAAATCGAGTGGGCTTTCGACGTGGTGGCCGTAGATTTCGGCCTGGGCCAGGTTGGGGGCAAACCGGCTTAGATGCTCCAGGTTGCGCTGAGCGACCGCTTCCTTAATCTCGTCCCAATGGGAGGGACCGCCTTCGGCCAGGTCATACGGAAAAAAGGAAACAACCTTTAAGGTGTGTTTGCCTGCCGGGGCGCGGCTGGGGTCCACCACCGAGGAACAGATGACCAGCAGTACCGGCTCCTCTTGATGAATCTGGCCGCGCCGGAAATCGGCCAGCAAACGCAGCAAATTGTCCGATGAGCCGGCCACCCCCGCCGCCACACTAGGCCGGTGCTCGCCGCCGATGGGATAGAGCGGGGGTTCACTGAGGGCGTAGTGGGCCGCAAACATGGTCACTCCGGGCTGCCACTGCTCTACGCCTTTGACAAACAGCTCGCCCCAGGCTTCATGGGGAGCCATCTCCACCAGATGTTTAATATGAATGGTCGAAACAACCGCTTTTTCGGCCCGATAGGTTTCCCCTGTGGCCGTGACAACACCCGTGCAGCGTCCATTTTCCACCAGCAATTGGGCAACCGGCTGGCCGGTCAATACCGTGCCGCCATGCGCTTCAATCAGGCCAACCAGTGCCTGCGGTAACATCCCGGAGCCACCCGCCGGAGTCGTCCACGAAAAATATTGGCGGCCGTTGGCGATGGCGTAGGCCAGCCGCCCGGTGAAGGGCCGGTCTACCGGCTGCATGGTCATAAAAGCCAGCCAGAGCATAAAAACGCGCACATGATCGTCTTCAAAATAATCGTTGATAATTTCCAGGGCGCTCTGCTTGTAACGGCGAAGCCACAGCGGGCCGTCCGGCACACTCATGAGCGCCTCATCCAGCGGCGGGCCATATCCGATGGGGGTGTAGTTGTACTGTCCAAAAATTTTCTTGACCGAGTCATATTCGGCAATCAGGCGGCGGTAGGCGCTGGCATCGCGGGGGGAAAAGTAGGCAATTTCGGCCACCGTGCGTTCCATGTCACGCCACATAGTCAGGCTGGTCCCATCTACAAAAGGCATCGTGACCACTGGATCGGGGTAAAAGTAGTGCAAGCCGTATCGGGTCAGCCCCAATTCATTATTGCGGATAAGAGGGCTGCTCTGCAAGAGGGCGTGGGCGCTGGCGCACGAGTCGTGCCGGAAACCGGGCACGGTCAAGGCTTCGGTAATGGTATTGCCGCCGATAATGTCGCGGGCTTCCAGTACCAGCACCCGCAGGCCGGCTTTAGCCAGATAGGCCGCGCAAACCAGGCTGTTGTGCCCGCCGCCGGCAACAACGATGTCATAATTTTTGCCCATAATCCCCTCATTTACCCTTGAAAGCGCTCTTCGATACACGCTTCGCGCTACTCAGGACGCTTTTGACTCGAATATTGCATCCTGAGTAGCCCTGGGTTCGTCCTGAGCTTGTCGAAGGGCGAAGCGAGAGGCGTATCGAAGGGTGCGATTATATAAACCTCATGTTAATAGCCGAGCCGCGTTGCCGCCCAGAATCTTGGCTTTGTCCGCCGGCGACAGGTTAAGCGCATGCACCATCTCCGCCGGACGCTCGACGCCCATATCAAAAGGATAATCCGATCCCAGCAGCACGTGGTCCACGCCAACGTAGTCAATCAGCGTTTGCAGCAAGGCGGGATCGTGCGTCACCGTGTCGAAGTAAAAGCGCCGCAGCGAATCTTCCGGTGATTCGACCAGCCGCGCTTTGGCCTGGGGTTGGAAGGTGTGACTGTGGCGCAGCCGCCCGCGCAGGCTGAGAATGGTCCCACCGCCATGCGCCAGCAGCACCTTCAGATGGGGATGGCGCTCCATCACCCCGGCCATGATCATGTGGGCCGCAGTAATGGTTGTTTCTAACGGGTTGCCGATGGTGTTCCAAAGGTAGTAATCATTCAGCGCCGGAAGATCAAAGCCGCGCGTGGTCGGGTGGATAAAAACCAAAGCCCCGGTGGCCTCGGCGACTGTCCAGAAGGGGTCAAACCGGTCATCGCCCAGGTAAACGCCGTTGACACTGGCCGCAATCTCGACTCCATACAAGCCGGGTTCAGCCATCACCGCCAACAACTCCTGGGCTGCCAGAGGAGGGTCTTGCAGCGGAACTGTCCCCAGGGCGCTGACCCGGTCGGGGTGAGCGTGGGCCAGCCGGGCCAATGCTCGATTATAAATCTGGCTGAGGCGCAGTCCTTCCTCGGGTTTGGCCTCGTAACGCAGCAGCGACACCCAGGGACAGAGCAGCACCCGGTCAACTCCCGCAGTCTCCTGCGCGGCCAAAATCCCCTCGATGTAAACAAACTCCCGCACCGCCGATTTGAGCGTTTTGCCGCCAAACTCGATAAGCTGCTGTTCGTTGACCCATTTGACCAGCGGTCGCCAGCTTTCCTCCGGCGCAGCGGCACGGGTCATTTCGGGCACGATAATATGGGCATGGGCGTCAATAACCATCTCGAATTATATCCCTAACTTGGGCAAGCCATCTACGACCAATAAGGAACACAGAGTTACACAGAGACTCCGCAGAGACACGCAGAGAAGTTCTAATAATTCCTCTGTGAAACTCTGTGATTTCTCCGTGTCCCTCTGTGCAACAACTATTCGCTTACTATTCAAGAATCTGGCTCGTAAATCTGTGTATAGCTGGGACCCCTTGGTTACCGCAAAAATATCAGCACTAGCGATCCCCCCATAATTAAAGCCGAGCCGAGCCAGACTTGTCCCGTGACCTGCTCGATGTGCTGGCCGACCAGCAGGGGCGAGAGAATATTGACCACCGGCACCGAGACCAAGCTCAAGGCCAGCACCAATGCCACCGAGGCCAGGTCGAGGGCCACCCAGCGCGCCCAGGTAGACAGGCCGACCAGCATGGCCGCAACCAACTTAAAAGCGAAGGCATCGGTTGAAAAGGAGGTTAAGGGTGTACTGGAGCCGCGCAGAACCAGAACTAAGGCATACCCTACCACACAAGCGGTGATCCCAATGGTCACACCCAGAATCGGCGAGGGTAATTCGGCCAGGCCGTGGCGAATAAAGAGAGGGCTGATAGACCAGCAGAAAGCCGCCGCCAGGCCCAGCAACAGCGAACGCCAGCCGGTGGCGATTGGGCTGTCCCCCATCTTTGTGGCCGGCGGGCTGTGTCGAATATTGGCATAGTTGACCAGGTAAACGCCGCCGACGATGAGCAGAATACCGCCAATCGTTATCAGGCCAGGGAACTCGGCCAGCGTCAGCGCGGCGACGATTGCTCCGAAAAGAGGCGTTGTGCCAATCAACGAGCCGGTACGCGCCGCCCCAATCTTTTTTTGGCTGGCATTCAAAAAAGTCCAGCCGATAAAAAAATGAAAAAATCCGGCCAGGCTAAAGTTGATCCAGGCCCAGATCGAAGCCTGGCCTAACAGCATTAAATCTTCGGTCACAACCGAGATAGCTGCCAGGACCAAGGCGCTCACCAGGAGTTGTAGAAATGTGGCTACGTAGACATCCATACCCTGCACGGCCCGCCGGTTTAGAGTTTGAAAGACGCCGAAGCCCACCCCCGCCGTCACCGCCCACAGCGCGCCACTCATGGCTCAACCTCGGCCCCCTGCGGCAGCGCATCTTCGGCTTGCTCATCCTGGTCGAGGGTAGTGCCGCCCAGGTAGAGTTGAGCAACTTTGGGGTCGTTCAGCAAGGCCTGGGCCGGTCCCTCCAGCCGCTCCCGGCCCAGTTCCAGCACATAGGCCCGGTCAGAGATTGCCAGGCCGCTTTTGGCGTTTTGCTCCACCATCAGCACCGTAATCCCGGCTTCCTGTTGCAGCCGCTTGATAGTCTGAAAGACCATTTGAGCCGTTTTAGGAGCCAGCCCCAGCGAGGGTTCGTCAAACAGGATCATACGCGGATTGATCATCAGCGCCCGGCCAATTTCCAACACCTTCTGCTGACCGCCGCTCAGATTGCCGGCTTTGGCTTCACGCCGTTCGGCCAGCAGGTCGAACATCTCATAGACCCGCTCCAATCGCCGCCGCCGTTCAGCCTTGTCTGAAACCGTGTATGCGCCCATGAGTAAATTTTCGTGGACGGTCATGGCCGGGAAGGCACTGTGACCCTGCGGCACCTGGGCAATGCCTCGCCGCAGTACCAGGTCGGGCCGCAGCCCGGCAATATTCTGGCCGTCGAAGATAATTTCACCCTGGCTGGGGTTGAGCAACCCGGAGATGGTCCGCAGCACCGTAGATTTGCCCGCGCCGTTGGGGCCAATCAGGCAGACCAACTCGCCGGGGTTGATATGCAAATTGACTCCCCGCAGGACATTCACCCCACGCAGATAACCGGCCACAATGTTTCGCATTTCCAGCAGCATGGCTAATCTCCCAAGTAAGCGTCGAGTACAACAGGATCGGATTGGATCATGGCCGGCGGGCCTTCGGCAATTTTTTCGCCTTGGTTCATGACAATAATATGCTCACACAACTCCATGACAAAACTCATGTTGTGCTCAACCACCAAAAAGGTGACGCTTTCCTGGTTGAGGCTGCGGATCAAGTCCATGATAAAACGGATCATGGTCGGATTGACCCCACCCGCCGGCTCGTCGAGCATGACCAGTTCCGGGTTCGACATCAGCACGGCGGCAAATTCCAGCAGTTTTTGCTGGCCAAAGGAGAGCTTACGAGCGGGTTGATGGGCCAAGTGATCCAGGCCGACCCGCCGCAGCAGTTCATGCGCCCGCTCCGCTTCATATTGGTACATACCCGGCCCAAAGAGGCTGCGCACTCCCACCTGCCGCACCGGCACAATCATGTTTTCCAGCACGCTCAAATCCCAAAAGAGGCGGGTAATCTGAAAAGTCCGGCTCAAACCGCGGTGACAAAGATGATTGGGCCGCAGCCCCGTTATCTCGCGGCCAGCCAGGTAAACTCGGCCCGCATCCGGCTTGTAAACATTAGTAATCAAATTGAACAAAGTTGTTTTGCCGGAGCCGTTCGGGCCGATCAAGCCGGTAATACTACCCTTTTTAACTTCGATGGAGCAGTTGTTAACGGCTGTAATGCCCCCAAAAGTGCGTTTTAAATTTTCGGTTTGCAGTAAAGTCGCCATTGCTGCTCCTATTTATTTGAGTTCAGAGTTTTAACCGTACCCTTCGATACGCCTTTCGCTGCGCTCAAGGCTACTCAGGATGTGGTGGCGAGGCAAAAGTCACCCTTCGATACGGGCTAACGCCCTACTCAGGGTGATTTTTGCCGATAATTCCGAACTTGAGTTATTTCTGAATAACCACAATCCCGGCCTCGTCGGCGCGAGACTCCGCTTTTTCCTGGTGCATTTCGGCCATTGTTCTGGCCCCGGCGTGAGCGGCGCGCGGGGTGCGCTGTTTTTCCAGCCACTCACTCAGCGTCGGTAGAATACCCTGCGGCAAAAACAAGAGAATGACCATCATCAGGAGACCCAGGATAGCCAGATGCAGGGTAGTCGAGCCAAACTGGAATAGGATCAAATCGGAGGCCGGAATATAGATGAACGCGCCCAGCGCCGGCCCCCACAGCGTACCGATGCCGCCCAACATAGTCATCAGGATCATCTCGACGCCGATGATAATATCGAAAGCAAAGACCGGGCTGATGTGGGTGGCGTGATACGACCAGACGCCGCCGCCCAGACCCACAAAATAGGCGCTGATGCCAAAAGCCAGCACTTTGTAGAGGGTGGTGTTGACCCCCACCATTTCCGCCTTGCCCTCGTCATCGCGGATAGCCAACAGGCCCAGCCCAAAACGAGAGCGGCGAATGTAGGCTGAGACAGCCACGGCCACAATCAGCCAGACCAGCATATAATAGAAAAAGGGCATCCGGGAGAACTCCGGCGTCCAGGGGGGCAGCGGTTGGCTCAAGCCGGGCGCGCCGCCGGTCACACTGCGCAGATTCAGCGCCAGCAGCCGAAAGATGAGCAGCATGGCAATGGTCGCAATTACAAAAGCCGAGCCGGTCGTCCGCAGCATAATCCAGCCTAGAAGCATCGCCACCAGCGCTACAATTACCGCCAGCAGCGGGGCGCTCCAGAGCGGATTCCAGCCCAGCCGGTTGGCTGCAATCGCTACCAGGTAGGCCCCCAGGCCAAAAAAGGCGCTGTGGCCCAGCGATTTGTAGCCGGTGTAGCCGCCCATAATATTCCAACTGGTGGCCATGGTGGCAAAGAGCAGCACGTTAAAGCCGACCACGTGAAAATACGGTTCGCGGTAGACCCAGGGGTAGAGCAACAGCAGCAGCAGAGCCGGTACAGGCCACCAGCGTAGGAATTGACGCATCCGCTTAACCCTTTCTGATCACGGTTCCTAGCAGGCCCTGCGGCCTCAGAATCAAGGTGACAAATAAAATCAGGTAAAAGACAATGGGCGAAAGATAGCTGGTCATGACTACAGCTGCTACCGCCTCGGCCACACCCATGATCAGGGCGGCAATCAACGCACCGGGCAGACTGCCCATCCCACCCAGGACGATGATAGACAGAAGCTTGGAAATCCATTCCTCATGATCGCCAGCGTTGAAGGTCCAGATAGTACTGAACAAAGCCCCGCCGGCAGCTACCGTCGCCAGGCCGATGCCAAAAGTGAGCGCCTGTACCCAGGCAACGTTCACCCCGACCAGTTGGGCGGCATCTTTATTCTGCACGGTTGCCCGGATAGCCCGGCCCAGGTCGGTGCGGGTCATCAGCAAATACAATAGAAACAAGGCGACGATAGCCAATACAAAACCAACCACCCGGACTACCGGCAGACGCAGGGTCAGGTCAGCCAGTTCCACTTTCCAAACTTCGCTGGTGTACCAGGTGCGGATGGAGCGCCCGGTGGTTTGCCAGACCGCGCCCATCAGCCCTTCCAGGGTCAACGCCAGCGAAAAGGTCAACAGGACCATCAAGCCCGGTTCGTTGCGGACGCGGGCTAACAAAAAACGCTGAAAGACGACCCCGATGACAAACAGCAGCGGCACAGTGACAATCACCGATAAAAACGGGTCGAGGCCATAGCTGCTAAACAACCAGTAAGACAGGTAGGCGCTAAAAACCAGAAACGCGCCGTGGGCAATGTTGATGACCCGCATAACCCCGAAGATGAGGGTCAATCCGGCGGACATCAAGGCGTACACGCCGCCGGTCAGCAGGCCGACGATGATCACTTGAATTAAAACGTTGGTTGAGGGTAGATTCACGCGCTGCTCCTCAGAGGTAGAGATTGGAGATTAGAGATTGGAAATTTGAGTTCAATCTCTAATCTCCGGTTTAACCGGTCTTCCGTCTCCGGTCCCCGGTCAGCTTTTACCACTCCGGCTTGGGCGGAGCCAAAGCTTCGGCCTGGGCGCGGCCTTCCGGCCCAACGATGACAAACTTATCGCCCTGCCATTGCAGCAGCATGAAGCTGCCCTGCGGCGCACCCACTTCGTCAAAGCTGAGCGGGCCGACGATGGTTTGATAGGTACTCTGATGTAAATCTTCAATCAGCCCGGCATTGTCAATGGAACCGATATTCTCGGCGGCTTGATGCAACACCTGTCCGACGGTAAAGGCATTGGCCGCGTCTTCGGGAATGTCGGCGGCGGTGCCCCCAAACTTTTCGACATATTGAGCGACAAAATCCGCGTTCTGAAATTCTTCGGCTTCTGGGAACCAAGAGATGGAGGCAAAAATACCTTCGGTCGCCTCACCCAGCGCCTCGCGGAACGGCCCCGGCAGCGACGGCCCGGTAGTGAAGTAGGCGATCCGCGGTTGATAGCCTGCTTCCTGATAGGCCCGAATCTGGCCGATAGAGTCCTCAAGCACTGTGCCGCCCACAATCAGGTCGGGATCAAGATCGGCCACTTGAATCGCAATCGAGGAAAAGTCGGTGGTTTCGGGGGCGTAGATTTCGTCAAAGACCAGTTCCATGCCGCCTTCGGTCAACAGCCCCTTGAGCAATTCCATCACGCCCAGGGTAAAGGGGTCGTCCTGGCTAACGACGGCAAAGGTTTTGGGCCGTTGGTCTTCCGGGAGGGCCAGCAGATAATCGGCAAAAGGCTTGGCCTGTTCCGAGCCTCGCGCCGGCTGGGCAAAGAAGATGTTAGTCAACCCGCGATCAAAAACTTCCGGCGAGCCGCCTGCCGGTTCAACAAAGGCGTAGCCGTAGCGAGCGGCCACCTCCGACGTGGGAATGACCAGGAAGCTGGAGAACGGCCCAACCACCAGATCCACTTTGTCTACAGTGATCAGCTTTTCGTAGTCGGCCACCGCTGTATCCTGGTCGCTGGCGTTGTCTACCACGATCAGTTCAATCGGCCGGCCCAACATCCCCCCAGACGCATTGACCATATCCACCCAGACTTCATAACCCTGCTTGGCCGCCGTGCCCGGCTCGCTAAAGCGGCCGCTCAACGGCAGCGATGCGCCAATTCGGATGGGTTCGCCGGAAGCAGCCGGCGCTTCAGCGGGTGCGCCACTCGACTCGGCCGGCGCGGTTGACTCCCCTGCCGGGGGAACAGCCTCAGCCTGTGCCCGGTCAGGCGGCCCGACGATGACAAAACTATCGCCCTGCCATTGCAGCAGCATATAACTACCTTGAGGGACGCCGGTCTCGTCAAAACTCAACGGGCCAACGATGGTTTCATAAGTCCCCTGGTGTAACTCTTCAATCAGGGCGGCGTTGTCCACCGAGCCAACATTCTCCACCGCCTGCTGCAACACCTGACCGACGGTGAAAGCATTGGCCGCATCTTCGGCTATGCCACTCGCCTCACCACCAAACATTTCGATATATTTAGCCACAAACTCGGCGTTTTGATGCTCATTGGCTTCGGGGAACCAGGAAATAGAGGCAAAGATACCTTCGGTCTCGTCCCCCAGGGCTTCCTTGAACGGCCCCGGCAGCGACGGCCCGGTGGTGTAATAGGCGAAGCGCGGCTGGTAGCCGGCCTCCTCATAGGCCCGAATCTGGCCGATGGAGTCTTCCAGCAGCGTCCCTCCGACCACCAGATCGGGGTCTAAATCAGCTATCTGAATAGCAATAGTGGAAAAGTCGGTGGTTTCGGGGGCGTAAATTTCGTCAAAGACCAGTTCCAGGCCGCCTTCGGTCAGCAGGGCTTTGAGGCTGTCCATCACCCCGATTACGAAAGGGTCATCCTGGCTGGCGACGGCGAAGGTTTTGGGCCGCACATCTTCGGGCAGGCTCAAGATGTACTCGGCAAAGGGTTCGGCCTGTTGGGCGCTGGGGGCCGGTTGGGCAAAAAAGAGGTTGGTCAAGCCCCGGTTGAAGACATCGGGCGCACCGCCGGCCGGTTCGACAAAGGCGTAGCCGTAGCGCGCGGCCACTTCGGAGGTGGGGATGACCAAAAAGCTAGAGAACGGCCCGACCACCAGATCAACCTTGTCTACGGTGATCAGCTTTTCGTAATCGGCCACCGCTGTGTCCTGGTCACTGGCGTTGTCTATGATGGTTAGCTCGACCGGCCGGCCCAACAACCCGCCCGCCTCGTTGACCATCGCCGCCCAGACTTCGTAGCCCTGCTTGGCCGCCGTGCCCGGCTCACTAAAGCGGCCGCTCAACGGCAGTGACGCACCAATCCTGATGGCCTCACCCGACCCGGCGGAGGCCGCCTCTTCCGTTGCAGTAGGCGCTTCGGTGGCCTCGGCGACGGCTTCTTCGGTGGCCGGGGCTTCGGTTGCCGGGGCTGCCGGTTGTTCCGTTTTCACCGGGGCCGCCGGCGGCGCAGACTGGCAGGCTGCCAGCAGCAACGACAGTAGTAAAACAATTGTCACCATTGAACCAAGACGCTTCATCGAATAATCTCCTCCTTGAGTTTAGAAATTTTTGATACCGGCTAAAAGGGCCGGATAGTAACCCCCTGGGATTTTGGATTTACGATTTACGCTTTGAATGTTTCCAATCGTAAACCGTAAATCGTTAGTTTCGTCCGCACAAGGTTTTAGCCACCTCCATGACCGTCTGCGCGGTGGGCACGGTTAAATCTTCCAGCGCCGGGGAGAAGGGTATAGGTACATCCATCGCCCCCATGCGTTTAACCGGCGCATCCAGATAATAAAAAGCGCCATCGGCAATAACCGAAGCGATTTCGGCGGTGACGCCGTAGCGCTCGTAACCCTCGTCAATCACCATCGCCCGGCTGGTCTTTTTGGCCGATTCGATCAGGGTTTGCTTGTCCAGGGGAAAGGTGGTGCGGGGGTCTATCACTTCGGCGCTGAGGCCGATTTCGGCCAGCCTGTTGGCCGCGTCCAGGGCCACGTGAACCATGCTGCTGGTTGCTACCAAGGTAATATCCGTGCCTTCACGCTTGATGTCGGCCACGCCGAAAGGAATCGTATAATCTGTTGCCGGCACTTTACCCTTGAGCTGGTACATCATTTTATCCTCAAAAAAGGCGACCGGGTTATCATCGCGGATAGCCGTTTTGAGCAGTCCCTTGGCATCATAAGGCGTCGAGGGGATAACTACCTTTAACCCGGGCACATGGCTGAACCAGGCTTGCAAACTCTGGCTGTGCTGGGCGGCAGAGCGGCGAGTCGCCCCCAGCGTAGTGCGCAGTACCAGCGGCACCTTGAGCTTGCCGCCCGACATATAGTGAATTTTGGCGGCCTGGTTGACCATCTGATCCATGGTCAGGGTGATGAAGTCGCCAAACATAATATCCACCACCGGGCGCATGCCGGTCATGGCGGCCCCCACCCCAATGCCGGTAATACCGGCCTCGGAAATGGGCGAGTCAATGACCCGCTGCGGGCCAAACTCCTGCACCAGCCCCAGCAGCACTTTAAAGGCCGTGCCGGCCTCGGCCACATCCTCGCCGATGATGAACACGCGCGAGTCGCGGCGCATCTCTTCAGCCAGGGCCTCGTTGATGGCCTGGCCAAAGGTGATTTCGCGGTCAGCGCCGTCAGGCGTAAACATGCAACCCCACCTCGTTAGCATCAGGGTAAGGCGCATTCAAGGCGAACTGAACAGCGGCCTCGGCTTCGGTGCGGGCCTCCCGTTCAATCTGTGCCAGTACGTCCGAGTCGGTCAGCTTTTCCTCAAGCAGCCAGTTGCCTAGAAGCTGCAACGGATCACGTTCCGTCCGCCACAACATTTCCTCTTCCTTTGAACGGTAATAGGCCCGGTTGATGTCACCAACGTGGTGGCCGTGATAACGATAGGTGTGGCAGAGCAGAAAGGCCGGCCTTTCGCCGCGCCGGGCGCGTTCGACCAGCCGCAGCGCCGTCAGATACACCCGACGGACATCCTGCCCGTCAATCTCCTCGGTGTAAATGTTAAAGGCGCTGGCCCGCGCGGCCATCGCCCCGGCGGTTGTCTCGGAATGGTGGGTGTATTCGTTGTAGAGGTTATTTTCGCAGACATAAATCACCGGCAGCCGCCACAGCGAGGCCATATTCATAGTTTCGTACAGCAACCCCTGGCCCAATGCCCCTTCGCCAAAGAAGCAGACCGCCGCCTGGTCGCTGCCGCGCATCTTGGCCGACATGGCCGCGCCGGTAGCAATTCCGGCGCTGCCGCCGACAATGGCATTGGCCCCCAAGTTGCCCGTGTCCTGGTCGGCAATGTGCATCGAGCCGCCCTTGCCCCGGCAGTAGCCCGGTTCTTTGCCTAATAACTCGGCAAACATGCGGTCTACGCTGGCCCCTTTAGCCAGGCAGTGGCCGTGTCCGCGATGGGTGCTGGTAATGTAGTCGTCCTTCCGCAGCGCCTCACAGACCCCCACCGCTACGGCTTCCTCGCCGATATAAAGGTGGGCCAGCCCCGGCATCTTGGCCGAGGTGTACAGCTCATTGACGTTTTCCTCAAACACCCGAATCTTGGTCATCTGGGCATACATGTGCAGCCATTGTTCACTGTCAACGGCTTTGAACTCAAGCGTGCCGGAAGCTGGAGCCAATTCGACGGCCTGGGACATGGCTTAGGCCTCCACCCCGGACATGCGGGCCAGCACGTTGAACAGCGCCGCAAAATCAAGGTGATCGAGACCCATGGCCCGTGCGGTGGTGAGCATTTCGTTGGTCACAGAGGTGGTGGGCAGCGGCACCCCCAGCGAGCGGCCCATTTCCAGGGCCAGCAGCATGTCTTTCTGCATCATGTTGCAATCAAACCAGGCTTCGTCGGGCTGTTGCAGCACAAAGGGTCCCCGGTAGGTGACCATCGGCGAGGCGATGACGCTGTTCAGCAGTACTTCCACCGCCGTTTCCCGTTTGATGCCGCTCTTTTCGGCCAGCAGGACGCCTTCGCTGAAGGCCAGCATTTGCACCGCCAGACTCAAATTGGTGGCAATTTTCATAGAGACAGCCAGGCCGTTGCCGCCGACATGGGTCACTTTGGGACCGATATCCTGCAAAACGGGCAGCGCCTTCTCAAAGGTATCCCGTTCCCCACCAACCATGATGGACAACTTGCCCTGCTCCAGGGTAATCACGCTGCCCGACACCGGCGCATCGAGCATGGCTGCGCCTCGCTCAGCGACTTGGGCGGCCAGTTCCCGGCTGTAACCCGGACTCATGGTGCTCATATCAATGTAGATTTTACTGGGCGTCAAACCGGCCAGAATCCCATCCGTCCCCTGAGTGATGGATTTGACGGCTTCGGTATTGGTGACCATGGAGAAGGTAATGTCGGCTGCTGCGGCTACGGCGCGGGGCGAGTCGCCCCAGCGCATGCCGGCTTCGATTAGCCAGCCAGCTTTGGCCTGGGTGCGATTATAGCCGGTAACGGTATGTCCGGCATCGAGCAGGCGCTTAACCATGCGGCTGCCCATCACCCCCAGTCCTACATATCCAAGATTCGCCATTGATTTCCTCCGTTTTCGGATGTTTAAAAAGTTATTCGGTCAGCTTGGGTACAGCTTCGCTATCGGTGAGGACTTGCTGCAAGTGGTCACACATCGCCTGGTGGGCCGCGTCAGCATCGCGCTTTTTGATGGCCGCCAGGATGCGCTTGTGGTGATACTGCCCTCGCTGCGGCCCGCCATCCACCAAAAAAATGCGTTTGCGATGTTCACGTAACAGGTCCACGATGGGGTCAAGCAGGATGGGAATGAGGGGGTTGCGGGTGGCGTGGGCCAGGGCCAGGTGAAAGGCCAGGTCGGCCTCGGCAAAGGCTTCGGCATTGTCGAGGGCCTGGTCCATCGCGGCCACCGCCCGCTCCATCGTTTCGATATCGGCCTCGGTCGCCTTCTTGGCTGCCCGTGCGGCAATCCCCGGTTCCATAAGGGTGCGGACTTCATTCAGGTTGGCTACTCCATCACTCAAACCCACCTTGACGATGAAATCCAGGGAGTCGCGCATCACCTCGGAGGTACTGTCGGTAATGAAAGTCCCCCGGCCTGGCTGAATCTCGACCAGCCCTTTTTCGCGCAGGGCCTTAACCGCTTCTCGCACCGCCGTCCGGCTGACGCCAAACTGTTCGGCCAGTTCTCGTTCCGGGGGCAGCTTATCACCGGGGCGGAGGCTCCCGGCTAAAATTAAATTTTGGATTTGTTGGCTGATCTGTTCATACAGACGCGAGGCGTGAATGGTTGAGTACATATCCCCCCTTGGAAATGAATCAACATTGCAGCGTGGTCAAGTGGTATGATGTTATGATGAGTATAACACACTTCGAGGATGGCGTCAAAAAAGCAATTTTGTCGTTCAGAAGGATTCCCTGCAATCATTTCAAGAGGGACGTGGTTAGCCAGAAAAATAAATCGAAGCTATACTTCGACCCCACCAGGGACGACAACGAGAATAAAAATGAAGACCGCAGACCGGTGACCGATGACCGGGCATTTATCTCCGGTCTTTGGTCCCCCGTCCCCGATCTATTTTCTTAGGAGCTTGCCTCGATGCCCCAACCCGCCGATTTACTTATCACCCATGCCCAGGTTTATACCGTTGACCCCGCCCAACCCTGGGCCGAAGCCGTTGCTATTCGAGGACGGCGCATCGTCTTTGCCGGCAGCGCCGCCGATGCCGCCGCCTGGCGTGGCCCCCACACCCGCGTGATTGACGGCCAGAGCTGCACCCTGCTGCCCGGTTTTATTGACAGCCACTTTCACCTGCTCCTGGGGTCTATCGAACTGGCCGGGATCCAACTGGGCGAGGTGACTTCGCTGGACAGCCTGGCTGCTACCGTGAGTCGCTTTGCCGCCGAGCAGCCCGATACTCCCTGGCTGGTGGGGCACGGCTTAAAATACGACATCGCCCCAGGGCGGCAGCCGTTGACCCGCCATCATCTCGACGCCATCAGCCCCGACCGGCCGCTGCTGCTCTTTTCATACGATGTCCACACCGCCTGGGCCAACACCGCCGCCTTGCGCCGGGCCAATATTCTGTCGAGCGGCCAAGCGGAGGGGCCAAACAGTGAAATTGTTCGCAGCGCCGACGGCCAGGCCAGCGGTGAACTGCGCGAGCGGGGCGCGTACGATCTGGTTCTCGACCTGATCCCGCCGCCCAGCGACATCCAGAAGCGGGCCATGCTCCAGCGCGGCCTGGCCGAAGCAGCCCAGGTAGGCGTGACCAGCGTCCATAATATGGATGGCGACCTGGAACAACTGGCTCTCTACGCCGCCCTGGAAGATGTGGGCGAGTTGACTCTGCGCGTTTACTGCCCCTACAGCATCACCCCCGAAACCCCGCCGGAGGACTTGGCCGATGCCGTCGCCATGCGCCAGGCATTTCAGAGTGATATGGTTCGCAGCGGCTGCGTTAAATTTTTTATGGACGGGGTGATTGAAACTTACACCGGGCTGCTATTGGACGATTATATAGGGCAGCCGGGCAATAAGGGCGGGGCCTTGTTCAGCGCCGAGCATTTCAACGAGATGGCTATCAGGGCCGACCGCCTGGGCCTGCAAATCTTTGTCCACGCTACCGGCGATGGCGCGGTGCGGCGCACCCTGGATGGGTTTGAGGCAGCTCAACAGGCCAACGGCCGCCGCGACAGCCGCCACCGAGTTGAGCACATCGAGCTAATCCACCCCGACGACCTGCCCCGCTTTGCTGAGTTGGGCGTCATCGCCTCGATGCAGCCGGCCCACGTGCCCCTGCAAACCCCCGACGATCCCGATGTCTGGCCGGCGCGGGTCGGCCTGGAACGGTGGGGGCGCAGCTTTGCCTGGCAAACGCTACGTGAAGCCGGGGCCAGACTGGCTTTTGGCAGTGATTGGCCGGTTGCCCGACAAAACCCCTTGCTCGGCCTGCACGCGGCCATTAACCGCCGCCCCTGGCAGCCCGGCCTGCCCGAAGAGCGCCAAACCCTGGCCGACGCCATTGCCGGATACACCCGTGATGCCGCTTACGCCGAATTTCAGGAACAGCACAAGGGCCAGATCAAAGCAGGCATGCTGGCCGACCTGGTGCTGCTCTCGGCGGATATTTTCGCCCTCCCGCCGGAAGAAATTGACCAGGTACAGCCGGTGCTCACCCTCTGCGACGGGCGCATCGTTTACGAAGGCAGGTAGCAGGGTAGCAAGGTAGCAAATTTATACCCTGCTACTCTGCTACCTGCTATTTGTTTTAACGGTATAAACTTTTCTGGAGCACGATGCCATTGAAAAACCAACGTGAAATCTTCGGCTGGGGTATGTACGACTGGGCTAACTCGGCCTTTAGCACTATTGTGGTAACTACCTTTTTAGGCCCCTACCTGACCGCCCTGGCCGAAGCCAGGGGCGGTGTGGTGAACCTGTTTGGTTATCCCCTGGAAGGGGCCGGGTTTTACCCCTTGTGCGTCTCCATCTCGGTGGGTTTGCAGGTGTTTGTGCTGCCCATCCTAGGGGCCATTGCCGACTACTCTCATCTCAAAAAACGGCTCATGTTGACCTTTGCCTACCTGGGCGCAATTGCCACGATGCTGCTTTTTCTGGTGACAAGTGATTTAATCTGGCTGGGTGGGCTGCTCTTTATCATCGCCAACCTCTCATTTGGGGCGGCGCTGGTCTTTTACAATGCCTTTCTGCCCGATATTGCCGGCCCCAACGAGCGAGACTCGGTCAGTTCCAAAGGTTTTGCCCTGGGGTACGTGGGCGGCGGGCTGGCTTTGCTGCTGACGTTGGCGGTCCTGTGGTGGGTCAGCGAGGAAAATCGGGGGCTGGCTATCCGGCTGAGCCTGGCCGGGGCCGGACTGTGGTGGCTGGTCTTTACCTTTCTCTTTCCCCAGCGCCGCCTGGTTCAGCGCGACCCGGTCCACCAATTACCTCACGGCGAGACGTATCTGTCGCACAGTTTCAAACAGTTGGGCCGGACCATTAAAGAGCTTTTCTACAAATACCCCACCACCCTGCGCTTTCTCATTGCTTATCTAATTTACAACGATGGGATTCAAACCATCAACACCGTCGCCACCATCTTTGCTTCGAGTGAACTGGGCCTTTCGACCAGCACCCTGGTTCAAGTGGTGCTGATGATCCAGTTTGTGGCCGCGCTGGGGGCGATGTTCTTTAATTTCCTGGCGGGACGCTTGGGGGCCAAAAAAGCAATTATGCTCAGCCTGGTGGTCTGGTCGGGACTGGTGATTTATGCTTACGGCTTTTTATACACGGCGACCCAATTCTGGATTCTGGCGGCCTTTTTAGCCATGGTGTTGGGTGGGTCGCAGGCGCTCAGCCGCTCGCTGTTCTCACAGATGATTCCCAAGAACCGGGAGTCCGAATACTTTAGCCTGTACGAGATCAGTGAGCGGGGCACGTCGTGGCTGGGACCGGTGGTTTTTGCCCTGGCCTTGCAACTGACCGGCGCTCAGCGCATCTCGATTGTGATGCTGATTATTTTTTTCGTTGTCGGGCTGATTTTGCTCGCCCTGACCGACGTCAAAAAAGCCATCACCGATTCCGGCAACGAACTGCCGGCAGTGGTATAACCAATTGTGAATTGTGAATAACCAATTGTGAATTGCGAATTGGAATTTCATTCACTATTAACCATTCACCATTCACAATTCACAATTATTCACGGGTCCAGCGAATATCCATCTCCTCCCGGCCGCCCAGCGCCCGGCTCAAAACCGCAATCAGGCCGGGGTCAGCGCCGGCCTCGGCCAGGGCATCCACCGTCACCTGGTTAAGGTAGTAATCGCGGTCGTCCAGCGACTCTTCCTCAAAGTGCTCGTGCAGAAACTGGAACTGCTCCTCGCTGATTTCGCCGACGAGGGTATTGTTACTTAAGTCATAAATCTTTATCATCGCTACCTCCATTTTAGCCAATTTATTACACCTTACCACCATTTGCCCGGCGGGTCAAAATGGATACTATAAAGCCAAGTACAAGGTTTTCTTAATCGCACCCTTCGATACGTCTTTCACTTCGTTCAAGGTTACTCAGGATGCGATACTCTTCTCATCGTAAATCGTAAATCGGAGACCGCATGTCCATTGATTTTGCCCAAATCATTGCCGCCGAGCTGGGGATTCAGCGCCAGCAGGCCGCCCGCTCGATTGAACTGTTTGACAATGAAAACACCGTGCCTTTTGTGGCCCGCTACCGCAAAGAAGTGACCGGCGGACTGGACGAGGCCCAACTCCGCACCATCCTGGAACGGCTGACCTACCTGCGGAACCTCGAAGCCCGCAAGGAAACTGTGCTCCACAGCATCGCCGAGCAGGGCAAGCTGACCGACGAACTAAACCAGCGCATCGAGGCTGCCGACACCCTGCAAGCCGTCGAAGATTTGTACCTGCCCTACAAACCCAAACGCCGCACCCGCGCCACCATCGCCCGCGAACGCGGCCTGGAACCGCTGGCCCAGGCTATGCTGGCCCAGGAGCTAACCAAGGGCAATTTGGAGGAAATCGCGGCGACCTACCTCAGCGACGACGTGCCGACCACCGAGGCCGCTTTTGCCGGCGCGTGCGACATCATCGCCGAAAGCGTGGCTGAAGACGCCGACACCCGCGCCGGCGTCCGTGAGCGCACCCGCAAGGAAGCCTGGCTGGTGGTCAGTGTGACCGACAAGGCCAAGGATGAGCGCGGCGTGTACGAAGTTTATTACGACTACCGGGAAAAACTGAGCGCCATCCCGCCGCACCGCCTGCTGGCGATCAACCGGGGTGAGCGCGAAGGGGTGCTCAAGGTCAAACTCGATGGGCCGGACGACGAACTGATCCAAACGATCCAGGCCCGCATGGTCAAAAATCCCCGTTCCGTTTTTACCACCTATTTGCGCCAGGCCATCGCCGATGGTTACAAACGGCTGCTGGCTCCTTCGATTGAAAATGAGCTGCGCGGCGAGCTAACCGACACCTCCGATGAGCACGCCATTAACACCTTTGCCGCCAACCTGCGCCAATTGTTATTGCAGCCGCCCATCAAGGGCAAAACCATCATTGGGATTGACCCCGGCTTCCGCACCGGCTGCAAAGTGGCCCTGGTAGACCCCACCGGCAAATTTCTGGGCGGCACGACGATCTATCCCCACGAACCACAAAAAAAGTGGAACGAGGCCAAAACCATTCTGCTCAAGCTCATCGAGCAGGGCGCCGACGTGATTGCCATCGGCAACGGCACCGCCAGCCGCGAAACCGAAACTCTCGCCGCCGAGGTCATTGGCGAGGCCAAGACGCAAGACGCAAGATGCAAGACGCAACTGGCTTACGTCATCGTCAACGAAGCCGGCGCGTCGGTCTACT
The DNA here is from genome assembly GCA_023151115.1 of Anaerolineae bacterium. Next base: position 46,044 of record JAKLJP010000025.1, read on the forward strand.
CCGCCAGCGATCTGGCCCGCGCTGAATTTCCCGATTTGGACGTGAGCATGCGCGGGGCTATCTCCATCGCCCGGCGGCTGCAAGACCCGCTGGCCGAGCTGGTCAAAATTGACCCCAAATCCATCGGCGTGGGGCTGTACCAGCACGATGTGAACCAGAAGCACCTGGCCGAAACGCTGGATACGGTTGTCGAGAGCGCGGTTAACCACGTCGGGGTGGATGTCAACACGGCCAGCGCGGCGCTGCTGAGTTACGTCGCCGGGATTAGCCGGCGGGTGGCCGATGCCATTGTCAAACATCGGGAAGAAAACGGCCCGTTCCGTCGCCGCGAGGAGCTGCGTAAAATCAAGGGGCTGGGCGACAAAACCTACCAGCAGGCCATTGGCTTTCTCAAAATCCCCGGCGGCGACCATCCGCTGGACAACACCTTTATCCACCCGGAAAGCTATCCGGTGGTCGAGCGGTTGTTTGCTCACCTCCAGGTGCGCGGCGATGAGAAAGAGCTGCCCGGTAAAATCGAAACATTGCGGAAGGGCAACTTGAAAGAGCTGGCCCGCCAACTGGATGTCGGCGAGCCAACCCTGGCCGATATTCTGGAGTCGTTAGCTAAACCGGGCCGCGACCCCCGCGACGAACTACCCGCGCCGCTGCTGCGCCAGGATGTGCTGAAGCTGGAGGATTTGAAAGAAGGCATGATCCTGAGCGGCACGGTGCGCAACGTGGTGGATTTTGGCGCATTTGTGGATATTGGGGTCAAGCAGGACGGGCTGGTTCACATCAGCCATCTGGCCGACCGTTATATCAAAAGCCCCTTTGAAGTGGTCAGCGTCGGCGATGTGGTCAAGGTGAAGGTGATCAAAATTGACGCTCAGCGCGGGCGGATTGGCTTGAGTATGAAAGAGGCTGGTTGAGGGAACGCTGATGACGCTGATCCTCGCTGATTTGCGCTGATCTTAAAAAGATGCTCGCAAGGTACGTAAAGTTTAGAGGTTCAGGCTCAAAGCGGGTCTGCGACCCACGTCAGTCGGGGGTCTGCGACCCCCTCCGAGCAGTAAAGTTTAAAAGGCAATAGTAAATCAACCATGAAAATCCTCATATTAGGCAGCGGCTTGATGGGACCAGCCGTCGCTTTTAACGCGATGGCCGATCCGGAAGTGGCCCAGGTTTTTCTGGCCGACGCTGACCCAGGCCAACTGGATGCAGCCATGCGCGGTCTGGCCGGAAAACCGGGTGCGGCTAAACTCAGCCCGATTCAACTTGATCTCAACGATCAGGCTGTCGCCGTCGAAGTAATGACCGGCTGCCAGGGTGTCGTCGCGGCACTGCCCCGGCCGGTGAGCATTTTGGGCATTCGGGCCGCGCTGCGAGCGGGCGTACCCCTGGTTGACCTGACTTGGCCCGCCGACGAGCACATGCCGGGACTGCACCGGGAAGTCGAAGCCGCCAACGGCCTGATTATCCCCGGCTGTGGGGTCGAGCCGGGGCTGACCGAAATTTTGGCCCGTCACCTGGCCGAGCAGTTGGATCAGGTGGACGAACTGCATATCAAATGTGGCGGCATCCCCGCCGCGCCGAGCGGGCCGCTGGGGTACAAAATTGTCTTTGGCGGCAAACAGTTGCCCCTGCGCGAGCAGGACGGGCGTTTGGTCGAAGACGGCCAGCTTAAGTTTGTGCCGCGTTACTCCGGCGTCGAAAGCGTGACCTTCCCCGGCGTGGGCGAACTGGAAGCCTGGCACGAAACCTTTATGCCCTGGCTGCTGGACCTGCCGATCCTCAAACATCTAAAAAGCGGCAGCCAAAAAACCATCCGCTGGCCCGGCTACGCGGCCAAAGTGACCGTACTCAAAGAGTTGGGGCTATTGAGCCTGGAGCCGGTCGAGGTGGAGGGGGTCAAGGTTGCGCCCAAAAAGCTGCTCGATGCGCTGCTCTATCCCCAGGTGGCAATGAAAGAAGGCGAGCGGGATATTACCCTGCTGCGGGTGGAGGCCAGCGGACAGAAAGCGGGCCAGCCATGCCGCTGCCAGGCCGAAATGGTAGATTATTACGACGCAGTGGAAGGTTTCACCTCGATGGCCCGGACGACTGCCTTTACCGGGGCAATTGTAGCCCGCATGGTGGGTCGGGGCGAGATAACTGAGCGCGGCCTGCTGACGCCGGAGCAGGTGATCGTTGGCCCTCTCTTCGAGCGGTTGAGGGCGGAATTGGCGGCGGCGAAGGTTCACTTTAGCATAACCAGCGAGCCATTTTATAAAACTCCTTGACGTCCATGCCCAACCTCGCTTTGGTAGGCCGCCCCGGTACAGATGGCCGCCGGGACAAACGACCACCACATCACCCACCTGGAAGGGTGCGACTTTCTCCGCCACGATCTGGTCGCCGTGCTTAACCTGCGCCATTGTGGGCATCAACTGACCCCAAGCGCTGACCGCGTTCCGGGCGAGGATCATCCCGCTGAGCCAAATGAGGGGGGTCAAGCTCATATCAGCCAGAGTATTACTGAGATAACATTTGTACCGCCTGAATCATCTTCTGGCCCGGTTCTGGTTTGGTCTTAAACTCAATCTCAGCCGGAATGCCACACTTCTGCCGCCGTCCAATGAATAACGTCAAGCCATAGGCTGTGAAATAGATCGAAATTGGGTCTGGTACAACCGGGCATACAGGCCACCCTGGGCTAACAGTTCCTCGTGAGCCGAACGAGACCCACTCCGGCGACCTTGCTCAACCAATCCGCCTTCGTTCATCACCAGAATTAGATCAGCGGCCAGGATGGTGCTGAGCCGGTGTGCGATCACCAGGCTGGTACGATTTTTCATAATCCGTTCCAACGCTTCCTGGATCAAGGCTTCGCTCTCGCTGTCCAGGCTGCTGGTGGCTTCGTCCAGCACCAAGATGCGCGGATCTTTAAGAATCACGCGAGCAATCGCCATCCGCTGCTTCTCCCCTCCGCTGAGGCGATACCCCCGCTCACCCACCACCGTGTCATACCCCTCCGGCAATCCGGCAATAAAGTGATGGATGTTGGCCGCTTCGCAGGCAGCTTCGATTTCGGCCTGGCTAGCCTTGGGTTTGGCATACAATAAATTAGCCTTAATGCTATCGTGAAATAGATAGGTTTCTTGCGTCACCATCCCAATGGCCGAAACCAACGACTGTTGGGTCACGTCTCGCAAATCGTGCCCATCCAGACAGATGCGGCCCTCAGTGGGATCATACAGCCGGGGTAGTAGATAGGTGATGGTGGTTTTTCCGGCCCCGCTGGGGCCGACCAATGCCGCCAGTTGGCCGGGTTTAATCTCAAAACTAATATTTTTGATAGCCATACTGCGGCTGGATACCCTGGCCGGGGTGGCCGCCGAGTGACCGTTATCGTTGCCCACTGAGCGGTCTACGGTTAGCCCCAGCGCTCCGGCCCCCCCATCGCCGCCTTCCGTGTAGCTGAATGATACGTTCTCAAAGGTAACTCGCCCGGCCACATTTTTTAACTCGACCGCACCCGGTTTTTCCTGTATTTCAAAGGGCAGATCGATAATTTCAAAAACCCGCTCAAAACTGACCATACTGGTAGCCAACTCAAGGTGGGCATTACTCATGGCGCTCAACGGCCCATACAACTGGTTTAAGTAGGCCCCAAAGGCCACAATAGTTCCAACCGTAAATACTCCGATAATGACCAGATAACCGCCAACGCCAAACACTATCGCTGTCCCGATGGCCCCCACTACGCCTAACCCCATAAAGAACCAGCGCCCAATCATTGCCGAACGGACCCCAATTTGCGCTACCTGTCCACTCCGCTCTCGAAACCGCTCTATCTCATCATGCTGCCGGCCAAACAGTTTGACCAGCAACACCCCACTCACGTTGAGCGTTTCATGCATCAACGCATTCATTTTGGCGTTCAAGTCCAGGCTTTCCCGCCGGACTTCCCGCAGTAAGCGCCCGACCCGGCGGGTTGGTAAAATAAACAGCGGTAAGATAGCGACACTCAACAACGTCAAGCGCCATTCCAATGTCAACATAATCGCCAGCGTTGAAATCACCGTGACCAGGTTGGTGAGGACATTGATAAACGTGCCGGTCAAGGCGCTTTGCGCGCCGACCACATCGTTGTTGAGTCTGCTCATTAATTCACCCGTCTTTGAATGGGTAAAAAATCTGAGGCCCATGGCATGCAAATGGTTGAACAAAACATTCCGTAGATCGGCAATCAGATGCTCACCGATGGTGGCACTGAGGTAACGTTGACCCAGGCCAATAAAAGCATTAATGATAGGTATTCCAATCATGCCCAGGGTCAGCCAGATCAAGCGGGTCACATCTTGATTGGGCAGGGCGTTGTCAATTAAATCTCGATAAAGAAGCGGCGGAATAAGGCTAAGGCCGGTAATCGCAAAAATGGTGATTAACAAGCCGACAGTTTTAAGCCGATAGGGTTTAGCATAACCCCACACCCGTCGTAATAGTGCCAAGCTGACTTGAGGCCGATCTCGTTCCTCATCATAACGGATATAACTCCACCAACCACCGTGCCACATAGATTTTCTCCTTAAATTCTGAGGTGCAGCTAATTATACCAGACTCTAGCGGTGATAACATCCGCTAAATAGTCAGGAGAAACCCGTAAAAAAGGACAGGTATCACACCTGTCCATATTGTAACTCCACCAAACTACCATGCCACATAGTAACGAATAGCTTAGTGGGGGTAAAAAGCGCAAACCGATGCACTGTATAGGGTTGAATAGGACGTTGCCCAAATCTATTGATCGCCACCTTTGCCAGAGAAGGGCACAACAGCAAAGTCACTCGTTTCTAGCGCTTTGCCGGCCCGCCGAAGATGACTGTGCCGGTCAAACGGAACCTGCTCCGTGCCCGAATATCCTGCGACGAGCTGCCGACCAATACCTCAAACTCACCGGCCTCCGCGACCCACGCCTGCTGCGCGTCGTCCCAGTAGGCCAGGGCTTGCCGGTCGAGGGTCAACGTCACCGTCTTCGTCTCGCCGGGCGCCAGGGCAACCTTGGCAAAACCTTTTAGCTCCTTCGGGGGACGGGTAAGGCGGGCCGCAACATCACGCACGTACAATTGGGCCACCTCTTGCCCCGGCCGCGGGCCGGTGTTGGTCACCTCCACGGTGACGGCCAATTGACCATCCGGGGCAATAGTCTCTGCGCTGAGGCGCAGATTGGCGTAGGCAAAGCTAGTATAGGAAAGGCCCAAGCCGAAGGGGAACAGCGGCTCGATTCGCTTCTTCTCGTAGTAACGGTAGCCCACAAAAATGCCCTCACCGTAGCGCACCCGGCCATTCTCGCCGGGGTAGTTGATAAAGGCCGGATTATCTTCCAGTCGAACCGGGAAGGTTTGGGGCAGCTTGCCGGAGGGGTTGACTTCGCCAAACAACACATCGGCGATGGCGTTGCCGCACTCCTGGCCGGGATACCAGGCTTGCATGACCCCGGCCACCTGATCGAGCCAGGGCATGGTCACCGGCCCGCCCGTTTGCAGCACCACCACCGTGCGGGGATTGGCGGCAGCGACACGGGCAATCAGTTCATTCTGGCGACCCACCAGATCCATATGGGGCCGGTCTTGCCCCTCGCTGTCCCACTCGCCGGTCAAACCGGCGCAGATGACGGCCACATCGGCGGTGGCGGCCAGAGCTACCGCCCGTTCAATCGCTTCATCGCCGAGCGGCTGGAACATGCCCACCCGTAACGCCGCCAGGACAGAGGCATTTTGACGGCTGTATTCAATCACCAAATCGTAACTCTGCCCGGCCTGGAACTCGATCACGCCGGTAGCTTCCCGGCTGCCAAAGCCAAAGTAACTGTCGCCCGGCTGCCAGGCGGCCCAATTATCTACCACCAACTGCCCATTGACGAATAGGCGGCTCAACCCGGCGCTGACCAGGCTGAAATGATGCTCCCCACTCGTTTCAGGGGTCAAACGGGCGGTGAAACGGGCCGAAAAGTGAGCCGAGTTTACGCCCGGCCCGGCGGGGTCGAACCACATCACTTCCGTTTCCGGCGTTTGTTTGCGGAAGACCACCGGGCCGGACAGGTCGAGGCTGTTGAAATATTCGGCGCTGAGGCCCGGCTGTCCCTCCAGCGAGACAAGCTGCCGGCCGGAGAGCAGGGGCAAATATTTGTAATTGGTGCAGCCCGGTTCGTAACCAATCTCAACAACTTCCCCCGCCTGGGCCGTAATCCCTTCCAGGGGACTGACCCGGTAGTGGGCGTTGACCTGGGCGCTGCCGCCGCCCATAATCTGGGCAGTTTTGGCGTTGGGGCCGATCACGGCCAGCGTGGTTAGTTTCTTTTTATCCAGCGGCAGAACTCCATCGTTCTTGAGCAAGACAATACCTTCGGCCCCGGCGCGCCGGATGAGGGCGCGGTGCTCCGGACGGTCGAGGGCCTGTTCGTCGGGAATGGCCGGATCGTCAAATGCGCCCACTCGCGCAATGAGGCGCAGCACCCGCCGGGCGCTTTCCTGCACTGCCTCGGCGCTGACCTGTCCCGCTTGGACAGCCTGGACCAGTTTTGCTCCCCGTTCTCTGGTTGGGCCGGGCATCTCTAAATCGAGACCCGACTCAACCGAAGTCAGGCTGTGATGGGCAAACCAGTCGGACATCACCACGCCATCGAAGCCCCATTCATCCTTGAGAATACCGCGCAACAACTGGGGGTGGTCTCCCGCGTACGTGCCGTTGACTTTGTTATACCCGCTCATCACCGCCCACACCTTTGCTTCTTTGACCGCCGCTTCAAAGGGCGGCAGGTAGATTTCGCGCAGGGGGCGCTCGTCAATTTCGGAACTGATGGTCATGCGTTGAAATTCTGACTCGTTGCCGACATAGTGCTTGACGGTGGCCGCCACGCCCCGGCTCTGCACGCCTTTGATATAGGCGACAACTATTTGGGCCGACAGGAACGGGTCTTCGGAATAGCACTCAAAGTTGCGGCCATTCAGCGTGGAACGGTGGATGTTTACCGTTGGTCCCAGCAGCACCCGCGCCCCTTTGGATTGGGCTTCCTCGCCCAGAGCTTGACCGACTTGCCCCACCAGCTCTGTATTCCAGGTGGAGGCCAGGGAAACCCCCACCGGGAAGCAGGCCGCCGGCACGCCGCCGACCAGAGCGCCGCCGCCGCGCGCCCCGTTGGGGCCATCGCTCACTTTGATAGCCGGAATACCCAGCCGCTCGACCGGGACGGTCAACCAAAAGGATGCTCCGGCTAATAAAGAGACTTGTTCTTCCAGGGTCATAGTTTGCAAAAGCACGTCAAGGCGCGCTTCCATATCGGTTATAGTAAGATTATCGGTTTGGGTGGTCATACTTCCTCTTTTCAGTCGTTCTCCAAAAGTTCTATTGTCGCCCCCAACTGGGCATTCCCGTCGAAATAGGCATAGCGACCGCCGGTGTACTCGCCGCGCTGCACCAATGGAATCCCTTTAGCATCCAAATAGGCTGTTTTCTCCGGCATCCCCTTAATCTCAAAGGCGATGTGGTGCAAACTGTCGCCGTGTTCATCAAGCTGATCTTTCCAGGTGCTCGGCTCACCGATGGGTTCAACCAACTCAAGGTCTATTTGCCCCAAGTGGAAAAAGGCCAGCTTGGCCCGGGCCTCTGAGGGTCTGCCCTCATATTCGGTTTGAGCGTGTTCATAGGTATCGGTGATGATTATCTCCGGTACTGGCAAGCCCAGAACTTCTGCCCAGGCCCGTGCTTTGGCCTCAATATCTTTGACAACAATCGCCACCTGGGTGATGGTGGTGGTACCCAACCCTGGCTCTGTCATATTCTTCTCCCTTTTTTATTTTATGCATCCAGTTGGTACTCAGACAAACCGGCCGGCAGGGGCGCCGGACGCTCGAAGGTGCTGGTCAGTTCGATGTGCTGCCCGGTTTCTGATGCTTCGAGAATAGCATGCATCACATCGAGCACGTGAAAGGCCATGTCGCCATTAGCGCGATGAGGGCGGTCGGTACGGATGGCATGGGCCAGGTCGGCCACGCCCAGACAGCGGCTGTTGGTGGTATATCCATGGCTGACCGGTATCTCACGCCAGCCAGGCTCACCCAGACGGCGCACCCGTACCGGCCCGCCGAACGTGTTGGGGTCGGGCATGCTCAGTGTGCCGGCTGTGCCCTGAATTTCAAGCAGCCCGCTGCCGACATCGTACAGGTTTAGCGCCTCGCCCGCAGATATGGTCACATCAAAGCTGGTGACAAGCGTGGCCACCGGGCCGCTGGCAAAATCGAGGATGCCGGCAAGGTGGGTGGGGGTTTCAACCGGGATTTTCTGTCCTTTTTTGGGGCCGCTGCCGATGGTGCGCTCCGGGTAGGTGATGCGGGCAGAACCGGTCACGCGACGAATGGGTCCCAGCATTGAAACCAGGCCGGTGAGGTAGTATGGCCCCATATCAAACAGCGGTCCCGCGCCAACCTGGTAGAAAAAGCTGGGGTCGGGGTGCCAGGCTTCGGGGCCACGGATGAACATAAAGGCATTGGCAGCGACCGGGGCGCCGATTTCGCCGGCGTCAAGCAGTTGGCGGCAGGTTTGCAGCCCGCCGCCCAGAAAGGTGTCGGGGGCGTTGCCCACCCGCAGACCGCGAGCCTGCGCTTCCCGGAGCATCAGTTGGCCCTCGGCGCGGCTCAGAGCCAGCGGCTTTTCATTGTACACCGATTTACCGGCGCGCAGGGCGGCCAGCCCTATTTCGGCGTGGGCAGCGGGGATGGTCAAATTGATGATTAGCTCGATGTCCGGGTCGGCCAGCACCTCGGCCACCGGCAGCGCACGGGGCACATTGAATTTGGCCGCCTGGCTCTCGGCGCGAGCCAGATCGAGGTCGGCGCAGGCAACCAGGTCCAGAATGTCCCACTTGGCCGCGTTTTCAAGATAAATGCTGCTGATGTTGCCGCAGCCGATGACGGCGGTTTTTACGGAGGGAAGGGTCATGGGTAACTCCTGAGAAAATAGCTCGTGGGAACTCAGGGGAACTCCTGGGGTCAGTTCTTACGAGTTCCCACACTTTTCATTATTGGTGGTGGGTCACAGGTTCGTGAACATGCTACAGAATAATGCCTTTGCCGGAGTCCAAAAGCATAGCTTTTGGACTCCGTTTTCAGGCTTACAGCACAGCGGGCAGTTGCTGCCGCAGGTAGGCCAGGCTGTTGGAGATACTGGCCACGGGGTCGCGTGGATTATCGTGCTCAACGATGTACCAGGCCGCGCCGGCATCGCGGGCGGCGGGGAGCAGAGTCGGCCACTCCAGACTGCCCGCACCGACATCAGCCATCACCGCGCCATCCATGAGCGGCTCTGAAGAATCCGGGCCGGCGGTTCCCAAATCCTTCAAGTGTACTCGCAGGCAGCGGCCCGCGTAACGCCGTAACAATACCACCGGGTCAACGCCACCAAAGGTTATCCAGGCCATATCCGGCTCAAAACCGAGGCTGTCGCCGGCGCTGTCAAACAGCCAATCCAGGGCGAGTTTGTCCTCAATTTCAACCATCTCCCAGTGATGGTTGTGGTACAACAAACGCATGCCTTCGGCCTGGCAGCGTTGGGCCAGTTCGCCCAGCAGTTGCCCGGTTTCCTGAAAGACGCTGGCGCGCTTTTCGCCCACCAGGTGAGGAATATACGGCGCAACGAGGACGTCATTGCCAATGGCCTGGTTGAAGGCAATAATTTGGGACAGGTTGCTCTGCAAGTCATCGAGGCGCAGGTGCGTGGCGATGACTTGCAGGCCATGTTTGTCTAACAAGGCGCGCATTTCGGCGGCGGTGCAGCCGTGATCGCCCACGGTTTCTACGGCGGTATAGCCGACCCCGGCTACTTGGGCCAGGGTTTCATCAAACGTGCCGGGCAGCGTCCGCAGACTGTACAACTGGACGGCGATGGGTAAAGTTGCTTGAGAGGTCATGAGTTTTTTCTCCTTGGTTGGGTTAAATATAGGTGTCTAGAAAAAATCTTTCCCAACAATCAAGGTAGCAAAGTAGCAAACTTATGACCTGCTACATGCTACCCTGCTACCTGTTTCAGTAGATTCCAGCCATCGGTTAGACGGTCGAGAGGTCCCACTCTTCATAAATTTTGGGCACATCGTTAATCAGACGCCGGGTGTAAGGCTCTTTGGGATGCAGAATCACCGCGTCGGGCGTGCCGCTTTCCACAAATCTGCCGCGCTCCATAATATAGACCTTGTCAGAAACATAATAGGCCAGGCCAATATCATGGGTGATAAAAATAACCGTCATGCCGATGTCGTCGCGCAGTTTCATCAACTGATCCAGAATGGTGGCGCGCGAACAGGCATCAATCATGGAGGTCGGTTCATCGGCCAGCAGAATTTTGGGTTTCAGTAGAAAGATACGGGCAATCATAAGGCGCTGCTGCTGCCCGCCGGATAGTTCAAACGGATATTTGTTGGTCAATTCCTCGAACTTGAGGTTAACAAAGCTGCAAGCCTCGGCCATCAGCTCTACTTTTTTGTCTTTTGGCAGATGGCCCCCGTTGCGCATGTTAATGCAATCTAACAGAACGGAATCAATTTTGTTAAAAATGTTGTATGACGAGAACGGGTCTTGAAAGATAGCCTGAATATTTTTCCAGTATTCTTTCTTTTTTTGGTGCGAACTGAGATCGCGTTTTTTACCCTCAAAGTAAATTTCGCCGGCGGTGGGGTTGATTAGCCCCAGCAGGATTTTTGATAGCGTGGTCTTGCCGCTGCCCGATTCCCCCACAATCGAGACGACCTCACCCTGGTAGAGGTCAAGGTTCACCTGGTCAACGGCGACGGTTTTTTGGCGGCCCAGGCCAAACACTTTGGTCAGCCCTTTGGCGCTCAGGTACAATGGTTTTTCATCGGCCATTTTTGTAAGCCCCCCTCAGTTCTTCTTCTGAAAAGATACAACGGTAAAATCGGCCATCGCTCGCCGGGCGAAGCTCAACCGGGATGACCTGACATTCCGGCTTGGCGTATTTACAGCGGGCGGCAAAGCGACAGCCGGCCGGCGGCTTTTTAAGGTTAGGCGGCACGCCGGGGATAGCCGTCAGTTTGACCTCGCGCAGCCCTTCTTCCGGCACAATAATGGACCCCATCAGCCCTTTGGCATAAGGATGAATTGGATCAAACACGGTTTGTTTGGCGGTGCCAATTTCCACAAGCTGCCCGGCGTACATGACCATAATATCATCGGTAACGTTGTAAAGCAGCGGCAGTTCGTGGGTGATAAAGATCATTGATTTGATGAAGCCCTTTTCCATCAGGTTTCGCAGCATCTTGATGACCATTTTCTGTGAGGTAACGTCGAGGGCGGAGGAAGGCTCATCCGCAATCAGCACCTTGGGGTGAAGCAGCACCGAAATGGCAATCACGGTGCGCTGTTTCATCCCCCCCGAAAGTTCAACCGGATATTTTTGCAGAACCTCCGCCGGAAGTCCCAAAACCTCAAAGGATTTTCGGGCAATCTCGTAAATCTCTTTTTTGTTTTTATTGGGTTCGTGGGCTTGAAAAACATCTTCAATAAAATTGATGATCTTTTGGGTGGGGTTCAGCGCGTTCATGGCGGCCTGGGGGATATAGGCAATCTCTTTGCCCAGGATTGATTTGCGCACGTTATCCGGAGACATTTTAGAAATATTCTTCCCGGCGATGATAATATCGCCGCTGGTGTAGTGCAGCGGCGGAAAGTAATAGCCCATCAGGCTCAGGGCCAGGGTGGACTTGCCGCAGCCGGACTCGCCCGCAATGCCCAGCGATTTGCCTTCTTCCAGTTTCAGCGAGACATGGTCAACGGCGTAAACATCTTCCCCAAACCGGGTAACATATTTGGTGGTTAGTTCATTGACTTCTAAGATAACGTTTGCCATGTCAATCCCCCTAATCCCGCAAGGCCGGATTAAATACCTGGTCAAGGCCGGTATTCATCAAATTCAACGAGAATGAAATCAAGGCAATGGTTACAATGACCGGGAGGTAGGCCCACCATTTGCCCAGGAGATGGGCCTGGTAAATCATCGCCCAGTTCATCATCAACCCCAGCGTGGGCACTTCGGTGGTGCGGGGGCCTAGCCCAAGAACGGATAATGCTGCCTCGACCAGGATGGCCGAGGAGATCTGTAAAATCAGGGCCATAATGACATAAGAAGCAATGTAAGGCAGAATATCGCGGGTGATAATATGCGTAATAGAGTGCCCGGATAGTTTGGATAAATTGACATGATCCCGGTTACGCAGTGAAATGACCTGCGCCCGCACGGCCCTGGTGGTCCAAACCCAGGAGGTTAAGCCGATTACCAGGGCGATGACAAAGGCGCCCCGATGTTCCTGCCCAATGCTGAATGAAATTAAAATCAACAATACAAAGCTGGGGATAACGGTAAAGATATTGGTGATGAACATAATCACATCATCCACCAGGCCGCCGATATATCCGCCCAGCAAGCCCAATGTCAACCCGATGAAAGTGGCAACGAGACCAGCGACAAGACCAATTTGTAAGGAGACTCGGGTGGCGGTTACCAGTTCCGTGAGCACATCCCGGCCAAAGTTATCGGTGCCAAGCGGCAGCGTCCGCACGTTGGTCAACTGATTAATATTCACGTAATCAGTTTGGTTAACCGCGCCGGTCTGCTCCAGCACGTTGGATTCTGGATTTTGCGCGGCGATGATGAGCGGTTCTATGGATAAAAGCCCCTGAAGCGAGGCGTCGAGCCGTTGATAAGCCCTCATTTTGGCAATCGTCATGCCGGGCAGTCTCTTTTTGGGGTCATAATTTTCTTGCCATTGCGCCAGAAGTTTTTCCGTGTCGGCAAGGTCAATTTCGCTTTCAGGGATGCCGCTGGCTACCAGCCAGGTCTTCATCTCAAGGCGCTTCTCATTGTCCAATTTGTCGGCGATTCGCTGGGAAGCAGGATCGCCTATGTTCAGGGTGTAGGCAGTACTGCCAACACTGTCATACACACTGACATAAGTTCCAGGTGGAAAGAAAGTGCCCTGACCAATGATGGCTAAGGGCGGGTCCGGTATGATAATCGGATAGAGGATCACGGTCAGCAGGATGGCCATAAAGATGACAAAGCCGATGATAAAATTAGTAGAGCGAAAAATCTGTCGAATGATATGTTTCATGGCCGCCCCCCCTCTAATCTGACTGCGCCGCTTTAATGCGCGGGTCAATTAAACCATAAACAATCTCGATAGCAAACGTTGTCAGCAGAACCATGATGGTAATAATCAACGTTATAGCAGAGACAAGCGGATAATCCTGTCCCGTTATTGCGTTTAGCAGCGTGGTGCCCAGCCCCGGATAACTAAAGATGATTTCTGCCACCAATGCGCCGCCAACCATCGTGCCAATGGATAGGGCCAAACCGGTTACCTGCGGCAGCATGGCGTTTCTGAAGACATAGCCCACAATTTTGCGGTCTTTGATGCCCATAAAGCGGCTGTACTTTACATAGTCCGCATTCAATTCATAGATCGCCATCGAGCGCATCCCAATCGCCTGCCCCCCAACGGCAATTAACACAAGTGACCAAAATGGCAATTGATAATGAACAAAGACAGACCAGATAAAAGGCCAGGTAAAGCTGGGGATGAGATCAAACCCGTATCCACCAGAGGTTGGAAACCATTCTAAAGTGACAGCAAAAATAACCAGCAAAATAATGGCCATGCCAAAGGCCGGCAGCCCGCTGACAAAAATGCTGATGGGCAGCAGAATTTTATCAAAGCCCCCTCGCAGATAGGCCGCCAATGCGCCGAGCGTGTTGCCGATCAGCCAACCGACGATGATGGCCGGGAACTGTAGCGCTACCGTCCACCCAACGGAAGCCTTGAGTACATCGGCCACTGTTCTGGGATATTGGCTAAACGAGTAACCAAAATCACCGCGCGCTACATTTTGGACGTAGATGAAAAATTGTTCAACAATGGGTTTGTCGGTGCCAAACAGTTTGGTGTACTGCTCATAAATTGCCTGGACCCCGGTTGCATTGCTCATACCCTGGGCAAATCTGGCGACAATGGCGGCCACAGGATCGCCCGGCATTAAGCGGGGCAGGGTGAAATTCAACACAAAAGCCGCAACGAAGGTAATGGCAAACCACATGAGTTTATTAAGGAAATATTTTCGGTACCCTTTCAATGTTTACCTCCTGTCAGTTCACCTAAGTGGGCCACAAATGGCGCGTTTTAGCCGGCGGGTAACTACCACTCCTCATGTCATTTCTCGGCTTTCAGCCTCGAAATCTCTGAGACTGTTGTCTGCAAACCACGGAATAGAAGATTTCTCGCTCCTAACGTCGCTCGAAATGACATGACTGACTAGTACACTTGGGCGGAAGTAAGTTTACAGTTTGTAGTGGCGACTTCAGTCGCTTAACCTGCCCAAAACGACTAAAGTCGTCACTACGATCTGTAGGGTCATTTACGCCGCGTTGTACTAGTTACCTATTACAGGCGTTAAAATTCAACAGTCATGCCCTGGTGGGGGCATGACTGTTGTTACTAACTGAGGGGTTACTGCGAAGCCAACCCTTCCTCAACCAGCTCCAGGTTATACAGCCCGGCAATAGAGTAGCCATCGATCAGATTCAACGGCGGGACGGGTGGTTCGGTGCCGTCGCCATCGTACGGGAAGCCTGTCCAAACCGTTTCATTCACCGCATGGAAGTTTTGGGGACGGTACATGAGTGTAAAGGAGGGGACATCGGTCAGGTAAATCTTAACCAGCTCCGTATAGGTCTCCTTCAGCTTGGCGGGGTCGGTTTCACTGGGGATGGAGCTGATCAAGGCATCCACTTCGGGATTGCTGTACTGGCCCCAGTTGCCGTTCCAGTTACCGGCCATGCCCACAAATTCAGAGCTGAGCAGTTTGCGGATACGTCCCCAGGGCTGGGTGGGGCCGGCGCCGTCAGTCCACATCATAAAGATGTCATAGCCTTCGGGCAGAGGCTTATCCGAGGCAGTGACGACGGTCTGGTACACAGACCATTCAGGGTAGTTGGTGGTGATGTCAATGCCGATTTCTTTGCCGGCGGCAGCGACCACTTCAATCGCGGCCTGCCAATCGGACCAGCCGTTGGGGCAGGTGGCCACGTAATGCAGGTTCTCGCCCTCGTATTCGCGCCAGCCATCGCCGTCGGAATCAACAATCCCGGCGTCATCAAGCAGCTTCTTGGCCCCTTCGATGTCGTTGCCAACCCACTGTAGGTCCGCGACAGCATCGTGATCGTACATGGCCTGCTCACCTTCGGTGGGGTTCATGAGGGAGCGCGGCACCTGCTCGAAGGTGGCCGATTGGTTGGTCATGGCGTTAGCAATGATGGTGGGGTAGTCAACCGCAATGGCAATGGCCTTGCGCACCGCCACCTGGTCCAACCCAGGGGATTTCAGGTTATAGTAGGCGGTGGGAAGGCTGGCCCCAATGCCATAAGGAGGCTCAGGCAGGTAGGTCGAGATGGGCAGGCCGTAGTTTTCCCACAGAAGGTGAATATTGGAGTTAAACTGCTGGCTGACATCCACCTCACCTTTGGCCAGGGCAGCAGAACCGGCGGCGTTATCCTTAAAGATTGTATGCGCCAGGTACTTCGGAACCGGCAGCTTGCCCCACATAGATTCATCCTGCCCCCAGTAGTTGTCATCACGAATGAGGACAACTTTGGTATCATCCGTGAAGAATTTGTGATAGGGCCCGGAGTAAACAACGTCCTCGGCGGTATCAGCCAGCAACTCGGTGGCATCACCTTTGACCCGCTCTTCCAGGGTTTCGGTCCAGGCTTTCTGAATGACATAGTTGGTGCTCAGGTAAGCAGCCACCAGTAGCGGATTGACTGCCTTGCCGTCATCGTCCAGTTTGGCTTTGACCACAACCGTCTGGGGATCTTCGGCTACGATGTCTTCAATGTAATCTGCGTTGGCAGCGCCGACAGGGGTTTCGTACTTGACATGGGTCGCCCAGGTATAAGCGACATCCTCAGCGGTGACCGGGGTACCGTCGCTCCATTTGGCGGCCTCTTTGAGCTTAAAGGTGAGCTCGGTCCGATCAGCGTTCCACGCATAATCACCATCAGCCAGTAAAGGATAGACCTTGCCGTCGAGCATGTTGTACAGATACGGGGTTTCAAACATGGTGACGCGGGGGTTGTCGTCCATATTTTCAATAGCCATCGAATTATTGTTGCTGGAGGAATATGGATTCCAGCCAACAACCGGCCCCCACTGAAACCCATTGAAATACAGGGTTTCTTCGCGGGGCAGAGAATCCGCGTCAACTGGGTCTTGAGCCAAAGCCGTGCCCTGGGTTACCAGCAGCAACGAAGCAACTAGTAACAAAACAGTCATCAAAAACCACTTCGTTTTCATTTTTTTCTCCTCTGTAGAATTAAATGTTTTTAGCGATTAAACCAACGTACCAGGGTTTTGGTTAATTATAGGGAGCGCAGCACCTCCTTTCATTAAAGAGAGTTCTCGGAAAATAGATGTTAGCCTTAAAGTAGACGGAAGACGTAACACGCAAGACGTATCGTCGGGCGTCTTGCGTCTTCCGTCAAGCAGAAAGGTGCGGTGGTTAACGACTTTCCGAGAAAGCTCTAAATAATGATTTTTGACGATCAAATCCGGTAATACGCTTGGAAGGCTGGAAGATTGGAAGATTGGATACTGCTTTATCCAGCCTTCCAGTCTTCCAATCTTCCAGTGATAATTACCGTTTTTGAAAATCAAAGTTCATATCAGGCCGAACAGCCACAAGAACGCCGGATGACAAGTTGGGTGGACAACAAGGTTACAGGGTCAACTTCCTGGCTGGCCAGCAATTTGAACAAGTATTGGGCCGCCGTTTTGCCCACCCCCTCTGTCGGCGCATTAACCGTGGTCAGGGGCGGGGTCAAAAAAGCTGATAATTCCAGGTCATCAAACCCCACCACACTGATGTCGTCAGGGATGCGCAATCCTTTTTCATTAAGCGCATTCATAATGCCAACAGCAGAGTCATCATTGCCGGTAAATACGGCATCAAAATCAGGATGTTCGTTTTCTAGAAATTTGGACATGGCTTGATAAGCATCGTTGCGATTGTATTCCCCTGAGACGATCAACTCAGGGTTGTAGGCAATCCCATGGACTTCTAACGACTCTTGATAGCCCAGCTCCCGCCGCTGCGAGTCTTCATTGTCGGCGGGACCGCGCACAAAAACAATGCGGCGGCGGTGATGCACCTCGATGAGGTGATCAATCAGTTCTCGGGTGGCGCGCTTATTCCAAACCGTCACGCTGGGAATGTTTAAACCTTCTGGGGGTGTTTGGTAGATTAACACCACTGGAAAACCGGCCTGGTGCAGTTTGAGAATCTCGTCATCAGTGAGGCTGCCGGGAAAGACAATCAGACCATCAGCATTATGAGGACCGATGGGGAGTTGTGCGTCAACCCCATTCCCCACCCAGCGTGAGGCCACCAGCAAATTGTATCCCTCTTGTTGCACAATTGACTCAATCCCGCTAATTAAGGGCGGAAAAAACACACTGTCTAAATCTGTCAGCAGCACCCCAATGGCGCGGGATTTTTGCGTGGCAAGCTGCCGGGCGGCGGCAGAGGGAACATATTGCAGCTCGCTCATCACCTGCTGAATTCGTTCGGCGACTTCCGGAGAAATCGGAGCGCTATCATTAAGGTAACGGCTCACCGTAGCCGGTGAAACACCCGCTTTTTGCGCCACATCCCGAATGGTTACAGAAGATGATTTTCGGCTCATAGTTTGTCAACCAGCGCCACAATTACCAGGGAACAAACAAAAAAATACAACCGCGACCGGTGAGCGAAATCTCGCCGGTTTCAGGTTGTATTTTGATGCACTCCGAAAGTTTTGAGTTACTGTCCCGACACTGGGTAATTGAACACATAGGGGTTGTTCAAACCTTATCACCCTTGAATAAGGATTTTGAAATGGTCTTCGCTGAAACCGGTTTCATTATAGGGCAGTTTTTTGCAGAGTCAAATTTTATATGTCATAATGAAACCGGTTTCAGGCTTTTTTAATATACCAATTTCCAACGGAGGAAACTGTTATCTCAAACATTAAGCGGCCTCTGGCAGTTCAAACAAACGGACACCCAAGAGTGGCTCGCGGGGCAGGCTCCCGGCGGCGTTCACACCGACCTGCTGGCGCTGGCACAAATCCCCGATCCCTTTGTGGGCGACAACGAAAAGAAGGTGATGTGGGTAGCCGAGCAGGATTGGGCATACCGCAAAACCTTCACGGTTGACGCCGGTCTGTTGCCCCAGGAGAAGGTGTTTCTGGTCTGCGACGGCCTGGACACGCTGGCCGAAGTGAGGCTCAACGGCCAATTGTTGGGTAAAGCTGAAAACCTCTTTCGACGGTACGAGTGGGAGATAAAAGCGCGCCTGCAACCGGGCGAAAATGAACTCCACATCACCTTCCCCTCAATGTGGCCCAAATGACCGAAACCTTCCGCATGCCCAAAGATTTTGCGGCGCTGGTTTACCTGAGCCTGGTGCTGCAAGCCGAAGGGATTCGCTACGGCGTGGAACACTGGCGGCGGCACATCGAGCGGGTCAGCGGCATTTTGTACTGGCAGCTCAACGACTGCTGGCCGGTGGCCTCGTGGGCCAGCATTGACTACTTTGGCCGCTGGAAGGCGCTGCACTACGCCGCCAAACGCTTCTTTGCCCCGGTGCTGCTGCAGCACTGTAGGGACGCTTCGCGTCGGCCTACGGCCTCGAAATGATATGAGGGCTGAGCAGTTACTCCGCTATATTTCTTTATAAAAATACTTGACTTAGAGTCGACTCCAAGTGGTATACTATCTTTGGAGGTGAAATTATGAAGATCATGGAAGTAAGTGAACTATCTGGTCTTTCCTCGGACACGCTGCGCTACTATGAACGTATCGGGTTGATCCCGCCGGTAAATCGAAATGGCAGCGGTATCAGAAATTACAGCGAAGTTGATCTGAAACGGGTTGACTTTATTAAGTGTATGCGGCGTGCGGGGCTGCCCATTGAAGTACTGCTTGAGTATTTCAAACTGAGCGAGCAAGGCGACCAGACCATTGAAGCCAGGAAAGCAATTTTGAAAGAGCAGCGGGCGCTGCTTACGACCAAGATCGCAGAAATGCAAAAAACATTGGACCTGTTGGACTACAAAATCAATTTGTATGAAAACATTGTTTTGAAAACAGAGAAAGAAATAATTCAGACAGAAAACTAAAAATGCAACTTGCATCTATTTTTACATTTTTTGATAGTTCCACTTATTAAAATAGAGAATTGGACTTATTAAAACATCTACAAAATGGTACTACTAATAAAACCAATTATGATCTAAAATCAGGTTAAATTATCGTTCAACCAGCATGACACTTAAAAGGAGAGGCAAATTTTATACGTGGTACGCTCTTCGTAACGGATCAAAGACGCTTCCCGGTTAAACTGAATAATAGGTTTTGAACTCAATTAAATTCTTTGGAGATTTTTACCAACAATGACGACTAAAAGTATTTGCACAAATGACACGTTTTGCGCTGATCAAATTTACAAACAAACAAACGCCAATCAAGAAAGTAAAAAATCCGTGCGGGCTGGTTTGAGAGGGCTGGCCGGAACTATCGGCGATTACGTCGTTGAAATTTATCGTTATAATAACGACCCGGAACCGGTTTTCTCAAACGGCGGAACCCGCGTGCTGATTCGGCCGGATCGGATTGATTTGGTCTAGCCGGGGATCGGTCTTTGCAGGCCAGTAGATTTTTTTAAAATCAATTTACTCAAAGACAGGAGTTAAAAAATGCAAAGATGCAACTTGAAAACAGTAATCTGGAAGTCTTGGCCTTAGAAGAATTGCCAATGCTAATTCCCTTAACTGCTGAACAACAACTTAGGGGGCGAGAGTGAGCCGGTTTTGTCTATCGGACGAAACTCTAATTAACTTAAGACTCCGCAGAACTGTTTGCATTTGAGTAAAATCAAGTCACAAAAGCCAGCATCTGCTCGAATAGTTCATCACTGATTGCTTGTTCTTTAACAAAACGGGCGACGCTGGCGTGGACCAGCAGATTTTTGAGTCCTTTAAGCCAGGGCAATGATGTTTTTGATGGCCTCATAATCCCGCACCTGGAATTCTTCCCACCCCAGCACATCTTTGAGAAATTTGAAAACGGCTTCGATTTTGGCCCGCATCAGATAGAGGCCATAAATGCCCCGGGCTTGCTCAGCCGTCTTGACCACAATGTTGGTGATTAACAACAGCGGCTGTTTGTAAATCGGTTTGTCTTGGTGGTCAGTCGGGGTAATCCACACCACCGTATAGTCATGCCCTTTCAGGGTCAGCGTGCCCCATTCGGCCATGCACTTGGCGTCCTGATACACTTTTTTCTTGACCCGCAACTTCTTGAGCACCCAGCTCTGACCATGAGCGAACTCGACACCGCCAGACCCCCCAGATACAATTTCTCACCGGTCACATCCACCGCCACGCTATGATCGCGGATCGCCGCCGAGATTTTTTTATCATCCAAAACTGACTTTAATGCCCCATCCAACAGACGTTTGCTCCGCTCAAATTCCGCTTTGTCCTCTGAGATGGACCATAAGCGGATGGACTTATGCTCAATAATATTCTGGACGAGTTCGGTCACATTTTCTATGACACGGCTATCTTTAAAATTGGACAACACTCCGCTCAAATAAGCGGATAATTTCATGGTAAGCCCCTTCTTTTTGTTAGGGTTTTCATAAATTTACGTTTTCTGCCAAAACTTATAGGCATTTCTGCGGAGTTTTCAGTTCTTTAGTTTCAAATCCCTGACTTATTTCTGGTCAATTACTTAGTTGTTCAAAACCCGGCCAATTGTAACTGATACTCAACCTGCCGACCGTTCAACAAAATAAAGGGGGCGGCTCGACCTGTTTGCACCCCAAGCTGCTTGAGTTGACTCAGCTCGCTCAATTTCCCCACCCGGCGAGCGGCCATAATTGCCTCGGCGGTTTTAGGGCCGATACCAGGGATGCGCAACAGTTCGGCCCGGCTGGCCCGATTGATTTCGATGGGGCGCTGACTCAAATGGGTTTTGGCCCAAACCAATTTGGGGTCGCCGGCCAGGGGTAAATGGCCCTGCGCATCAAAGGGTAGTTCGGACACCTCGAAGCCATAAAAACGCAGCAACCAATCGGCCTGATACAGGCGGTGCTCCCGCATAAGGGGCGTTTTGGGAGCATTTTCCAGAACTGTGCCGCGAATCGGGTTGAAGGGCGAATAATAAGCGCGGGCTAAATTGGCTTCCTTGTAAAGCATATGAGCCGTCGTCAGCAGTTCCTGGTCAGACTCACCCGCCGGACCCACCACAAACTGGGTGGTGAGGCTGGGTCGTTTAACCCAGGGACCTAACACATGCTGGTTTTGGTGTACCCAATACAGGGGCGGTAATAATTCTTGCCAATAATCCTTTTTGGGGGCCAGGGCCGGCAGCCGTTGCTCGTTGGCGGCTTCCAGGTTGATCGAGAGCCGGTCGGCCAAGCGAGCCGCCCGCTCGATTTGGGCCGTCTCAGCGCCCGGCATAATCTTCAAATGGATGTAACCGTAATATTCATACTTGCGGCGGAGGATTTCAACCGTGTCCAGCATCGGGCCCATCGCTTTGACCCCACCACCGATGATGCCACTGCTCAAAAACAGGCCATCCACCAGCTTTTTGCGCTGCATCTGGTCAAAAGCCGAGGCCAACTCTTCCGGTTTGAACGAAACACGCCGGTAATCCCGGCCCGCTTGAAACGGGCAGTAGTAACAGTTGCGCTCACAAGCACTGGTCTGCATGGTCCGCAGCACCGCAATTTTGCCGCGCTGTGGATGGCTTACATAGATCCGGCTCTGATCTAGAAATTGAGCCTTGCGCTGCTCACGGGTTAGGGTCGGCGGGCCTTCGCAATCCAACGCCGCCGCCTGGCCCAAAATTTCAACTTTTTGGTAGATGTCCATAATTGAGTCGTCCCCCTAACTTAATTATAAGAACATTTGTTCGCTCGGTCAAATTACTCACTGATTTCCACCACCTCTCCCTCCGTTACCCGCAGCAACTCCATAGGGGTCAGGCGAAGCATAGCATCAATATCACCGCCGCCGCCAAAGATAATGTCAAACTCCATCACCACCGGATCAACCAGGGTGCGCAGCTTGTGCCGGTGGCCGAAAGGGGGCATGCTGCCGACAACGTAGCCGGTAATTTTAAAGGCTTGTTCAGCGCTGGCAAATTTCACCTGCTTTTTGCCGACGCCCAGCCGGTCGGCTACTTTGCGTCGGTCTACTTTAGCCAGACCGTTATTGATCACCAGCAGCGGCTCCTCCTGCACCAAAAACACCAGTGATTTGATAATCTGCTCCGGCTCGACCCCCAACGCCCGCGCTGCGTCGGGCACAGTCGGCGTATGTTCAGCCATCGGCAAAATGGTTGCCTTAATGTCTTGGGCCTCGATAAAGCGATGCAAATCGGCGCTGCTCAAAGCTAAAGTATCGTTTTCCATTTAATTTCTCCAGGTGGGGGGCTGATTTTCCGCTGAGGGTAGCATAATCAGGTTGTGTGTCAAAAGTTAGGCCGGGGAATTGGCTTGATGTATTTCACATTTTATGGCTGGTCAAAGTATGGTATACTGAGATAAGATACAAGATGATAATATTGGAGAGCAGCGCCTATGGACCATAACACTTTTGCCGAGCAACTTACGACCTTACAGTCTCGCCTGGAAGGAGCACTGCCACCGGTCAACTCCCCATCCGATTTGCAAAACGACCTAGCGACGGCTTTGCGTCTGCTTCAAGCCGCCAGCGCTGAAATGCGCCGCCAGGATGAAGCCCTGGCCCTGGCTTGTCAAGCCGCCCAAACCGAGCACCAACGCTACCACGACTTGCTGCAAGAACGGCAGCAGGTCGAGGAGATTTTGCGCCAGGAACATCATCTGCTAGAGCTTGAACGCAAACATCTGCGCTCCGTGCTCGATATTATTCCGGCGGCCCTGTGGGTGGTGGACAGGCAAGGTCAAGTTTTGGCCCAAAGCACCCTCAGTAAAACTATCTGGGCCGGAGAACCTCTGCCCGACGATCACTTGAGCGAATACAAGGGCTGGTGGGCCGACAGCGGTCATCCCCTGGCCCCCGAGGATTGGTCGCGGATTCGCGCCCTGACCAAAGGCGAGACGGCTATTAATGAAGAGATCAATATCGAAGCCTTTGACGGAACCCGCAAAACTATTCTCAGTTCCGCCGCGCCAATTAAAGATGAACAAGAGCAGATTGTGGGGGCTGTTGTGTTGAATATGGATATCACCACCCGCAAACAGGCTGAAGAGGCCTTGCGCCTCAGCGACGTCCGCAACCGTGCCCTACTGGACGCTATTCCCGATATGATGTTTCGCCTTAGCCGGGAAGGGGTGTATCTGGATTACAAACCGGCCAAAGCCGCCGACCTGTTTGTGCCGGCCTCGGAATTTTTGGGCAAAACGATGGACAAGGTGCTGCCCCCGGACCTGGCCCAACAAATGAGGCAAGCCGTTGACCGGGCCTTACAAAACGGCGAAACCCAAAACTGCGAGTATCGCCTGCCGATTAATGGCAAAATGCGCGAGCGGGAAGCCCGCTTTATTGCCAGCGGCGAAGACGAGGTTTTAGTTATTGTCCGCGACATTACCGAGCGCAAAGCCCGCGAAGCCCTGCTTGAAGAAGAACGTGCCCGCATTGCCCGCGACCTGCACGACAGTCTGGCTCAAAACCTTTACTTTCTGGGCCTCAAGCTCGATTATATCCGCAAACAAATCGCCTCGGCCCCGGCAGCCGCCGTGATTGACGAACTGAGCGCCCTGAAAAAGACAGTGCAGGCCAATATTGACGATATCCGCCGTACTATTTTCGCCCTACGCCCCGTCGAGCTGGAAGCCTTGGGCTTTGGTCCAGCCCTGCGCCAGTACATCCGCGAATTTGGGGAGCAGGTCGGCCTGGAAGTCTGGCTAACAATCAACGGTGATGAAACGACGCTGCCGGCAACGCTGGAGCCGGTGCTGTTTCGCCTGGTTCAAGAAGGCTTAACCAACATCGCCAAGCATGCCCAGGCCCGTTCCGCCTGGCTCGAATTAATAGTTCAACCCTGCCACGCTGTCTGCCTAACCCTGCAAGATGATGGGATTGGCTTTGATCCTCAAGTGCAGCCGGTTAGCGCCAACCACAAAATAGGGCTGCGCCAGATGCGAGAGCGGGTGGCCGACTTAGGGGGTCACTTTAAGCTCGATAGCGCCCCAGGCCAGGGCGTCACGTTGCAGCTTGAAATCCCCTTGCCCAGAGACGCGCCATGACCAGCCCTATTCGCCTGCTTATTGCCGACGACCACACCATGGTTCGGCAAGGTCTTAGCCAGATTTGCGCCGGGGAAGCGGACATGCAAGTGGTGGGCCAGGCCGCCGATGGCCAGGAAGCCTGCCGGCTGGCTGCCCAGTTGCAGCCGGATGTGGTGGTGATGGACATCAACATGCCGGTATTGGACGGCGTGCAGACTACCGGCCAGCTCACCGCGGCCAGCCCCAACCTGGGGGTAATTATCCTGACCATGTATCGCCAGGACCAGTATGTTTTTGAAGCCATCAAAGCCGGAGCGCGGGCCTATCTCTTAAAAGACGCCGACAGCGACGAACTGCTGCGGGCCATTCGGGCGGTGGCGGCGGGTGAGGCGCTGCTCGACCCGGCCATTGCGCTGAAGATGATTGAGGAGTTCCGCCGGCTGCAAAACGATGTCTCCGGCCCCGACCAGGTGACGCCGCTGATTGAATTGGAGATGAATATCCTCCGCCTGGTAGCCCAGGGCCTCAACAATCAAGAAATCGGTGACCGGTTGGGTTTATCAGAGAAAACCGTCCGTAACCGGCTGACCGTCATTTTTAGCAAACTCCACGTCAACAACCGCACCCAGGCGGCCCTCTATGTTTTGCGGCGAGGGTTGGTGAACCTCAAAGAAGAGAAAAAGTAAATCCCCTGCCAAAATGCGGGACAAATGTCCCTAAAGGACAGGCTTTTTGTCCCTATGCGGCGGGCCGGGCCGGTGCTAGAATACGGCTCCCAACTCGTTCATCTGTTAAATTTACCCTCTCCCCTCCCTAAAACTGATCATCGTTGGCAAATCTGAGACCTCAAAGAAAGGAGGTAGCTGGCGCGACACATAACTGTCTTTCGTTTCAGGGAGATGACATTTGTTGAAGAGAGCTCACGAACCTGTGGCACGGCATCAATGAAATGTCATTGCGAGGCCGTGTGCCGAAGCAATCCCCCGCTCCGAGCAGGGTGACTGCTTGGCCTCGGGCTTGCAGCGACATAAACCAAGCGACTATTTTCAAGGGAATGGCCCTTACATCGGGACGTCAGTCTCAAGACCGAGAACAGTATTTCTGACTACTGTCTACTATCTTTATAAGGAGGGATGACAAATGACAAGCCAAGCACCGAGAGGTGAAAAACGTGAAGTTTCAGGGTTAGGTGGGGTAACCATTGCCGGCACGCCGGTATCGTATGTGGCGATTATGGCCGCGATTGTGGCGGTTTTGGCCTTTGTGCCGGCCTCGGTTGTGGTTGGGGGCATGGGCGGCGGCTGGCCGCTACACGATGCCATTCACCCCCTGGTCGGGCTGCTGCTTGGCCCCATCGCCGGCCCGATTGCCTCGGTTATCGGGATGTTGATTGGCAACGCCATTGCGCCATATACCAACCTGGGGCCGTGGAGCCCGCTCATGGGCCTGATGTCGGCCTTTTCGGTGGGCATGGTGGCGCAGCGGGGTAAAATCTACTGGCTCGTTCCTTGGCTGATCACGCTGGTATTACACGTAGTGTATTATTTTCTGGCCGTAGGTTACGGGATTAGCACCGGCTTATGGTTTTCTAATGTCTTTACGGTGACAATTGCCCTCATTTTGATCGTCATTCCCCAGGTGCGGGAGTGGGCCGTCAGAACCGTTCGGGAAAGCCCGGTAAGCTGGCAGATGGGCGTGGCTTTATATATCATCTTCTTCTTTGGTTCAACTGCCGGGATCCAGGCGATTTGGACCCCCGGCTTTGCCACCAATCCCTGGCCGGCCGAAGTTTGGCCACCGCTCGTAGTGATTATCCTGGTAGAGCGGGGCGTCTTTACCCTGGTGGGGGTTTTGGTTGGCTTGGGGGTTATCTCGGCCCTGCGCCGCTCCTCTTTTGTCAAGCCCAAAACAGCCGGTTACTGACTGGCTGTCTAAAAATTGGCAAAACCTGAGTTTGAACAGGGTAAAATCCACGAAGGACACGAAGAAACACAAAGTTTTTAGCCTTTTTCTTGGTGTTCTTCGTGAATAATAAAGAATTTTTAGACACCCTCTGAGAGGCCCGTCCATTACCGTCAGACAAGATAAGCCCAGATCAGGGGCAGGTTGCGAACCTGCCCCCGGCAAGTCCAAACCATGAGCAACGATATTGTTGTCATCAAGGATTTCTCCTACCGATACGCCAGCGCCGCCGAATTTGCCCTGCATGACATCAGCCTGACCCTGCGCCGGGGGGAATTTCTGGGGGTCATGGGGCCAACTGGGGCCGGCAAAACCACCTTTTGCTTGACCCTTAACGGGATTGTGCCCCATTTTTACGGCGGCGACTTTTACGGCTCAATCACTGTCGCCGGCCTGGATACGGTAGAGCACCCCACTTATCAACTGGCTCAGTGTGTGGGCATGGTCTTTCAAGACCCGGAAATGCAACTGACCGCACCCACCGTCGCCGGAGAGGTCGCCTTTGCCCTGGAAAATATCTGCTTGCCCGTTGACGAGATCAAACGCCGCGTGCCGGCCGCTTTGATGGCGGTGCGGCTGGAAGGGCTAGAAGAAAAACACCCCCACCAGCTTTCGGGCGGGCAAAAACAGCGCCTGGCGATTGCGGCAGCCCTGGCGCTCCAGCCGGATGTTTTGGTGCTTGACGAACCGACCTCTCAGCTCGACCCGGTGGGAACCGATGAAGTGTTTGCGGTGGTGCGTGAATTGAACCGCAGCCAGGGCATTACCATCATCCTGGTCAGCCACGCCAGCGAGGAAATCGCCGAGTACGCCGACCGGGTTATGCTTTTGGCCGGGGGCAAATTATTAGCTCTGGCTCCTCCTACCGAATTTTTCCAAAATAGTGAGCTGCTGTGGGCCAACGGCGTCCGCCCGCCGGAAGTCACCCAGGCCTTTCAACGCCTTTTTCCTGTACCCGGCTCGCTGCCCACTTATCCCGTGACCCTGCCCCAGGCCTTGGCTCAATACAACCAAATCCAGCCGCGCCCCACTTTTCTGCCCGTTATTTACGCCAACGGGCGGCCTCCGGCGGCTGAGAACGAGGTTGTGCTGCAAACCGAAAACCTGCACTACACTTACGACGATGGGACTCAGGCACTCAAGGGCGTATCGGTGGCGATTCGCCGGGGGGAATATGTGGCGATTGTTGGCCAGAATGGCGGCGGTAAATCTACCCTGGTGCGCCATTTTCTGCATTTGCTCACCGCCACCGAGGGTCGGGTTAACGTTTTTGGCAAAGATGTGAATACCTACAGTGTGAGCGAGCTGGCCCAGTTTATTGGCTATGTCTCGCAGAATCCGGACAACCAAATCTTCTCCGACACCGTTGAACGAGAAGTCGCCTTTGCTTTGACCAATTTACGCTTTCCCAAAGACGAAGTCCAGCGGCGCGTCGCCACCGTTCTGCAAGATATGGAACTGGAGTGGGCCGCCAAACGTCACCCCCTCACCTTGAGCAAAGGGGACCGCAGCCGGATTGTAGTGGCCGCTACTTTAGCCATGCAGCCAGAGGTGCTTATTTTCGATGAGCCGACGACAGGACAGGATTACAAGGGAGCGCAGGCCATTCTGGAGTTGACGCGCAAATTACACCAGGCCGGCAAGACCATTATTGTGATCACCCATCACCTGTATTTGCTGCCCGGCTACGCCGAACGCCTGCTGGTTATGGGCAAAGGGCAGTTACTTTTAGACAACTCGCTGCGCTATGCTTTTTATGAGACCGCTAAACTGCGCGAAACTTTTCTGACCGCGCCCCAGGTTATTCGTCTGGCCGAGGCCATTCAGCCACAGAGCGAGGCTGCACTGCGCCCGCTCACTCCCGCAGAATTGGCCGCAGCCCTGGTGGCGCAGTAGGAGACGCTGATGCCCAGTATGTACGTCCAGCATGTCTCGCGCCCATCGTTTTTTAGCCGCCTAGATGTGCGGGTCAAATTACTATTTATGTTTCTGGTCAGCACTCTCATCCTGATTTGGGACAATATTTTTTACCAGGGGGCTATGTTTGCAGTAGTGATGGCCCTGGCCTTTTCGTCGCACATAGACCGGGCGCTGATTCGCAAGCTGTTTGCCGTTATGCTGCCTTTTACAGTGGTCATGATTTTAATCCAGGGGTTGTGGAGTCCCATCGGCCAGACTGTCTTGATGACGCTGCCCGCTTGGGTTCCCTTTATCGGCGGTAAGCTGGCACTGCATTGGGAAGGGTTGGTTTTTGGGGTGATGGTGGCCTTCCGCCTGTTGACCCCCATTTTTGCCCTGCCGCTGGTGGTGATGACCACTGATGTCAATGATCTGGTGGTCGGCCTGGTGCGCCTGCGGGTTCCTTATAAAGTAGCTTTTATCTTCTCCATTACCCTACGCTTTGTGCCGTTTATCTTTACCGAGATTGGGGCTATCACCGAAGCGCAGCGGCTGCGCGGCCTGGCGATTGAGAAAATGAACTTTTTCCGGCGTATTCCCATTTTTGCCAGTATGCTGGTCCCGCTTATTTTGGGGTCATTGTTAAAGGCCCAAACCTTGGAGATTGTGCTTCAATCCAAAGCCTTTTCCGGCAGTCCGCAGCGCACCTTTCTGAATGAAAATGGGGTCAAGTTGCGGCCCGTAGATTATGCCTTGCTAATTGGGGAACTGATCTTTTTTGTCGGCGCGATTTTAACCCGGCTCATCTTAGGTTGGGGCGGATTTGTCGCTTGAGCAGTAACAATTGTCGAGCAGGAGAAAGCTGATGAATAAGGCTTCAAAACCAGAAGTTGTCCCAACCCTCACCAAGCACGAGGCTCACATCCGCGCCCTGGTAGAACGGCAGGCCCGCGCCTGGGAGCGTAATGATTTTGCCCTGGCCGCCGGGGATTGGCTGCCGGAGGGAGTCCTTATCGCGCCGGCGGGGGAGTGGCCGGCGGACAGGCTCGGCCAGGCTATGGCCGAGCTTCATGCCGATTTTACAGATCTGATAGTTGAAATCAAAAATGTCTTTGCCTCAGCCGATGGCGGCAAGGTAGCGATTGAGTGGGATTGGTCCATCACTCGCAAAGCTGACGGCGTCCGCAGCCGCACTCCGGATGCTATCATTGTTGATTTGGTAGACGGCAAAATCAAATCCTGGCGCGAATATTTTGATTTGTCCGGCTCCGTTGAAGCAGTGAGTCAGAAAAAATCGGCCCATAGTGATGGTAAATTGTAAACCTCTATCCTCCAGGCTCTGACGCTGGTCGCAGACCAGCTTGAAGCAGTATCCTGTCTTCTATCGTTCACCCTCTCTTCCCCTGCTCAACCAACGATATAATTCAACCGTTTGTCCCGCAATCCTATTCCACTCAAATAAATCGCCCAACTGCTTTGCCCCAGCAGCCAGTCTGGGACGCAGCTCCGGCTCGTTGACCAGCCGGGCGACGGTTTGGGCCAGCGCCGCCGCATCGCGCGGGGGGGCGAGCAGCATATTTTCGCCGGGCCGGATTTCGGGCAGGAAGGCCGGGTTGGCCGGTGTAGTGCTGACCACCGGGCAGCCGTGCCGCAGCGCCGCAATCAACGTAGTCCGGCGAAACGAGACTCCGTCGCGGTAAGGCATTACTACCGCATCAGCCGCCAACAGATTGGCCGACACTTGCAGCAAATCGGTATAGCCGGTGCGGTAGACCACCTGGCCCAAGTCGTGGCGTTCGATCAAAGCTTGAACCCTTTGAGCGTAGGCGGCATTGGTGGGATCCGCGTGGCCCACATCGCCGCCGATGAGCAGCAGGCGGGCGTCAATTCCCTCCTGGCGCAGCAAGGCCAGCGCCTCGATCAACTCCTCGCCGCCTTTGCTCTCATTCAAAAAGCCAAAATAGGCCAACAGCAGTGTGTTTTGGTCAACCTGATATTTTTTACGCCATGCAGCCCGTTCAAAATCAGGGGGCGGCTGCGGCTCGACGTTGCTGCCGAGAGGGATGAGGGTGAGCAGGGGAGCGGGGGAGCGGGGGAGCAGAGGAGCAGAGGAGATTGGAGATTGGAGATTGGAGATTGAAAACTGCGAAGCGTCTGTGTGAGACTGATTACTGTTTACTGACCACTGACTACTGGCTACTGACAACTGCTCCAGGTCTTCTCGATTGGTGCAAACAACTGCATCGCTGTGGCGAGCCAGGGCCAGCATGGATTTCCAGCGAAATGCGCCGGCTTTGGGGAAAATGTAAGGCACACGCAAATCATGGAAGGTAGTTACAATTCGAGTGGCCAGGCCGCGCTTTTTGAGAAACCAGGGCAGCCAATTGACCCAGCCGCCCAAATCAAACGCCGCCGCTTGATATTGAATATGCAGGATATCCGGCTGATGGGTTTTGAGAAATTGAAACACTCCCGGCCAACAGCGCCAGCCCCAATCAGGGAGTGAGGCGAAGACGGGAGGAGGCGAGGAGAGGAGGAGAGGATGAGGCGAGGAGGCGAGGAGGCGAGGAGGCGAGGTAAATTCTTCGCCTCCTCGCCTCCTCGCGTCCTCGTTTCTTTCTCCCCAACGACGGCTGATAAGGATCGAGGACTCAATATCCGAAGGGGCCAGATGGTGAGCCAGATAGGCTGTATGGTCGGCAATGCCGCCTTGCATAGGGGGGTATTCGCCGGTGATGAAGGTGACTTTGAGCATAAGGCAACTATAAATAAGTCATAATGACGTGGTGCGTGGCTAATTTACGCACCACGCACCACTTACTACGTACCACGTTTTCGTTTCACAACCCCCGCAGCACCTCACCGTAAGCCGCCATCCGTTCCCGCCGCAGCCCACGCCGATGACCGAGCAGCCATTTGCAGCTTTCCTCGGCCCATTGAAAGGCAAAAGTTAACCACAAAAAAAGTCGGAGAAGAGTGGCCCAGACGGGACCGAAATACTTATGGGTATAACGCAGTTTGCTGCGTTGAAAACGCAGGGTTCGTGCCGCAACCACCTGTTCGCTGGATTTGCCCTCATAATGAATCACTTGAGCGGTAGGCAGGTAATGAATCTCCCAGCCGGCAGCGGCGCTGCGGCGGCACCAGTCGGTTTCCTCAAAGTACATAAAAAAGGCTTCGTCAATCGGGCCAACCTGCTGCCAGGCTTCGCGTCGAATCAAAATTGCTGCGCCAACCACCCAATCCACTTTTTGAGGTTGGTCGGCGGGCTGGTCAGTCACATAATAGCTTTGAATGTGGCGGTTGTGGGGAAACCACTGGCCCAATAAAGTGCTTTCCCAAAATAGGGTTCCCAAACTGGGAAAGCGCCGACGCGAAGATTGAATGGTCCCATCAGGCCAGAGGAGCTGCGGCCCCAGCGCGCCGACGGTGGGGTGAGCGTCCATGTAGGCAACCATGCGCCAGAGCGACTCAGACTGCACGACAGTATCGGGGTTGAGGAGAAAAAGATAGCGGCCTTGAGCCTGGGCCGCTCCTGCATTATTCCCCCCCGCATATCCCAGATTTTGCTCGCTGGCAATCAGCCGCACCTGCGGAAACTCCTGGCGGACCATCTCCACACTACTATCGCTGGAGGCGCTGTCAACGACAATGATTTCAGTGGTAAGCTGAGGATTTTTTTGGCCAGCAACCAGCAACGATTGGAGGCAAGAGCGCAACAGGTCTTTGACATTCCAGTTGACAACAACGACTGATAAATCGGGTTTCACCAAAGATAACCTGACGCTGGCGCTTTACCCGCTCGATGGGCGCCACTTAAATATCTCTCGCCACCGTATAATCGGCGATGCCGTGCATGGCCTGACGGTAAGGGTTAGGGGGCAACTTTTCCAAATCGGCCTGGGCCTGGCCGGCAAAGCGGCGGGCTTCGTCCATGGCCTTTTCGACGCAGCCGGAGGCGCGAATCTGCTCGACGACCGCCACAATCTCCTTATCGCTCACCGGCTCGCGGCGCACGGCTTTGAGAATAGTCGGGTGGTTGGGGGATTTTTCCGAAAAGAGCATGACCGGCAAAGTGGCTATGCCCTGACGCAAATCATTGGCCACCGGCTTGCCCATGCGTTCTTCATCCCCGCGAAAATCCAGGACGTCATCTACAATTTGAAAAGCCATACCCAGATGATAGCCATAATCGTGCAAGGCTTGCACCTCATGTTCGGGTGCGCCGCACAGAATAGCCCCGGTTTGGGTTCCGGCGGCAAAAAGCGAGGCAGTTTTGGCAAAGATACGCTGGTGGTACTCGTCATAGCTGGGCACCTGCCGGTGGCCATCATTGAAAAGCTGTTGCAACTCGCCGCCGACAATGGTCATCAGGGTTTGCGAAAAAATCCTGACAATCCGCACGTTATCGGTTTCGGCGGCCAAACCGGCAGAACGGGCAAAAAGATAATCGCCGGTAAGGATGGTTGCCCCTGGACTCCAACTGGCATTGAGCGTCGGCAGGCCGCGCCGGAACAACGAATTATCAATCAGGTCGTCGTGAACCAAAGTGGCGGTATGCAGCAGCTCCACCGAAGCGGCCAGAGCATAGGATTTTTCTTTGTCTACCGGGTAAAAGTTAGCCGCCATCAAGGTCAGCGCCGGACGTAGCCGTTTGCCGCCAGCGCCCATCAGGTAGTCAATGACCGCCTGCAAATCCTTGTACCGTTCCGACACGCCGGAACGCATTTTAGCTTCAACATGTTTAATATCGTCTGCCACCAGGTCAAGCAGGTTAACAGTGTGGGCCATGACTATCCTTATCTACACTTATGTCCAATACTTTCAATAAATTCTGAAAGTTATGTAGTAAATTTTATCACAAGCATGGAGTAAAGTCAATAAATTAGCAGTTCATTATGAACACAGAATTTAATAGGCTGATCAGGCAGCCGGGGGTTGAAATTTAAAGAGGGTCAGGGTATTTGCCGTTAGACACTGGTTCATCTCGGCCAGGGATAATGCTTTCAGGGCCGCTACTCGCTCTGCCACCAGTTTAACGTGGGCCGGCTCGTTTCGTTTTCCGCGAAAGGGATGGGGAGCCAGAAAAGGGGCGTCTGTTTCAACCAGCAGACGGTCCAGTGGAGCCGCAGCCACAATTTCTGGCAACTCTCGAGCATTTTTAAATGTGACCGGTCCGCTGATCCCCAGGTAAAAACCCAACTCAACCGCTTCTTCGGCCATAGCCTTATCGCCCGAAAAAGAGTGCAGCACCAAACCGGGATGAGTTTGACCCGCACCCCATTCACGCAAAACGGCCATCGTATCTGCGGCAGCTTCCCGTTGATGGATGATGACGGGCTTGTTCAATTCTTTAGCCAGGGCCAACTGCTGCTCAAAAACGCGGCGCTGCACCGGCCGCGGCGCTTCGTCCCAATGATAATCCAGCCCAATTTCGCCAATTGCCACCACTTTGGGCTGACCGGCCAGGACTCGCAGGCGGGTCAGGGTCGCGGCCTCAAACTTGGCGGCGGCGTTGGGATGGAAACCAATCGCAGCAAACAAACTAGGAATAGTTTCAGCCAGGGTCACCACCTCCTGGCTGTCGTTTAAATCGGTGCTGGGGTTGATAAAGGCGACAATGCCGGCGGCTTTGGCCCGCGCCAAAACCTCGGCCCGGTCTTCAACGAAGGCATCAAAATTTAGGTGGCAGTGAGAATCGATCAGCATAGACTAAAGATCAAAAGTATACCAGAAGCAAAAAAGGGGAGCAAACACATTTACCATAATTAAAATTCATTGGACTCTTTGGTGGCTATAATTTATAATATCAGTTATATTCAGGCGTTTTTCCCCATCCAACCGTCAAATCAATTAGTCAATGGAGCAGCTCGGATGTCCACCGAGAACGAAACCATGATCGTCAACCCCTACATTGCCGGGTCGCCCGTCAAAGACGCCGCCATGTTCTTTGGCCGCGAGGATGTGTATGCCTGGCTGCGCCAACATTTGCGCGGGGCTTACCAACATAATGCGATTGTGCTGTACGGAGAACGGCGCAGCGGGAAAACCTCGGTGCTGTACCAGATGAAGGATAAGCTGGGCGATCCGCTCTACATCCCGGTTTTGCTAGATTTACAGGGGATGGGATTGGAAGGGATTGACGGTTTTCTATGGGAGGTGGCCCGTAAGATTGTGCTCGCCCTGCGCGGAATTGAAGGCATCCCCCCTTTGGAGCGGCCGGCCCGCCAGGATTTTGAGCGTAATCCCCGCCAGCAGTTTGAAGATGTTTTTTTGCCGCCCGTGATCGAAGCCTTGGGGCAGCGTTCGCTGCTGCTGATGTTTGATGAGGCCAACCGCCTGGCCGAAAAGGTGCAGGCGGGCGACTTACCCCCCGATATCTTCGATTATCTGCGGGCCCTGATTCAACAAACCAACCGGGTCAATTTTCTGTTTTCCATCGGCAACCGGCTTGAGGTTGATTCCAGAGGCTCATCTCAACTGTTTAACCTGGCGGTCTACCGTAAAATCAGCTTTTTGGAACAAGATTACGCCGAAGATTTAATTATCAGACCCGTTGCGTCGTACTATCGCTGCACCCGCGCTGCGATTGAGCGCATTTACCAGCTTACCTCTGGCCAGGCCTATTACACCCAACTGGTCTGCCACAATCTGTTCACCCGCTGGACCAAAGACAAACCGGCTCAATTGGATGTGGCCGATGTCGAGGCTGTGCTGCCGGATGTGATTGAACAGGGCACGCCTAACTTTCAATTTGTCTGGGAGGACTCGTCGCCGGTCGAGCGGGCCATTCTGGCAGCGCTGGCCGATCGAGCGCCGCAATACAAAGCCGGGGTCATGCGCCGCAATCTGGATCGGGCGATGCACCAGGCTAAATTGTACCCTGCCAGCGGTGATGTGACCAGCGGGTTACGGCGACTATTTGAACGAGATGTCATCAACGATCAGGAACCATATCTATTTCGGGTCAGGTTGATGCGTCAATGGATCAGCAAATTCAGACGGCTTGAATGGGTTCGGGAGGAGTTAGGTGAAGTTGCCCAGCAGTGGGAAAAAATCGAAGAGCAGCGCCGCGCCCAGGCCCCGACAACCGGAGAGCGCGCCTTGCGCTGGGCTGCGCCGGTACTGGCCGTGCTGTTGATTTTAGTTTTGATCGGCGGAGTCATCCTGAGGCAGCAGTCAACCGCCGCCCTCCAGGCTGCCGAAGCTCGCCGGGCCACCGAGGTAGCTCAATTGATCCAGGCCAATAGCACCCAGGCTGCCCAGAGCCAGGCCATGCTTAACGCCGCCAGCACCAAAGCCGCCGAAGCAGTCCAAAGAGGGGATGACGAGCAAGCCGCTGTTGCCCGCAGTACAGCCGAATCGCTTGTCGCCTTGAATCAAGCCCTGGCAGCCACCGCTACTAGCGCCGCGGCTGCCAAAACGACCGCTTTGGCTCAGTTAGCGGCTTTAACTGCCCCCACTGCTACCCCCGAAATTGTTGCGCCTTCTCCCAGCGACACCCCCTTACCAACACCTACCCTCACGCCCCTGCCTACAGCTACAAATACACCTCTCCCCACCCCGACTGCTACGGCTACAGCTACTCCGCCAGCTTCACTGCTAACCTCGTTGCAAGGAGTCATTGCTTATCCGGCTTTTGGCGACGGCACTTATGACCTTTACTTTGGCGATGTTAGCACCGGTCAGAGCCGATTCTTTCGCCGGGGCGCCAGCCAACCCGCTTTCAATGCGCTGGGCACTCGCATTGCTTTCCTCTCCTGGGAGGGTCGCACCCGCGGCATTATGACGGCCAGCCGGAACGGGGACAATGAAATTCTGATCAGCAACGCCCCGGAAGATAAACTGCCTACCTGGAGTCCCGACGGCCGGACAATCCTATTCTTTACCCGTCGCGCCGGTGACCGGGCCTCCGAGCTGTACCAAACCCAGGCCGATGCGCCTTTCACGCGGGCAGAAGACCAACGTTATTTGGGGGAAGGCGAATATCCTAGCTGGGGGGCCACGGATCAGGTGGTTTTCCGGGCTAAAGGACGTACCGGGGTTGGCTTACGACTTGCTTCTGCCGGTCTTAATGATATAGTGACTATCACGGATCGCGATGAAGATACGGCGCCCGCTTTGTCGAGCGATGGACAGCAGCTTGTTTTTATGTCCAGGCGTGATGGGAACTGGGAGATTTATCTGATCAATGCCGATGGTTCGGGTTTAACTCGCTTGACCGATGATCCGGCCCAGGATGGGCTGCCCACCTGGAGCCCCGATGGTCGAGCCATTGCCTATGTTAGCAACACCGGCGGCGAATGGGCCATCTGGGCCATCACCCCCAACGGTCGAGAGCGGCGCAAAGTTATAACGATGGCCGGTTCCCCGGAGGGGCGTGTCTTTTTTGACGTAGCCAATTCGACCGGCTGGACCGAAGAACGAATCAGTTGGACGCCCTAAATAATAGGCTGAGGCTGAGCTATGAGCTTGCCTTAGCCTCAGCCTTAGCCTTAAAATAGGTAGGAGTTGATTTATGAGCAGCATCAATCCCTTTAGTTACGGCAAGCCCATTGACGACCCGGCCCGGTTTATTGGACGCCGCCGTGAGATTGAGCAGGTTTACAGCCGGTTGCTCTCGGCTTTTGAGTCAAGCGCAATTGTCGGTGAGCGGCGAGCCGGCAAAACATCCCTGCTAAAAATCCTGGGCCATGCCGACACCCTCGCCAAGTTCAATCTTGATCCGCAAAAGTATCATTTTATTTACCAGGACTTTCTCTTTCTCGATGAAAATACCACGCCCAGCCGCTTTTGGCAGCGCGTTCTAAAAGCGATGCGGCGAGCCGTAGCCGCCCACGAAAGTGTGGTTGCCGAAATTGATTTTGCCCTCAAAGCCGAAACGATTGATAACTACGCTCTGGACGACATTTTTACCATAATTGACGAAGAAAGCCTGTATGTGGTGCTGTTGTTGGATGAGTTTGAGCAAGTAACCCGCAACCGCAACTTTGATAACGATTTCTTTGGTGGCCTGCGCGCCCTGGCCATCCATCACAACCTGGCCCTCATTACCTCCAGCCGCCAGGACTTGGTGCAACTGACCCATTCGGAACAAGTTCGCTCGTCGCCCTTTTTTAATATTTTTGCCACCATCAATCTGCGTAACTTTACCGAGCAGGACGCCACCGAGTTGATTACCCGCTATCTCAACAACACCGGCGTAAACTTTCTACTGAGCGAACTTAACATCATTTTTGCGATTGCCGGTTATAATCCCTACTTTTTGCAAATGGCCTGCCATCACCTTTTTAGCGCCCACCAGCAGGGTTTGGCCGACAGAGAACGCCGTCACTATCTGGCTGAGGAAGCTCGCCGCGATATAGATGCCCTGTTTAAGGACATCTGGACCAGTTCGACCCCCTCCCAACAGATTCTATTAACAGTGATGGCTCTGCGTGAATTGGAGCGCAAAGCCGCTAAACCAAAAGCCGGCACCAGCACCTTAACCAGCACCCCCGCCGGTGAAGACACTGTTGCCGATCTGGAACGCTTTTATGCGCGGGCCAGCCAGGTGATTGGCGACCTGGAAAACCGGGGCTTGATCATCAAAAACCCGGATACCTCAGCCTATCATCTTTTTTCGACCGAACTGTGCGAATGGATTGCCGATGAAATTGTCGGCGATACTGCCGATTTACGGGCCTGGCGTGAGTGGCAAAAAGATGAAACGATGGTGGGTAAATTAGCCCTCAACGTGAAAGACCTGTTAGCCCAGGTGGTAGACGGCCTCAACGCCGAATACAAAAGCACCCTGGGCAACTGGCTGTTGGAGCGCCCCACCCAAATGCCCGCGCTGTTATTAATGCAAACCTTTGTCAGTCGCTACGAGCAGTATAAAGAAACCCGCACCGAGCGTGACGCTACGGCGACCATGGCGGTTGACCATGCTCCCGTTGGCGACACACCCAAAGGAGTTTTTGCCCTGGTCAACCAGCGTCTGGACAACCGCCAGCGCGGCGTCTTTTCGATCCCCCCCAAGCCCGCCGCCGGAACAGGGGAAAGGCTTGACCAGGAATACCGCGATGTCCAGGTGGCCGGTATTAAACGCCAATTGATTGACCAGACTCGTAATTTGAACAAACTTTTGGAGCAAGCCGCTACTTATGGCAGCCGTACCAACGCCCCCCTTAACTTACAAAATGAGCTTGACAGCATCGAAGCGACCATTGCTGAACTGAGAGAACAGCTAGCAGAACTGGAAGCCGACGCTTAAACTTCTCCAATTTTTCTCGCGCCAAGCTTGGAGTCCAAAGCTTGCTTTGGGCTTATCAGACCCGGACGTAAGTTTTGTTTCCACTTGAACACTTCAAATAAAAAGAACTTCAGCCGACGGCTGAAGCTCTCTTTATGTCCAAAGAACCTTCGCTTTTGATTTTATCGTTGGGCGACCATTTGCGGCGCATTGAAAGAGCGGGCGATCATCTCGATGGCGGCCTGTTCACCCACGCCGCTGATCACAAAAGCGGACTTTTCGGCATCAATGTAAAAGCTGGTCACCTGGCTCCCGACCCGATCAGAATACACAATGACCCTCTCAGCCAAGAAACCGTGCAGTGTCAGCAGTTGGCGGCTAATCAGAACATCCTGGCCCAGGCTGCGATCAACAAAGGCCGTCAGGCCATCTGCGGGCAAAGGGCCGACCGCTTCAACCCTGACCTCGGTGGTATGATCTGGAGCTTGAAAAATTGCCACATTCGCCGACGGCTGCGTTTGAGACCAATCGGCCGGATAGCTCAGATGATAATTGAACACATCGTTTTGATAAACCAGATTCTGATCTATCAAGGGCAGAATATCCTGCGCTTTCACTGTCTCAACCATCATAGCCTGGACACTAACCGGCGCTTTTACCGGAACCACCACCGGCGCAGCCTCGACCACTTCTTCGGATTGGCTCAGGTAATAACCACCCGCACCCACTATTCCCAAAAGTATCACAATGGCGATGATGGATGAAATTTTCATGGCGGTATCCCCTAGATTGATAATAAACTTTAGCTGTAAGGGCACAGGATTAGTATGCCACAAACTGCCGCTAAAAACATCGGCTGACCTGACATAATTACAGATAAGTGAATCGCTCATCAGCCTCTACGCGATATGCTTAGGTCCTAAGCATTTTGGCTTATTCCTCTCCCACTCGAAATGGCCGAATTTATGCTATAATCATATGGTAGCAGGATGATGTCTTATGGAGGCTTTACACCAGCTCCGGGTCATCTTTTTTCGGCGGCCGGCGGTCCATCTTCAAAGGAGGCAGATGATGATTATTTCCCGACAGGAAATTGAAACTCAGGAGGCGGAGCGGCTGGCCCCCTATGCCATGCTTAGCCGTGACTCACGGGGACGGGCGCACACCGAAGAAGAACACCCCTATCGCAGCGCTTTTCAGCGTGACCGCGACCGGATTATCCACACTACTGCCTTTCGACGGCTGGAATACAAAACCCAGGTCTTTCTGACCACCGAGGGCGATTATTACCGCACCCGGCTGACCCACACCATCGAAGTTGCCCAGATTGGCCGGACTATTGCCCGCGCTTTGCAGGTCAACGAGGATTTGACCGAGGCCATTTGCCTGGCTCACGACCTGGGGCATGGCCCCTTTGGCCACAGCGGTGAGGCTGCATTGAACGGCTTGATGGCCCAACACGGCGGTTTTGACCACAATTATCAAAGTTTTCGGATTGTCGAGAAGTTGGAAAATCGCTTCCCTGATTTTCGGGGGTTGAATTTAACCTGGGAGGTACGCGAAGGCATCCTTAAGCACGAAACCGAGTATGACCGCAGCGATGTGACCGATTTTGAGCCGGATTGGCGGCCCACCCTGGAAGCGCAAATTGTCAACTATGCCGACGAAATTGCCTACACCACCGCCGACCTGGACGATGGGCTGCGCTACGGCATGATTTCCCCGGAGCAACTGGACGAGATAGAATTTTGGCGGCGAGTGGCCGCAGAATTGGAGATCAACCCGCGCCAAAGTTTTAATGATATGGACCGGCATCGCATCATCCGCCGGCTGGTCGGCAAAGAGGTCAGCGATGTGATTAACGCCACCCATGAGCAAATTGAAGCTAACGGCATCAAAAGCGTTGAGGATGTGCGCCGGCTGCCGCACAACCTGGTGCGCCATTCGGAGGAAGTCAGAGTTTTAGACCGCCAATTGAAAGATTTTTTGTTCCACAATCTCTACCAGCACTGGCGAGTGATGCGCATGGACCGCAAAGCCCGGCGCTTTATTGCCGAACTTTTTGAAGCCTATACCAACTCGCCGGTTATTTTACCCACCAGTGTCCAGGAGGCAGCCAAACAGCGCAGCCTGTACCGCACCGTCTGTGATTACATTGCCGGGATGACCGATCGTTTCGCTTTGCAGGAGTACAGCAAACTCTTTAATCCAATGGAACGCGTTTGACAAACCTGGACTCCAAAGGGCTTACGCAGTTGGAGTGTTGTGTCTAAAAACTAACCACAGATTCACGGATTACACAGAAAATGAAAAGAATGTTGTGAAATCTGTGCAAGCTGTGGTTAAAAATATTTGAACTGCGTAACTTGTATCCAAAACAAAAGAGCGATGGAAATGTACCATCGCTCTCAATCCTTAAAGCGTCGCCCTTACCGATACTGATCGGGAATATCCATTGTCCCGATCTTCAAATCGGCCCCTTCTTTGACAAAAACGGAGAGACTCAACTTGAGCTTGTTGAAATAGGTCTTTTTGGGATCATATTCCAACTCATCAATTTTGGCCTCAACTCGCATCGCCGAGGTTTCCATTGTAAAAGTTTTGCCCGGTTCGGCCAAAATAGCCTCAGCCTGGGGATTGTTCTCAATCTTAGCCCGCAGGGTTGGGTCGTTATAGGCTTGTTCACTCATCACCACCCGCGAGAGGGTGGTAATATCGGTCTTGTCAAACAAGCCCACATCAAAAGCCATCACCTGTTTGGGGTTGCTGGTATTAGGGACGGCCTCCATAATGCCCATGCCGCTCTCGCCCAAAAAGTCACCGTTCTCAGTTTCAATCGTAAAAAATTCGTCGTAATGGTCCTGACCCAGCGTATAAGTACCGGTCCAGCGTTTAATAGGAGCCGGTCCTTCGCCTTCCCAAACCGGCTGAGGCGGCTTCATGGATTTCTTGCGGTTCTGCTGCCAGCGGCCTGCCAACAGCACAGCAGCGACCAGTAACAACAAGACCAATAAACAGCC
This sequence comes from Anaerolineae bacterium, assembly GCA_023151115.1. The sequence goes on from JAKLJP010000025.1 coordinate 87,500, forward strand.
CAGCAGCCAGCCCCAGGGGAAACCGCCGCCCTGGGCTGGAGCTGCGGCAGGCACGGCGGCAGGTTCCGCCGGTTGAGTCGTTGCCGGAGTTGAAACAACCGGAACTGTTCCTGTCAGTTGATTACTGAATGCGCCAATCGCCTGAACTCTAACGCTATCACCAGCGGCTTGATACTCGCTGGTTAATTCGCTAATCGCCGTCTGAATGGTTTCATTACTCCAACCCTCAGACGCTTTCAACTGCATGGCTAAATTATTAACGTTCTGAGCTTCGACCGCCTGGCCGGCTACGGCATAATCCGTCGCTCGCCGGGCCAAAAGCCGGATTTTGGTTGAGGGGTCAAACTCTTGGAGCCGCAGCCGGGCCTGCTCGACCTGATTATTGGATACATACGAGTCGACGACCATATCCAGATAATTCGACTGATACCCCGGCGCCAAATCATCAGGATAAGCCCCACCCGCATACGTGGCCGGATCTATTTGCCAAGCATAGATAAGCCCCAAAATAAGGCCAAGAATAAGGCCCAAAAGAAGCCCCGCCCCTACGCCGACAAATAACGTTCTTTGAACCGATTTTATTGAGGGTCTTGCCGAGTCGCTCATGAGCACGCTCCTCAGGTGAGGGTATTAGAGACCAGTTTATCTAACTTTATGTATAGTATATTACCATAGTTAGATATTTCGTGCAAGGCCATCCCTTAAAGTTAAAGAGGCAAGACCGGCTCTTTGGGCGCAGTGGTTAAAATTTCCAGGCCATTAGGTCGTACTCGGGCCATATCCTCAATCCGCACACCGCCCCAGCCGGGGATATAGATGCCCGGTTCAACCGTCATAATCGCCCCCACCGGTACTTCGTGCGGATAGGTGAAACTAAAGCGCGGTCCTTCGTGAATAGCTAACCCTACCCCATGTCCCAGGCCGTGCCCAAAGTAATCACCAAAACCGGCCTCGACAATGACATCGCGGGCCAATTTGTCAATCTGCTCGCCGGTCATGCCGACCCTGGCCCCATTCTCGGCGATTTCTTGGGCTTTCAAAACGGTGTGCCAGACTTGCAAATATTTAGCATCGGCCGGCTCGCCTAGGCAAACAGTTCGGGTCAAATCTGAACAGTATCCCTCGACAATGCAGCCAAAGTCCATTGTAATCGGTTCCCCGGCTTGCAGCACCCGATCGGTGGGCCGGGCGTGGGGCATGGCCGAATTGGGGCCGGAAGCCACAATCGGCTCAAAAGAAATGGCATCAGCGCCGTGGGTGCGCATGTAACTTTCAATTTCCCAGGCCACCTGACGCTCGGTCATGCCCGGCCTCATCCATTGCGTCACATGGACAAGGGTCTCATCAGCCACCGCAATGGCCTTTCTGATACTGGCTACTTCCGCCTCGTCTTTACGCATGCGCAGCATTTCAACAAAGCCTTCGGTGTCCACCAGCACCAACCGGCCCTTTAAAGCCCGTTCCCAACTGTTTAAAGTGGAGACGCTGATATGACCCGGTTCAAAACCCACCCGGCGAGCGCCCAACTCAAACTGGCGCAGTGTTTCCAGCATGTTGCCGACAAAATCATAGCCCGCCTCGATCAACTCCCAATCGGGGCACTGCTGGCGCACCTGCTCGTAATAACGCGAGTCGGTAGCTACCGCCTGTCGTTCCGGGGTAATAATCAAAATACCCGAACTGCCCGTAAAGCCGGATAAATAGCGCCGGTTTTCGGGTTGAGTGACCAGAAAGCCATCAATTTTCTGCTCGGCCATCAGTTGGCGAAATTTTTCTAAACGGGTCATACTTGCTCCTGAAGAAAGTAGAGATTAGAGATTGGATTCAAGGGCCAGTTATCAGTGATCGATAATCAGTGATTACTGATTACTGATTAAGCCACTGCCAGTTCCGGCTCGGAAACGGGCGACTCCTGAACCATACCGGGCAGTTGGTTCAGTTCAAACTGCTCTTCGCAGTTTAAACATTGCGCCCAGTTGCGGTTTTTCTGCACCAGCAAGCCTTGACAGTTGGGGCAGGGTTGGGGCAGGGGGCGTTTCCAGCTACTCCATTCACATTCAGGGTAGTTGGCGCAGCCGTAAAAAACCCGGCCCTTTTTGGTGCGTCGTTCGACCAGTTCGCCGCCGTCATTGGGGCAGGCGATGCCCAGCTTGACCAGATGGGGCTTGGCGTTGCGGCACTCCGGAAAGTTGGAACAGGCTTCAAACTTGCCAAAGCGGCCAAACTTCAAAACCATGGGGTGGCCGCACTTTTCGCACAGTTCGCCGGTGGGCTGATCTTCAATCTCCACTTCCGGCATGTGGGTTTCGGCATAGGCGACCGCTTTGGCAAAAGGATCGTAAAATTCGTGCAGCACAGGCGTCAGCTCCATCTCGCCGCTGGCAATCCGGTCGAGGTCATCTTCCATCTGGGCCGTAAATTCCACATTGATAATATCGGGAAAATACTCCACCAACAGTTCGTTGACCACCTCACCCAGTTCGGTGGGGTAGAGACGTTTATCCACCGTTTCCACATAGCCGCGCTGCTGGATGGTGCTGATGATCGGCGCATAGGTGCTGGGGCGACCAATGCCATACTCTTCCAACGTTTTGACCAGCGTCGCCTCGGTGTAACGGGGCGGCGGCTGGGTAAAGTGCTGCTCCGGCAGCAGCTTGAGCAGTTCAACCCTTTCACCTTCGCTCAACTCCGGCAAAATGACGCCTTCGCTGGCATCCGGCGTCGCGTCTTCATCGAGCGTCTCCTCATAAACCGTCAGAAACCCTTTGAAGCGCACCCGCGAGCCGCTGGCCTGCAAGCGATAAGGCCACTCCTCATCCTGGGCCGGCGGCGCAGCGGAGGTCGCCCCGACGCCTATCGTCATCGTGTCATACACGGCATTCGCCATCTGGCTGGAGACAAAGCGCTGCCAAATCAAAGTATAAAGGCGCTCCTGATCCCGGCTGAGAAAAGCCTTGATTCGATGCGGCTCGCGCCAGACGCTGGTCGGGCGGACAGCTTCATGAGCTTCCTGCGCCCCTTTGCTCTTGGTTTTATAAACCGGCGGCTCTTCCGGCAGCAACTCCTGGCCGTAACGTTGGCCGATAAAATCCCGGGCCTCATTTTGGGCCTGCTGCGACACGTTGGTACTGTCGGTGCGCATGTAGGTAATCAACCCAACCGTGCCTTCCCCATCCAGTTCGATACCCTCATAGAGCTGTTGGGCAATACTCATGGTCTTGCGCGCCCCAAAACCCAAGCGGCGTGAGGCTTCCTGCTGCAAAGTGCTGGTGGTAAAGGGGGCCGCCGGCCTGCGCCGCCGCTCACTTTTCTTGACCTCAATGACGGTATAGCTTGATTTTTCCAGGTCGGCTACAATCGCCCCGGTTTCGGCCTCGTTATTCAGCTCAACTTTTTCGCCCCGGATACGGGCCAGTTTCGCTCTGAATTGGCGTTCTGCCAGCGGACTTTCGCTAACCTGGGCTAAATCCGCTTCAATGGTCCAGTATTCGACCGGGTTGAAGTCGTCAATCTCATGCTCCCGCTCGACAATTAAACGCAAGGCCACGCTCTGCACCCGGCCCGCGCTGGTGCGGCTGCGCACCTTGCGCCACAGCAGCGGGCTGATTTGATAGCCCACCAGCCGGTCCAAAATGCGGCGGGCCTGTTGAGCGTTGACCCGCTTCATATCCACCTGACGGGGATGGGCAAATGCTTCGGCGACGGCATCTTTGGTGATTTCATGAAAGACCACCCGTTTGGCGCGGGCCTGGTCCATGTCCGTCGCTTCCATCAAGTGCCAGGCGATGGCCTCGCCTTCGCGGTCGGGATCGGTGGCCAGGTAAATTTCCGAAGCTTTAGCGGCGGCATTTTTTAGCTCTTTGACCACCGGCCGCTTTTCATTGGGCACACGGTACTTGGGCGCAAAATCGTGTTCGACATCCACCGCAAGCTGCGAACGCAGCAAATCACGCACATGCCCCACCGAAGCTTTGACGGTGTAACCGCTGCCCAAAAACTTGCCCACCGTGCGGGCCTTGGCCGGCGACTCGACAATGACCAGCTTGCCGTGACGCCGGGGCGTTTTAGCGGCTTTCTTTTTGCTTTTGCGGCTCACCTTTTCCGGCGGCGCCACATGCTCGTGGGCCGGGGTGCGGCCCATTTTGAACATCTTTGTCCCACACACCGGGCAAGTCCCACTCGTCCCCGGCGTGCCGTTAGCGGTGTAGACCGCCTCCGGCTGTTTCATTTCTCTCTTTTCTTTGCATTTTACGCAAAATGCCATCACAGTTTCTTCACTCATTCAAATAAATGCTCCCATTTTAACAAATCGCAAGCGGCTATCTTTAACTCAGCCAGTTTTCCACTTTCAACCCGGTAATGCGTTGGAAGTGCTTCACATTCTGTGTAACAAGAGTATAACCACCGGCTAAAGCAATACCTGCAATCAGAATATCTGCATCATGTGCTCCAACGTACTGGTGCCCTTTCATTACCTCATAATAGGTGATAATTGTAATGTTAAGATAGCCATATAAATCTCGATGTTGTTGCGCCCGTTCAGTAACTTTTGACGTTCCTTTGAACAAGGGCATCAACATATCCGTATCGAGAATTGCCGGACTTATCACTCCGTCTCTTCCTCATTAGTTTCAAAGCTGCGGTTGGCAAAGTAATTTGCCCGTTCTTCAAAAATAGTCTCAAAGACACGCTCCTCTTCAGGAGTAAAATCGGCCCACATCCCAATAAATCGTTCCAAATTGTCCTCAGGTACAGGTGAGGTTTCCTCGGCAAGAGGCTCCAAAAAAGTTACCACCACTCGATACTGCTTTTCGAGTTGCACCGGCTCCAACAGCCGGACTACCTGACCGTCATAAACTCCATGTACGGCTAACATAATTTCACCTCATAATAACTCATTCCGCCCCTGCGCCTTCAACCACTCGACCACTTTTTTTATATCCTGCACCTTATCCCTGGCGCAAACCAATAGGGCGTCGTCGCTGTCAACGATGACCACATCTTCCAGGCCAATGGTGGCGATAAGGCGGCCATTGCCCTGCACCAACGTTCCTGTTGTGCCAATAGCCAGATGTTCAGCCTCAAGTGCGACGTTGCCATTTTCATCCTTTTGATTAATCTCATGGATGGCGGCCCAACTGCCGACATCGTTCCAGCCGATGTCGACCGGCACGACGGCGACTTTGGCCGCTTTTTCCATAATCCCCACATCAATGCTCTCTCCCCGAATTTGCTGCCAGATGGCATCAATGGCCCGACCGGCAGCCATGGCCTGCTCCATCTGGCCGAGCTGCTCGTAAAATTTTGGCATGTGGCTGCGAAAAGAGTCAAGCAAGGTGGAAAGCTGCCAGATGAAAATACCGCTGTTCCAATAATACTCCCCACTGGCTACAAACCTTTCCGCCGTTGGCAAATCCGGTTTCTCCAAGAATTGCGAGACTTCATACACAACGTGTTGGTTATAATTCCCCAATTCAATCCCGCGCTTGATGTAACCATAGCCGGTTTCCGGCTTGTCGGGGGTTATGCCCAGCGTAACCAGATAGCCCTCTTGAGCCACCTCCGCCGCCGCCAGTAGCGCCTGGCGAAATCCTTCTTCATCGGCAATAAAGTGGTCTGCGTGCAGCGAAGCCATAACCGCATTGGGGTCAAGCTGGCGCATGCGGACTGCCGCCAGGCCGATACAGGGCGCGGTATTTTTGCCGCTGGGTTCTTCGACAATATTCTCTGCCGGCAGGCCGGGAAGCTGCGCTCGAATCAAAGGGCCATACTCTCGATTGGTGGCAACAAAGATGTGCTCCAGCGGCACAATCGGCAAAACCCGCTTGACCGTAGCCTGCATCATGGTATCGCCCCCGGTCAGGGCTAAGAGTTGTTTGGGTAAAGCGGCGCGGCTGCGCGGCCACAAACGCGTACCGGCTCCGCCGGCAAGAATCAATGCGAACATCGGGACTCCTGTCGTTATTGATAGCGATGGAATTGCGGAAAGGAAATCAAGGAACTAAACCGATTTACGATTTTGGATTTACGATTTGACTGTTTTCAATCGTAAATCGCAAATTGGACGGACAACTTTTTGTCGCTGTGAAGGGTTAGTGCCTGAAGGAGATGATCCCCTCAGTTCCCTTTTTTATTAGACATTATACCGATTAGACTTATGTCACCCGGAAAGAGCAGGATTATCTGAATGATAGGATCAAAATCCTTTAATTCTGGAAATCCTGCTCTACACGATGGGTAAAAAACGCTCCCCAATTAAATCGATATAATGTCTATTGTTCTGCCACGTATTGAGCGCCAACCTCACGAGCAATGACATAATGCATGCCTCCAACCTGGCGGACCATCCCTTTCAGTTCCATTAGAGTTAAGGCGCTGGCTATTTCCGAGGCGCTCAAGCCGGTCGCCTGGCCTAAATCGTCCACGTGCAGCGGGTCGGTGGAAAGCTGTTTTAACAATTGCGCTTCCCGCTCATTTTCCGGAATCACCGCCCTGGCTTCGACGTGTTGGGAGACCATGGTCAAATTGAGTTCTTCCAGAATGTCGTTCACCTGCGTCACCAGCTTGGCCCCATTCTGGATCAGAAAATTGGGACCGGAACCGCTTTTTCGCAAAATACTGCCGGGCACGGCAAACACCTCGCGGCCCTGCTCCAAAGCATAATCGGCGGTGATACGCGCTCCGCTCTGGGTGGTGCCCTCGACAAACAGAACCCCCAGACTCAAGCCGCTAATAATCCGGTTGCGCCGGGGAAAATTGCCGCTTTCCGGGTTGGTCCCCAGCGGATATTCCGAGACCAGCGCGCCGTGCTCGATAATCGCCTGACCCAATTTTTTATTTTCAGCCGGATAAATAATGTCTACCCCGCAGCCCAACACCGCAATGGTCCGACCGCCGGTCCGAATAGCGGTTTGATGCGCTTCGGTGTCAATGCCATAAGCCAGACCGCTGACCACCGTAATCCCATTTTTGGCTAATCCATTGACGAGCAGTTGGGTACATTCCTTACCATAGGCTGTCGCCTGGCGCGTGCCGACCACTGCCACCGCCCATTCATCTTGCGGCAAGAGGCTGCCGCGCACATACAGAGCCAGAGGCGCGTCGGGAATAGTTCGCAGGAGCGGTGGGTAATCGGGGCTGTCCCAGGTAAAAACGGCGATATTTTGCTTTTTTAGCTTCTCTACTTCGGCTTCCAGATCGAGCTGATTTCTAACCTTGGCCAAACTCTCCACCGAGCGTTTATCCAGGCCAATTGCCCGCAGTTCGCCAGGGTCAGCCTGCCAGGCCGCGGCCACATCGCCAAAATAGTCCAGCAGCGCACGCAGCCGGGCCGGGCCAATTCCTGGCACTTTGCTAAAGCCAATCCAATAGCCAAGATTGTCTGTCACTGGATTTTCACCCTGCGCTCAATTAACCTCTCACCGGATTGAAAAGTCCCCCTGGACAAGGGTCAACAATCGCTGGTTAGCATACCACGATGGTAAAGCAATTGTCAAGGGGTTTTCCGATAGGAGTATTGCCGCAAAGAACTAAAAAAGGAACACCATCCGGCGTTCCTTTCCTCAGTAACCAGACTACTATAGCAAATGTCAAGCCAATGTCAAATCAGCCCCTCAATGACCTGCACCACCATTATGCCCTGGGTTATATCTATACTTTTGATCACATCAGGAATGGCCGGCAGCAAAATCTCCCGCTCTTCCTGTTGGATCACGTAGACATTGTTGGCCCCGGTTTCCATCACCTCGGTGATGGCGCCCAAAAACTCGCCTTCTGTTGACTCGACGCGCAGGCCAATCAATTGATAGAGATAGTACGCCCCCTCCGGTAAAGGCACGGCCTCTTCAATGGGAACCTGAACAAACTGCCCTTTGAGTTGTTCAGCCTGGTTTCTATCGCTAACACCAGCCAACGTTAGCAGTACATTTTGCTTGTGCCAGCGATACTTTTCCAGGCGATAAGGCGTCGCCTCGAATTCGTTACCCAGGTAAACCCATTCTGTTATTTCAAATCGCTCAGGAAAATCGGTCAGCAGCGTTACCGAAACTTCACCACGCAGCCCATGCGCCCGCACAATACGCCCGACAGCTAAATAGCGAAGTTCAGGTCGCCGCTCACCTGAACTTCCACTATTCCCCCCTGTGTTCTCTTGAACCGGACCTTTTGGTCCGGTCACTTAAACAATCTCCAACGTGACGCGTTTACCCTCTTTAACCGCAGCCACGCGCAGCAGGGTTCGCATCGCATTTGCGACTCGTCCCTGCTTACCAATAACACGCCCCATATCATCGGGAGTGACGCTCAGTTCGTAGATAGTTGCGCTGGAGCCTTCGATTTCGCGAACGATGACAGAATCTGGATCATTCACGACGGCCTTGGCCATAAACTCGACAAGCTCTTTCATTGATGAAGACATGGTCGGGCACCTCCTTCTTGACGGTCAATTTGAGCTAGGGATTGGGGTGATAAGAACTCGGACACCTACATCAAGCAACCTCGTGCGGCCTTCTGCCCGTCTCTTGTTCTCGGCCCCATCTGGTTTCAAGCAGCCTCGGAGGGGGCATGATCCGAAGTTTGCTATTACTTCATCGTAACAGTTCAGCCCGGTTTAAGCAGCAGGCGCGGCTGTAGCCTCTTTAGCCTGAGCTTTGGCCTGGGTAAACCGCTCCATAGTGCCGGAATTTTTGAGCAATTTCTGCACCACATCGGTTGGCTGCGCCCCAACCGACAGCCAATAAATGGCTCGGTCTTCCTGGATATTGAAGGTAGTCGGCTCGGTGCGGGGGTTATAGTAGCCAATAATTTCGACAAAACGACCATCGCGCGGCGAGCGAGAATCAGCCACCACCACCCGGTAGGTTGGCTTTTTCTTACTGCCGGTACGTCGCAAACGGATTTTAACCATGATTCTAGATACTTCCTTCCTGAAACAATTGTGAATTGTGAATTATGAATTGTGAATTGTGAACGGCTGGATAACTAAAAAAACTTCATTAACACTTAACAATTAGCTATTCACAATTCACCATTATAAATCTCTTTAGAAGATTTGCCCAATTTAACGAAAGCCGCCAAACATATTCATAATATTTCCCCGCGCTCGTGGGTTGCGCAACTGCTTCATCATCTTCTGCATCTGCTGAAACTGCGACAGCAGTTGGTTAACTTCTTGCACGGTCACGCCGCAGCCTTTGGCCACCCGACGCTTGCGGCTGCCGTCCAAAATTTTGGGGTTGCGCCGCTCTTTGAGGGTCATCGAGTTGATGATCGCCTGGGTGCGCTTCAACTGCCGTTCCATATCTTCCTGGGGTATGGCGCTGGTAAGCTGGCCCATGCCGGGGATCATTTCTAAAATTTTGTTGAGCGGCCCTAACTTCTTGATCTGCTGCAACTGCTCCAGAAAATCTTCCAGGTTAAAGTGACCTTCCATCAGCCGTTTGGCTCCGCGTTCGGCCACATCTTCGTCAATTACTTCTTCGGCCCGCTCGATGAGCGACATCACATCGCCCATGCCCAGAATCCGCGAGGCCAGCCGGTCGGGGTGGAACAGTTCCAGATCATTTGATTTTTCGCCTGTGCCCAAAAATTTAATCGGCACACCCGTGACCGAGCGAATAGAGATGGCTGCCCCGCCGCGCGCGTCGCCGTCAATTTTGGTCAAAATCAGGCCGGTCAACGTGACCCGTTGATGAAAACCTTCGGCGACCCGCACCGCTTCCTGGCCGGTCATGGCGTCGGCCACCAGCAGCACTTCCTGCGGATTGGTTTTGGCCTTGATTTGGCTCAATTCGTCCATCAAGGCTTCGTCAATTTGCAGCCGGCCGGCCGTATCCAGGATGACAATATTGTAAGCCCCGGCTTTGGCATGCTTGATAGCATTGGCGCAAATGGTCGGTGGCGGTACCGAGGGGTCTTCCGAGTAGACCGGGATATCCAGCTCCCGCCCCAACACCTTCAACTGCTCGATAGCGGCGGGCCGGCGTGTGTCGGCAGCAACCAGCAAAGGCCGGTGTTTTGACTTGCGCAGGTAGAGAGCCAATTTGGCCGTAGTGGTCGTTTTACCGGAACCCTGCAAGCCAACCATCATAATCACATGTGGCGAAGCGCCGCCCAGATCGAGCCGGGCCGGCTGGCCCAGCGTTTCCAGCAGTTCTTCATGTACAATGCGGACAACCTGCTGTCCCGGCGTGATCTTTTTGCTCAACTCCGCGCCGACGGCCCGCTCACGAATGCGGCCAATAAACTCCTTGACCACCTTGAAGTTAACGTCCGCTTCCAGCAGGGCCAGGCGCACCTCGCGCAAGGCGGCGTCAACATCCGCATCCGACAAGCGCCCGCGCCGGTTTAGTTGGTCAAAAACACCTTGAAGCCGATCCTGTAAACTCTCGAACATAACCGTCTTAATCCAAAATTTACCCTTCGATGGCTGCTGCTTCCTCGAAGGGCATGTCTTAATACTATGGGTTTAATAACAAAAGAGCATTGTATAGTACGGGCTGTGATTCGTCAAATTTTGTTTTTAACCCTTGCTTTGGCTCTCATTCTGTGCCATAATTTGTGCCATGCCTGAGAATGATGCCACCCTCCAGCTAAGCGAACGCGAACGCCAAATCCTGGAAATGGTCGCCACTGGAGCCAGCAACCAGCAGATTGCCCATCAACTGGTCATCAGCGTTAATACGGTCAAGGTCCATCTGCGCAACATTTTTGAGAAGCTGGGGGTACAATCGCGCACCGAAGCGACCATGCGGGCCATCCAGGAAGGCTGGGTCAAGGTGGCCGACGACGGGGCGAAACCTGTTGAAGCCACCGCAGCCCCGGCCCGGACATTTCTCATCGCCGATACGCGCCCTCCCCTGGCTCGGTGGCAGCAAATTTACCTACTTTTAGCCACCTTGTTGGCCCTGGCCCTGGTGATCATCCCGCTCATCCCCCGTCAACCGGCCCTCGAAACGCCCAAACTGCCGGTGATTTATGCGCAGCCGCCTACCCCATTGCCCCCGGCTCCGGTCAATGCGCCGGCGAGGAAATGGGTGACTCACGAAGCCATGCCAACCAAACGCGCCGGTTTGGGGCTGGTGGCCCTGGCGGACAAACTTTTTGCCATCGGCGGGGTGCGGGGTAATAACCAGGCCACCCGCTCGGTGGAAATTTACGACCCCGCGACCAATAGTTGGAGCGAAGGCGCGGCCAAACCCACCGCCGCGGCGAACATCGCCGGGGCGGCCGTGGACGGCAAAATCTACGTGCCGGGCGGCTGCACCAATAAAGGCAACGCCGTCACCGCCTTTGAAATTTACGATCCCCAGAGCGATAGTTGGGCCAAAGGACCGGCCCTGCCGGAAGGTCGCTGCGCCTATGGACTGGTAGCTTTTAAGGATATTTTGTACCTCTTTGGCGGCTGGAATGGGGAAACTTTTGAAGATACGGTGCTGGCCTATTCCTTTAAAGAGAAGGCCTGGGAAAGGCTAGACAGGCGCATGCCACAAGCCAAGGGCTACGTCGGGGCGGCTGTTTTGAATGATACGATTTACGTGGCCGGCGGGTATGATGGTCAGGCTGAGTTTAATCAAACTTATGTCTTTGAGCCGGACAGCGGCGGCTGGCTAGAGAAAGCGCCGATGCAAGAAAAGCGCGGCGGCCTGGGACTGATTGCCGCCGCCAACAATCTCTATGCCGTCGGCGGGGGGTGGAACCACCCCCTGACCACCAGCGAAAAATATGACCCGGCCAGCAATACCTGGACGCCCTTTGAGACACCAGTGGCGTCTCAGTGGCGCAACATGGGTCTGGCGGCGATTGACACCAAAATCTACGCCATTGGCGGCTGGAACGGCGCTGAAAATGAATACCTGGACTCGGTGGTCTCCTACCAGTTTTTATACCAATTATTTTTGCCCATTTCTGCGAATGAAAAGGAAGAGTAACAGCTTGGACATATGGCTGAATTAAAAATAGCTTCAACCACCTTCCGGTGGGGCACACAAACCTACATTATGGGCATTATCAATGTTACCCCCGACAGCTTTTCGGGCGATGGACTGTTGAGCGACCAGGAGTGGGTCAAAAAAGCGGTGGAACAGGGAGTGCGTTTTGCCCAGGAAGGGGCGCACATCCTTGATGTGGGGGGAGAAAGTACCCGTCCGGGGGCCGAGCCGGTGGACGCCCAGACCGAATTGCAGCGGGTCGTGCCGGTGATACAGGCCCTCAGCCGCGAGGTTGACCTGCCTATTTCTATTGATACCTATAAAGCCGAGGTGGCCGCGGCCGCCTTGGATGCCGGGGCGCATCTGGTAAACGATGTCTGGGGGCTGCGCATGGACCCGGCCCTGGCCGGTCTCTGCGCCCAGCGACAAGTGCCGGTAATTGTTATGCACAATCGCAGCCACCCGCGCAATGCGGTGCAGGAAGCCCGCCTGGGGGGACGCTACATCGGCACGGTCTATGATGACTTACTAATGGACATCACCAACGAGCTGCAAGTCAGCATCAATCTGGCCCGCAACGCCGGGGTGCCAGACGAACATATCATCATTGACCCCGGTATTGGCTTTGGCAAAACTGTAGAGCAAAACCTGACCCTGCTCAATTATCTGGATACATTCAAAGTGTTGGGCTATCCTATCTTATTGGGCACGTCCAACAAATCGTTTATTGGCTATACTCTCAACCTACCCCCAGAGGAGCGGCTGGAAGGCACAGCCGCCACCGTCGCCATTGGGATTGCTCGCGGCGCGGATATTGTACGGGTCCACCGAGTCAAAGAAATGAGCCGGGTGGCGAGAATGACCGACGCCATTGTAAGGCAGGGAGGTTGATCGGCCACAGCAGCCGTCCTCCTTTGAAAATACGACCGGAGACCGGGGACGGGAGACCGATTTCAGATAACAGGCAGCCGGTCCTCGGTCCCCGGTCTTCGGTCAGCCCAGCAAAGAATTTCATTGTTGGTGCGTTCCGTCAAAATCAACTTATTACAACTACCACAGGAAAGAAATAATGATTAGCGTCCCTTTGTTAGACCTAAAACCACAGTATGCCCCGATTAAAGAAGAAATACAAGCCGCCATCAACCGGGTGTGCGACTCTCAATATTTTATCATGGGGCCTGAAGTAAGCGAATTGGAGAACGAGTTGGCAGCTTACTGCCAGACCCAATTCGCCCTGGGCGTCTCTTCCGGCACCGACGCTTTGATTCTGGCCCTCATGGCCATTGGTCTCAAACCCGGCGACGAGGTAATTACCACGCCCTATACTTTTTTTGCCACCGCCGGCTCGGTGGCCCGGCTGGGCGCAACGGCTGTTTTTGCCGATATTGATCCCCAAACTTACAACCTCGACCCGGCTCAGCTTGAGGCCAAAATTACGCCTAAAACCAGGGCGATTATGCCGGTTCATCTCTACGGCCAGTGCGCCGACATGGACCCGATTATGGAGATCGCCCAGAAGCACAACCTCTACGTCATCGAAGATGCGGCCCAGGCGATTGGCTCCGAGTACAAGGGACGGCGGGCCGGCAGCATCGGCCATATTGGCTGCTTCTCCTTCTTCCCTTCCAAGAATCTTGGGGCCTTTGGCGATGGCGGCGCAGTCAGCACCAACGACCCCGAACTGGCCGAGCAGATGCGGATTCTGCGGGTGCATGGGGCCGAACCCAAGTATTATCACAAATTTGTCGGGGGGAACTTCCGGCTGGACGCCTTACAGGCGGCAGTTATCCGCATCAAGCTCAAACACCTGGATAGCTGGACCGCCGGACGCCAGCGCAATGCCACCCGCTACAACCAGCTTTTCAGCGAAGCCGGGCTGGTCGGGTCTCAACTCACCCTGCCGGTTGAATCCCGCGAGTCGGGTCAATATGCCCTCCGTACAGACGCCGAGATTGATCCGTTCCCCGGCCATCGCCATATCTACAACCAGTATATCTTGCGGGCGACCAGCCGGCGGGACGAGCTGCGCGCTTTCCTGACCGAGCGCAAAATCGGCACCGAGATTTACTATCCGATTTCGCTGCACCAGCAGGAATGTTTTGCCGAGTGGGGTGGTCAAGCCGGCCAGTTCCCCCACAGCGAAGCCGCCGCCGCCCAAACCCTGGCAATTCCCATTTACCCAGAATTGAGTGATGAGCAGCTTCAAGCCGTTGTGACTGGTATCGCTGAGTTTTATCATTCCTGAAAATAGTAGCTCGACGGGTTTTCTCAAGCCAAGACGCAAAGACGCCAAGTTTTTATAAATTTCTTTGCGACTTTGCGTCTTGGCGTGTCCTATTTTCCGTTAAAGCAGGAGAGCCAAAATAATTTCCGGTAAACCATGTCAACGTTGACCGCAATTGACCTTGAAAAGCACTTCTCTTTTTTGAGAAATGCCGACCAGGAAATAAAAAAGCAGCTTTTGAACCATGCCCAAATCAAAGAGATTCCGGCGGGCGCTTCCATTTGTTGGGAGGGGGATACCTGCACCCAACTGGCCTAAGTACAGCTTTGCCTAAATTCGTAACGGATTGACATAAAGGGTAAGGAAGAGGTATCCTTGAAGAACAAAGCGA
>JAKLJP010000026.1 GCA_023151115.1 Anaerolineae bacterium
TTCATAACCAGCCAAAATTTGAACGCAGATGACGCAGATTCAACTGATTTTCGCTGATTTTTTATAAATTTTTCTGCACCAATCTGCGTTTATCGGCGTTTATCTGCGTTCTATTTAAAAAGTGCAAAGGTAGTGAACGTAGTTTAGCCCCTTGTGGGCGGGCACAAGGCCCTATGCTACGGCCTTATTTGAAAGGTATTGGGGTAAGGGTTCGTTTGAAACTCCCACACTGAGCAGCACGATAAGATTTTGGGGATTTCTCCCTACGGTCGAAACCTATCCCACCCCTTCGGGTGCGCCGAAGGGCGTGAGCTTGCCGAAGGATGACATACCTGAACAGATACGAATTCCTCACGCTTGTATTTTAGGTAACTGAACAGGAGTGAGACCCGCTTCGATTTGAGCGCGGCGGGGTTCCAAAAACGGCGGCAGGGCCAGCCGCTCACCCAAATGCTCAGCCGGTTCGTCGGTGGCGAAACCCGGCCCATCGGTCGCAATTTCAAAGAGGATACCACCGGGAATACGAAAGTAAAGCGACTGGAAGTAGTAACGATCCACCAACCCCGAAGTTCGCAGACCAGAACGATGCAGCCGTTCCATCCACGCAATTTGTTCGTCGCCGTTGGGTGTTCGGAAGGCAATATGATGAACTCCACCTATACCGAGCTGCCCAAAAGGTGGATGCGTTTGCTCAACCACATAAAGCTCTTTCCCTGCCCCGCCCTGGTCAAGCGCAAAAACGACCATCCGTTCGCCGAAGTGGTTGGCCGAAGCGATCTCAGTAACGGCCTGATATCCCATAATTTCAGTTAGAACAAATGCCGTTGGTTTTAGCTGCGGCACAATGAGCGTAGAAGCGAATAGTCCCCGAATCGCGTACTGCGCCGGCACCGGACTCTTGGACCAAGGTGTTCCACCCAGAGCGCCGCCATCATCAACCAGGGCAAGTTCCTGCCCTTCCGGGTCGGTCAAATAGAGCACTGCCCGTCCGTTAAAGTCAGTAATGCCTTGATGGACAACTCCACGCTGGTCCAAACGTTCCGACCACCACTCCAACGCCGCCAGGCTCGGCACACGCAGCCAGGTTTTGGCAATGCTGCCCGGCCCATTCCGATTAGACCCCAAACGAGGCCATTCAAAAAAGGTCAGTTCGGTCCCCGGATGACCAACCTCATCCCCATAGAAAAGATGATAAGCCGACACATCATCTTGATTGACCGTCTTTTTGACCAGACGCATCCCCAGCACCTGGGTATAAAAATTCACGTTGGCCTGGGCTTGACCTGTCACCGCGGTGACGTGATGTAAACCGTGCAACTCCATGATTGATCCTCCTAACTAAAAATTTAGTGAGATAAAATTATACCTCGATTTCTCTCTTTAGATAGACAAAAGTTAGCATTTTTGAGACATAACAAATTGACATAAAACAAGTGTCAAATGTGAAACGCTAAACACGGTTTATTCCGATTTACTAACACGATTCTTTTTATAAACTTCACTCCTTTTTAACTGCCGCTTTCAACTTTAACAAGATGACATAAAGTTCTACTTTTTCGAAAGTTCTGCTATAATTCTCAGTATATTCCAAAATGGTTGCATCCTGTGGCTAAGCGAAAATCTGGTTTGCGTAACGTGGTCTCTTTAAATCAAGGAGATATATTGGAACAAACTGTTGCACCCCTGGGGTCCATCCTGCCCGATCAGGGCCAACCCCGAAGGCTGCTTCCCGACGATTTAATTATCGCTGTTACGCAGGGAAGTTTATCCCCCACCACTGCTATGGAGGAATGGCTGCGGCGGGCCGAAAGTGATATGGCCGAAGCCGCTTTACGACAAAATGTTCGCGAGCTGAAACGCCTGGCCGACAGTATTGCTCAACATGGTCTCATTAGCCCCATTTCTGTGCGTCTCCCCGGTTCTGATGAAACAGTTCCTTCGGGCATCACTTATTTGATCGTTACCGGCGAACGTCGCTACTGGGCCCACGTTTACTTGCTCAGTCAAGGCCGGCAAATTCAGGCTGGACAGACTGTTACCAATCCTAATGAAATAAAAGTTACACTAGCACCTCCAGGTATTAGTATTAGAGCTTATCAACTTATTGAGAATTTGTTACGTGAAGACCTTAATGCCATTGAGCGGGCACAAGGGATGTGGGCGTTGCGTTATGAATTATCGGGGGTGAACTATAGTTTACCCCCTTTTGCTCAGGTAGAAACAGAAGACGATAGTTCACCACCCTCCTCTGAAACTAAGGTGAACTATAGTTCACCTCAACTTGTACCCTGGGCCAGAGTTGAGGAAGCATTGGGCATCTCCAAACGCTATCGGATTTTTGTTACATCCGTTCTTAATTTAAGCGAAGCCGCTCAAGCTCTGGTTGCTGGACACAACTTAGCCGAAATGACCATTCGGCCTATTACGCAAAAACTTAAAAGCAAACCAGATTTACAACTCAAGGCTTTAGAACAATTAATCGAATGGCAAAACAATGAAGAAGAAGAAAGTTCGGGACAACCCATTGTTACTTCAATTAAAGAATTTGTTGATAAATTACTTATTGATGAATTAGTTCAAACCGAAGCGCAAACCCCTGAACCGACACCGCCCAAACGTTCCCGCTCAGTCTCGTCCGCGCCGGTGATTCGCTTTCGCGATAAGGTACGTGAAACGTTGGACTTTCTAAACCGCCTAAAAAAGACTGACCGGGTTGAGTTAGCCAGAGCTTTGCAACGGGGCGACTATACGGATGTAATGATTGATTTACGCATTTTACGTGATCAGATTGATGCCATTCTGAGCACTGCTTCAGAATCCGCAGAGCTAACGATTACGTCGCCCCTGTTATCTCCTCCCACCTCGGACGAAACTGCCTCAACTGAGCCAGACCTTTCAGAGAATTAGCAAGACAATTTTATCTCTAGTACACTTGGGTGGAAGTAAGTTTACAGTTTGTAGTGGCGACTTTAGTCGCTTAACTTGCCCAACACGACTAAAGTCGTTACTACAACCTGTAAGGTCATTTATGCCGCGATGTACTAGTCTAATGACAGCTTCTTTAAGCGACCCAGTTCCTGCCACTTTCGTCCGCTGCTATCACGATTTGACATTCTTCAGTTCCCCTGGAGCGCTGTTCTCCTTTTGATGCAACAGTACGCTGCTGGTTCAAACCCTGCTTTTGGGAGAGTTTTTAGTAATCGCGGCGCAATCCGTAAAATACAGATACGGAAGATGCCTTTCTAAAGCCCTCTTCTTTCCAAACTTGAACTCAATTATACAGATTTTGGGAGAAATGGTAGTATAATAAAATGAGGGGTGTAGGCCACTCGGAACGAACTGGTGCTTCACAAACTGAAAAGTCTAGCTCACGCTCCATCGCCTTCCCCCTTTAGTTCAGGCGAACTGCCTCAATAGGCATTGCTCTGAAGTGGTAGTAGAAGAACAAAACAAGGGAGATTTCCACACAATGACGCGAGTGATTGCCATTGCTAATCAAAAAGGCGGTACCGGCAAGACGACTACAGCCGTTAACCTGGCGGCCGGACTGGCCCGTGGGGTAGCCAACGGCAAACGAGTGCTGCTGATTGACGCCGATCCCCAGGCCAACGCCACCGCCGTGTTTTTGGGGGTCGCTTTTGCCGCCGGACCGCGCCAGCCCGGCGCAGATACCGTCTATGAAGTTATCATGGGTAATGTCGAGGCCGAACAGGTTATTAAAACCGTAAAACTGGACGCCAGCGAGCCAATCCCCGAGGCGTCGCTTGATGTCTTGCCGGCCCATCTGGAGCTGGCCGCCGCCGAGTTGGAACTGGTGCCTGCTTTTGAACGGGAACGCAAACTGCGGCAGGCCCTGGAACCCATTCTAGATCGTTATCATTTCGTGGTGATTGACTGCCCGCCCAGCCTGGGTCTACTAACGGTCAACGGTCTGATGGCCGCCAGCGAGGTTATCATTCCAGTCGAACCCGGTTTTTTCCCGCTGATCGGGCTGCGGCTGTTGCAGCGGACTATTGAAATGGTCAAACGGGCCAACCCGGCCCTGCGCATCAGCGGGGTGATCCCCAGCATGGTTGACCGCACCGCGCTGACCCGCGACACCCAAGATCAACTGGCCGAGTCCTTTGGCGAATTGTTACTGCCGACCATCCCCCGCCGGGTCAGCATCGGCGAGGCCCACGCCGCCGGTCAGGATATTTTTGCCTACGATGGCCGCGGCGAAAGCGCTCGCGCTTTTACCAATTTACTCAAGGAGGTGATTCGCCGTGGCTAAAAAGAAAACCAGCCTGAGCCAAACCCTTTTTGGCCAAATTGACCCTTACGGAATTGCCTCCGAAGAAACAGCCAGTCCGATTTCGGAAGGGCCTCAGCGCACCCTTCCCCTGGAGGAAATCCGGCCCGACCCCAGCCAGCCACGCCAATTATTACCGTCAGGCTTGAGTGAGGCGTTAGCTGTCGGTCAATTGACCCCTGCCGAAGCCCTGCGTGCCTGGCTGAAACAAGCCGAAGAGAGTGAGAACACCGCCTCTCAACGCTCGATCCGCGAGTTGCGCCGCCTGGCGGCTAGTATTGCTCAGCATGGCTTAATCAACCCGATTACTGTTCGTCAAGCCCGTGCAGACGAGTCTTTGCCAGCCGGTGTGGGCTATATGATTGTTACCGGAGAACGGCGGTATTGGTCTCACGTGCTGCTCAGCTTGGAAGGTCGAACGATTCAAGAAGGAGCAGAGGTCTTCGAGCCTGGCCAGATCAAGGTTTTTGTGGTTCAGGCAGGGGTCAGTGTACGCGCTCATCAGCTCATCGAAAACCTCATGCGGGAGGATATCAACGCGGTCGAGAAAGCACGCGGCTTGTGGGCGCTACGATATGAACTTTCCGGGGTGAACCATGGTTCACCTTTGAGCGAAGACTTAGAGAGTACAGAGGTGAACCATAGTTCACCTTCTGGGCCAGCCCTGGCCCCGTGGAGTCAGGTTGAGGCAGTTCTCGACATCTCCAAACGGTATCGCATTTTTGTCACCAGCGTCCTGGAATTGGGGACAGAAGCCCAAAACCTGGTGGCTGAACACGGACTTAGTGAACGTGTAATCCGCCCCATCACCCAGAAGCTAAAAGGACGTCCTGATTTACAGATCAAGGCGCTGCAACAACTGATCCGCTGGCGTGAAGCTCAAGAAGAAGACGGCGAGGCCAGCCAACCACTTGTCGCTTCGACTGAAGCGTTAGTCGCCGAACTGCTACATCAGGCCGGGGCGCAGGATAAGACTGGCCCCACTCCGATGCGTAAATTGCTGCCCGTTGCCCGCCGCTCGCCCGGAGCAGAACAGTTTCGCAGCAAAGTCCAAAGCGCTTTGCGCTTCTTGAGCAAACTCGAAGAACCTGATCTCATAGATTTGACTCAAAACCTAGCCACAACGACCCATTATACGGAAGTCGTCGAAGACCTGCGTGATTTGCGTGAGCGGATTGATGCAATTTTGGATGCAGTGATGATATATAGCAACCAAAGCAAGTAAGCAGTTACAAACAAAACACCCTAAAACGGGCCTGGAATTTACATAATGACAACTTGCCAAAGCGTTAAAAGAGAGTAGAATGGAGTCAAATCCTTTTTCTGGACAGCTTCTGGACAACGCAAGGCGGCAAAATATGCAGACGACGCGAGAGTTATTGTTAGAGGTTTATCAAGACCTGTACGGCCCTCAAATCACGTTGGCTAATTTGAGTGAGTTGGCCGGCGACTTGAGCCAAATTGTCGGGCGCAGCCGGCCCTGGACGGGAAAATTTTTGCATAGTATCATCAAACAGTATGCCGGCTTCTCAACAAATAAGATACTGACCAAAGCGCTGAATATCCTGGCCGCTCGGCTGGATGGAATGAATGAGATTCAGGCAGCCGCCCAAGAGATGACCGGCCTGCTCGCTGTGAACGACCTGCCTCCCGGAACGGTAATTCTGGGTATAGCCCGGCGCTGCGCTGCCCCCGGCTGCCCCGTCCGCTTTGTGCCTACTCACCCGCGCCAAAAGTACCACAGTAAAGCCTGCGCCGCCCTGGTTCGCCAGCAGAAACAGCAGCAATTGGAGACAGCCAAGCAGGAAAAGTTTCACGATCAACCCAACCAGGTGTCATTATAAGGTAAAGCTTACCCGCCGAAAGGCGCATGAGGATTAAATGAAAAAGCCGCCGATGCTGCCAACATCAGCGGCTTGGGGCGGGGCGCAACCCGTCCAAAGAGAATTCAGTTATTTGCAAGCATAACATAAGGTTTATATTTTTGCAAGCATCGGGCCATTATTTTCGGCGCAAGGGCTGAGTTCTTGGAGGAACCACTTTTAGTGGGGTTGCGACGCCTGCCAGTTAGCTGGTAAGGCGTCTTTTTTTACCAGCCAACTGTTTAGTCCGGTTAAGCTAAAGGGTAAATTTTTATAGGATGGAAGAAATGATGATTGAATTGACTGACATGAGTTTGAGTCCTTAAAAGACCGACTTTCAGGCCCAGCCTGCCAAGCTGCGCCTGAAGAATACCTATAGCGACACCGCCAATGTCGCTATAAAGCAAAAGAGACTTGTGCCATCAAGTCTCTTATCGCTGTCGGAATAATGCTTAGGTTTTGAGTGAGAGTGCCATCTCTCACTTGCGTCAGCCCCTTAAGTGGAGAAGGATAGGTTGCGCTTCAGCGCCTCCTTTGTCAAACGCATCCTTATCATAGCAGGATGTGGATTTTTTGTCAAGGGGCGTCAGCGCTTTTTAAAGTTGCGAGCAGCGCCAATTCTCGCAATCCAGAGGCCGTATGCCCGGCGAAGACAAATTACTTCACCTCCAAGGAGTGTACAACACTCTCTATAATGCGACTACCCGGCCCGACTTTCGCTTCGTGGTTAGCCGCTATTTTATTGACGAGTGGGTGCCGCTGCTGGGGCCGTCCCTCGCTTGGCTGATTGTCGGCCTGCGCCAGCAGTGTTTTTGGAATCGCCGGCGCGACTGGTGTATTGTAGATAAAGCCACCCTGAGCCGCGAAACGGCCCTGGATGAGCGCACCATCGAACGCTGTTTCAAAAAACCGTACAGTTCATGGTTTGTGATCGAGATTAGCCATCGCTACCAGTACCGCACCCAAATCGGCAAAAAGGTCCGAGATAAGAATCGCTACCAACTGCTTCTCGACGAACCACTTTCACCTCGCCACCAGCTTGGCCTGGCCGCGCTAATTAGGGAACTGGCTCCGACTGATACAGAGCCGCTGGCAGCCGCCCTTTCAGTGCTGGACACGCTGGTAGTCATACCCCACCTAGCCGACAAAATTTCTTATACCGACCCTATTCCTAATAATCTGTCACGCCGCTCTATTTTGGAAATTGTGGCCGATACCTTGGCGCTCGATCTGGCCAGCTTGAACGCCGATGCGCGGTTAGTCAAACTGGATCAGCGCTGTGCCGAACTATACAACTTGATTGTTCAACCCAATAAAATTCATGTGGGCTGGCAGTATTTCCGACTCGAGTGGGTGCGTTTGCTGGGACACGCCCTGGCCTGGGTAGTCATTTATCTGCGGCGTCACTGCTATTGGGATGAGGCCAGCGGTGAACTGCGCGACACCTTATCTCTTTACAAAAAAGAGTTAGCCGCCGCCATTAACCAAACCCCACGCAACCTGGCCAACCTTATGGATAATCCTTATGCAGCGCTCTTTTTCACCACGCCGGATACCGATGAAGCTACCACTGGCTCAGAGCCGCGCAACAAGCCAACTTTATATCGGGTGCGCATGGTAGATGAACCCTTAACCCCGGCCGACCAAGAACAGGTTGCCTTAACCCTCCGCCAACAGCTTCAAGCCGACTATTACGGCCAGAATAGCGAGAATGGACAGCTCAATTTGTTCCCAATTTTGGATCGGCTCTCTAACCGGCAGAATTTCGCTTACGGCCATGTACCCGAAAAAATGCCGCCCGCTGAGCCGAAAGAAAGCCGTTTAGAAAACGAATCGGCGGAAAAAATGCCGCTACATGACTTGTCAGCCATCGGAAAAAATGCCGCAACTTTAAAAGACTCTTATCAAATACTTTCTGAATCTGAAAAAATACAAGAACAGCAAATACAACCTGCTGTTGTTACTAAATCATCAGCCTTAGCAACAATACTTGATGATTTATCTATTCAAGAGCCGGCTCGCAGCAAACTGTTAGCCAATCCTGATATGACTGTAGCTAGAGTTGGAGCTTGGTTTCTCTATGCTGAAACTCAAACTAACTTGACCGATCCGCAGGCTTATGTGATTAAACGACTACTAGCAAATGACCCGCCGCCTGCGGAGTTTGTAGCCTTCGCCCGGCTGGACGACACTACCTGGTCCCTGTTTGAGACAACGGCCGCCGCTTTGCGAGAAGGACAACCTCTTTTGACGGCTATTCCCTCGGCGTTGATAGAAACTTTTGTGAATTGGGCCAATATTTATGCAAACTTGGAACCGGCAGAAACAAGATATTTGTTAGAGCAATCACAACCTGGGCAGGTTGTAACTGCTCAGAATGACCCCCAAACCATCACAGAATTTGGCGACCCCGCCCGTGACCTCGCTCGAAATCTGTGGAGCGACGCTCTGGTCCATCTCCAACGCCAGATGACAAAGCAAACCTTCGATACTTGGCTCAAGCCGACCGAAGTGCTTGACTACCGAGACCGTGAGTTTGTGATTGACGCTAAAAGCGCTTTTGCCAAAGACTGGCTGGAAAACCGGCTGATCAAAACCATCGAAGCTGCTTTGACCAGCGTTGCCGGCGAACCCATCCGGGTGCGTTTTGCTTTGCCTGAACAGGCCGGTTAACTGTTCACCGGCTCCAAATCCCCCTTCCAGACTAAAAACTTAAGCTAAAAAATTGTAGTGGCCTATCCGCGAAGCTTGATTTAATCCCCAAAACCCGTTTTTTCCTAAAAAAGAGAGATATCCTGGTAGGGGAGGGGAGGGGGTATCACCTAATCGGCAAAATTTCGCATGTTATCCGGTAGTAATTTAGATCAAAGAACTCAAATTTGAGGGGTAGCATGCCTCAGAACGTTCTTATTCGGCGCGTAGCTGCTTTACTCCACAAAAACGGGAGCTGCTGAGGATATTTATCTAACCGGTAAATTTTCCCATAAAGCATTAGAGAAAGCAGAATTAACGGACAATATAGCTAAACTTGGTTGACCTAAGCGGCAAAATTTCGCTGAAAGTTGTTTCGTGTATGAAAGTGGTGAGTTTCTGATAATACTCAATAATGTGTCTAACCGGCAAAATTTCCATCAGGTGTCTTCCTGATTTTGGCGCAAGAAAGGGTTGGCAGGTAAAATTACGAGCTTTGTACGGCTTGAGCAGTCCCGACTTCAAGGGGAGAGCAGGCCGGATATTCCCTGATTTTTTGAAAAGGTTAGCCGATGATAACCGTTAAATATGAGTTCCCTACCTTTACCGTAGAAGAAGCGAGCCGCCTCGCCCGTGAGTATTATGGCCTGAACGCTGTCGCCCAACCTCTCCCCAGCGAGCGCGACCAGAATTTTTATCTCAGAACCGACGCCGGCCAGGAATTTGTGCTCAAAATTGCCAACGCGACTGAGGAGCGCGCCCTGCTCGAACTCCAGAATGAAGTGCTGGAGCATCTGGCCGACCATGCTCCTGAGCTATCGCTCTCGCGGGTGTGCCACAGTCTCACCAACGATTCGATTGTGACTGTCACCAATGGCGACGGCGCGGCCCATCTGATGCGTTTATTGACCTATGTGCCGGGCCAGCTTTTTGCGCACGTGAACCCTCATACGCCAACACTGCTCCACAGTTTAGGCCGGGTGCTGGGGACAATTGACCGGGCGCTGCAAGATTTCAGCCACCCGGCCGCCCGCCGTACCCTGAAGTGGGATTTGCCCCACGCTGCCTGGATTCGAGATTATATCCACCATATCACCCCACCGGACCGGCGCGCCATCGTCGAAGGGATGCTGGCCCAATTTGAAACTCAGGTTGTGCCTGCCTTACCCACCCTACGCACCGGCGTCATCTATAACGATGCCAACGATTACAATATCCTGGTTGGCCCCGGCGACCCTTATGAACGGCAGGTGGTCGGGGTGATTGACTTTGGCGATTTGGTGGAAACTCAGACCATTTGCGAATTGGCGATTGCCTTGGCCTACGCCATGATGGACAAGGCGGATCCTCTGGCTGCGGCGGCTCATGTCGTCGCCGGCTACCACGCGGCCTTCCCTCTGACAGAAGCGGAACTGGCCGTGCTCTTCCCGCTCATCTGCACCCGCCTCTGCCTCACTGTGACCAACTCGGCCTACCAGCGACATGTGGAGCCGGACAACCCTTATCTGGTCATCAGCGAGCGGCCTGCCTGGATTTTGCTGGAAACATTGGCCGCGACTCCGCCTCAATTGGCCCATTACATGTTCCGGCAGGCGTGCGGGCTGCCTCCCTGTCCCCATAGTCCGGCAGTAGTGGCATGGCTCACAACCAATCGCGACCGAATCGGGCGGCTGGTTGAACCGGATTTGAGCCTGGAACCCCCGGTTGTTTTCGATTTGAGTGTGGGCAGTCTGGAGCTGGGCAACTCAGCCGACTTTGCCGACGTGACCAGCTTTACCCGAAAACTTTTCGACCGCCTGAGTGTGGCCAACACCCGTGCCGGTATCGGCCAATACAATGAAGCCCGCCCGATTTACACCAGCGAGTTATTCAAAGCGGACGGCGACAACGGTCCCGAATGGCGCACCGTCCACACCGGCCTCGATCTGTTTATGACCGCCGGTTCTGCGGTTT
Source organism: Anaerolineae bacterium (assembly GCA_023151115.1). The sequence continues at coordinate 10,798 of JAKLJP010000026.1, forward strand.
TTGCGCCACTGGATGGCGTCGTTCACAGCTTTGCCAACAATGCCGGCCCACTCGATTACGGCCCGACGATTATCCTGCAACATACAGTGGCGGATGACTTGACCTTTTTCACGCTGTATGGACATCTCAGCGCCGACTCGCTGGCAGGATTGTCGGCAGGAATGAAGGTCAAAAAAGGGGACCAAATTGCGACCATTGGCGATTCTACAGTCAATGGCGGCTGGCCGCCTCATCTCCATTTTCAAATCATCACTGACTTGCTGGGCCGCAGCGGCGAATTTCCCGGTGTGGCCCGTCCCAGCCAGCGGGAGTTGTGGCTGAGCCTCAGCCCTGATCCCAATTTGATAACCCAGATACCCGCGCTTTCTGCTAAAGATGAGCCGACTATGGGTATCGAACAAATTTTGAAGGTGCGGCGGCAGCATTTGGGCAAAAATCTGAGTATTTCCTATCGCCAGCCGCTCAAGATTGTGCGCGGTTACCGGCAATACCTTTATGATGAGGAGGGTCAACCCTATCTCGACGCGGTCAATAACGTGCCCCACGTGGGGCACAACCACCCCCGCGTCGTCAGAGCCGGGCAGGCGCAGATGGCGGTGCTCAACACCAATACCCGTTATCTGCACGAAAGCCTGGTTCGCTACGCCGAGCGGCTCTGCGCCACGCTGCCCGAACCGCTGCAAGTCTGCTATTTTGTCTGCTCCGGCAGCGAGGCCAACGAACTGGCCCTGCGCCTGGCCCGCACCCACACCCGGCAGAAAGATACCATTGTGGTAGATGTCGGCTATCACGGCAACACCAGCAGCCTGATCGAAATCAGTTCCTATAAATTCGATGGGCCGGGCGGCGTGGGCGCGCCGGCTCACGTTCACAAAGTGGCGATGCCCGATGTTTATCGTGGCCCCTACAAGCAGGCCGACCCGCAGGCGGGCGAAAAATATGCTCAACACGTGGCGGAAGCAGTTGAGCAAATTCAGCGGGCCGGCCAGCAGGTGGGCGCGTTCATTTGTGAGTCGATTCTAAGCTGTGGGGGTCAGATTGTCCTGCCGCCAGGCTATTTGCCGGCGGTCTATCAGCACGTGCGCGCTGCCGGCGGCGTCTGCATTGCCGACGAGGTACAAGTCGGCTTTGGCCGGGTCGGAACTCATTTTTGGGCCTTTGAAACGCAGGGCGTCGTGCCCGATATTATCACCTTGGGCAAACCGATTGGCAACGGGCACCCGGTGGCCGCCGTCATCACCACGCCGGAGATTGCGGCCTCATTCGACAACGGCATGGAATATTTCAACACCTTTGGCGGCAACCCGGTCTCGTGCGCCATCGGCCTGGCCGTCCTCGACGTGATTGCCGAGGAAGGGCTGCAAGCCAACGCCCTGGTCGTCGGCGAGCGGCTGCTGGCCGGGCTGCGCGGCTTGATGGAGCGGCATCACCTCATCGGGGATGTGCGTGGGCTGGGGTTGTTCATCGGCATCGAACTGGTGTTGGACCGTCACACCCTGGAACCCGCCGGCGCGGAAGCCTCGTACATCGCCAATCGCATGCGCGATCATGGCATCTTGGTCAGCACCGACGGCCCTTATCACAACGTCTTGAAAATCAAGCCGCCGCTGGTCTTCACCGCCGAAAACGCTGATTTTTTTGTGGCTACGCTGGATAAAATTATGGCCGAGAATTTTGTGCGGAGTGAAAAAGCTTAAGCTTTTTCACTCCGTCATCTAACCGGCAAAATTTCGTTGAGTGGGTCAAGCTCTGGCGCGTCGTTCCAATTTTAGCTTGACCCGCTTGAGCCGGAACAGGTCTTCCCGTTCGCGCTCCTCGAGCACCATTTGAATGTAGTTGCGCTGGGCCTCCAGGCGAGGGATGAGTACATTTTCCAAGGCATTGACCCGCCGGGTGGTGCGGCCAATTTCTTCGGCCAGGCGGCGCAGGCGCATCTCGCTGGAAGCCAATTCGATAATCAGTTCAAGCTGGCTCTCAAACGCCTCCGCCACCGCCTCGACCCGGCTCGACACACTGTTCAGGCTGTAGCCCCGGTCGAGCGGCCCCCGAACCAGACTCTTCTGCTCGATGACCGGGGTCAAAACGCCCATGATGTTGGTCACATTCACCGTCAGCGAAATCTGCCCCTGGGCCGCCAGCGCCGCCGATTGGACCGCTTCCGGCCCGTCCAGCGCCTCGGCCAGGGCCAGCGCCGCCGCCGCCTCGCCGACGCTCTGTTCCAACTCGTCGCTGTCCCGCACCACCTCTTCGGCCAGGCGCATCAATTCCTTCAACAGGGCATTGCGCTTTTGCTTCAGCAGGTCTCGCCCCTGGCGCGCCAGGAGAATCTGTTTTTTCTTAGCCAGCAGTTGGGCGCGGGTCGCCCGGATTTGTTCCATAGCTCTCAGGTAGACGGTATACAGTAGACGGGGATAATGGGTCACAGAGATACCATTGGGCGCGTGATGCGTGATACGTGATTTTTTACGCATCACGCATCACGTATCACGCATCACTGATCGAAGGAAAATCAAGGCCGGCAGGGTTTTTTCCCCGTCTACCGTCTACCGTCTGCTCATAGTATTGCTCTATAAACTCTGTTTTGATTCGTTTCAGTTCACGGGCCGGCAGCAGGCGTAATAATTTCCAGGCGATGGCAAACGTCTCTTCAAGGGAGCGATTGGTTTGGCCCTGGTTGATAAACTCTTGTTCAAACTGCTCGGCAAAGGTCAGGCGGCGGCGGTCTTCCTCACTCAAGGCCGTCTCGCCGACAATGGCCACCAGCCGGCGCAGGTCGCAGCCTTCGGCGTAAAAGGCGTAGAGTTGATCGGCCACCTGGCGGTGGTCGGCCCGCGTTTTGCCGGGGCCGATGCCGGCGTTCATCAAGCGCGACAGGCAGGGCAGCACATCAATGGGCGGGTAGACGCCTTTGCGATGCAGGTCGCGTGAGAGCACAATCTGCCCCTCGGTGATGTAGCCGGTTAGGTCGGGGATGGGGTGGGTGATGTCGTCGTCGGGCATGGTCAGGATAATGAGTTGGGTAATCGAACCTTTTTGGCCCTTGAGCCGGCCTGCCCGCTCGTACAGCGAGGCCAGGTCGGTGTAGAGGTAGCCGGGATAGCCGCGCCGCCCTGGGACTTCCTCCCGCGCCGCCGAAACCTCGCGCAGGGCTTCGGCGTAGTTGGTCATATCCGTAATAATGGCCAGAACATGATAGTCGTGGCGAAAGGCCAGATACTCGGCGGTGGTCAGGGCCACGCGTGGGGTGAGCAGCCGCTCGATGGTCGGGTCATTGGCCAGGTTGAGAAACAGGACGGTGCGCTCCAGCGTGTTGCTGGCCTCAAAGCTGCGCCGGAAAACTGCTGCTTCGTGGTAGGGAATGCCGATGGCGGCAAAGACAACGGCAAATTCCTCACCCGTTTTGACCTGGGCCTGGGCCGCGATTTGGGCCGCCAGCTCGCCGCCGGGCAGGCCAAAACCGGAGAAGATGGGCAGCTTTTGGCCGCGCACCAGGGTGTTCAGGCCGTCAATGGTCGAGATGCCGGTCTGGATGAACTCCGCCGGGTGATCCCGCGCCCAGGGGTTGATCGGCTGGCCGTTAATGTCCAGCCGCAGTTCGGGGATGAGCGGTGGGCCGCCGTCAATCGGTTCGCCGGAGCCGTTGAAGGTGCGGCCCAGCATCTCCAGCGACACGCCCATCCGGGCCACATCGCCGCTGAAACGGGCCTCGGTCTGTTCCAGGTCCAGGCCGCGTGTGCCGACAAACACTTGCACCACCGCCCGGCCCCGGTCAACCTCCAGCACTTGCCCGCGCCGCACCTGTCCATCTGCGCCGCGCAGTTCGACAATCTCGCCGTAGCCAACCCCGTGTACATTTTCCACAAACAGGAGCGGCCCGGAGGCGTAGGAGAGAGTCCGGTAGTCAATGGTGTAGAGGGGAAGGGTGGTTACATTGGGTTCAGCCATACATCTCCATCGGTAGAGGGTAGACGGTAGATGGGGAATTTTTCTCCGTTTACCATCCGCTAAGTACAGGATCAGTAGATCCAATTTTTGAGGAGTGAGGCACGCCCACGTGCCGAACACCGCCGCACGTGGGCGTGCTGGCTCCTCAAATTTGGATCCACTGAGGATGGTATAAATTCGTCACGATTTGATGTGTCTGGTTCCTGGTATGTCATTTCGAGCGCCAGCGAGAAATCTTCTTGCTCGCCATAACACATTAGGCAGCGGTAATGAAGATTCCTCCCTGCGGTCGGAATGACATGATTTCCGCAAAGGCGTCTGCTTGCCTTGATTTCTTCACGAACTCATAGACAAAGCAGATAAACATCGTACAATCTTTTAGCGGGCCGGGCTCCCACGCCGTCGCTGCTACAATGATAGTATGACTTTTAAGTGATTTGTCTATCAGGCAAAACTGCATTAAGTGTGCCTACGGTCTATTACCTTTAAAAGTTCCTGTGCCCGACTTGCTGCCGCATCGGGCGGCCATTCTTTCATCCGGGCAATTTGATCCACTACGGGATGGGCCAGCACTTGCTCCAACGGCGTACTCTGCCGGAGCGCCTCGGCGATGTAATCGTAAAAGGTCAGGATGACTTTGAGCAGCCAGTAGGTTTTTTCCAGCGGGCAAAAGGCATCGTCGCCAATGGCCGACTGGCGCAGAAAATCTTCGCGCAGCAGCCGGCCAACGGCCAGATCCCCTTTTTCGATTTCGGCCAGGGCGTCTGTGCCCACCAGTTGGACAATTTCCTGCAGCTCGGCCTCCCGCTGGAGCAAGGCGCGGGCGCGCTGTCGCTGTGTGGCCCAATCTTCGGCCACCTGCTGATTGAACCAGTCGTTCAGCTTGTACTGGGAATAGCTGTTGATCCAGTTGATAGCCGGAAAGTGCCGCCGCCGAGCCAGGTCGGTATCCAATCCCCAGAAAGCGCCGGTCACCCGCAGCGAATTTTGGGTCATCGGCTCGGAGAAATCACCGCCGGGGGGTGAAACCGCCCCGATTAGTGAGACTGAGCCAATTCGGGCAGGGGAGCGGGGGGGCAGGGGAGCAGGGGAGAGCGAATCACCCCTGCTCTGCCCACTCCCGTTTCCCAAACAAACCACCCGACCGGCCCGCTCGTAAAATTCGGCCAGGCGGCTGAGCAGATAGGCCGGATAGCCTTCCTCGCCGGGCATCTCTTCCAGCCGGCCGGAAACCTCCCGCAGCGCCTCACCCCAGCGCGAGGTCGAATCGGCCAGCAAGGCCACATCATAGCCCATATCGCGGAAATATTCGGCCATGGCAATGCCGGTGTAGATGCTGGCTTCGCGGGCGGCGACCGGCATATTCGAGGTGTTGGCGACCAGAATCGTGCGTTCCATGAGCGCCCCGCCGGTATAGGGGTCCTCCAATTTGGGGAACTCTTCCAGCACGTCGGTCATCTCGTTGCCGCGCTCGCCGCAGCCGACGTAAACGATGATGTCGGCGTCGGCCCACTTGGCCAGGGTTTGCTCCAGCACGGTTTTGCCGGTGCCAAAACCGCCGGGGATGATGGCTGTGCCGCCTTTGCTGACCGGGAAAAACGTATCTACCACCCGTTGGCCGGTGATCAGCGGTTCGGTGGGATCGAGTTTGCCCCGGTGGGGCCGGGGTTGGCGGGCCGGCCAGCGCTGAAGCAGGGTTAATGGGTGTGTTTCCCGTTCTGTCCGCAGGTGGGCCACAACCTGCTCGACCGTATACGACCCGCCGTGAATTTCCTCGATCACTCCGCTGAGACCAGGTGGAACCAAAATATAATGTTCCAGGTGAGGCGTTTCGACCACGACGCCCAACAGGTCGCCCCCGTCTACCCGGTCGCCAACCTGGACTCGTGGTTCAAAAATCCACTTTTTCTGCCGGTCAAGGGCGGGGGCGATCCCGCCGCGCGCGATGAAGTCACCTTGCTGCCGGCGCAGCACCGGCAGAGGGCGCTGGACGCCATCGAAGATGGAACCGAGCAGCCCCGGCCCCAATTCCACGGTGAACGGCCCACCGGTGCTGACCACCGGCTCACCCACCCGCAGCCCGCCCGTGTCTTCATAAACCTGGATGGTAGCCAGGTCAGTAGCCAGGCGAATCACCTCGCCCACCAGCCGCATCTGGCCGACGTGGACCACATCGTACAGGCAGACGCCGCTCAACCCCTGCGCCACCACGACAGGGCCGGCAATGCGAATAATAGTACCCGTTTGAGATTTTAGATTAATCATTATGGTCAAAGATTTCTCTCTGGCGTTTGCTACCTGCTACTTGCTACCTGTCAGCTGCTCGCCCCCAAACGTAATTTGAAAACCGATGGCTCGCCGGATGAGGGCCGAGACATGACGGCGGCGCTCACCTCTGGTCAGGGTCGGCAGGCCGCCGGGAATCGCCATGACCACCGGCTGGTAGCTGGCTTCGGCCTGGCGCTGCAGCCGGGGATTCATCGCCTCTAACAGCGCCCGTTGTACGACGATCAAGCTGGCCTCTCCGCCGGTCAGCAGTTGTTGCAACACTTCTTCCGCCGCTTCAACATCTTCTACGGCAAAGGTTTCCACCCCGGCCAACTGAAAGCCTGAAACCAGATCAGGGGTGGTGATGACCATTAAACGTCCCATTGTTTATAATTCGGTGAAATGCTGTCACTGTGTAATACGTGTTGCGTCTTGCGTGTTCCGTTTTTGTTACGCCCTACGCACCACGTTTTCATGATTGTCTCGCAGAATAAATTACCCCAAAATTAATTCGGCCCGCACTTCCTCCCGGTTCAACCCCAAAGCCACTGCTTGGGCAATAAGGCGCAGATTAGCTACCTCTGTTTCCTTCCAGGCCATGTAACCCAGCGGGATAGCGATGCTCAAAGGCTGGCTGATGAATAACTGTGTCAGCCGTTGGATGTGCCACCGTTCCAGTCCTCGCTCGAATACGGATAGCCCTCCCGTCCCCGTTTGATAGCGCTGCCAGGCGGTTTCCAGAGCCGGTCCATAACGGGTATCCTTCAAGCCGCGCACCAGGCTTTCCAACCCCCTTGCTTGGGAAACCAACTCGACCAAGCGATGGGTGGACAGCCGCCCGCCGGGTTCAATCAACAAGGGCTGGATGTCGGCGGTGTTATAGCGCTGCTGGATCAAAGGCATCAACTCAGGCTGGTGGGTTAGGCGCAGGCAGGTGATCAGGTTCAGCCGGTCAATTTCGGTTTGGAAATGTTCAAGCAAGATGGCCTTATTGCCATTACCCTGGCTCACTGCCTCTCGCAGCGAAGCAAAGTGAAAGCGATTCAAAGCCAGCTCGAGTTGATCGAGATCGGGCAGGGTACCGCTGCGCGGCTCTACCTGGCGCAGCGCCCTGGCATAGGGCAACTGCCAGACCGTCATCAACTCGATTACGGCCCGGAGGCCGGGCTGGCGAGCCAACTCCCGCAGCGAAACCTCGTCCAGCCGGCCCACCGGGATCAGGGCCGGCAAAACTTGCTCCGGCGCGGCCTCCTGACTTTGGCCCCGCAGAATCGCCAGCAGATTGTGCCGGTCCCAGCGACGAAATAGCAACTCGATCAACCGGCGTGGTTCGCCTTCAAAAAAACCATGCACCTGGCGCAAGGTCCGGGTCAGGTTGGCGCGCACGGCTTCAAAAACGCAGCGAACGCCGCTCAGCCGGGTCAGGGCCAGTTCAACATCCTCTTTGTAGGGCGTCTCGGCCAGGGCCGTGATAAACTCTTCAATATTATTTTTGGCCAGCAGGGTGGTATAGTCGGCCTCCTTGAGCAAGCGGCTGCGCTTCGCCCGCAGGCGAGCGTTGCCGTAATCATACTCGCCCGTCACAGCCTTAATCCTCCTGCCGCCCGTCGAAAATGATCTCGGCAATCTGGGCGCGATAAAGTTGGGCCACACGCTGAAGTCTGGCTTCAAGCGTGTTGGTCAGGCTGATGCGGTTATCCGCCGTGCTGACCGCCAGCCCACCCAAACAAGGGGCCGGCTCGGATGAGTCGCCGTCAGTCAAATCGCCGATCACTGTGGCTGAAAGTCCCAATTCCTGCGCAATCCGGTTCATCAGCTCAATATCGGTTTTTCGCACATGCAGGCAGAGCGGCTGGGTTTTACCCAGCGTCGCCACACTCTCCTCGGTCAACTGCCGGAGCAGGGGCGGATAGGTTTCGGCAGCGGTCAGGGCGGCCAGATGCTGCCTGGTAGCAGCCAGAGCTGCGGTGATGAGTTTTTCACGGGTCTGCAAGACCTGTTGCGAGGCTTCCAGTTTAGCCCGGTTGAGCCGCCGAGTCCGCTCTACCTGAAGCATGGCCTGACCGGCCGCCCGGTGTTTCCGGCAAACAGCCTCAGCCTCAGCCTCAGCCTCAGCCTTGATTCGTTCGATCTCAGCCTGTGCAGCCCGTTCGATTTCCGTAATTTGCTGGTCAACCTCAGCATCTAAAGCCTGCAAAATATGTTCTAAGGACATGGTTGTTCAAATTTACAATAATAAAATAACCATCGCTGCCACAGCGAAGCCCAGAATCAGAACCGTTTCGGGGATCGCAACCAGCAAAATGATATTGCCGAGCAGTTCCGGCTTTTCGGCAATTGCGCCGACCCCGGCTGAGCCAATATGTCCCTGGGCGTAGCCCGTACCAATGGCGGCCAAACCCACCGCCAGACCGGCCCCAATGGCGATTAGACCTGTGTCCATAAAAGTGATCTCCTTTCGGGATTACTTTGTGATTTGCGAGCGTTGAAACGGGCGGAAGGGCTGCCCCCCGCCCTGATAGAATTTGCTAAAGAACTCCACGTAATGCAACCGCAAGGATTGAATGGTCGGGCTAAAGGCGCCCAGAATCAGGTTAAGAGCATGCAGCAAGCCGGCAATAATCAGGCCAACCAGTAAATTACCGCCCAGACCGGCCAGTTCATTGGCTACCTGGGCCAGGTAAACCGATGACAGACCAATCGCTGCAATCCGCAAATACGATAGAACATTGCTAACCAGCCCCAACAGCTCCAGCGGCCCCAGCAGCAGGCCCAGCTTGCCCATACTGTAAATGAGGATGACCAGGCCGACGATGAGCAAGGCGATGGCCGGCGTAAAAAAAGCGTCGGGTAAATAGTCGGCCAGGGTGGCGACCAGCACAAAGATAGCCGCCAGAGCAACCAGCATGGCCGACTTTTCGGCGATGATATGCCGGCTGCGCCGTCGCAGGCCGGCCCACAAACCCAAACATAAGCCCAAGATTACGTGTCCTGCCCCCAGGCCAATCGTAATCAGAAATAAGGCCGGGGCGTTGTGTCCGCGATCAAACCAGAGCGGGTGAAGGCCGACCGCTTCGCCCAGCGTGCCCAAAAATTCGCCGTACAGAAAGCCAAAAATAATGCTCCAACCCGCCGCCAGGCTGAGGGCCTCGGCCAGGGCGCGCAAGGTAGGACGATCTTTAAAGCGGCGGCGTAGATAGAGCATCAAACCCAACAAGACCGCGCCATAGGCCACATCGCCCAGAATCATGCCAAAAAAGAGGGGAAAGAAGAGGGCCATCAACGGGGTCGGGTCCAACTCACCGTAACGCGGTAGAGACAGCAGCCCCAGCAGCGACTCAAACGGCGTGACCAGGCGCGGGTTGTGAAACATAACCGGGGCCGTCTCCTGCGCTTCAGCCGACAGCGGCAGTTTCACCACCAACACTTCCTGGCCCACCTCGTTTTCCAGGGTTGTTTGCAGCTCGGCCAGACGGGTTTCGGGAATCCAACCTTCGATCACAAAAGCATACTCGGTTTGGCCAAACTGGCTGCGCACTTCAATCGCGGCCAGATGATCCCGCAGCAAGCTTTGCCAGCTGAGCAGTTGGGCACGCCACATGTGGGCCAAAGCGAGTTGCTGCGCTTTGATGGCGGTTAATTCCTGGGGAATGGCTTGTCGCTGCTGCTGGATAGTAGCCAGCGTTTGGTCCAGCGATTGGCCGGCCAGATTGGGCGGCAGGTGTAGCTGGGAAATATTTTCTCGTCCCAGCAATTCATTGACGGCCTGAGTTTGGCTTTTGGGGAAGATAAGCAGCACCACGATCACATCTGGGTTGATCTGGCGGGTTATAACTTCGCATAAACCGCCGGTCAGATCGTCTAGTTGTTGGCTCAAGGCGGCCAGCACCGGTTGGTAGCGCTGCTCTACCCAGACCGCGCTCACCGCATAGCGGTCTAAATCAACCAGGATCGGCGTCACCGGAAGTAACTGCCGCAGGGTGGTCTCGTAGCGAGCCAGAGAACTCAACTGCTGCTCAAGTTGATCCTGGCGAGTGACCAGCGTTTGGATTTGCGGGCCGATCTCAGCCAGGTCTGTTTCGACCGCCGCCAGAAGTTCATCAGAAGAGAGCGAGGCGTCAGCATCAGCCTCGGCAGGGGAGGTCTCAACCCCCGGCAGCGCGGTCAGAAGGGAGTCGATTCGGGTAGCCGCATAAGCCAGGCGCTCGCGCAGCTTTATAAGCTGGTCGCTCAACGTCAACCGCTGCTGCGGCCCGCTCCGCCGGTCGTTCCACGGGTCAATTTGGACAGCCCCTAACTGCTGGAGAATTTGAACGGTTTTATCCTGGCGCTGTTTTACGCCAATGATCTGCACCTTGGCCATTGCCAGCAACATAGAAATTGCTCTCCTCAGGATACGTTTGTAAGCCGAAAATCACCCCCTTCGACAAGCTCAGGACGCAGCTTCGATACGGGCTAACGCCCGCTTCGCGTCAGGATGATTTTCTGTAGTGGTCAACAAGATATTAGACTCAAATATCTCACGCAAAGCCGCAAAGTCGCAAAGATTTTTTATTTTCTTGGCGTTCTTGGCGTCTTCGCGTGAGATTTTACAGCCTGTTTAGTTCAATATCGTCTTGACGATTACAACTCAGGATGATTTTCGGTAAAATGTCGAACTCAGATTCTTGTACAGTGAGCAAGAAGTTATTACACAGAGGGACACGGAGAAGTCACAAAGTCCCACAGAGGAATTTTTATCGCTTCTCTGCGTGTCTCTGTGAAATCTCTGCGTAACTCTGTGTTCCTTTTTGGTTCTGGCTCGTCCAGGTTAGGGGATTTGGGGATGGAAAATAAAGGGAAAAATCTCCTAATCCCGGCTCCAAATCATTGGAAAAAACTTTTCTGGATATCTATAAGGTCGTTATCAGGCTTAAGCCGCAGGGCAGGGCAGGACCAGCCGCGCAATTTGAGCGGCGGCGTCATCCAGATGAGGCGTCACCCGCTGCTGAAGGGTTGCGGCTTCGGTCTGGGCGGCAGTCAGGATCGCTTCAATTTCTTGCTGCGTCGCTGCCAGTTCTTGTTCAAACAGCGCTTTCGCTTCGGCCCGGCCGGCCTCCTCCGCTTGAGCAATTCTCTGCCTGGCTTCCTGGCGCGCCGCCTGGAGGTCAACCTCGGCTTGCCGGCGAGCCGCCTCAAGCCGGCGCTGCAACTCGGTTTCTTTTTGATGAATGATTGCCAGGGGCGAGACAGTCTCCGGCCTGGTTCCTTCTGATTGAAGGGTGATCACTTCACCTTCGCCTCTAATTGGACGGTGTTGGCCAGTTGCTGCCGGATAGCCGCCAGCCGGTCGGCGATGACTTCATTCACTTGCTGGATCATCGCATTTTCCAAACTCTGATCCGAGCGGAAAGCAGCTCGCAGGCCGGCCGCATTGATGGCGATGACGCGGGTCGGCGTCACTGCCCGCGCTCTGGCCTGTTTCCGCCGGGTGGGAAACAGGGCTGACCAGCCAAACAGGTGGCCCGGCCCGACCGTATACATCAGCATGGGGTTAGGGTTGTCGGGTTGGGTCATTTCTATAACCACTTCACCCTCTTCAATAAAATAGATGGCCTCACCCGGATCACCGCTGCGATAGATGATCTGATCTTGGGCAAATTGCATCTCGCTGGCCAGAGCGGCCAGCTTTTTGATATGGGCTGTCTCCATTTTCTGGAGGGCGTGCATACCTCGCAGCGCCGTGAGTAATCTTAACTCGGTCTGGGTTGTCATAGTTTCACCTCCCTTAAGCCGCCTTACTGCCGCTGCCAGTGAACCCTGATGCTTTCTTCAGCCTCAGGGTAGTGAAAAGATAGCTGGCCTTTATAGGCCCGGGCCAGGGCTTCGCCAATCCGGCGAGCCAGATGAAGGCCCGTTGTGGTTACAACCGGAAAACCGCTGTCTGTTGAAATAGCCATAATCCTTTCCAGAGGGTGTTCGTCTTTCTCTTGTTTTTCGATGTTGTGGATCAGATTCAATATTTCAGCCCGGTGTTCTTCAAAAAATTGTCCTTTGACCTCCACATATCCCGCCGGCAAACGGTCAGAAATCCGCCGGCAGGCCGGACAAACCGCCTGATAGGCTGTCGCCGGCGCTTCTTGCCACGTCCAGCGCCCATTGACAAACAAAGCGCCGCACGCGCTGCAAAGGGTTGGTTCCGGCCATTTGTTCCGTTCTTGGTAAACGTCGTGTCGTTTTTCCTTGATTAACCTATCTTTGCGACCCAAGTTTCTGTTCATCTCCCGTCTCCTTTAATTACCAAAAGTTTTTGCCTTAGAATTCACGCTTAGCGGTTGAGCGAGCGGTTTTGGTAGAGGGAGGGATTGAAGTTTAAGAGGCGATATGCTTCTTATCTGGCCGAGCGTGTTTTGAATGTAGAACCGGAATAAAGAGATAGGCAGGAGCAAACCGGAGACTAAACAACCACCCTAACATTCGCAGTAGACGTTTCATGATATTTTACCCTTCCTTTTTTGGCCCCCATTGGCCCTTATGAGTTTTGATTTTCAAAATCGGCAATCTCAATAATCTAGGAAGATTGGAAGGTTGGAAGACATCGTGCCCTTTGGGTATTGGTCAATATTTACCAGCCTTCCAATCTTCCAGACTTTACCGAATTTGATTGTCAAATTTCATTATAGATATCCAGAAAAGTTTTTTCCAATGATTTGGAGCCGGGATTAGGAGATTTTTCCCTTTATTTTCCATCCCCAAATCCCCTAACCTGGACGAGCCAGAACCAAAAAGGAACACAGAGTTACGCAGAGATTTCACAGAGACACGCAGAGAAGCGATAAAAATTCCTCTGTGGGACTTTGTGACTTCTCCGTGTCCCTCTGTGTAATAACTTTTTGCTCACTGTACAAGAATCTGACTCATAAGGTACTAATCCCGGCGAAAATTTTTCTGGAGGATTATAGTATGCCTGGTTGGGTTCCATCGTCGGCAGGTGCGGTGATTGATGAAAGTACGGAGGAAAGGAGGCGGGTCTATTTTGATGGGGAAACGTGCCTGGAACCCAAGCAGCCATGATGCCCATAAACCCTAACTCTACTATAAGCCTATTGCCAGGTAATAAAAAGTGAACTTTATCCTAATGGGTGGTGACATTTGTCACAATTAGTTAAAACTTAAAGAACAATGTTCCCAGGGTTTGTGACATTTGTCACTAGACTTGTCAGCGACTTTTACGGTATACTATTTATGGCAGATTCTATGTAACTGCTGGTTTTAATACAGGAGAGTCTCGCTATGGCCGGTTTAGCTCTCAGCGCTCTCTGACCCCTCCAGTTTCCCCTTAATTTCCAGCTCTACCTCTTCAAAATTTTCCATCCCTTGTTTAACGTGCTCACCCTCTTGCCGGAACGAGCGCGAGCCAACCAAACCCTCTGAACTTGTATTTCAGTTCAAAATATCTTCTCTGTTCGATGTGTGCGGGCGGTGTAACTTTTTATGGACCAACGGAGGAAGATATGGACTGGAAACCTATCAAAAAATCATTTTCAAACTGGGCGGTGCAGCCAAATCTGCTGGATTACGAGCAGACCTATAAGACTTTCTCATGGACGGACATCTGGCGCGAACTCGACGAGCTGCCGGAGGGGCGTGGGCTGAATATTGCCCATGAGGCCGTTGACCGACACGCCGACGGCCCGCGCCGCGACCAATTGGCTCTGCGCTGGTTGGGCCGGGATGGAACAAGGCGCGATTTTTCCTACGCCGACTTGAAAGCGCAGAGCAATCGTTTTGCCAATGCGCTGCGCACGTTGGGCGTCCGTAGAAGCGAGCGCGTTTTTGTGCTGGCCGGGCGCATCCCCGAACTGTATCTGACCGCATTGGGGACGCTGAAAAATGTCAGCGTTTTTTGCCCGCTCTTCTCCGCATTTGGCCCGGAGCCGATTTATCAGCGCATGCACCTGGGCGAGGCCAAAGTGCTGGTCACCACCCGGCGGCAGTACCAGCAAAAGATTGCCGATTTGCGCAAGCGTTTGCCCCACCTCCAGTATGTCTTGCTGACCGACCTGCCGGAACATGAGGCAGACCTGCTCTCCCTGCCCAAGCTGATGGCCGAGGCTTCGCCTGAATTCACCATCCCCCCAACCGACCCCGAAGACATGGCCGTGCTGCATTTTACCAGCGGCACCACCGGCATGCCCAAGGGCGCGATCCATGTCCACAAAGCAATACTAACCCATTACATGACCGGCAAATATGTGCTGGACCTGCACCCCGGCGACATTTTCTGGTGTACCGCCGACCCCGGCTGGGTGACCGGCATCTCCTATGGTATGATCGCCCCGCTGGCCCACGGCGTGACCAACATCATTGACGAAGCCGATTTTGACGCCGAGCGCTGGTGCAAGATTCTGCAAGAGCAAAAGGTGACAGTTTGGTACACCGCCCCAACGGCCATCCGCCGCTTGATGCGGCTGGGCATTGAGCCGCGCAAAGAGTACGATCTGCGCCATCTGCGGCTGATCCACAGCGTCGGCGAGCCGCTCAACCCCGAAGCTGTGACCTGGGGCCTGCAAGCATTGGGTCTGCCCATCCACGATAACTGGTGGCAAACCGAAACCGGCGGGATTATGATTGCCAACTTTGCGGCGATGGAAGTCCGGCCCGGCTCGATGGGCCGCCCGCTGCCCGGCATCGAGGCGGCGATTGTGCATAAACTCAACGGCTCGGTCGAGGTGGTCGAGGAGCCGTGCGTTGAAGGCGATTTGGCCCTCAAACCCGGCTGGCCTTCGATGTTCCGGGGCTATCTGAACGACGAAGAACGCTACCAGAAATGCTTCAAGGGCGGCTGGTACATCACCGGCGACCTGGCCCGGCGCGACGCCGACGGCTACTTCTGGTTTATTGGCCGGGCGGACGACATCATCAAAACCTCCGGTCACATGGTCGGCCCGTTTGAGGTGGAAAGCGCCCTGCTGGAACACCGGGCCGTGGCCGAAGCCGGCGTCATCGGCAAGCCCGACCCGCTGATTGGCGAACTGGTCAAAGCCTTTGTCTCGCTCAAGCCCGGCTTCGAGCCGAGCGAAGAACTGAAGCTGGATATCATCGGCTTTGCCCGGCAGAAGTTGGGGTCGGCGGTTGCGCCCAAAGAGATCGAGTTCAATCAAAACCTGCCCAAAACCCGCAGCGGCAAGATCATGCGCCGCCTGCTCAAAGCCCGCGAGTTGGGCCTGGCGGAAGGGGATGTTTCGACGCTGGAAGGGAGTGAGTAAAAAATGAAAAAAGTATTGTTAGAACCATCAAAAAAGAAATCAACAACCAAACAAGCCGAACCCCAACTTGACCGGCCCCACGGCCTGCACCTGCTGCGGCAGATGCTCCGCATCCGCCGGCTGGAGGAGAAATGCGCCGAACTGTACGGAGCGATGAAAATTCGCGGCTTTTTGCACCTGTACATCGGCGAGGAGGCGGTGGCGGTGGGGGTCAATGAGGCTTTGCAAGCGGAGGATAACATTGTCGCCACCTACCGCGAACACGGCCAGGCGTTGGCTCGCGGCGTGCCGGCGGCGACCATCATGGCCGAGATGTACGGCAAGCAGGAAGGGTGCAGCCGGGGGCGGGGCGGCTCGATGCATTTGTTTGACAAAGAGACCCGCTTCTGCGGCGGCAATGCGATTGTCGGCGGGGGGCTGCCCCTGGCCCTGGGCCTGGCCCTGGCCGACCAGATGCGCCAGCGACCGCAGCTCACCTGCTGCTATTTTGGCGATGGGGCGGTGGCCGAAGGGGAGTTTCACGAGACGATGAATCTGGCTTCGCTGTGGCATGCGCCGGTGTTGTTTGTCTGCGAGAACAATCTGTACGCTATGGGCACGGCCCTGCGCTACGCCCAGGCCGAAACCGACTTGACCAAAAAGGCCGCGGGTTACGCCATGCCCGCCGCTGCCGTTGACGGGATGGAGGTGCTGGCCGTCGAGGCGGCGGCCAAAGAGGCAGCGGAATATGTTCGCAGCGGCCAGGGGCCCTTCTTCCTGGAATGTCGGACTTATCGCTTCCGCGGCCACTCCGCCTTCGACACCGAACTGTACCGCAGCAAAGAGGAGGTGGAGGAGTGGAAGCAGCGCGACCCGATTGTCACCTTTACCCGCTACCTCAAAGAGCGCGGTCTGCTGGGCGCGGAAGACCTGGAGGAAATCGAGCGGGAAGTAACGCTTGAAATCGAGGCGGCGGTGGAATTTGCCGAGGCCGGAACCTGGGAGCCGGTGGAGGATTTGACCCGGTTTGTCTACTCGGAAAAAAGGAACTGAAGGAACTTATGGAATTGAAGGAACTTAGGGGTAATCAAACCCCTTTCAGTTCCGTTAGTTCCCACCAGTTCCCTCAGTTCCTGCTTTGAACGGAGGTCAGTATGAGCAGCAATGGCAAGCAAATGATCCAAACAACCTATCGGGAGGCGGTACGGGAGGCGATACGGGAGGCGATGCGGCAGGATGAGCGGGTTTTTCTGATGGGCGAGGATGTGGGGCGCTACGGCGGCTGCTTTGCCGTGAGCAAAGGCTTGCTGCAAGAGTTTGGCCCGGAGCGCATCCGCGACACGCCGCTGTCGGAGTCGGCCTTTGTGGGGGCGGGCATTGGCGCGGCGTTGGGGGGGATGCGGCCCATTGTCGAGGTCATGACGGTCAACTTTAGCCTGCTGGCAGGCGACCAGATTCTCAACAATGCCGCGACGATTCTACACATGTCGGGTGGGGCGTTCAATGTGCCGCTGGTCATTCGCATGGCCACCGGCGCGGGCCGGCAGTTGGCGGCCCAGCACGCTCACAGCCTGGAAGGCTGGTACGCCCATATCCCCGGCCTCAAGGTGCTGACCCCGGCCACGCTGGAAGACGCGCGGGGCATGCTCTGGACCGCCCTGGAAGACCCGGACCCGGTGCTGATTTTTGAAAATAATACCCTCTACAATATGGAGGGGTCGCTGCCCGCCGATGCGGGGCCGGTGGATATTGACCGGGCGCGGGTGCGCCGCGAGGGGCGCGATATTACGATTATCACTTACAGCGCCAGCCTGTTCAAGGCGTTGGAAGCCGCCGATATCCTGGCCCAGGAGGGCATCGAGGTTGAGGTGATTGACCTGCGTACCCTCCGCCCGCTGGATGAGGCGACCTTCCTGGCCTCGGTGGCTAAAACCCATCGCGCCCTGATTGTGGATGAAGGTTGGCGCAGCGGCAGCATCGCGGCGGAGGTAAGCGCCCGGATTATGGAGCAGGCCTTTTATGAGCTGGACGCGCCGGTGGAGCGCATCTGCAGCGCCGAGGCGCCCATGCCTTACGCCAAACACCTGGAGCAGGCGGCCCTGCCGCAAGTGGAGACAATTGTGAGTATAGCCAGACGGATGTGTGGTCATTAATGTAACATCACTTCCTTTGCGCCTTTTAAATAGAACGCAGATTAACGCTGATTTGGCGGATTTGCACAGATAAATTAAAGAAAAGATCAGCGAGAATCAGGCGAATCTGCGTTATCTGCGTGCTATTTATTGGGGGGACGAGCGTGAAAACTTTGGAGGAACCTATGAGTGAATTTTGTATGCCCAGTTTGGGCGCTGATATGGATGCCGGGACGCTGGTGGAATGGAAAGTCAAACCCGGCGACCCGGTCAAAAAGGGCGATGTCATCGCCGAAGTGGAAACGGACAAAGGGATTATTGATATCGAGGTTTTTGAGGATGGGGTGTTGGAGCAAATTCTGATCCAGCCCTGGCAGAAGGTGCCGGTGGGCACGGTGCTGGCCTTAATTCGGACCGTAGGAGCGCCGGAAGCGGTGGCGGCCCCGGTCTTGAAAGCCGTCCCCGAAATTGAACGCCCGCCCGCGGCCCCTGTGCCCGCTGCCGCGCCGGGGGAACGGCTGCGGGTGTCGCCGCTGGCCCGCAAGCTGGCCGGCGAATTTGGCCTTGATTTAAGCACGGTCAAGGGAACCGGCCCGCACGGAACCATCGAGCGGGTGGATGTGGAACGAGCCGCGGTCGAGTTGAAGGCCAAAGCGGTTGAGCCAAAGCCTGAAATTCCGGCGGCTGCCCCGCCACCGCGCCGGTTGTCGCCCCGGCCCCGCCGCCCCCCACTGAACCTGTCGCCCCCCGGTCCACGCCGCCCGATTTTCAAGCCGGCATGCGCCGGGCGATTGCGGCGGCGATGACCCGTTCCAACCGCGATATTCCGCACTACTATCTGGAAACGCGGGTTGACATGAGCCGGGCGCTGCGTTGGCTGGAAGCGGAGAATCAGAAGCGTTCCATCAAAGACCGGCTGCTGCCGGTGGTGCTGTTAATCAAAGCAGTGGCTAAAGCGCTGGCGGAAGTACCGGAACTGAACGGCTTTTGGGTAGACGACCAACCTCAGCCCCAGGAAGCGATCAATATCGGCTTTGCCATCTCGCTGCGGCAGGGCGGCCTGGTCACACCGGCTATCCACCAGGCCGATTTGAAGACGCTGGATGAGCTGATGGTGGATGTGCGGGACATCATCACCCGTACGCGGGCCGGCAAGCTGCGCAGTTCCGACCTGACCGATGCGACCATCACCCTGACCAGCCTGGGCGACCTGGGCGTGGAGAAGGTCTACGGCGTTATTTACCCGCCGCAGGTAGCCCTGGTCGGCTTTGGCAAAATCAGCGAGCAGCCCTGGGTGGAAAACGGCATGTTCGGAATTCGCCCGGTGCTGACGGCCACCCTGGCCGGCGATCATCGCGCCACCGACGGCCATCGCGGCGGCCAGTTTTTGGATATATTGAACCGGCAGTTGCAGGAGCCGGAAAAATTATAAAAGAAGGGAACTCGTAGGAACTGAAGGAACTCGGTTGTGATTCAAGAAAAAGTTCCCCAAGTTTCCACGAGTTCCCTCAGTTCCTTTAGTTCCTTTTTTATAGAAAGGTGGTTCATTATGACTACGATGACAATGACCGAAACCCAACTCAAAGAAACAATTTTCAAGCTGTTGAAACGGATTGCGCCGGAGGCGGATTTTAACAGCCTGGCTCCGACTGAGGATATCCGGGCGACTCTGGATATTGACTCCTTTGATTTTCTACAATTCCTGATTGGCTTGAACGAGGAGGTAGGGGTCGAGGTGCCGGAGGCCGATTACGGCAAGCTGGTTTCGCTGAACGATCTGGTTAGTTATCTCTCGGCGCGGGTGGGATGAGGAGATCCGCAGCGTTTCAAAATAATCCAATTTACTTAAAGAGGTTTGTAAGATGAGAAAACAAGTGGCTATTGCATATCAGGGCGGGGGATTGAACGCTGCCTTCACCGCCGGCGTACTTAAAAGGATATTAACCGAAAAAGAGCCAGATTTCGATCCGGTCGGCTTGAGCGGCACCTCGCCGGGACGCTGTGCGCCTTTATCACCTGGTATGGTCTGCAAATCGGCGGCGTCGCCGAAGTCGCTATAGGCTAGAAGCGATTTGGCACGATTCTGGGGCATTGCAGCTGGCCGAGAGATTCTTTAATAGCTGGATGGTGGGTACTTTTCGACTGCTAGGCAGAGGGCTGGTACCCGAAATCAAATTCAGCTCTCTTGCTCCCTTGATGGTTGGGAAAGAATTTTTCTGAACAGGCCGGGGACAACTATAATGGTACTCCCCCCGTAAAGCTGACTTGATCTACTATCGCCTGTTTCAGGAGGTGGGGCGTGACCCCGTTTGAAGCGATGGGGCGGCAGTGTAAGTTACTACGGCTGCCCACGAATGGATCCAGCGGACTACAGCCTCTGTTTTACCCCCACCTTCAAACTGGTCGATAGCCTGTTACGGGCCAAACGGGACTACGACCTGGAACGGGAACTCAAACGGCTGGACCGCTTTCAGGTGGTCATCCTCGATGACATCGGTTATATCCAGCAAAGTCGGGAAGAAATGGAAGTCTTATTCACTTTTTTGGCTGAATGCTATGAACGTCGCAGTGTCGTTATCACCTCCAATCAGGTTTACCCTGCCCTATCAGTGGTACCTAAAGACTATTGTCGAAATCAAAACCTTCTGTTATCCTAAATATTGTTCTGGGGGTCTTGCAAGATGTTGCAAACCAACAGGCTGGTTATAACCAGATTTATTGTAATTTAATAAACTAAGGGTCAAGCTAAGAGCTTCACCTCAAGGGTGAGGTTGACAACAGTAATGGCCCAGTTTCCCTTCTAATTCTTGGAAGAGAGGCTGGGCCTTTTTGTTGGTTAAGCTCAGTAGCAAGCCAAGGGCGTATTGCCTCAACTTCACAAATCGGTTAGCTATCTTACTTTGAGAAGGAAGGAAGAATTGCTATGAAACAGCGGATTATGGTCTTCATGTTAGTCGTAATTGGTGTGTTTACCATACCTTTTATGGCAAGTGGACAATCACCCACACTCAACTTGTTGGCTGGCGAAAAGGCAACTATCACCTGTCAAGGCCAAAAACTGGTCTTGAGTCGCGAAAGTAGCACCAAAGCATCGGCTAGCTGCACGGCTAATTCTAACCCATCACCTACTAATACCCCAACATCTAGCACCCCACCTCCCCCCCCCACAGCCACCCCTGTAGCCAGTGTTCCTCTCTGTCCAGATCACGATCCCACCAAATGGCATGCACTCTATGATGAGGCACGGAATTGCCATTACAACCACGAACATCATAGCGATCCGCGTGAGGGGGATAATATATTTGGCCCAGTGGCTGCTCTGTATGGAGGGCAGGAAATTTCCTATCCTTGGCAAACCTTCAGCGACCGTGGCTTGGAGAATGATGTTAAACATGAAGGCTACAAGTGGGTAGTTCGCAAAAATATGGACTGCTCTAGTCGCTTTACAGATGGTTGCTTAACTGACTTTCGGATGCAAGTCCATTTCATTGCCTCGGCCGTGGATGCGACAGTAAGATACCATTCGTTTTGGTTAGAAGCGCGTGGCTGTCGCGAGGATAATCCAGAGGTGTGTGGTATTATCCGTACTGGAGGCTGGGCAGATTATGGGCGACTTATGGTTGATAATCAACACATTCCTTTGCCCGGAGACCCTCCTGCTCCGACTAATAGCAACAAACTTCATTATATCCAGACAGGCAATTCCCGTTTTACTACCTGGTACGGGGGGAATCGCATTGCCACTACTGCTATTCAGACCAGCCGCATGTGGGGTTTGATTAACCCAAACGACCCTTATCAACTGCATCTCTTTTGCCCCGACTTTAAATGTAGAAACAATAATTCAACAATGCAGGCGCATGCTATTGGATTTGTTATCCGTGCTAATGAGCTAGATCAGGATGGTGATGGCCTGGTAAACTATGAGGGTTACACTAACCGCCACGGCGAGATTGTAAGTGGCTGTACAGAAGTTGGTTTGGATTGTGTGCCATTGCAGATCATTAATATGCCAACAGGCTTGTTCCAGTACCGCGATGATGAACACGGACGGGGCAATGATGGGGGAATTAACTTTGATACCTCACCGGAAGGGGAGTATTGGATCGCCTATCCCAACTAAGGTTTTGAATTAATCTGCGCCAAACTACTGTCATAGTCGAGATTAACTCTGATGCCTTCACAACCGAATTAGAACCAGCAGGGTGGGGGGCGTCTGGTTAAAAAAGTATCCGAGTTGCCGGGTATAGAATCTAAACGGCCTTACTGATTCGATTGGATCAGTAAGGCCACTATATTTGATCAGCCGGTCGGAAAGTCGTCTACTGTAAGGATGAGCTTATTGTTTCTGATGTATTAGACCTATTCTTGTTGGCTCGTCAAACTTGGGGAAGATGGAGAGAGAAGTTGATAAGTCTGGACGCCCTCCATAATAAAATCAGCGAGCAGTGGCCCAATTGTTTCATTAGCCAGTTTATTGGGATGGGAGTCGGCGCCTTCGCGATAATCCTCACGGAGCATATTGTAATCGGACGAGGTGGGATCGTCTTCGGCCAAATAACCAAAAAGATCAAAGGTGAGAAGGTTAGGATGACCCTGCAAATATTCTTCTGATTTGAGCCAGTTAGCCAAGGCTCTGGCCCTGGCGGCGTCTTCGAGATTAGTTTCTGCCGGGTTCAATGGTGGCTGCGTGACGACAATAAATAACTTATTCGGGTGTTGATCTATCGTCTGGCGTATACTTAAGTACCACTGCTTTTTCTGCTCCAATTGCTCATCACTAGTAATATTACTGGTAGGGAAACAAGACTTAAGGATGATTGTTTCATGTTGTAGGAGACCGCTAAATGTATTAAACGGAAGGGAATACACAGGCTGGGCAAAGATTTCAGATAAACCATCCGGGTAAGTATTATTGGCAGGGACGTTGTAACCGTAGCCTAGATATTTTCCATCAGGTCCTCTCAAGCCTGGCTGGTTGTAATCATGATCCCAGAAGCGGTAGCCATTTTTAGTCAGTATCTCCCTTACATGGCCTTGATCAATCAAACCGCGGCCAACGGACTGGTGTAGAAAAATAACATTCTTAAAATCGCCCTGACTAGAGTCTGTGACATCGCTGCTATTCAAAATGGATAAACCAAATGACATTAGACTGCGTGGCCCCAAGATGCGACCCGTGACGAGGCGAATTGTTAGAAAAAAGGCCAAGCCTAGAACCATCAGACCTACCAGTGAAATGATCATAGGCTTTGTCAAACGTGGGTGTGTCATTTTTATTGCACTCATAAATGATTTGATCCCCTTTCTGATAGTCAATAGCTAATTTTAACCGAACACGTAGCGATATATCGGACGTGTCGGTAAGCGCATCACGCCATTCATTACCAGGAGTGGAATACTCCACGTAAAGACAAAAAGGATTGGCTGGAGCAAAAGTTGATAATTGAACATCCAGGGCAAGAGAATCTGAATACATAAAAGAAGGAAATCCAAGGCTATTAGATGAGAAAGGTAGATACCGTAAGATTTTTTCCCTGCCTTTTCTAACTCGCGTACAAATGGGATTGCATCCCGTTTTAAGGTGGGAATAAAGAGTACAAACATCAAAGGACAAATAAAATCTGCCAACGGGAAAGACCAGATTGAGAATCTATTGAGGACAGAGATTACAAAGAATACCACTGTCATTGTTAGTAATAACCATCGGAGCCTTTGTAACCAGGGTAATATTGTTTTGATATTGATACTGTAGACTAATCCCAGAGGAAAATAAACGCCCCATATAGCCATTGTCTCCCGTAGGACGGGTGGAGCAAGAAAACCCATCCAGCCCGGAAAGGCAAATCCCAAATTATTTGGATCCTTTATGTTTAACAAGGCCAACTGGTAGAGTATAATTATTAGGATGAGGAGATAGCCGAAGCGTTTAGCGATACGAACCAGGAAGGGAGAGAGCACATAATAAAAGGCAACGAGTGGAATGAAGTTAAAGGGGAAACCCACTATTAAATTCTTAAGATAACCCAGGGGGGTGTAAGCTTCATTCCAGCGAAAGTAAATCCAGATATAAAAGGCAATAGACCAGAAAAGGTACGGCCACAGTAAATGCTTCAACCCGGTTCTTACCACCTTCCAGGACAACTGCGGGGGATTTTTTCCTTGGGCAGCATAAGAAAAAAAGGAGCCGGAAATGAAGAGGAAGGTTGGTACAGCAAGTATTCCTAATTGCCAGAGAGTCAACAGTGTGTAAGTTGTCCACCCGTAAGCTACCCGTGGCTCGCCCAATCTCGGCGTATCTAAACCTAGCTCGATGGAATGGTGAAGCACTACTAATAGAATGGCGAATCCCTGTAAAGCACTAAATTGTCTGTTCATTTCAATACAATTTCTTTGGCGTTTGGTAGGATAACTGAAGGCATCCGAATATATTCGGTGGTACGGTGCTTGCTGGTAAAGTCGGCAAAGGCGTGTTGAACCTGAGCTTCGGTTAGCCCCATCACCTGGGCCACTTCCGGTATTGGTACATTGTTCTCCTGGGCATACCACAGCAGGTCCATGGTTTCGAAGGGTAGGCGGAAGAAGAACTCTTCCTGGGTCTGGTGAGCCGGGTAGGTATCAGAAGTGGGGGTGCGGCGCTGAATTTCTTCGGGCACGCCCAGATACTTGGCCAATTGGTACACCTGCACTTTGAAGAGGTGAGCAATCAGTTGGATATCCACGCCGCCATCCCCGAATTTGACCAGGAAGCCGTGTTTGTGTTCATCTTTATTGGATGTGCCGATAACGGCATAGTTGCGCGCTTCGGCGTGGTAGTAGAGCATGGACATGCGGCTGCGCTGTTTGAAATTGGAGGCGGCGACGATTTGCAGAAATTCGCGAGTTGGCAGGCGTTTGGTCTTGGCTTGACCATCGGGCGTGATGATTGTCACCGAAAAGACATTGAATGTACCTTCTTCTAGCACGTTGGGCGGCAGCACAATCTTAGCCTTGTAACCGGCGGCCGGGTCATACTCTGGAAATACCCGGTTGATGGCTTCGTCGCGGCGGGCATAACAGCCAAAACCCTCCAGGGCCGGCGTCATATCTTCCAGAATAGCTTCCACGCCGTACTGCTTGGCTAACATGCGAGCCAGCCGCTCGCTCTCAGGGTCTGAGTCTTTATCTGGCATCATGATCGCCACCACTCGCTCCGGCCCAAAAGCGCGAGCACAGAGCGCCAGCACGGTGGACGAGTCGATCCCGCCGCTAACACCCACTACAGCACCAGAGCGGCGAAAGACCTGACGTACGGTGTGGCGCAAGGCGGTAATGAGACGCTCCGTTTCGGCAGCCGGGTCAATATCTAGAACATGTTTTCCAAAATTCACAGGTTAACCTCCTTGGGTGTAGGCTACCCTGTGACTGCGACAGACTTTAACATCTTCATTGGCAGTCAGGGGTAGCGGCATTTTGAAGTCAGATACAAATTGCACGTAAACAAGCTGGCTGGAAAGGATTCCGGCCAGCGCCATGTCATCCGTTTCACTCAAGCGCATGCCGCGCTCGATTTTTTCTACCAGTTGGCTAACCGCAGCCGGTTTAAAAAGACCGCTGGCTGTTAACATTCTGGGTGATAGTAACTCACGCACATATTCGTGAGAGGCCTGGCTGAAAAAGCTGCGATGGATAGGAGCGCGATATGGCCGTTTGGGCCGACGCCAGATTTCATCCGGCAGCCAGGTTTGGGCTACCTTTTTCAATAGATATTTCTCAGTCAGGCCCCGCAGTTTTAGACCAGCGGGCAGGTTGTTGCAAAATTCAACCACCCGATAATCAAGAAAGGGAAATCTGCCCTCGACCGCATGAGCCATCGCCATTCTATCCCCTTGAGACGATAACAAGTAAGGCGATAAGAAGGTCGTTACTTCCAGATATTGGGCTTTCTGCAAAGGCCCCCAGCGATCAAAATCGGCTGGGTAAGAGATAACTCGCCCATTTGAATGGACGGCCTCGGTGGCTGCCTGGCGCACCTCCGCAGAGAAAAAACGTTGGGTGCGGCTGGTGTTACGCCACCGAATAGCATGCGAATAATCCGGCGATTCAACCTCTTTTAGGCCTTCGCCGAAGAAGGAGGCCAGGAGGGTACTGCTGCCACCGCCCAGGTCTTGAATGTAGGGGTAAAGTCGCTTCAACAGTTGGGGGCGCAACTTCGATTCCGGTTGTCTGGCCCAAAAGCGCCGGACTTTGGCCTCTTTGAAGATGTTGTAACCAGCCAGAAATTCATCCGCCCCCTCGCCCGTTAGCACCACTTTATAATTGTTCTCCCGCACCAATTCTGAGAGTAAAAACATCGGCGCCGGCGCAGTTCGGAGGAGCGGCGTCTCGGCATGCCAGATGACATCAGGAAAGACGCGGCCAATATCTTCATGGGTGGCGCGGATAACTTGGTGGTCAGTACCCAAGTAATCGGCCATTTGGTACTGATACATGCTCTCGTCAAAGTCGGGATCGCTAAAAGCAATGGAGAAGGTATCGAGATGGGTATTAGTATATTTGCGAATAATGGCCGCGATAACCGATGAATCAATCCCTCCGCTCAGATAAGCGCCCACCGGCACATCGGCGCGGAGGCGAATCTGGGCAGCATCCACCAATAAGTTGCGAAACTCTTCGACGTAGGATTCAAGATCACGAGTGGGTGAGGTTTCAGCCGAAGAAAAACTCAATTGCCAATAAGGCTCAACCAGCACCTTGCCCTGTTGGGCTAATAGATAGTGCCCAGGCGGTACTTCGAGAATATCTTTGAAGATAGTATGGGGCGTCTGCGCACTCCAGAATGTAAATACCTGGTCAAGTGAGGCCGGGTCAATTTCGGCTTGCACCCGGGGGTCGGCCAGGAGGGTCTTGATTTCAGAGCCGAAGATCAACGCCCCGCCGGCCTGGGTATAAAAAAGTGGACGCACGCCAACCCGATCACGAGCCAGGAAGAGCGTTTGCGTTTTAGTATCCCAGATGGCAATGGCAAATTGACCATTTAAATATTTGAGACAATCAGGACCATAATCTTCATACAGATGCACAATTACTTCAGTGTCACAGTGGGTGGCAAACTGATGGCCCCGGGCTTCTAGCTGCGGGCGTAATTCAATGTAGTTAAAAATCTCGCCGTTATAGACAATCCACAAGGTTTCATCTTCGTTGGAGATGGGCTGCTGGCCGCCCCCAAGATCAACGATACTGAGGCGGGCATTGCCCAGCCCCACGTTTTCATCCAGATAAATACCAAACTGATCTGGCCCACGATGTCGAATCATGGCCAGCATCTGGCGCAATTGTTCTTCGGAGATGGGATTAAACTGGGTTAAATTGACAATTCCGGTGATGCCACACATGCTTCTGCCCCCTTTTCTTGCGCTTCGAGTTCTGCGATAGCCTGTTGTCTTAATACCGATTTGAGGACCTTGCCGTTTTCATTCAAGGGCAAGTTTTGGAGAATGACAACACTCTGAGGAACCATATGATGGGCCATGCGCGGCTTGCAATGGGCAATAATTTGCTCCGGGGTAAGTTCAGAACCGGCTCGCAGCGTCACGTAGACTCTGATAGCCTCACCTCGTACTAAATCAGGCAAACCAATTGCTGCTGCTGCCACAATCTCCGGCATCTCCAAGACGCCTGACTCGATGTCTTGGCTGCTGACGCGATGCCCATACGATTTGATAAAATCGTCTTTGCGGTCCACCACAAAAATAAAACCATCTTCGTCTACCGTTGCCAGGTCACCGCTGTACAACGCGCCATCCTTGAATTTCTTGGCATTTGCTTCCGGTTCATCCAGGTAGCCGGGCGAAATGTTATCGCCGCGGGCTACAATTTCACCTACCTCACCCGGTTGAACTGCTACTCCGGATTCGTTTATAACCGACAACGTCACACCGGGAATACCTTGTCCCACCGACCCCAATTTTGTGTGCAAGAGTTCGGGGGGGAGATAAGAGAGCCGGGCGGTGGCTTCTGTTTGCCCGTACATAATAAAAACTTTGGCCTGGGGGACAGCGGCGATTAATTCTTTGATTAAGACAGTTTGGAGTTTTCCGCCAGCTTGCTGGATATGGCGCAATGATTTGAGTTCTCGTTTAGGAAAGGTGGTATTGCGTAACAAGGTCTGATAAATGGAAGGAACGCCGGCCAGGCCGGTACAGTGCGTCTTTTCCATCGTGTCAAGCATCGTTTCCGGGTAAAGAAATCGACTCAGGACGACGGAGCCGCCCACACGTAAGTGGGTGTGTAGCAGCGAGGTACCAAAGCAGTAGTGGAAGGGCAAAATCGCCATCACCCGGTCGGCCGAGGTTAGCTCCAGGTATTCAATAATAGAGGTGGTATTGGCCTGGATATTCCGATGGGTCAGCCGGACAACGCGCGGTCGGGCGGTGGTGCCGGAGGTGAATAAATAAACAGCATCGTCCTGCTCGTCGCCATAGGTAGGTAGGGTTGCCCACCAAACACCTTCGGATTTTTTGAGACTATCCTCAAAAATCAGGCGGGCTTCGGTGGTTAGGCCGCCCTGCAAACGCTGGTAATACCGCTTTTCCACACAGATAGCTTTACATTGAACAAAGTTCTGTCTTGTTTGCAATTCTGAGGCAGTTAACGTCACGGGAAAAGGTACGGCTATCGCCCCAATCTTCAAGATAGCTAGGTAAGCAGCGGCCCAAAACAGCGAGTTCGCGCCAATCACCCCCACCCGATCTGTCGGGTTGATACCCACTGCCAATAACTCTTGGGCCAGGCAGGCGCTGGCATTCTTTAAGTCATAATAACTGTAAGATTTGCTTCCGTCAATGAGGGCAATGGCTTGATCTTGGCCTAACTCGAGCAGGTAATCCGTTGTATTCATAGTGATACCTCGCTTATGTAGACTTTCTCAATGAGATTTGACTGCAAACAAAATTCGGTATTTAGGCGAGGCGGTGCTGGATGAAATTACCCAGTTTGTTGATTGAGTCAAAGTTATCCGGGGTCAGGTCTTCGTCTTTAACTTTCACCCCAAACTTTTCTTCAATAAATAACACCAGTTCCATTACACCTAGAGAGTCTACAATACCTTCTTCTAAGAAGGAGGCATCATCGTCATAGCCAAAGCCATTGTCACTGAATAATAAATTTTTGGCAATATATTGCCGAATTTGAGCTTTGATATCCATTGTAGTTAGTTTTACCTCGATTTAGATTAATATTGAACTGGCTAATACTCTAAGTAGGTAGATATGAACCTCTTTGGCAATCCATTTAATAATATAGAGGTGTCATCTCACCAGGAACTACTGAGGAGCTATTGCTACTAAGTAAACCGCAAAAAAATTAGAATCAAGATAGGGGAATGTATGAAAAAAGTTAGAAATTTATTACAGGGGAAAATGGGGGATTAGAGCCAATACATTTCAAATAAGGCCGTAGCATAGGGCCTTGTGCCCGCCCACAAGGAGCTAAACTACGTTATTTGAAAAGTATTGGGATTAGAGCTGCCTAAAAGGCCAGACACCCTAAAGATAACGTACTTCAACCCGGTTAGGGTCTGTATCTTTGCGTACTTCAACCCTAAATGGTAACTCATCCCATTGAAAACGCTGGGCAATAAATCGCTGCAAAGGTTGATTACGATTATAAGGTAAGTCAAGCTGAATTGGCGCATCTCTGGGATCATATAAGGTACAATATTGAATCGGTGTTTTGGCCACTTCGCCTAACATCTGACTAAGATAGGTGGGCAAACCAACCTTCAGAATATAGTGATCCCGTATCTCATTGAGGGTTGCAATAATAACATGATAAGCCGGAAAGCCGGCGCGTAAACAGTGAGCGCGACTTTTTAGAACATCCCGGATTTCTTTTGCTCCGAAGATATCAAAATCCACTCGATTTTGGGGGGCAGCCTCTTTAGAATGTTTATCATCTTTCCGCGAGACCATATCAAGCATAAACACATTCTCCAAGCTGAAGGTCATTTTCTTTCCTCCAAGTTTTCTGGCACTGCCACGACCCATTCAAAACAAGTTTCATCATACCACACTGTCATAATCTAAAACAATGGGACTTGTTGGTACTTAGAGCCTATTCGAAAACCTCTGTAGATGACGCATCTTATGCCTCATCGGCTGGCATGGGGATGCCAACCTACGGGTTTTCGGATAGGTACTTAATGACCATTATCCAGATGTAACGCTTTTGAGATTTTATCGTTTAATTATCTCACAAATGTCAGGTTAACTTTTAATGTTGCCCTGAAATCAAATCACTATCTACTAAGGAAGGGCAGCTTAAACCAACCCAGAGATAGCAAGGCAATTGCTCTTTTTTATTATCTAAAGAGAGGAGAATGAACAAGCGTTAAACGGGAACCGCTCGCCTTTCCATGATCACATCGTAATAGACGCTTTCCAACTTCTCAGCGGCTTTGTGCCAATCATGGTGAGTTTCAACATAACGCCGGCCTTGCTGTCCCACCTGCTGGCGTAGCGTTTCGTTGGTGAGTAGAGTGATCGCAGCATCAGCCACTGCCTGGGGGGTATCGGCTACTAAAGCCTCCTGTCCGGCCTGCACTTGCAGAGCAGAAACCGCCTGCGGTGTGCTGATAAGCGGGGTGGCCATAGCCATAGCTTCCAGTACCTTAAATTGCATTCCCACGGCATAGCGCATAGGCGACACAGCCAGGGTAGCTTGAGCCAGGTAGGGCCGCAAGTCGGGTACGGTGCCGGTAACAACAATGCGCGGATCGGCGCTCAAAGCCAGAACTTCGGCTGGTGGATTTTTGCCGGCGAGAACAAGGCGAGTCTCGGGTAATCGCTGCCAAACAACTGGCATAATCTTGTTTGCCAGGTCTAACGCAGCGGCAGTGTTAGCATGATAACTCATTTTGCCCGAAAAAATAAGCGTTGCCGGGTCACGGGGGATATTTAGCGGGGTGAAATAATCCAGATCAACTCCTATCGGTATGATAACCAGACAGTCGTTTATCTTTTGCATCTGGCTATCGCTGTTTTGCCCTGCTTTGCCAACGCTTGTTTTAACTGCCAAAGCCGAAAGTTGAGCCAGAGCTTCTCTATCCCGAGGTGATGTTACCAGCACCCGAGGATACTTTTCCAGTAGCTGGCCCTCGTAACGACGGGTGCGCACTAAATCTAGATTGGCCAGCAACCGGCTGCGCCAGGTAGGACCTGAACGACGCACCAGATCAAACAGCAGAGTAATTGAATCAACTGAGTCAAAGACAATAGGCCCCCCTTTTACCGCTCTACTAAGTTCAGCGCCACGCAGGTGTTCCACATGAATGATGTCGAAATTTGTTTCAGCCTGCGTTTTTTTTATGAGTTCCATCATTTCAGGAGAACGAGAGTAGGCGGCCTGAAAGGGCGTCTGGCTGGCTATGGCCTGGATACCATTCCACAGCGGCCGCCAGCGAGGTAGGGGAGTTATCTGCACCCGCTGACACCAAGTGTGCAATGAGTTAAGGCCGCTCCTATCTTCGCCAGATGGCTCGAGCGCCAATAGGGTGATGCGATGGCCTCGCTGGGCCAGATGTTTTATCAAATTGTAAGGTCGTGCGCGAATCTGGGAGGGTAGATATGGACTGATGAAGAGAATATTTAACGGTTTCATAGTCGGCTTGCTTCTCTGGTTCAATATTTGGGCTGTAAAAAGTTATCCAAATATAATTATTAAACCCTAAAAAAATGTGAATCGGGTAGGGGAACTATATGAAAAAAGTTAGAAAAGCTTGAGCTAACGCCTACTTTTTTAATGGCTTGTCCCTATTGACAAGAATGGGGCTTTGTGATACCGTGCCAACGTCACTTTATAGTTATCCCTAAGAGAGATTAGCCCGGATGTTTAGCTTCTCAAGATATGGTCTTTACAGCTCATCTTCGACGCAGGTTGCCAACCTGATAACCCTAATGGAATGGACTGGCGCGTTTTCTTTGATCATAGTGGGTGTGCTATGGCTTCTAAATCCACTTGCGGTAGGAATTGCTGTCACTCTAGCGTTGCTGTCCTGGATAATTCGTTGGTGTATGGGTGGGCAGCCCATGTTTCGTACCTTTATCAGTGGCCCTTTGGTAATGTTGGTTATCAGCGCCTTAATTGGAGTAGGGGTGAGCTACGACCGAGCTTTAAGCTGGCCGCTATTTTTAACTCTGTTGGGTAGTATCAGGCTTTTTGTTGCCATTGCCCACACAAACCTCCCTCCGCGCTGGGTAGGAGGCGGGCTGGTGATCGCTGCCAGTTTGTTGGCGTTCTATTTTGTGGGTCAATATGGATATTTTTACTATCCGTATGAATGGGGAGTACTACCTCGTTTGGGCAGGATTACTGGTTCAGTGTTGCCCAATTTAGTTTTCTTCACGCCTCACCCTAATGCGGTAGCCAGTTTTTTGGAGAGTGTCTGGCTCTTGGGCTTGGTTTTGGCCTGGGAAGCGCGTAGGGGTGTGCGCATTGCCTGGGTATTGGGGGTCATTATCATTAGTTATAGCCTGCTTATCTCTGAATCGCGGGGCGCTTGGCTGGGCTTGACGATAGTGCTGGGAGTTGGTGCTTGGCTGCTCATCCCTGAGCGCCGTCTTCGGCTGGCGCTAGGCCGTATAGGCTTGATCACGATTACACTCAGTCTCTTGGGTTTTTCCTACTTAGTCTCTAGTGGGCTGCAAATTCCTTTGGTCAGCCCCACTCTGGATACAGCCTACAGTCGCTTGGTTTTATACCGTAACAGTCTGAATTTATGGGGTGATTATCCTTTCACCGGCATTGGTTTGGGTGACACGTTTGCCTTTGTCTATTCCCGCTATCAGTTACTCATCCCCTACCGATATTTGAGCTATGCCCACAACTTATTTTTGTCGGTGGGGCTTAGTTTAGGGGTATTAGGTTTGCTGGCCCTGATATGGTTGCTAATCAGTTTTTATCGGTTTGTCATACGTGTAGAGACTAAGGGTAACTTGAGTCCTCAAGCCCTATCACTCTTTCGGGCTGCCTGGCTAGGAGTAAGCGCTACTTTTGTGCATGGGTTAACAGATGCGCCGCAGTTTGCCGGTTCCGGTTGGACGATGCCCATGCTTTTTGCTATGTTGGGATTGACTATTGCCGCCGGGCAACCGGCTCTCAGTGAAAGTGAGTATCAGAAAGTCACCCCTGCCCTCTTCGGCCTGAATCCCTGGGGCTGGTTGGCGCTAGGTGGGGTTGTTGGGATTCTGCTAGGAGGCCTCCTTGTCTTGTGGCGGCCGCTGGTGGGTGCCTGGTATGCTAATTGGGGCGCCCTTCACCAGACACAAGCCGAACTGTCCCCAGACTTAAGCGATTCGGCTCGTGAGGCTACACTCAAGCTGGCCATAGCTGACTTCACTCAGGCGCTTCATTTGAGTCCGCTTCAGCCTGTGGCTAATCGGCGCTTGGGGCTGATAGCCCTGGAACAGCAAAATTTTGAAACAGCGGTGATTTACCTGGAGCAGGCTTATCAACAGGAACCACAAAATCAAGCTACGCTTAAAGGGCTTGGTTTGGCTTATTTGTGGACAGGGCATCTGACTGTGGCCCAGGAATTGCTAAGACAGATTGATAACCGATGGATGTTAATCGAAGAATTGCGAAACTGGCGAGAATTGTGGAGGGACAAAAATAAGCCCGACTTAGCTACCTATGCTCAAAGAATGGCGCAGTTTCTGGTAACGGAACCATGAGAAATTGGACTCGTTACGATTGCTGTACCCGGCGGAGTTCATCCTCCAGGCGCAGCCGGAAGTGTTGCTTGGTGGGAAGTGGAACAATGAGGTTAAAATGGTCAATTTTACGGTTAAGTTTAACCAGAGTCTCGTTAAAGCTATGAATAGCGGCCTGCCAGCTTGTCTCGCTGCATAGATTGGCTTGATAAGCCTGCCAGGCCAGCCGAAGTTTATCCCGCGCCGCCGCCACCTCCCGCCGGATTTCCTTGTCGCGTTCAATCCAGGCCGGGGCCATGTTGTTGTTTTGCAGCAGGCCAAAAGCCAGTTCCTGAGCCGGGTCGAGATAAGGGTTGGTGTTAAGAGACAGGGGTTTGCCGTGGCCTCGGAGATTATCAAACTCCCCGTTGGCCATCGCTGCCTGAATCCGCTGCTCGATCAAATCCGCCCGTTCCTGCTCGCGCTGGGCGCGGGCAGCCTCGCTTGACTCCTGGGCCGGTAGCCGGCGGTCCTCCAGGTTTTCCTTCAAACGACTCAATCGTTCTTGTTGCTGCTTCTTATTTTTGGATGAATTCATGCTGACCCTGTATTTTACTTTTTAGTGAGTTGAAAAGAGTTCTGGCCTGTAATGAGACGCGCCCCGCGTTTGCGCGTGAAATAATTCCAGGCCCATTGGAACATGACCATCACCCGGTTGTCGAATTCAATCAGATATAAAATGTGAATAAAAGCCCAGATGAACCAGGCCGGAAACCCGCTAAACTTCAAAGAACCCAGGTCGGCTACGGCGGCATTACGTCCGATGACCGCCAGGTTGCCCCGATCTTGATAATGAAACGGCGGCAGTGTTTCGCCTTTGAGCCGGCGCTGGATGAGTTTGGCCGCATATTCACCTTGCTGCATCGCCACCTGGGCCACCCCCGGCAGAGGCTTTTCACCCTGATGGGAAAAATTAGCCAGATCGCCGATGACAAAAATGTTGGGCTGACCGGCAACAGTTAAATCCGGCGCCACCATCACTCGCCCGGCCCGATCCAGGGCTACGCCGGTTCGTTGGGCCAAAATCTGCCCCAGCGGCGAAGCTTTCATGCCCGCCGCCCAGAGAACGGTATGAGTGTAAAGCTGCTCCGATTCAGCGTCGCCCCGCCGTAAGGTGATGACCCCAGCCTGAATATCTGTGACCACGGTTTTGGTTTGCACCGTTACTCCCAGACGGGTCAGTGATTGCTCGGCTTTGGCCGACAGCTCAGCCGGATAGGGCGGCAAAACCCGCTCCACCCCTTCGACCAGTAAAACTTTAGTCTGGGTGGGATCAATCGTTCTAAAATCATTTTTGAGAGTTTTATGGGCCAGCTCGGCCAGCGCGCCGGCCAATTCTACCCCTGTCGGACCACCGCCGACGATGACAAAGGTGAGCCAGGCCCGTTGTTTTTCAGGATCAGGCTCTCGTTCGGCGGCTTCGAAAGCCAGCAACACCCGCCGTCGAATTTCGGTGGCATCCTCGATGGTTTTCAGGCCGGGCGCCCAACGCGCCCATTCATCGTGACCAAAATAGTGGTGACTGACCCCGGTGGCAATAATCAAGCTATCGTAGCTTAATTCGCCATCGACCAGGATAACTTTGTGCTGCTCCGGTTCAAGGTCAACAACCTCAGCCGCCAGCACATGCGTATTTTTATTTCGGCTCAGTACGGCCCGCAGCGGCGAAGCAATATCACCCGGTGACAGCCCACCCGTCGCCACTTGATACAGCAGCGGTTGAAAAAGGTGAAAATTGCGTTTATCCACCAGCGTCACTTGTACCGGGGCGCGGCCCAGAGCTTTGGCCGCATATAGGCCCCCGAAACCGCCGCCGATAATAACCACCCGGTGAGGGTGAGAGTTATGACTATGGAGTTTGTTCGTCTCTAACATAGGAACCAAATAGACTCAGTAGATCCAATTTTCGAGGAGTGAGGCACGTCCACGTGCCGAACACCGCCGCACGTGGGCGTGCTGGCTCCTCAAATTTGGATCCACTGAGCCTCAAAGAGCTAATTTTAAATTCTTCTATAAGTGTAGTTCGATGTTTATTTATGGTGTCTTTGATTTCGTTGAGATTTTGCATCGTTCTTTCCCTCATGCAGTTTTGCTTCTTCGCTTCTCCACTATCTCCCACAGCCGATTGGGGCTAAGCGGTATCTCCAGAATTTCCAACCCCGGTATGCCCAGCGCATCCTCCAACGCCTGGGCGAACAGCGGCCCGACCGGAATCGTGCCAGCTTCGCCGGTGCCTTTAATGCCCAGTGGGTTAAGCGGCGAGGGTGTTTCCTCGTGGCCTAAATCCATCTTGGGCACATCCAGCGAAGTGGGCAGCAGATAATCCATAAACGAGGCGTTGAGCAACTGTCCGTTTTCATCGTAAACCAACTGCTCGTAAAAAGCGTTGCCAATTCCTTGGGCCACGCCGCCATGCACCTGCCCTTCGACAATCATGGGGTTGATTACCCGCCCACAATCATGCACCACTACGTATTTCAGGATTTTGAGGTTGAAGGTCTCCGGGTCAACTTCGACCATCATGGCGTGCGCGCCGTTGGCAGTCGCCCCCATTTTGGGGCCAAAATAGGCGGTTGACTCCAACCCCGGCTCGGCATCCGGCTCGACCGCCCCACGCAGCGGGTTGGCCTTTGCCGCCAGCGTGCTCAGGCTGACCCGCGCCTCCGGGACGCCCCGTACCTGGGCAAAGCCGTCTACCAGCTCGATGTCGGCCTCGCTGGCCTCCAGATGTTCGGCGGCCAGCTTGAGCGCCTTAGCCCGCACCTTTTGCGCCGCCTCATTGACCGCCGAGCCGGCCACCACCGCCCCCCGGCTGGCAAATGTGCCTGTGCCCCAGTTGAACTGGCCGCTGTCGCCGGTGGAAACGTAAATATTCTCTACCGGCACGCCCAGCGCATCGGCGGCAATCTGAGCAAACGAGGTGTAATGCCCCTGTCCCTGCGTGCCCACTCCCGTTACTACCGTCACCTTGCCACTCGATTCCACCTGCACCCGCGCCCCCTCATACGGCCCAATCCCCGTCCCCTCGACATACATCACCAGCCCAATCCCTACCTTTTTCTCCAAAGCTTCGCTTTGGACTCCAATCTCCTCCGCTCCCCTGCTCCCCTGCTCCCCTGCTCTCTTCTGCCTGAACTCGTCCCAGCCAATCATCGCTTTCGCCTTATTCAACACTGCTTCATAATTGCCGCTGTCGTAAGTCAGTTTGGTAAAATCCTGGTAGATAATCTCGTTGGACCAGGGAAACTGGTCGGGCGGAATCAGGTTGCGGCGGCGAATTTCGGTCGGGTCGAGACCCAACTCTCTGGCCGCCAGGTCGAGAAAACGTTCCATCACAAAGACGCCGTGTGGCCGTCCCGCCCCGCGATAGGGCGCGACAATAGTTTTGTTGGTGAAAACCACTTTGAATTCGGTAGTGTAATGGGGCACCACATAAGGCCCCAACAGAGTACACTGCGTGTTGAGCGGCAGAGTCAGGCCGTAAGGATCGTACGCGCCGGTATCGTGCAGAAAAAAGTCTTTGACCCCCAGGATTTTGCCCTCTTTGGTCAGGGCAATCTCCGAATCGTGAACCTGGGCGCGGTCGTGCGAGGTGGCATAAAAATGCTCCTGCCGGTCCTCGATCCATTTGACGGGCCGGCGCAACTGCATGGCCGCCCAGGGAATGAGCGTTTCTTCGGGGTAAAACATCATCACTTTGGGGCCAAACCCGCCGCCGATGAAGGGTGCAATCACCTGCACCTGCCGCTCCGACAGGCCCAGCATGCGGGCCAGACCGTTTCGGATAGGCAGCGGGGCCTGAGTTGAGTCCCAGACCGTCAACTTCTGGGCCAGCGGGTCGTACTGCGCCACCACACCCCGGCCCTCCATGGGCGAGCCGGCGCCGCGATCATAGCGAAAACGCCGCGAGATGACCAGGTCGGCTTGCGCTTTGGCGGTTTCGTAATCGCCTTTGCGCTGGATGACGTGGGCGGCCATATTGTGGCCCAAATCTTCGTGGATGACCGCGGCCTGCTCCGTCAGGGCCGCTTCGAGGTCCAGCACCGGGTCGAGCGGGTCGTAATCAATCCTAATGGTCTCAACGGCGTCTTCGGCCAGGTAACGGCTTTCGGCCACTACCATCACCACCGCTTCGCCCACATGCCGCACCTTGTCTTTAGCCAGTTGGCCGCCGGTGCGCTCATTGAAAACCACATATTCGGCGGGGGGCGGCGGCACCAGCAGCGGCGAAGGCTGCCAGAAACTTCGCAAATCGGCGGCGGTGTAAACGGCAACCACGCCGGGCATACTTTTGGCCGTTTCCAGGTCAATGTTCAGAATCCGGGCATGGGCGTAATCGCTGCGTTTGAAGGCGACGTGCAGCATGCCCGGCAGATGAATATCGTCCACAAACTGGGCCTGCCCCGTCAGCAGTTGCGGGTCCTCGTTGCGTTTGATGCGTGCGCCAAAAGTCTGAGTTGTCACAACAACTTCTCCGATTGTAATTCTATTGTCTTTTCTCAAAACAACTGGTCTAGCGCCGTTCTTGCTTCTGCCAATATTTTGGGTGAGAGCCACAGCGAAGATAAGGCCAACCGCTCCAGAGTAATCTCACTATCAGCCCGGCTGCGATGACCCACAGCCGCTGCCCAAAGCACAACACCCAACGAGCCATGCACTTCCAGACCTAGATTTTGAGCCAAAAGCCGTGCTGCTGCATCATCGGTCAAGAACCAATCAGCTTGGAGTTGTTGAGCTAAACTAAGAGTTTCTGCTTCGCCAGCGTGTAGCCATCCGGCTTGCTGCCAGGAAATAGCTTTGGCTGCATAGGGTTCCATCAAATCGTTTACCATCAGCCAAGCGGGGTGAGACCAAGCCGGATCGAGGTTGCTAATTTCTCGCTCAACATTTTTGGGAATATGAACTTCTCCCGTTAAGGCCAGTAAATCCAACGCCTGGGCTTCTTTTAGATGCAGCAAAGGGCCAGTATTGGAGACAATAAGCGTCATTTCTGCTTTGCTTCTTTTTGCTGTAAGGCCCAGGCAATATCCTCACGCTGAAATTGTTCCATTAATGTCAAACGGTGATGACGAATAAATTCTATCAAGGCCAAATGGATAACCTCTGTTTCATTGACAAACCAGCCGTCCTTAATCATTTGTTCTACTTCGGTAACTATTTTTTCTGGCAATTCAACTTCTAAAACTTTCATTATCTAATCCTTCCAGTTTTCATACACAATTTCTCAAATTTGAGACTTCATTTTCTCTGCCGCCAATTTCACCGCCTCGACGATATTCTGATAACCCGTGCAGCGGCACAAGTTGCCCGAAATCGCCTCGCGGATTTCTTCCTCGCTGGGGGTGGGATTTTCTGCCAGGAACGGGACGAGGGTCATCAAAAAGCCGGGGGTGCAGTAGCCGCATTGTAGACCGTGCGCTTCCCAAAACCCTTGCTGGAGCGGATGCAGCGTTTTTCCATCCGGCGACAAGCCCTCGACCGTCATTACCTCGTGGCCGTTGGCCTGTACGGCAAACATAATGCAGGAGCGCACCGGCTGCCCATCGAACAAAATGGTGCAGGCCCCGCAGACGCCGTGCTCACAGCCGACGTGGGTGCCGGTCAGGCCCAGGTCATGGCGCAAAAAGTCGCTCAACAGCAGCCGGGGTTCGATAGTGCGTTGGTATTGCGTCCCGTTGACGGTGAGGGTGACGGTGAATAGATGACTCATCTTGTACTCCTAACTGGGACAAACCACCTTCGGCCAAATAGGATTTTTCGCCACGAATTACACGAATTTTCACTAAAAGATTTTCGTACCAAAGGTTCGTGCAACTCGTGGTAAAATAATGGCTCGATATGTAAGGGTTTCATTCAGCAATTGTTCCTCGCGTCATCGCCTCTCCTTTGCTCGCTCAACTGCCTGGGTCAAAACCCGCTGGGCCAATACGCGGGCCAGGTGACGCCGAAACTCGGCGGAGGCATGGATGTCGCCGTTGGGGGCAATGTCATTTGTTGCGGCGGTTTCGGCGGAGGCGCGAATGGCCTCGGCGGTGGGAGGCTGTCCGATGAGCAGGTGGGCGGCCTGCTGCGCTTCCACCGGCCCGTCGCCGACGCTGAGAAAGACCAATTTGGCCCTCTGGCAGTGGTCGCGCTCATCCAGGGTGACTACGGCGGCTACGCCAACCAGGGCGTAATCGCCGTGTCGGCGGGCCATCTCGGTGAAGGCCCAGCCGGTGCGGGGAGGCAGCGGTGGCAAATCAACTTCAACCAGTAGTTCGTCGGGTTCCAGAGCGGTGGCAAACAGGCTGATAAAAAATTCATTGGCCAGAAGCCAGCGTTCCCCGGCCTGAGTGCGAGCGCGAAAACGGGCCTCGAGGGCGGTGGTCACGGCGGGCAGTTCGGCGGCGGGGTCGGCGTGGGCCAGGCTGCCGCCAAAGGTGCCCCGGTTGCGAATTTGCGGGTGGGCGATGTAGGGCATCGCTTCGCGCAGCAGGGGGGCGCGTTCTGCTACCAACGGGTCACGTTCCACCTGGCGCTGGCGGGTCATGGCCCCAATCCGCAGGCCGCCGTCGTCGCTACGACGAATATAAGCCAGTTCGGCAATGGGGTTGAGGTCAATCAACACACCGGGTTGAGCCAGCCGGAAGTTCATGGTTGGGATCAGGCTTTGCCCACCGGCCAGGGGTTTGGCCTCGTAACCGTACTGGCTCAAAAGCGCCAGGGCTTCCGTGGTGGTTGTGGGGGCAAAATATTCAAAAGGGGGTGGTTTCATGCAGCTTTGGAACTCCTCCAAAAAATAGCCCTCACCCCCAAGCCCTTTCCCATTGGGAGAGGGGAGTCGCGCCAGCGACGGGGTGAGGGCTATCTCGTCGTTGGCTCGGTCAACCTCCGTAAAAGGATTAAACTTTGACCAATTCAACAATACGGGGCAGGGCTTCGGCCACATCGGCGCGGATGACGACATTGGCCTGCGCGTCCAGATAGGTGGGCTGGTAGTTGATGATAATGAGCCTGGCCTTATTTTCCAGGGCCAGTTGGGGCAAATCTGAGGCCGGGGCCACTTCGAGGGATGAGCCGGCGACCAACAAAAGATCGGCCCCTTTGATAGCTTCTTGGGCCAACACTAATTCACGGATGGGCAGCGGCTCGCCAAACAGAATGACATTCGGTTTGAGGACTCCGCCGCAGGTGTGGCGGGGCGCCTGCCCGTCGCGCATAAATTTGGCAAAAGCGGCGGCGGAGTCCTCGACGGCGAAACAGCGAGTGCAGGTTACTTCACGTAGCTGGCCGTGCAGTTCATAGACAGTTTTGGAGCCGGCTTTGCTGTGCAGATTATCAATATTTTGGGTAATAATTGCTTTTAATTTGCCTTCTTGTTCCAGCGCGGCCAGGGCGTAGTGAGCCGGATTGGGCCGGGCCTCCAGCAGCGATAAGGCGAGCGGCCGGACCCAATTATAAAAACGCTGCGGGTTGTGGCGAAAGGCAAAAATAGAAGCGACCTCCAGCGGGTCAGCCTGGTCCCACAAACCGGAGTCGGGGCTGCGGAAATCGGGGATGCCGGAGGGGGTGCTGATTCCGGCCCCGGTCATCGCCACAACGCTACGAGCCGAAGCAATCAACTCGGCGGCGTGTTGAATTTGTTGCGCTAATGGCATAGGCGTACCCTTACTGGAAGCATGGAAGGTTGGAAGGTTGCTAGAATATCTTCCAACCTTCCAACTTTCCTACTTATTGAGTTAATGGCAATGTAAAACAAAACGTGCTCCCCTGCCCGGCTTCGCTTTCGGCCCAGATGCGCCCGCCGTGGGCTTTGATGATGCGCTGGGCGATGTGCAGCCCCAAGCCGCTGCCCCTGGCCGAGCGTTCGCTTTTATCTTCGACCTGGTAAAAACGGGAAAAGATGCGGTCCAGGGCTTCAGTGGGGATGCCGATGCCGTTATCTTTAACCTCAACCCGCAGCTCACTGTCATTGGCTGAGGCGGTCACAATGACCTCGCCGTCGGCTTTGGTAAATTTGATGGCATTACCAATCAAATTGGTCAAGACCTGTTCCAGTCGCTGCGTATCACCTATAATGGTGGGCAGCAGCGCCGGCAGTTTGGGGATTAATTTGACTTTTTGTTGATGCGCAAAGCCCTGGAGTTTGAGGGTGGTCTGATGAATAACGTCGAGTATAGCCACCGGCCGGCGATCCAGTTCCAGTTTCCCCTCATCAAATTTAGACAGGTCGAGTAGATTATTGACCATCTCGCCCAGTTGAGCCGCCTGGGTGTGGATAATAGTCAAAAACTCCTTACGAGTAGCCGGCTCCAGGGTTTCATCTTCCAGCATAAGCTGCACAAAACCCTGGATTGAAAACAGCGGGGTGCGCAGTTCGTGCGAGATGGTAGACATGAAGTCGTCCTTAAGCTGTTCCAACTCGCGTTCTCGAGTAATGTCGTGAACCACGCGCACCTCGCCCAGAGGGGTGCCGCCGTCGTCTACTACGGTGGTGGAAAAAATTTGCAGAGTGCGGGGACGCGGCGTTTCGATGGTGATTTCTTTGGATAAAACCCCGGTGCGGGCGCGGTGGGTAGTGGTCGAGGTAATTTCGGCCAGGCGCGGCGGCAGGTCGGGTGAATGAACTTTTTGGCCCACAATCTGGCCGGGGTGCATGCCCAGCATCATGG
The DNA here is from genome assembly GCA_023151115.1 of Anaerolineae bacterium. The sequence goes on from JAKLJP010000026.1 coordinate 52,749, forward strand.
CCAGGGCGGGGTTGCAGGTAACAATATGTCCTTGCGCGTCAATCAGCAGCAGCCCATCGGCCATATATTGAATAATTGCCTGGGTTTGCTGCTGCTGTTTGGAAACATTGGCAAAAAGGCGGGCATTTTCGATGGCGACGCCGGCCTGAGCCGCGATGATGGTTAGCAGGCGCTCCTGGGACGGCCCAAAAGCGTTGGGGTGAGAGTCATCCACGTTAATCGCGCCGATGACCTCGCCGTGCGCCAGCACCGGGGCTACCAGCAGCGAGCGTACTTCTTCGTCAAAAAAGATAAACCCCGGCTCCTGGTTGGTATCGGGCAGATAGATGGTTCTGGCTTCGGCCACCGCCCGCCCGGCCACCCCTTCGCCAATACGCAGTTTAGCTGCTTTGCGCCACTGAGGTTTTAACCCGGCGGCGGCTTTGATTTCCAGGGTTTGGGTGTGCGGGTCGAGTAAAAAAATACAACAGCCGCGACAACCGAGGGCGTGCCGCAGCGAGTCAACCACCGTATCCAAAACTGTCTGTAGCTCAAGGTTGCTGGCAATTTGTTGGGCCAGGATATACAAGGTCGCCACCTCGCTCAGGCGCTGGCGGGTTTCGTCAAACAGTTTAGCGCGTTCCAGGGCCAGGGTGGTTTGGGCGCTTAAGATGCGGCAAAGCTGGATATCGTCGAGGGAAAAGGTGCGGTTTGGATTTTTATCGTAAATTTCCAGCAGCCCGGTGATTCGTTTTGCGGTTTCCAGCGGCACGGCCAGCACCACCCCCCAGGTATTTTTGTGGTCTGAGCCGGTGTACGAAAATTGCCAGACTGTCTCGCCGCTGGGTTTGTCGGCCTCAGCCCGGCTGATAATCGGGCGGTTGGCTTTGAGCAACTGCTGGCTGAGGGGGTCTTTGGAAAAATGGATGGGTGTATCTACTTTGCGCCAGGTGTGGGCCGGATTACCCGGATAGCGGACCACATATTCGGCCAGGGCCGTGGTGGTCAATGCTTTTTCATCAACCTGGCAGATAACGCAGGCGCCTGCATCCAAAGCTTCGGTAATTTGCTGGGTCATCAGCTTCAGCACATTGTCGCTGTCCAGGTTGGTGCCCAGGGCCGTATTGCTTTCATAAATAAAGGTTTGCTCGCGCAGGCGGCGCTGCAAGGCGGTTTGCAGCCGGGCGTTTTCAATGGCAACCGCAACGTGGTCGGCCAAAGCCGTCAAAACCTGGCGGTCTACCTCGGTGAAGCTGTCGGGTTGACTGCTTTCAATTGCCAGAACCCCGACCAGGTTGTTGCCCACCAGCAGCGGCGCGGCCAGTTGGGCCTGAGTCTGGGGCAGTGAGGGATGAGACTTGAGCTGCGGGTGTTGCGCCAGATTGTTGACCAAAACGGTCTGACCCGTTGCGGCCACGCGACCGACCAGGCTCTCCTGGTCAAGAGCAAAGGTGATCGGGCCGGCCGGATCGAAGGGCCGGTTTTTCCAGGCCCCATGTTGCAGTTCTAGCTTTTGCTTGCCGGCGTTCAGGATAAAAAGATTGACATATTCGTAATTGAAATTTTGCTGGATCAGGCTCACTACCTCGTTCAAAAGGTCATGCGGTTTGGCCCGGTCTACAATTTTTTTATTTAAATCGGTCACGGTTTGCAAATAGAGCGCCCGGCGGCTTAAAACGGCGGTATCGGGCCGGTTATCCCGGGTCAGCGAAAAGCTGGCGCTGGCCGCTTTAAGAATACGGTTTTGCATTTTGGTCAGGCTTTGCCAGGCGATGGCATCCAGCCGGTTTGCTTCGGCCTGGGCGGCTTGAAAGGTTAACCCAAATAAATGGGTCAGGATGAGCCAGCCGTGTTGTAATTCGGCGCTGGTTTTGGGTGGGGCAATTAATTGGTTAAGGTAACGGGGGATCTTCCAGGGCGTTATAGCGGCGGCGTGCAGCAAAGCCAGCCAATCTCCCAGCTCAGGAGCCGCTCCCGGCGAGGGTAGCTCGGCCAGAAAATGGGTCCAGCGGGCTTTCAGGCCGGGCACAATGACCGCCAGCCAGGCTTTCAGGTGGGTTTCGTCAACTACGTCAGTGGGATTTTCTTTTAGTTCTTTTGTCGTCATAATTGGAGGGCGGGGAAGCGCCAAACTTTCCAGCCGAAGTTTTTAGTAGAGGAATTTTACCATAATACCCATGTGATGTAAATAACAACCAATTCTTCGGCAAAGCTGCGCTTTGGACGAACCGGCCCAACCTGTGTTATAATCAGCCGAATTTAAAGAGAGAGGTTTTGTTTTAATGAGAAGATTGTTCATCCTGGGGCTGGGCGTACTGATGGTGTTGACACCCATCCTGGCGTGTGGCCCCATCGGGGCCAGCCGCGTTACCCCAACCCCAACCAAAACGCCCAGGCGTGTCATGGCTTTGGAGCAGACCTCTGTTCCAACCTTAACGCCGACGCCGGCTGTGACCGATACCCCCACCCCCCTGCCTCCCACCGATACCCCCACCCCTGCCCCTCCCACCGACACGCCCACCCCTGCCCCCACCGATACACCTACGCCTGTACCACCGACCAACACTCCACTGCCCCCCCCACCTCCCACCGATACCCCCATTCCGCCGCCGACCAACACCCCGGCCCCACCACCGCCGACCCAGCCGCCGGCCAGTCAAACGGTCGTCACCATTGAGCTACCCGAAGGGGATAAGTTTCACGCTGATGACGAAGTGGAAATTGTCTTTGTCGTGAGGGACCCCGGTGGGGTCAGAGAGTTTACCTGGGGCATCTTTACTCAAAATCTAACCTCCCTTAAAGGGGGCCGTCACGAATGCCATGGGGCAACAGAATGTCGTCTGGAAATTAAAGAAAATGTTCCCCCTGTTAAGGGAACTTATATTGTGGGCGCTGACGCTATTGGTTCTGACGGAAAAACCGTCCGAGGGACTGGGGCGATTTATGTAAATTGAATGAATCTAAGCTATCTGCTTTATCGGCTGGGCGGAGCTATCGTGCCCAAAATACCCCCTGCTTTGGGTTATGGGCTGTGTGATTGGCTAGGCGGCCTTCTTTATCAGTTTTATAAGCCGGGCCGGGCCAACATTCGGGCTAATCTACGACGCGTTTTGGGAGCGCAAGCTAATCAGGCCGAAATTGATCGCCGGACCAGGGCTACGTTCAATTATATTCTCTACAACTATTTTGACCTGTTCCGGCTGCCGGCGTTAGACCCATCTGCCGTCGCCCAATTGGTCAGCGTTACGGGTTGGGAGCATGTTGAAGCAGCCCTGGCCCATGGCCGCGGCCTGGTGATGGTCTCCGCCCACCTGGGCAATATTGAAGTCGTTCTTTACGCTATCTTATTGCGCGGCCTGGCGATAACTATTCCGGTGGAGCGGCTGGAGCCGCCCGAACTGTTCGATTATATTTGCCGGCTGCGGATGAGTCATGGCTTAAAGCTGATCCCCATTGACGGTTCACTGTTAGATTTGCTGCGGACCCTAAAAAGGGGCGGGGTGGCCGGCCTGGCCGGGGATCGTGATATTACCCGGACCGGTCAAAAAGTGAATTTTTTTGGACAGCCGGCCCACCTGCCCGATGGTCATGTGCGCCTGGCTCTTAAAACAGGCGCGCCGCTGGTGGTTGGTTTTAGCCGTCGTAATCCCGACCACACTTACCAGGCTTACTTTTTGCCGGCTTTTTATCCCCCCCCGGGGGACTCCGAAGCCGAGCAAATTGCCGCCGGCATACGTTTTATTGTGGCTGAAATGGAAAAAGCCATTGCCCAGCACCCGGAGCAGTGGGCGGTAACCGTGCCCATTTGGACCGACCCGCAATGATAATTTTTGTGACCCCTTAATCTGATTACTGATTACGGGCTACTGACTTCTGATGAAAATTGCACTGATCTCTCCCTATGACTTCCCTTATCCCGGTGGTGTGACCGAACACATTATCGCTTTAGCCAGGGAAGCCCGGCGGTGCGGACATGAGGTCCATATCCTGGCGGCCTGTTCCGGTGATCGGGGCGAGCTTTTCCCACAGACCAGGTTAGTAACCCGCCGGGTCATGTCCATTCCCATTGCCGGAGCTATAGCCAGAGTGGGTCTATCACCCACCAGTTATACCCGCATCAAACGCATCTTACAGGATGAAGCTTTTGACGTCATCCATTTGCACGAGCCGCTTACGCCCAGCATCACCTGGTGGACATTGTGGCAGGCCTCGCGCCTGAGCCAGGTTGTCACCATTGGTACCTTTCATGCCTATCACGAGCGCCCCAATTGGCTTTATGCGCGGGGGCGGCCTATTTTTGGTCACCTGTTCAGCCGGCTCGACGGCCTCATTGCCGTTTCGGAAGCGGCGCGGGAATTTGCTTATGGCATGTTTCCTGGCAATTATCGGGTCATTCCTAACGGGGTTGACCTCCAGCGTTTTGGCCTGATCAATCAGACTGAGCGGAATGATCCACATCGCCCACTGACCATTTTGTTTGTGGGCCGGTTGGATAAACGAAAGGGCTTCCCCATCTTGCTGGAAGCCTTTCTCACGCTCAAGCCGTTTTATCCACAGGTACGGTTGCAAGTGGTTGGCCCTTTTAGCCCTAAAGAGGGTGAATATTACCAGAAAATTGCTCAAGCCAGACACGTAACGGACCTTGACCTGGTGGGTTATGTCTCTCCAGAAAGGCTGCCTGCTTTTTATCAGCAGGCCGATATTTTTTGCGCCCCCTCCATTGGCTTTGAGAGTTTCGGGATAGTTTTATTGGAAGCAATGGCGGCAGGACTGCCCATTGTGGCTTCGAATATCGCCGGGTACCGCACAGTACTGACGGACGGGCGGGAGGGCTGGTTAACTCCGCCGGGAGACCCGCAGGCGCTGGCCCGGATGCTGGCCCGGCTGATCGAGCAGCCCCGGCTGCGCCAGACGATGGGCCAGCAAGGCCGGCTAACGGCCAGCCGCTACAGTTGGGAGCAGATTGGGGCTGAAATTTTAGAAGCTTATCGGGAAACAATTGAGCTTAAAACGAGGCGGTGGCGTAAAAGCGCCAGCCAGGTGGAGACGAGCCTGGGTTCACCTTGTGTCACTTCTGGTTGAAAGAGGAGATTATGTTTACCGACGCGGCGCGCAAATATTTGCGCTTTTTGTATGAACCACCGGCCCGCCTTTTTAGCACCCTGGGGGTGTCGCCGAACGTGGTCACTGTGGTTGGTTTTTTGTTGATGATTGGCATTGCTATCGTCTTGGCGCAGGGCTATTTGTTTCTGGGGGGGCTGTTAATTATTATTGCCGCTATCTTTGATGCGGTAGATGGTTCGCTGGCCCGGATGATGGACCAAACCAGTCGTTTTGGCGCTTTTCTGGATTCAACCCTGGATCGCTACTCCGAAGCGATGATTTTTTTTGGCTTATTCATTCACTTAAGCACCCAAAATCAACAAACCAGCCTCATTTTGATTTATGCGACGGTGGTCGGCTCGCTTATGGTCAGCTATGCCCGCGCACGGGCCGAAGGAATCGGTGTGCCCCTCAAAGACGGCCTGTTTACCCGCTTTGAGCGGGTTTTTTTGCTGGTCGTTGGCCTGTTGTTTAATCAACTGACGATTGTTTTGTGGATTCTGGCTGTTTTTTCCAATCTCACCGCGCTTCAACGGATGTACCTGGTTTGGCGCATGACCGGCGGCGAAAAGGGCAGCTAACCGGATTTTGGATTTAGATTTTCGATTGCCCAATCTGATTTCTCTAAAATCCCGGCAATGTTTTTAAAAGGCGGCGCACACTATCAAAATCTGGTTAAAACTATGCCAACTCAATCCAAAGTCCAAAATCTCGTCGCTTCCGACGCGCCCGAAGGGGCTAAATCTAAAATTGATTGGGCGGCTGTAGGGGTGGAGACGGCTGATTTATTAAGCCGCTACCTCCAATTTGATACCACCAACCCGCCCGGCAACGAGGCCGCCGCCGTCGAATTCTTAGCCGGCATCCTCCGCCAGCATGATTTCGCGCCCCAAATTCTGGAGTCAGCGCCGGGACGGGCCAATCTGGTGGTCCGTTTGCCCGCCTCAGCCGGCCCGGCTGCCCTGCCCTGCCTGTTATACGCCCACGCCGATGTGGTGCCGGCTAATCCTGGCGAGTGGTCTATCCCGCCCTTTAGCGGCCAAATTAAAGATGATTTTGTTTGGGGGCGGGGCGCGCTGGATGATAAAGGTTTGGGGATCATCTTTTTGCAAGCCTTGATCCTGCTCAAAAATTATGACCTGCCGCTAAAACGCGATATTATTTTATTGATCGCCGCCGATGAGGAAACCTGCGGGCAGTATGGCGTCGCGTGGCTGCTGGAACACCACCCGGAGTTGATTCGAGCCGAATATGTGTGGGATGAGGGCGGCATGGGGCTGCGCCCCGCAAAAGCTGCTCATTACATTTACAGCATTGCCGTAGCCGAAAAAGGGGCCTTGACCGTGCGCTTGACCGCCCGCGGCGCGCCCGGCCACGCTTCCATTCCCCATTCCAACAATGCCTCTGACCAACTGGTGCGGGCATTAGCCCGTCTGGCTAACTGGCGCCGCCCTATTCAGTTGACGCCGCCGGTCATCGAAATGCTAAGGAGGCTGGCCCCCGGCTCTACCTTTCCTCGCTCGCTGCTGTTTGCCTACGCCAACAACCGGTTAACCTGGCCGCTGCTTTTCCCCTTGCTCGATAAAGATGCCCTTTTTGGCCCGCTTATTCGTAATACGGTCAGCCTGACCATGCTCCGCAGCGGTCAAAAGAGCAACATCATTCCTGCCGAAGCGGAAGCCAAGCTGGATATTCGCCTGTTGCCCGGTGAAGATCCAGCCTCTATTTTGGGGGATTTGCGGGCCGTTATCAAGGATATTCGAGTATCGGTCGAGGCCGAAGACATGCCGGTGGCCCACCCTGCCAGCGATTCGGCGGCTGATTTCTTTCTGGCCCTGGCCGACACCCTCAAAGAGCTTGGTCCACCAGGGGTGGTCACTCCTTATCTGACCCCCGGCGCAACGGATTCGCGCTTTTTTCGGCGGGCCGGGATGAAAGCCTACGGCTTTATGCCGATGCTGCTCGACGCTCAAGAGTTAAGCCGTATTCACGGCATTGACGAGCGGATATCTATTGCTAATTTGCGCTTTGGCGCCCAGGTAGTTTTTGAGACCTTGCGCAAGTTGTGAGCCGAGCTTGATTGCCGGTGGTCCGATTCACGCGGAATTAAACTTGTGGTAAAATAGAACTGTTGATAGCCATAAATGGGTCTGGGAGGATCTGGAGGCACGGGGCTGGCTGATCTGTGGGTGCTTGAACTCAATTAAATGTTGGTTCTTTATTCCCAAAAAGGAGTCACCGATGAGATCAAGGGCCTTGTTCCAGACTTTGTTTATCGCTTTGGGTTTATTGCTGTTAACAATGTTCAGCCTGACCCAGGTTCAGCAGATCAGCCGCGCTCAAAGCGGCAGTGTGACGCTGAGAAAAGTGCTGAATCGAACCAGCCCGGTAGTGCGGGTCGGCGAGGTCTTAAGTTTTACCGTCACCTTGACCAATGACGCCGGCTTTACTCTGACCAACGTCACCCTGGTGGATGAGTACAATGAAAGCGTCCTGGGTTTCGCCTCCGGGTCGCCGCCGCCAGATTTAGTGGATACAGCCAATGGTATTCTTACCTGGAGTAATGTGGCTGCCCCGCCTTTGCCGCCGGGAACAGTCCTCACCTTTACCGTCTTTTTTACCGCCGAGCATCCGCAAACGGCGGTGGTCAATGCGGTCAGGGCGCAGGATATCACCGGCACGATGGGCGCAATTTCTGATACCGCCGCCAGCGAAGATATTGATGAAGCCATTGGCGGGCAGGCGCCATTGGTCAAAGATGTTTTTCCCCCAGGCAGTGTGCCTCAAGTTGGTTTTCCGGTAACGTTTACCCACCTCATTACCAACGACGGCCTGGCGGTTATGACCTCGCTGCCTTTGAGCGACACCTATAATCCGGCCGTTCTGCAATTCAACTATGCTATCCCCAGTCCTACGCTGGCTAACCCGCCAGGGCTGCTGGTCTGGAGCGATTTAACGTTAGATTTTGGCGATATTCCGCCGTTGGGGTCGGTGGTGGTTACCACTGTTTTTACCGCTTTGACTCGTTTTGATGGTTCGGTAAACCAGGCCAGCACGGCGGGCGCGTTGGATCAGTTCAACAACACCCTGGCCGCCGGCGCTGATCAGGTCCCGATCACCATCATTGGCGACGAAGAGAATGATAACGACTCGGATGATGATGACGATAACAGTAATGATAACAATGACACGCCAGCGCCCACGGCTACCACACCTGCCGTCAATACGCCGGCCCCAACCGCCACTGCCAGCACTGGCTCCGCTCTTACCAGCACCGGCCAGATAACGACCAGCAATGGCCCCAAATACCTGCCTGAGACCGGCTATCGCAGTTTACCCTGGCTGGGGTTGGGTTGGGGAGCGGGTCTGTTGGCCTTTGTTTGGTATCTCTCCAAAAAGTTGACGGTTAATGATTAACGGTTTACTATTGACCCCTCAATATCATTAAATTAAGGCTGTAGCAGAGGGCCTCGTGCCCGCCCACAAGGGGCTAAGCTACGCTAACTTAATGAATTGATTGCCGCCTGATCAAGGGTCAAAAAAGGAAAAAAAGCAAACCATGATTGCCTCAACAATTACAATTGAACTCTATCCCGCCGAAGGCCGGCAGTGGGCTACGGTTGTGGTCGAAGGGTCTGACGATCCTGCTCTGGCCCTGGCCGAAGCGGTCAAGGCCCTGGGGGCGGAAATTGCCCGTTTTCACCTGAGCAGCGCCCCGCCGGGCGCGCCCCTGGATTTGGGCACCCTGGAAACTATATCCGCTTCAGCCGCGGTCAATCCGGTTTCGGTGAGCAATTTGTTGGGCCTGTCGGAGGTTTTGCCCTGGGAAACGCGTCCGGTGGATGAGGGCATGCTCGACTTGCCGCCGGTTGAAATCAGCGCCAGCGACCGGCAACAGCAGTATGAGTTGGTCAAAGCCTGGAAAGCAGCCGGTGGCCGGACCTCGCTGCGCGGCTTTGACCTGTCGCACCAGGATTTGAGCGGGGTTGATCTGGCCGGAGCGGATTTGAGCCAATCCAATTTGGAAGGGGCCAAACTGACCCATGCCAACCTGGAGAAGGCCAATCTCAGCCAGGCAATTTTAAGTGTGGCTACTCTGGCCGGGGCCAGCTTGAAACAGGCCACTTTAACCGAAGCCAACCTGATTGAGGTGGATTTGAGCAAGGTCAATCTTCACCAGGCCGATTTGAGCGGGGCTAACTTGACCGAGGCGACGCTGCGCCAGACAGATTTGAGCCAGGCGGTGTTAACCAAAGCGATCTTGAGCCAGGCCAATCTGGTGCGAGTCAATTTAAGTGGGGCTAACCTGGCCGAAGCTAACCTGGCCGAAGCCAATTTGTCGCAGGCGACGCTGGTTGAAGCCAATTTAACCCAGGCTTTCCTCTACGAAGCTATTCTGACGCGGGCCAATCTAATGGGCGCTAATCTGGAACGGGCTAACCTGAGCCGGGCTAATCTGGCCCAGGCCGATTTGAGCCATACCAATCTGGCCTACACCGATTTGAGCCTGGCCAACCTGAGCGAGGCCAACTTGAACGAGGCGGTTCTACTTGACACCGACTTTGACGGCGCTATCATGCCCGATACTAACTTGTGAGCCAAAAAAGAACTTAGTTCCCATAGGTTCGATGAAAACTCCTGAAATTAACTTCATTCAGCCCAAACCCACTTTTATGATCCGCCATATTCCCGTTTATGGCGATCTGATCCTCTCACCGATGGCCGGCTTTTCCGACAAGCCCTACCGGCTCATTTGCCGCGAGTATGGCTCGGCCATGAGCTATACCGAGTTTGTGTCGGTGGATGGTATTTTGCACGACAATGAGCGCACCGGCCAAATGCTGGAGTTTGACCCCTCGGAACGGCCTATGACCTTCCAAATCTTTGGCAGCGACGAGGTCAAAATCGAGGAAGCGGCCCGGCGCATCGAACAGCTTGGGCCGGATATTATTGATTTGAATATGGGCTGCTCGGTACCCAAAATTTCGGGCCGGGGGGCCGGGGCGGCCCTGCTGCGCGACCCGGCCAAGATTGGCCGCATTTTTGCCCGGCTGACCCGCGCCCTGTCGGTTCCTGTGACCGGCAAGATTCGCTTGGGCTGGGATCAGCAGTCGCTCAATTATCTGGAAGTCGCCAAAATTTTGGAAGATAACGGCGCGGCCCTGATTGCCGTCCACGGACGCACCAAAGCCCAGGCTTACAACGGCCAGGCCAATTGGGACGCCATCGCCGAAATCAAGGCGGCGGTCAAAATCCCGGTCATCGGCAACGGCGATGTGACCTGCGTGGCCGACATGGAGCGGATCAAGCGGCACACCGGCTGTGATGGGGTGATGATTGCCCGCGCCGCGATTGGCAACCCCTGGATTTTTCAGCGCAAAGATATTCACCAAATTACCCTGGCCGAAAAATCAGCGCTGATCCGCCGCCATTTGGATTTAATGCTGGATTTTTATGGGGTCGAACGAGGGTTGATCCTGTTCCGCAAGCACGTGGTCAAGTATGTGCGCGGGCTGGCCCATATTGCTCAGGTCAAGGCCCAGTTGGTCACCTGCACCCGCCCGGAGGAGTTCATCGCCTTGATGAACCAATATGAGGCCGAGGCCGGGGAGCGGGCCAGGTATAGCCTGCCGGAGCCGGAACTGCTGGCCCCGGCGTATTGCGCCTAATCCGATTCTAGCTCACGGATAAACACGGATAAACACAGATTTTTTTCTTGATTCTTATCCTTATCCGTGTCACCTGTGTTCATCCGTGAGCCATTTTTTCAACGAGTTACTCAACCACCCCCTCGGTGGGGAGTCGTTGGGCGTAAAAACCCGCTATCTGTTGCAGATAAAAGTGGGCGGCTTTGTCGTCGGGATAGCTTTGCAGCACTTGTTCAAAATGGGTTTTGGCCTCCGCAAATTCCCCCTCATGGTAGCGACCCAGACCTTGTTCAAAAGTCGTTTTGATCTGTAGTTTGAGGCCGATAACCTCCGCCGGGTCGCCGTCAAAAACCTCAAACACTGAAATCATTTCCTGCCGGCCCTTGACCGGCGTTTTGCCCAGAAAGCGGATGTGGTAGCGGGTCGGTTCTTGAATCTGGCTGAGCACCTCGGTGCTGATGACCATCGCCACGCCGTATAACTTGCTCAAACCTTCCAGGCGGGTGGTCACATTGACCGCATCCGAGAGTAGGTCCATTTGCATGCGCTGCACCTCACCGACAGTGCCCAGCATGACCGGGCCGGTATGGATGCCAATTCCAATCTGAATAGGCCCTTCTCCTTGCTGCTGCCGGTCAAGATTGTAGCGGGCCACCTCTTGCAACTGGGCAATGGCGGCATCCAGTGCATCTTCAACCCGGTCCGGAAAAACGGCCATCAGGCCATCGCCCATATATTTGGCAATCGAGCCGCGATGCTGGCGGATGATGGGGCTGACCCGGCTCAGATAGGCATTGACAAAGTCGAAATTCTCTTGTGGGGTCATCTTTTCAGAGAGGGTGGTAAAGGAGCGAATATCCGAGACCAGGATGGTCATATTTTGCTGTACCTGGTCGCCCAACTTGACCTTGACGATATTTTCTTTTTGCAGGAAGCGCAGAAACTCAAATGGCACAAAGCGGCTGGCGGCCTGGGTTAGCTCCACCTGGCGGGTGTACAGCCTGGCGTTTTCAATCGAGATAGCGGCCTGGGCCGAAAGGATATTCAAGACTTCGAGCCGGTCGGGGGTAAACGCGCCGGTGGCGAGATTATTTTCCAGGTAAAGCATCCCGTTAAGTTTGCCTTGATTAATCAACGGGGCGCACAAAATAGATTTAGGTTGACGCTGAACAATGTAAGGGTCTTGAGTAAAGAGACCTTCGTGCGCGGCGTCGTTCAGAACAACATTTTCTCTGGTTCTGGCAACATAATTAATGATAGCGTGGGACAAATTTCCAACTTGCGTAAGTACAGGCGCCGATTGTAACGCCTTTATCTCAGCCTCAGCCTTAGCCTCAACCCGAGCCTCCGCCTCAACTACCCAACGACCCTCTTCCTCCAACACAAGATAGCCGCGCTGCGCCCCGGCGTTCTCGATGACAATTTTCATCAACTTTTCCAGCAACCGATCAAGCATAATTTCGCCGGAGATTGCTTGAGAGGCTTTGAGGACACTGGCTAAATCTAAAATGCTGGAGGCGGTTTCACCTGTGTCGGTGGTCGGAGTTGTTGAGGTCGCTAATTCGCGCGACCGGGCCTCAGCCTGGATTAAAAATTGCGGATAGCGGGCCTCTAAGTCCTTGACCTTGGCCGTTGCGCCCCAACGCCGGTAGGCGTAATGGGCATCGCGCAGGTAGTGCTGAGCCAGCCGGGTTTGCCCTTTGAGCAGATAAAACTTGCCCGCCAGTTCATAGGCCAGAGCTTCCTCGCTGAGAAATTCGTTTTCCTGGGCCAGATCAATGGCTTTATCGTAATATTCTCTGGCCGCTCCATCCTGGCCCAATACGCGCGCCCGTTCAGCCTCAACCAAATAATACTTGTGCAAATAGTTCATGGGGCCGTGTCCAGCCCAGGTTTTCATCTTTTCCTGATTGGCGTTCACTTTTTCTAACAGTTGTTCTTGCTCAGCGTTGTCGGCGTCTGGAAAAATAGCCAATCGAATCAGGGAGTCGTAAAGGTAAAAAATGGGAATGTAAAGCGATCCAATCACGCCGCCGGAGTATTGTTCAGCCAGCGGTACGTTTTCAAGGGCCTGGCGGTAATCTTGAAATAGATAGTAGGGGATCATCTTATTGAGGTAGACATAAAAAAGCGAGGTTCGATCATTCACTTCCAGCATAAACGGCAGCATTTCGGCTTCGTTGTATATTTCGCCGGTCAAATTGCCTGGGTCTTTAGTGGGATTAATCAAATTGAGGATTGACTGATGGTAGATTTTGAGAAAATTCACCGTTAGCTGCTGGTTCAGTTGGGCAACTGCCTCGGTGTAAGCGGCCATCTCTCGTTCAACCAGGGCCAACTCCCGGCCCGTAAAGTATAAACTGATGCAGTACAGGAAAGCGCAGTAGGAGCCAAACACCAGGTCGCCGGTTTCCAGTCCACTTTGATAGCCATCCCGCCCCTGGACGGTGACCCGGAGATGCTCTTTCCAATGCCTGATGATGATATTGTAGATAAAACAGAGTTTGGCGGTATATTCTTTGGCATTGAACCGTTCCATCAACCTTAAGGCCAGTTGACCAAACTGATAGCCGGAGTCAATATCGCCCACGACCCCGCACAGAATAATGGCATAAGAGCCGTATACAAAAGCGGACTCGCGCGCATTCCCGTATTGGAGCGACAAATTGAGTTGTTTTAAGACCAGCAGCGAATACAGTTCAGGGCCGGCGATATAGGCGGCGGTATTCACACTGTTCATGATGCGCATGGCGGCCAGTTTGAGCGGGTCGGTCATTTCGGGCAAATCGTATAACGCTTCGATGGGCTGCCCGGCTAAAGCGGCCTGCGTTTCGCCCAGTAAGGCAAATACATCGTCAAAGGTTGGTTGGGGAGGGAACTCGACTCCCAAAAGGGCCAGCACTTCTTGGGCCATTTGCAGCGCCTCGAAGAACTGCATGTTGCCGGTTCTGGCTTGAATTTTAACGTCGTAGGCCGCCACTTTATCCAGCGGCAATTTGGCGTGTTGTAGCACGACGCCGGTTAATTGCTCCATTTGTTCGTAGTTGCCGCTAAAATAAGATGCTTCTGCTGTTTCCAGGTGGAACAGTAAAGTTAAATCGTAGCGACGCTCCCAGCTATCCGTTCCATTCAGATGAAGCGGTTCATCCTGGGCAGCGCGCGGAGGATTTATTAATCCCAGGCCAAACTTTAGGTAATGAAAGGCCGGTTGATAGGCGGCCGCGGCCTTGGCTTTTTTGCCGGCCAGCAGGTTCAACTCTGCCAGTTCATCCCGCTCGGCCTGTGGCTGCGGTTCACCGCCCAGGTTCAGTTGGTTGACAATATCAAAGATGACCTCCTCACGTTTGTCGGGGGGTGTATTCCGCAGCAGGAGTTGGCCCACCCGACGGTGGACGGCCTGTTTGTCAGCCTCAGGAATGAGCGAATAGGCGGCTTGTTGGATACGGTCGTGAGCAAACTTGTAGACAACGCTGACCTCCTCGGTCAACCCCTCAACCTCAAGCTCAACCAATTTATAGGCTTCGTCCAGAGGTAAAATCAGCCCCTCGGCAATAGCCGGCCCCAGGACGATAGCTGTTTCGCGGGGTGATTTTTCATAGACAACGGCCAGCGTTTGCAAATCAAACTGGTTGCCGGTGCAGGCCGCCAGCTTCAATACCTGCTGCGTTTGTTCGGCTAACCTTTGCACCTTTTGGGCCATCAGTTCGACCACGTTATCGGTGATATCCTGCCCTTGAATTTGGGCCAAATCCCACTGCCATCCCCCCTCACTATCGCTAGAGGGCGGCAAAAAGGTTAATAACTCCTCGGTATGGAGCGATTTTAAGAACTCGTTCAGAAAGAAGGGGTTGCCGCCCGTTTTCGCCAGCACCAACTCGGCCAGCGGTTTGGCTCTCTCCGGCGAGCAGTTGAGCGTATCGGCAATTAATTGATTAACGTGGAACAGGCTTAAGGGTCCCAAGATAATATCATTCACTCTCGCTCCGACCTGGCGGATTTCGGCCAGAGTCACCATCAAGGGATGAGTCTGGCTGACCTCGTTATCGCGATAGGCCCCAATAACAAACAGATAAGGGCTATCCGAGGCGGTCATGAGCAATTTGAGCAATTTGAGCGAAGCGCCATCGGCCCACTGTAAATCATCCAGAAATAGAACCAGGGGATGTTCGGCCTTAGTAAACACATGAATAAAGTTTTGAAAAACCAGGTTGAAGCGATTTTGCGCTTCGGCAATCCCCAACAAGGGAACTTCGGGCTGCGGGCCGATAATCAATTCTACTTCGGGAATAACATCAATAATCACCTGACCGTTGGGGCCGAGGGCCGCGAGCAGTTTTTCGCGCCAGGTCTCGATTTCACGCTCACTTTCGGTTAAAAGCTGGCGTATCAGGGAGCGAAAGGCTTGTACCAACGAGGCATAAGGAATATCTCTTTGAAATTGATCAAATTTACCGGCAATAAAATAACCACGCTGCCAGGTGATTGGCTTATAAATTTCCTGGACCAGCGCCGACTTACCGATGCCAGAATAGCCCGAAACCAGCATCAGTTCGCTGCTGCCCTGGCTGACCCGCTCAAACGCGGCCAGCAAGGTGTCAATTTCCTGCTGGCGTCCATACAACTTTTGCGGAATTTGGAATCGGTCGGAAATATCGTGCTGACCAAGGAGGAAGGGGTCAATTCGCTCGGCCGAGCACCACTGGCGCAGACACTCCTCTAAATCGGCCTTAAGTCCATAGGCTGATTGGTAACGGTCTTCGGCGTTTTTAGCCATCAATTTTAGCACAATGTCAGAAACAGGCTGGGGAATATCTGGCCTTAATTCATGCGGGGGGATGGGGGGAGTGGCAATATGGGAATGCACCAACTCCATGGCATCGGCGGTTGAGAAAGGTAGTTGGCCGGTGAGTAATTCATAAAAAGTCACCCCCAGCGAGTAAAAGTCGGTCCGGTAATCTATGGCGCGGTTCATCCGCCCTGTTTGTTCAGGGGAGATATAGGCCAGGGTTCCTTCCAGGACATTGGGATTACGCAGGGTCGGGTTCTCACGGGTGAGGGCCGTGGAGATGCCAAAGTCAATAAATTTGAGTTGGCCGGTGGTTGGGTTCAAAACGATGTTAGATGGGTTGACATCTTTGTGCATAATATGCCGTTGATGCACTTGGCCTAAAATATCGGTGATCTGAATAGCCAGCGGCAGAAACTTGCTCAAGGTCAATTTACCGGTCAGCCCCAAGCGGTTTAAAGACTCACCCCCAAAATCTTCCAGGACGATGACCCAGCGTTGCTGGTTGGTTTCCAGACTGTAGGCCGCCACCACCCCCTGCAAGGCATGCCCGGGGTCGGGTGAAGGGTTCAGATTTTTGGTTCTTTCATACTCCCGTTTGAACCAGGCAATTTTTTCGGGGGGAGGATAGGTCTGGTTGAGCATTTTGAGAACAACAGGTTGATTATCTGCTTCTCTCGCTGCCCGAAAAATCAACGAGTTTCTACTTTCATGAATCGTTTCATTAACCCGGTAGCCTGAAATAGTGACTGCCATTTTATCCTCTCCCCATTTCATTAAGGTGTTGACGCGCTGACACTTGCATATAGGTTTCTTGGGCGGGGCGTATCGTTAGCGAAACGGTGGGCACAATAACCTGATTGGGAGCGAGAGTCAAACGATACGCCTGGGCAATTGTCGCCAAGATTAACCTGACTTCTAACAGGGCCAGTCCAGCGCCAATACAATAACGCGGCCCGGCCCCAAAAGGCAGAAAAGCATACTTGTAAACCGGTTTTGTATTTTCTTTGCTAAAACGCTCCGGCCAAAACCGTTCCGGCTGTTCAAAATTTCGTGGGTCGCGCTGGAGCAGATAAGGGCTAACATAAATGAGCGTCCCTTTTTTTAAGATATAATCGCCCACCTGCGTATCTTCGGCTACTTCACGCACAATCATCAAGGAAGAGGCGTAGAAGCGCATGGATTCTTTAATTACCATTTCGGCATAGGGTAAGCCGGATAAGTCGTCTGCACCCGGTGTTCGCCCTTTTAGGGAGCTGTCTAATTCCTCGTAAACTCTGGTTTCGACTTCAGGATTTTGGGTGAGCGCATAAAATAACCAGATTAAGGTGGTGGGGATAGTGTGATGACCGGCAAAAAATAATTGAAGCACTTCGTTGACCACTTCCTCGTGGGTGAGCCGCTGGCCCGCTTCATCAGTCGCCTGTAAGAGAAAAGAGAGCATATCCCCGCGCTCTTCTTGAGACATGAAACGGGCTTTCATGATCGCCAAAAGGGTATCCATGGTTGGCCCGGCCCGCCGCCGCCTCAGGGAAACAGGGGCGGCGTCAGCGTTATTTTGGGTTGCCGTAAAATCCTCACCCATCGCTTCCGCGAAATTGATGATGCCCGATCTTTTGGCGTTTTCAATGGGCGTCCCAAAACCTTCTAATTCGGCGTCAAGAATCGTCCGGGCTGCAATCCGGGCGGTCAGCGTCAAGAATTCTTCATCTATGTTGACCCGCGCACCGGGCCGCCAGCCGGCAATCATATCCTGAGTACAGGCAACGATAGTTGTGGCATAAGGGGCCATCAGGTGGGGGTGAAAGGCAGGCTGCACCAGGCGGCGGCGGCATTTCCAGGCATCGCCTTCCAATGAAGAGAGCGCATCACCCCAATTTCCCCGCAGCGAAGCCTTAAGAAAATCTGGTTTCTTGAATTTTTGCCACTCATCAACAAATACCTGCTGCACAAAATCGGTGTGATTGAGCAAAACAATAGTATCGCCGCGCAAGCCCGTTGTTTTTTTTATATGCTTGGAATAGATGTAATCTCCGATTAACTGCAAGGAGACGATATCGCCGTAAGTTTCAACCATCTCGCTCACAAAACCGAGCGGGTCAATTTTATAGCGCAGCGAATTGCTAAGGCCGAGAAAGCCTCCCGGCGGTCCCGGCGGCTCTTGATGAAGCATGATGATAGATATCCCTCATAATGTTTGGGGTAGGGGCACGGCCTCGCGCCTGCCCTGTAGAGGGCGACTGCCAGGGTACGCCCCTACAAAAGTTAGAGGAACATTGGATTGGGATTCAACTGCTCCTCCGGCACCGGTTCAGCCAGCCAACCCATTTGCACCGGTACATCGTAAAGCCGGCCTGGACCGAATCGCGCCCAGAAGTGCCGCAGCCCGGGCACAATAACCTTGACCACATGCAGCCCAGTATCGGGCCGGGTTTGGTCTAAGACCAGCGTTTCTAGCCCCTTGACCTGGGCCATCTGCACACAGGTGAGGACATCCGTGTAGAGGTCATCACTCCAAAGCTTGGGATAATCGCTTTGAATTTTCAAGGGCAATCTTTTATCGGGCGTGAGATAGGGTTGGTTGTCAACGGTGGCGGTAGACCACCACTCGATAGCCTCGCGTAAATCGGGACGATTTTTGGGCTTCAGGCCGGTCCAGGGAATCATCTGGTTAAGTTCGGTCAGGGCGCGTAACAGGGCAATCTTCGGGTCAAAGTGCGCGCCGAAACCAAACATAATGTCCTGTACCGGCTGATCATTTCGGCTTGAGATGGCGGCGAAGGCAGGAATGTTTAAATCACTGGTGATGTCAAGCACCCACAGCTCACGATTTAGAGTCTGATAATGGGCCAGTAGTTCTTGAAAGTAAGGCTCATCAAAACTGGTCAAGTCTACGCCGGGCCGCTTGAGGCGATTGTACCACCACAGGGCCACGCTATCGCGCTCCACCAACTCCATAAAGCCTTGCAGAACAGCCTCGACTTTGCTGTTTCCGGCGGCGCAGCCGTTGGCATCGGCTCGCGTAAACCAGGTTCTTTCCTGGCGAGAATAACCATAGTAGCAGTAGGCGGTGGGCACATAACGAAACTTGTGACAGGTTAATGACCAGACCGGACTCCAGTCAATCTCTCTGTCTGCGTCGAAGGGTTCCGGCACCCAATTAAACCGAGAGAACTTTTCATTCCACCAGGCCCGCTGTTCAAACTGCCGGTCACTGAAACGCATGCAGGCGTTGGGGTGAATGGCCTCTTCCAGGTCTTTAAACTTGCGGCGGAGGCGGGCCTCATCCCCCTGAAATACACCGGCGTACCGTTCGATAGACTCGCATAGGGCGCTGACCCTGGCCTGAACTTCGCTTTTTCCTTTGCCGCCGGAACGACCGCGGATGTGTTCGTGCATAAAGTAGAGGTTCTCTTCGACAAAGGCGAAATTGTGGTCTGTCACATAAGCCGGCATTAAATCGTGCTGAGGGTCATCCATCGAAATTCGTCGCAGCACGCTGACGATGCCGGTAATGGGGCTGAGGTGGCGCTCAAGTTTCTGAAAGGTCTCCTCGGGGGAAAGCCCGCGATGCCCGCCATCGGCGGTGAAAGCTTTTTCCTGGCGTTCCAACGGGAGGGGGGTGAATTGGCCGGTGGTGAAAATGTGGGGGTCTCCACAGCTTGGGCATTGAGGCCGGCGGACCAGCAGATGATGGCGTTGTTCGAGGGTGAGGGTATTCAGCGTGACAACTTTACCGGCGAGGCTAGGGTTCTGGTCAGAGGCTATCCATTTAGCGATTTCGGTGGCGGCCAGGCTGAAGGCCGTTTGCAAGGTGGATGGCAGCGCCGCCAAGGCCGTAGAAAAAGGACTGCCAACGCCTTTCTTCTCGGCTAGATAGCCTTCGACTTTGCGGTGTCCGCGCAGGCGGTGCGCCAAACATGCCCAGCACCCGGTTTCTCCGGGCACAAAGAGGGGACCGAGCCAGACCTCTGTCCCCACCGGTTTAACCAACAGCCAGGACCGTTTCTGGCTCAGGGCTTCCTGATTAAGGGTATCCAGGCCATTTTGCAGGTAATCGTCGGTCAGGACTACCCTGCGCTCGCCCTCATCGCTCAACCGCAGTCCAAGCGATTTAAACATAGCTTTGAAAGGGGCGGCCTCAATTTGCCCCACGGTGATCACTGAAACGCTCGTTTCCTGCAAACGCTGAGCGGCAACCTGGGGAGATATATCCAGCATTTCCCAAAAGGCGGCTTGCTCGGGCGACAGCGACGGGGTCGCATCAACGACATAACCATCACGGCGCAGGCGCTCGATTACATAAAAGACTTCCGGGGCAGATCGTTGGCCTTTGAGTTGCTCAACGATCTGTGCTTCCGTATACTGGCCATCAAGAAATTGAGCCACCTGGCTGATGGCGGCTCCGCGAAGCAGAAAGTGATCTTTTTCGGAAAGCAAAAACACGCCTTCGTTGGGTACAATTTTCCAACGAAAAGAGTGTTTAAACCGGGGCCTGCGGCTCATAGTTTTCCTATTTCTCGAACAGCAGCTTGTGAGTGTAACACCATTGATTGATAACCAAGCCCTAAGCCCAACTATGAGCCTGAAGGATTCTGGGGTCTAAGCTTGGTTATCAGTTCAGGGTAGGCTATCTTCTTCCCGTCTGCCGTGCGTAAAGGGAATACCGCTTCTGGGAACGATCTTCTTCTTTCCAGACAAAAGGTCTTGAAGTTCTTCTTTGGTATAGCCTGGGTTGTCATTAATAAAAAGAATTTTGGTAAATTTGAAATCGGGGTATTGGTCTTCGGGAAATCGCTTTCTGACTGCGGCGACCGGGTCTTTCTCGAGCTGGTCCTGGAAATCTGCCTCTAACCAGGAGGTAGCGACAATTCTGGCCCATTGTTCTGCTGCTAAGTATTTTTCTTCTGCCATAAAACTGCCTCTTGTTAAATTTTCAGTTATCTATTGTTTGAGTTATCAATTAACAACATGTCCCTACTGGAAAATACAGGGCCTCTACCTTACCGTCTCGGATATCGTTGATCAACTCGGCTGTATAATCATCAAGAGGTGAAGGGGGGTCATCAACTTGAAAAATCCTCTTGGCACAAGTAGCTAGATCGGCAAACTCAGGAAAATTCTCAATAGCATAATCAACGGCTCGGCGCGGATTTCGCTCGAGCCGATGGCGGAAGTTGTTTCTGTCGTTGGGCCTCTCCATCTCGTCTAGCCATGCTTTAGCCACCAGCTTACTCCAATGAATATCGGTTAGGTGTTCTCCCGAATACTTAAAATTAAACATAATTTTATCTCCTCGTTTGCTATGGATGCCAACCTACATACCTTAATTTCGAGGGTGCTAAGCTTCACCCTACCTGCTGTTGAACGACTTGCGCAGTTTGTCTTTGGCAATTACCCCCTTGCGTCGTTAGATTTTTTCTGACCAAATCAAAGGTCATTAATCCAACAATTGGCGAAAATCGGCCATCACAAACGTAACTTTAATAACTTTTCAAGCGTAATGGAACGGTCAGGTGAGGAATGGTAGGGAAATAACAAGCGGCAAATATTTCTAGAGAGATAACCCCTATCCAGATCTATTATAACACACTTAACATGAGCCGCAATTTTTCCTCTGATTTTACTCTTTTCCTTCTCTCAATATTTTCTTTACCATCATTTCCAGGGTACGGGTTCGGTCTCTGGTTTGCTTCGTTTGACCCGCTTCCTTCGGAAGTTGTGGCTCCAGTTCAGCCAGTAATCGCGCCGCCCGATCCTGATTCTCCCGGCTGCTGGCCGGATGGCTCAAGGTCAAAGCCAAAATTTCCAGGGCTTGTTCAGTCTGGCCCCCTTTAATCAACAGCGCAGCCCACCCCACCAAAGCATCCATGACCAGGGGGATGGCGTGGATGTTGAGCGCCAGTTTTAGCGCCTCCTTCAGATAGGTTCTGGCTGTCAGCGAATCGCCCAGCTTGCCGGCCACAGCGCCGAGCTTGGTCTGGGCAGAGATTACCCCCCACTGGTTGCCAATCTCCTTAAATATAGCCAGACTTTCTTCGTACAACTGCCTGGCCCCCTGGTCCTCGCCCATCATTTGAACCACATCGCCCAAATAGCCGAGGCACAAGGCAATGCCCCGCCGGTCCCCGATTTCCTGGCAAACGGCCAGGCTCTCTTCAAAATACGCCTTGGCCGCCGGATATTCGCCCAGGGTATAGGCCACCTGCCCCAGATAGATAAAAGAAAAAGTCGCCCCCCGGCGGTCGCCCAGCTTTTGTTTCAACCCCAAACTCTCCTGGCACAAACGCTGCGCTTCGGGATAGTCGCCTTGCAGATAGGCTACCTGGCCCAGAATATTCAGGGCGACGGTCAGGCCAAACGTATCGCCTGTTTCTCGGCAAACGAGCAGGCTTTCTTGCAGATATTTCTGGGCCGGTTCATATTGGCCCAGATGCCGGTACACCGCTCCCAGGTAGTTGAGGGAAAAAATTGTCTCACCCAGCGCTGTCGAACCAGCCTGGCGTAACAAGTCCAAACCTTGCAGCAGTAGTGTCTCAGCCGGTTCGTGCTGTCCAAGTTGAAAGGTAAACCATCCCTGCCGGGCCAGCAGCTTACCCCAGACAATCTGAGATTGGAGATTGGAGATTGGAGATTTTGAAATTCTCGTTTCTTGGTGCTCCCCTGCCCCCCCGCTCTCCCGCTCCTCTGCTCCTCTGCTCCCCTGCTCCCCTGCCAGACTTGCCGCCAGCCCAAACATCTCCGCCCCTTCCTGGAACCAACTGCGCATATCGTAAAAATGGAAAAGGCTTTCCAAAGCTTGATCGAGAGAATTAATCTGACCGCGCTCGACGGCCCAGCGCCAACCGGCCCGAATATTCTCGATTTCGAGGCCAATTTCGGCCAGGCTCTCTCGCTGCTGCCCGCCTTTTAGCCGGCCTTCTCGATCATGAAGAAAGGCGGCGTAGTAGTTGCTGTGTAAATCTTGTATTTTTTCTTTTTCTTGAGGCGTTTCGGCCAGTTTTTCGGCGGCGTACTGCCATAAAAGCAGATGGCGGGTATAGCGCCCGGTTTCGGTGCGGCGCAGCAGCGACTTGTCTACCAGGGCCAGCAGCAGCGGCAAGGAAGCGCCAATGACCTGCCTGGCCGCCTCCTGTTGAAATCCCCCTGTAAAAACGGCCAATTGCCGGAACACGCGCCTTTCTTCGGCGGAAAGGAGTCGCCAGGAATAGTCAAAGACAGCCCGTAAGCTGCGCTGCCGTTCTGGCACGTTGCGCAAAGAAGTGGTCAGAAAATCCAAGTTTTGCTCGATTTCCTGGGCAATCTCCTGGCATGAAAGCAGCCTTAACCAGGCCGCGGCCAGCTCAAGTGCCAGGGGGGTGCCTTCGGTCAAGCGGCAGACATGGGCCACGCACAGTTTTTCCGCTTCCGACAGGGCAAAGCCCGGATTGACGGTTTGAGCGCGCTGTACAAATAACTGTACGGCGCTGTACTCTTCCAGAGCCAGGCGGCCCTTGATCCTGCCGGTGCGAGGGTGAAAATCAGCTTCAGGCACTTTCAGCCCTTGAATGGGCAGCAAATACTCCTCCTGCAAATTTAAACGTTCGCGGGAGACGACCAGAATTTTTACCTGGGGCGCCTGTTTTAGAATGTCAGCGATCAGCTCAGCCCCGGCCAGGAGATGTTCAAAATTATCCAATACCAACAGCAGGCGCTTTTCGCGCAGAAAGTTGAGGAGCTGGTTGGTGGGATTAGCGCCGCTGTAAAAAGTGAAGTTCAGGGCATCGGCCAGGGTGGAAACCAGGAACTCGGCTGAACTCAAGGCATCCAGCGGAATAAAATAGACACCATCGGCAAAGGATGGGGTCTCTCTTGCCCCGGCCTTAGGGGATGGCCTTGTCGCTTGCCAGGCCGCCTGAATGGCCAACCGAGTTTTACCCACGCCGCCGGGGCCGACCAGGGTTAACAAGTGGCAGGCTGGGTCACGGAGGTGGGCGGCAATTTGGGCCAGTTCTTCCTCGCGGCCAATAAAAGACGTGGCTGGCGTAGGTACTTGGTGCAAAGAGACGGGGGCGGAAGAGGCCAGGGGGTCGGCGGGGGGGCGGAGGGGCAGGGGGGCAGGGGAGAAATTTTCACCCCTGCTCTCTCCGCCCTTCGGCGCACCCGAAGGGGTGTACTCCCCTCCCCCCCTGCTTAATTCTCCTGAGCGAATCTGCTCATACAAAGCCACCGTTTCCGCCCCAGGTTCTACCGCCAACTCTTCGGCCAGAGCGCGGCGGCAGATTTCAAATTGGGCCAGGGCTGCCGTGCGTTCGCCCTGCTGCGCCAGGAGAGTCATCAGGTAGCGGTGCGCCCGCTCACGCCAGGGTTCGACTTCCAGCCAGCGCCGGGCATGAAGTAGCGCTTCGTCAGCCTCGCCCTGGCGGGCATGATAGGCTATCAACCGTTCCAACAACTCCGTAACTTGCCGCCGCCAGCTTTCCTGTTCCCGCACCAGCCAGGCTTCAAATTCGGGACAGTCGTCCAGAAAATAACCGGTCATAAAATCGCCCCGGTAAAGAGCGACCGCCTGGGCCAATTTTTCAGGGTGAATCCCTTCGGCCAAATGATAGGGGAACCGGTCAGTTATGGTTTTTATGGGTTCAGAGGAAGACTTGGCTTTAGAAGAAGAGGGGAGCTGAGTTTTTTCAATACCACTTCTGACTAATTCAGCAAGGGCCAGTGTATCCACCCAGTAGGAGTCGGGCGGTGAAAATTGAACGGTATAGTAATCGGTCTGAAAACAGCCGGGTAGGTGAGCCGAAAGCTGGCTCAACTCGCGGCTGAGATTACGCCGGCCCCGCGCCTCTTCTTTATCACCCCAAAACAGGCCGGCCAAATGGCTGCGGGAAACAGGCTGGTCGTGCCGGGCCAGGTAACCCAGCAGGGCCAGCGCCTTGCGCGACTCGAAATCACGCAGCAACTGCCCCTCTTTCTCAACTTGGACCATCCCCAACAGGCGAATCCGGTAGATAATTTCCAACTTTCCCTTGTCTTCCCCAAACAGTACCTTTGTCTCAGCCGCCGTTAGCTTCCGAACAGTTTCCGAACAGTTTTTGAAGCAGTTTCCTAACAGGGATGGTTTATATTTTATTCCAGAAGCTTAAATTAACAAGCTCTGGACGGAGATTGGAGATTAAACCCAATTTCCAATCTCCAATCTCTGTTTTTCAGGGAGAGCAGCCATGACTGTTCAAAACGCAAATCTGACCATAAAACAAACCGTAACAGTCTCAAATTGGCTGTCGTTGAGCCAGAAAATAGCGGCTGGCGCAGCCAAAATATGGTCAGCACTCATTGGTCGCTCCGGCCATTTGCTCGATCTGGCGGCGGTTCAGGCAGACTGCACCCTGGTGGATTACGCTTATATCGGCTGCCAAACTGTACCATTGCGCCAGATTCGCGGCAGCGCCAGCACGGGTCGCTGCCACGATTTTGATGCTAACTTTCGCCCACTGCACGACCATACCGGGAGCCGCTGGGCCGGCATCGAAACAGCGCGCCGGCAGGGGTCAAAGTTACCCCCGGTCAGTCTGATTCAGGTGGGCGACATCTACTTTGTTGAGGATGGACATCATCGCATTTCGGTGGCCAAAGCCCACGGCGAGAAAACGATCGAAGCCGAAGTGACTGTTTGGCGGGTGACCGGGCGCTTGCCCTGGGACCTGCCATCTGTGGCCGTTATCTAGCGCACCCATCACTAATTCTCCGGAGGTAAGAAATCATGTTGCATATAGCTCAAGGCAAGTTGGTCAGACTCAACAGTGGCTCTCAAGATGCCGAAATTCGGGCCTGGCAAGCGGCGTCGCAACTTTACCAGCGCGCCTCTCTCCAGGGTTGGTTCGGCCAAATCTGGTCTGCTCTGACCCGACAGCCGCGCCGCCTGCTTAATCTGGCCGAGACTAAAACCAACGGCCCGGCAGGCAATTGCTACTCTCTGGGGGTGCAAACAGTGCCTATCCGCCAGATTCACGGCAGCCAGGGCCGCTGCGCCGACTTTGATCGCAACTTTTGTCCTTTGCAAGCTCACACCCGGAGCCGCTGGCTGCGCGTCGCCGCGGCCCGGCGACTGGGTGTAGCCCTGCCGCTGGTGGAACTGGTTCAAGTCGGCGATATTTATTTTGTGCGGGATGGGCATCACCGTATTTCGGTGGCGCGGGCGCTGGGCCAAACTGAAATCGAGGCCGAGGTTAGGGTGTGGCAGGGAGTTAATTGAAAAGTAATTAGGTCCCACTGCTCAAGAATTGGCATCTAAGGAGGAGGATCGTGGCAACACAAAATGCAAACACAACCAATGCTCAAATTTTAAGCGCAGCGGTGTTTCCCGAAATTGAGCCGGAACCTTTCACCGATATTATGCTTTACTGGCTGTTGCCGCTTAATAAAACACGGAGGTATATCAGAACTGCGCCGGGGGACTTACCCCGCTATAACCCTGATCCGCTTACTAACGGTTCTGGGAAACCTTTTCTGGGTATCAATGACAGAATTTTTATTGCATAAGAAGTTAGAACAGGTTACGAAAGGAGAAATTATTTGAATGATCATAGGGAGAAGGTTGAACGTAAAACACGCATCCATCCCTAGAAAATCATTATGTTTCACGTTTTACGGTTCAGTGGTGGTAATTCGGGTGAATATCAAAATTCTTTAGTCAATTTAAGGAGATAACCGATGACAACTCAAAGTAATATTAGCAGTCCTATCGAAGCTGTCCCAGTGCGGCAATTCAGTTGGCCCCTGGCGTTGATCATTCTGGCTCTAGGGATACTCCTGGGCATACTTGGCAGCAATATGACCGCTGTAGTCGGCCAAGCTGAAGTTGCCGATGTGGCTGAGCAAACTGGCCGAGATTTTCCCACTCGTCCCAACCTGCTTGAACTGGAAAAGCGAACGATAGTGGTCGATGCGGCTCGCGCCCGGGCGGCGGAAGCTGCTCGCTACAACAGTCTGGGCCTCTTTTACGCCGCAGACAACGAACAACCCGCCCTGGGTGCGGAAACGGCCCGCTACAAGGGGCTGGCTGACTATTACGAGGCTGACCTGCAGCCCGCCATGACTGCCGAAACCGCCCGATACGAGGGCTTGGCAGAGTATTATGGAGCCGCAGTTGTATCTCGCTCGCTGGCCTGGCCGCCGCGTCCGAACCAGCTTTTCCTGGCAAAAAATGGGGTCGAGTTTGGTCCGAACGCCGACATTGGTTTGATGGAGTAGTTATGCCTTGAAAAGGGTATACCTGCGGCGGTCAACAGTTGACCGGGTTGGGGTCGCAATTTTGGGGAAGCAGACCTGGCGGACATCCGCCAGGTCATCCTTATTCACATGTCATTTCGAGGCCAGAGGCCGAGAAATCCCCGACTGTGTAACTCCCATTAAATTATAGCTCCGAACAGTTTCCGAACAGTTTTTGAGTTACTTTCCAAACAGTCATAGTTTGTACTTTGGTTATCAGAAGCAAACTCTTACTGCCTCTGCCGTAATAAATATCCCAACTCTGCCAGCAGCATTCCTGCCACAATCAACGCCCCTCCCATCAAAATACGGGGCGTGATGATTTCCCCCACCCACCAGCCGCCGATAGCGGCAAAAACCGGCTCAAGCGCAGCTATCAGCGCCACTCGAGTGGGCGAGGCGGTGCGCGTGACCCAGGTCTGGACGCTGGTTCCCAGACCGAGAATTAAAAAGCCGGTGGTAAACACGCCAATCCACAGCGCAGCCGAAGTTACCGGAACGGCCAGCGGCTCGACCCACAGCCAGACTGCCCCGCTCATCAGGGCCGCCAAAAAAACGTGTAAGGCTGCGTAGACCATGACATTGAGGTGCGGTGAGTAACGGGCCAGAACAATAATGTACAGCGCCCAGCCCACGCCGCCCAGCGCCACCCAAAAATCCCCAGGGGCGATGGTCAAACCGCCCAGGCCGCCTTCAAACGAGATCAGATACAACCCCACAAAAGCCAGCAGCACGCCGGCTACTGCGGTGCGGCTGGGCGCGCGGCGTAACAGCCAGGCCGAAAGAATCGGCACATAGACTAGGTTGGTGCCGGTCAAAAAACCGGCTTTGCTGGCCGTCGTAAACTGCATGCCGTAAGCCTGCACCGCATACGAGGCAAAAAGAACAAACCCCGTGACCAATGACGGCCACCAATAGGTGCGATTGACAAGCCGCCAGTCGCGCCTCACCAGCAGGACCAAAGTGACCGCGCCCATGAGCATCCGAATGGTGTTATAGGCAAATGGGCCAATCACTTGCAGCGCATCTTTGGAAAAAATAAAGGTAACGCCCCAAATCATGACCACGACTACAAAGATGATTTCACTGAAAAGGGCTTGATAACTGCGCCAGAAATTGTTTCGCAAAGATAGGGTTTTGGAATATTCCATAGTTTGATTCCTTTAGCGGATAATATCCAGGCGGCCAAAAACAAAAACCCCCGGCGACCGGTTACTTTGTTACCGATGTCGAGGGCTTCGTGGCCTCAGCTTATAAACGGCCGTGGACGACTGACCGCCGACCGCCGTTCTTTCTATCCCTGTCTACCCCCTTCGGCGCATACCACGCCGGGTCGGTGCCCGAAGGGGGGCTGTCTACTGTCTACTGTCTACCGTTTGCCTGCTGCTTCCTCAGTTAACAACTGGCGCGACTGCTCGGCGTCGTGCCGGATTTGAGCCACCAATTCGTCAATGCTGCTGAATTTTTTTTCCGGGCGCAGGCGCTCGACAAATTCCAGAGTGAGCCGCTGGCCGTAAAGGTCCTGGTCGAAATCAAAAATATAAGCTTCGACGGTTCGCTCGCTGCTGTCAAAGCTGGGGCGGATGCCTACGTTGGTAACACTGGCTCGGCGCTGTGTTTCGCCGGGAAGTTGTACCCAGGTGGCATAAACGCCGTTGGCCGGTAAGAGTCGTTCGGCGGGAACAGCAAAGTTAGCTGTCGGAAAGCCAATGGTGCGTCCCCGCTGCGCTCCGTGGACAATTTCACTGCTCAGCGACGGATAGCGCCCCAAAAATTGGGTAGCCTGGCGCACGTCGCCGGCCAGCAAGAAGTTTCGCACATGAGTGCTGCTAACAATCTGGCCGTCAATTAACAGGGGCGTAAATTCGTGAACGGTATAGTTCAACGCCTGGCCCAAGGCTCGCAGCTTGTCCAGGTTGCCTTCCCGGTTTTTGCCCAGGGCAAAATCGTGCCCCGCCCACAACGCCGCCATATTGAGCCGCTCCACCAGCAGACGCATAAAATCGGCTGCGGTGGTCTGTGAAAATTCCAGGGTGAAAGGGATCAAGATCAAAATATCCAACCCCAGTTTTTCAAACAGGGCAATCCGCTCTTCGGGCGTAGTCAGGTAATCATTGTTGGGCAGGTGAGGCGCTAAAACCGTTTTGGGGCGGGGATGGAAAGCAATCACCGCCGCCTGCGCCCGGCGCTCCCTGGCCGATTGTTGAAGCTGTTGGATTAAGGCCTGGTGGCCGCGATGCAAGCCGTCAAATGTGCCAATTGTCAATACCGTTGGGCCGCTCAAATGGGCCGCCGCCAAATCTCGAATAATCTGCATAAGGTTAGGTTTTACTCGCTTGACTGGTAGCAAGTAGCAAAGTAGCAAAGTAGCAACAGGAAATAATTTTTGCTACTTTGCTACCCTGTTACTTGCCCCTAAATTTGAAATACCTTCTTGGGCTGCCAAAGTTTAGCATCGGGTTCGGCCAATGTCAAGATTGCCAGAAAATCCCCATCCGGGGTATAGGCTCGGGCCAGACCCAGGTGGTCAAGGAGTGACGTGGTTTTGGGAAGGTCTATTTGAATCTGCCGGCCTTGCTGCACGTGTCCTGCGTCTTCGGGCGATAAGATGACTGGCGGCAGGTGCATAATCGCCTGGTCAGGGGGATGCAGATGTTTCTGCCAGCTTGAGCCATCCTCGGCGGCTTCCTGCTCCAGGGTTGCCAGGGGGACGGCGTCGGCCAGTTCCCATGGACCGCTGGCGGTACGGGTCAATTCGGCCAGGTGCGCTCCCAGACCGGCGGCCAGGCCCACATCACGGGCCAGCGAGCGAATATAGGTTCCAGGCGAGCAGGTAATATCAAGAGTCAAATCCGGCGGCTGCCAGGCTACCCAGGTGAGGTCGTAGATGGTAACACAACGCGGCTCCACTTCAACTATCTCTCCGGCTCTGGCGCGTTTGTAAAGCGGCTGCCCTGCCTTTTTGAGGGCCGAAAAAAGCGGTGGAAGCTGCTCAATCTGGCCCAGAAAAGCAGGCAAAATCTGGCGCAACTGGGTTTCGCTCAAACCGGAGGGGTCATTCTCAGCGGTGATTTGGCCGTCGGCATCAAGGGTATCGGTGGTGACGCCAAAGCGAAAAACGGCCCGGTATTGCTTGCGGCCGGCCATCACGTACTCAATCAGCCGGGTAGCCTGGCCCAGGCAAACCAACAAAACGCCGGTTGCCATCGGATCGAGGGTACCGGCGTGGCCCACCCGCCGCTGCCCGGCCAGCTTGCGCACCCGGTTGACGACATCGTGAGAAGTTAGCCCTTTGGGTTTGTCAATATTCAGCAGACCGGAGATAGGGGAGGGAGAAGTTTTTGTCATTGCGATAAGGATAGACGTGGTGCGTGGTCCGTTAGTTTTACGCACCACGCACCACGCACTACGTTTTACGTTTCATCCTCCGGCTTTACTTCTGCCGCTTTATCATCTTCCTCTTTGATTTCATCCAGCAGCGCCTCGATGTGCATGCCGTATTCTAAAGAGGTATCCAGCTTGAAGCTGAGTTCGGGAACGTAGCGCAGCGAAAGCGATTGCCCCAAGAGGCGGCGAAAATAGCCGGCGCCGCTGGTGAGACCGGCCAGGGTATTTTTAACCTCAGCTTTGTCGCCCCATACGGTCACGTAAACCCGCGCCTGACGCAAATCGGGGCTAACATCCACCCCGGTGACAGTCACAAAACCCAGGCGCGGGTCTTTGGTTTCATATTGAATTATCCGGCTAATTTCCTGGTGCAGCAGTTCACCTACCTGCCGCTGGCGTCGGCTGGGCATGGTTAATTGATGCGCTCTTTGATATAAGCTTCGATGATGTCGCCTTCCCGGAAATCATCAAAGCCGTCAACTCCAATGCCACACTCAAAGCCGGTCGCCACCTCGCGGGCATCCTCGGTAAAACGCTTGAGGGATGATATTTTGCTTTCGTGCAGTACCTTGTTTTGGCGCAAAACTCGCGCCAGGGCGTTGCGGGTGATGTGACCCTCAGTTACGTAAGAGCCGGCAATATTGCCCCGCTTGGGTATCTTAAAGACGGCCCGCACTTCGGCCCGGCCAATCACCTTATCACCGTAGACCGGTTCCAGCAGCCCTTTCAGGGCCTTGTCCACATCGTCAATGAGTTTGTAAATCACATCATACTGGCGGATGTCTACCCCGGCGCTCTCAGCGGTGCGCTGCGCGCCTGGGTCCACGCCGACGTTAAAGCCAATCACAATGGCCCCCGAAGCGATGGCCAGATTCACATCAGATTCGGTGATGTTGCCGGTTCCCTCCAGTAATATTTTTATCTTTAACTTGTCGTCGCCCAGCTCTTTCAGCGAGTTGACAATCGGTTCGACCGATCCCTGCACATCCGCTTTGAGGATGAGATTTAGGGTGTGGTCGCCATTTTCCTGGGTTTTATTAAAGAAATCTTCCAGCGAAATGGGTCGGGGCGCTGCGGTTTGCGCGCCTTTGCTCGTCTTGGCCCGTCGCTCTTCGACCATCGTCCGAGCCACCCGTTCATTCTCGACCACCTCAAAAAACTCACCCGCTTCAGGCACCTCGGATAGGCCCAAAATCGAGGCGGGCACAGAAGGGCCGGCCTGCTTGATGCGTTTGCCTTTATCGTTAAACATAGCCCGGATGCGAGAATACTGCGTGCCAATCACAATAATGTCGCCCACATTGAGCGTGCCATTTTGCACCAGCAGCGTGGCCGAAACCCCACTCCGCTTATCTACCTGCCCTTCGATAACCACGCCTTGAGCTAGGCGGTTGGGATTAGCCTTGAGGTTGGCTACGTCTGTGACCAGCAGAATGTTTTCGAGCAGTTCGTCAATGCCCCGGTTCTCTTTGGCCGAGACGGGCACACAAATAACGTCGCCGCCCCACTCTTCCACCACCAGGCCAATATCGGCCAGACCTTGTTTCACCCGGTCGGGGTTGGCGTTGGCTTTATCAATTTTATTCAAGGCAACGATGATCGGCACCTGGGCGGCCCGAGCATGCTCCACCGCCTCCCGTGTCTGGGGCATCACCCCATCGTCGGCGGCCACTACCAAAATTGCCAGGTCGGTGGCCTGCGCTCCGCGCGCCCGCATAGCGGTAAAGGCGGCGTGGCCGGGTGTATCGAGGAAGGTAATGGGGCGGTCATCCAGGAACACTTGATAAGCGCCGATGTGCTGGGTTATCCCGCCGGCTTCACCTTTGACCACGTGGGTGTTCCTGATAGCATCAAGTAAGGTTGTTTTGCCATGATCCACGTGCCCCAGAACGGTGACGACCGGAGGGCGCGGTTTCAGTTTGGACGGGTCTTCATTGGCAATGAGGCGGCGATGTAAAGGCAGGTCCTTTTCTTCTTTGACCGGTTCCGGTTCCGGCGCCTTGATGGGTACGATTTCAAAGCCCATGCCTTCGCCGATGATGGAGACCGTATCAAAGTCAATTTGCTGATTAATGTTGGCCATCATCCCATTACTCATCAACTCTTTGATGATTTCGATGGGGCTGACCGCCATTAATTTAGCCAAATCTCTGACCGTAATCACCTGCGGCACCTCAATAGTTTTGCCGTTGCTTACCGGAGCTTCTTTAGGTTTTGGTTTTTGGACGCTAACTGCCATATGAATCACCTCTTCTTAAGATATGCAAACAAAACAGCATCTTGTTTGCCAGATATTACCAGGCAACAATCCATAAGCGCACGATATGGCATACTCACGCCATCGCCGCTGGTAAAACGTCTTGAAACAGACTATTTTAGAGTAAAACTACTTTTGAGGTGACAAAGCACAGACAAAGCCGGGGAGGGTGGCTTTAGAGAGGGGAAGGGGAATAAGAATAACTCCGCTTAGGTGCTCATAAAGCCTCGCTCCACACGTTGTTTAACCACGTGTTCACAGCTCATATTCCTTTATCAACCTCAAACCGCTTGGGCGGTTTTTATTTGGGTGCGTCATCCTTCCTTTAGGACATACCCTGAACATAAAACTTTACACTTTTGAAAGTTCTGTCTGCAATTGAGTTTGCAGTTCGGCCAGCTCTTCGGCAGTGAGAGTCACTTTGAGAGCCTGGGCCAAACGCTGCTTTGGTAAATTTTTTTTCCAACAGCTTGTTTGCCGGCAAAGGTAGGCCCCGCGCCCATTTGCTTTGCCGGTTGGGTCAACTATCAACTGACCGGCCGGCGTGCGGACCACGCGAATCAAGTCGCGTTTATCTTTTACTTCTCGACAGACAATACAAGTCCGTTGCGGCTTATGCTTGGGTCGAAGCATCATTCATCTTCTTCGTAATCAAGCCAACCACCGCGGCGGCTGGGTTTGCGGCGGCGCTCGGCCACCACCTCACCCAGATTTTCATCAAAGACCAGGCGGCGCTTCTTATTGCGCCCCTTCTTTTTGCCGCGATCTTTGTCTGAGTCACCGTCTTCTGTGTCTTCTTCGGTCCAGTCCAGGGCTACCGCCTCAAGCGCGAAAGGTTCGGGTTCGGCTGGCTCTGGCGCAGTCTCAGGCTCGACCACAGGCTCTTCTATTTCCGGCGCAGCCACCGCTTCGGGTTGAACTTCAACTTCCGCTACAGCCGCTGTTTCCAGGACTTCGGATTCAACCGCCGGTTCAACTTCTTCGACCACCTCGGCGGGGGCTTCTTTCTCTACCGGGGCAGTCACAGGCATCTGACCGGTCAAGATAGCTTCAGCCTCCGCCAGAATATCCCTGGTTTTGGCGGCTTGTTTAGCGGCTTCAGCCTCGGCCGCTTGTTTGGCTTTCAATTCACGCCGCATCGCCATCTCGGCCAGGCTGACCGATTCAATGGCCTGGCTCAACACATTCAGTTCCGCATCAGAATATTCAACCGGCTCTTTCTCTTTGAGAATCATGGAGGCCATATTGAAAATTTCAACTTTGCCGGCCAGCCGTTCTCGCAGCGCCTTGTCTTCTCGGAGTTTTTCAATGGTTTCGGTAATGGCTTCGCTGGCGCTTTTGATGTCAATCCGCCAGCCGGTCAGCTTGGCGGCCAGCCGGGCGTTTTGACCTTCTTTGCCAATAGCCAGTGAAAGCTGTTTATCGGGCACCACCACCACCGCTGTTTTGCCTTTTTCGTCGCTGAGCATGACATTCATGACCCGCGCCGGACTCAGGGCATTGGCGATAAAGAAAGACAGGTCAGGATTCCACTGCACCACATCAATTTTTTCGCCATTCAACTCATTGACGATGCTCTGAATACGGGTTCCACGCATACCGACACAGGAACCCACCGGGTCAACCCCTTCTTGCAAAGCCGCGACCGCCACTTTAGAGCGATACCCCGCTTCACGGGCGATAGATTTAATCTCGACGGTGCCGTTGTAGATTTCCGGCACCTCGACTTCCAGCAGGCGGCGCAGCATATTGCGGTGTGTCCGCGAGACAATAATCTGCGGCCCGCGGCTGGCTTTGGCCACCGAGGCTACGTAGGCCCGCAAGCGTTGGCCTTCGCTGTAGCGTTCGGTGGGAATCTGCTCGCTGCGGGGTAGAAAGGCTTCTACTTTGCCCAGTGACAACGTCACTTGATGTGGGTCAATTTTGTGAACCGTGCCGTTAACAATTTCGCCTTCACGCTCGGCGTAGGTGTTGTAAAGCGCGTCACGCTCCGCTTCTCGAATGCGTTGTAAAATTACCTGTTTGGCTGTTTGGGCGGCAATCCGGCCAAAATCGTCGTCGGGTGTGCTGTCAATAGAAATCAACTCGCCGACTTTAGCGCGCGGGTTGATGGTTTTGGCCTGTTCGAGCGAAATCTCATTGCGCTCATCCTGTACTTCTTCAACCACCATCTTTTCGGTAAAGACAGAAACCTTGCCGGTTTTTGGCTCAATTTGAGCCGTGATTGAGTGATTGCCGCTGTAGTTACGCTTGTAGGCGGAGATAAGCGCCACCTCAACCGCTTCCAGTACAATATCAATCGGTAATTGCCGCTCATGGCACACCTGGTTAATAGCCACCATAAGCTCTTTGAAATCTTTCTTCACTGGTACTTGAGCCTCCTGACTCAGGCAGGTAATTATATAAAGAAAAAGTGGGGAGTCCCCACTTTTCTGGTCACAACTTTTCCCTTAGACGGTGGGGATTATACCACAAGCTTTTGGCTGTGGCAAGTAGAATGACGGGAAAAAAGGTGGAGAGATGGAAGTTTGGCAATCCTCCAGCCTTCCATTCTTCCTATTCTACCTGCCGGTACAAAATAAAATACCATGACGGAGCGTTGGCGTCAAACGGAAAATCAATGGAAGGCGCAACCGGCTGTCCTCCCTCATCTACCAGTTGCAGTGACCACGTTCCGCTGGGTGAGTTAAACGCCTCATACTTCAAGTTGCCGCCTTTGTACTGCCTGGCCCCGCTGTTAACCGTCCAATCCCCGGCGCTGACTTGACTGTCCACTTGCAAACCGCTGCTGTGACGGCCCAGCACGCGATAGCCGCTGAGCGGTTTGTTGTTCTCGTCGGTAATGGCCACATAAACATCAAAATTGAGGTGGTTGGTTTCGTGTCCTTCGGTTTCTAGAATGACAAAAGGAAAGCTGGGAGTGGGGGTGTCGCTGGGCAGGGGCGTTGGTGTAGGGGGTGGAGGAGGTGGGGTGTCGGTAGGCGGCAAGGGTGTGGCGGTGGTGCTGGGGGTGAGCGTGGGGACCAGGGTGGCGGTGTCGGTGGGTGGAGGGGTTGAGGTGGAAGTTGGAGAGAGAGTGAAAGTGGGCGTCGGTGAGGCGGTTGAGGTTGGACTGGGCAGAGCGGCCAGCTTGCGCGGCGTCGCTGTTGGCGTGGCGGTTAGCTCAGGTTGGGCCAGGGCCAGCCAGAGCGTCACCCCGGAACCAAGCGCGGCAAATGTGCCGGCCACACAGAATCCTGCTGAGAGGATTACGGTTAGAATAATTATTAAACGCAACTGTTTGTGTTTCAAGGTTGGACCATTGTTTGAGTTAAGGATAACGGCAGCCATTATACTATAGGCCGGTTGCTTGAGCCAACGCCTGTAGAGACATAAAATCAACAAAATAAGGTTGGCTTAAACCCTGGGAGCGTGTTATAATGAAACAAGGTTTACACCGCTGCTATGCCAGCGAGACAGGGTTGGGTATGGAAGTCAAGTTACTCCTCGTTTACGACATCAAGCCGCACCGTGAGGCCGAATATTATCGCTATGTGTTGGGCGAGTTTTTGCCTACCCTGCAAAATATGGGGCTGATTATGGTCGAGGGGTGGCACACCGCTTACGGCGATTACCCTATGCGCCTGATTGCCTTCCGGGCTGAGGATGAGACCACTATGCAAAAGGTACTCAATAGTGATGAATGGCGGGCGGCCAAAGAAAGACTGCTGAAGTTGGTCCGTGATTATGAGCAGCGGATTGTGGTGGCCCGCAACCCGTTTCAATTTTTTATTCCGGCCAGCAGACAATAGCTGAAACTAAAAATAAGAAAACGCTTCGCAGCTGGCGAGGCGTTTTTTGTTTCCCAGTTTTAAATACGTCTTGCGTCTTGCGTAAAATAAAGGCAAGACGTATTGAACCTCTACCTTCCTGAAATTACTTTATCGAACTGCCACATAACTGGGGCTGTTGCTAATCCAACCGATTTGCTCGCCGTTGGGAAGCTGCACTTTGAGCCAACCGCTGGCGGCGTCTGTTTCGAGCACCGGCACAACTGTTCCTTGAGCCAGGTGAGCCACCACCGGATAACTCATTCCCGGCCCGCTTCGCACGTTGAGGCCCCAGGTGATGATTTCGGCCTGGATGGAGGGTTGGAAGGTTGGAAGGTTGGAAGGTTGGAAGGTTGGGAAGTTGGAAGGATGGAGGGTTGGAGGGGAAGAAGACGCGGGGGTTGGAGTTCTTGGTAATTCGAGGGTTGGGATCACTTCTCCCGCTTCTCCATTCTTCCAATCCTCCATTCCTCCAGCCTTCCATTCTCCTTCCTCCCATTCCCCCAATTCGGCATCGGCGGGCATGCCAGGTTTGAGGCGATGGTCAGGATTGTCCAAAGTAATTTTGACGCCAAAGACCAGGTTGACCCGCTCTTCCCGGGTTTGAACATTGCGCGGGGTAAACTCGGCTTCGTGATTGATAAAGGTGACGGTTCCGGCAAAAACTTCCCCCGGATAGGCGTCCACGTAAACTTGGGCCGGCTGGCCCACTTTCACCCGGCCGATTTGGGTTTCAGGAATGTAAACGGTCAGGTCAACCGTGTCAATATCGCTGAGTTCGAGCAGGACGGCGCCGGGCGCGGCCAGTTCGCCGGGTTGGACCAGTTGGTGGCTAATCAGGCCGGCCCGCGGCGCGGTCAGGGTCAATTTATCGAGTTGCACCTGTACTTTAGCCAGGGCCGCCTGAGCTTCGGCTACCTGGGCCTGGGCCACGGCGATGTCTTCGGCGGTGGGGTTAGCTTTGGCAGCGGCCAAATTGGCTTCCGCCACGATGATGGCGGCTTCGGCTTGCTGGTAGGCAGCTTTGGCGGCATTGGCCTGGCTGATGAGTTGCAGCGGATTATCCCGCAATCCCTGCAAAAGTTGTACTTGCTGCTTGGCTCCGGCCAGGCCGACTTCGGCCATCTGCAAGCCCACCTGGGCAGAGGCGAGTTGACGTTGCGCCACTTCATTCTGTACCAGCGCCACATGCGTGCTCTGGTTGCGGCTGGCTGCTTCGGCCTGAATTTCTGCCCGTTTCAAAACAATCTGGGCCTGTTCCAGATTGGTTTGAGCCTGGGTCACACGCGCCTGAGCCTGATTAATCTGGGCGGTGAGTTGATGCGGATTGTTGACCAACATCTGAGCCGCCTCCCAGGTGATTTTGGCTCCGTCACGGGCAACTTTGGCCTGGGCCAGCCCGGCCTCCGCGGCGGCAATATCTTCGGGCCGGGGCGGGGCGCTGACAACCGCCAGGTTGGCCTGGCTTGTTTCCAGCGCTGCTTCCAACTGGGCCTGCTGCGCCAGCAAGCTGGACGGGTCTATTTCGACCAGCACTTGCCCGCCGTCAACTTCATCGCCCTCGCCGGCTTTGATGGCGATAATCCGCCCGCCGATTTCAGTGGTGATGGCAATGGTTTCGGCCTCAATCGTGCCGGAACCAACCAAACCGGCTGCGGGGGCCGCGTCAACCTTGAGTTGGTTATACCACCAATATGCGCCGCCAGCGACAGCGATGAGAATAATGATAGGGATGATGCGTTTCATAAGTTCACCTCTTTGAAGAAGGGAGTAGGTAGTAAGTAGTAGGAAGTAGGGGAAAAATGCCCCCTACTACTTACTACTTACCTCCTACAACTCCGGTCCTTCCGCCAGCACTGCATCGGCAGGCATGCCGGGTTTGAGCTGCTGGTCAGGATTGTCTAGCTTAATTTTGACGGCAAAAACGGTATTGACCCGCTCTTCCTTGGTTTGAATGTTGCGCGGTGTAAATTCAGCCTCGTTGCTGATAAAAGTGATGTGGCCGGTGAAGGGCTGGCCCGGAAAGGCGTCAACAAACACCTGCACGGTTTGTCCCAGAGTAACTTGACCCACCTTCGGCTCGGCCACGTAGACGGTTAAGGTCAGGTTGTTGAGGTCAGCCAGGTTGAGCAGGGTAACGCCCGGCGTTGCCATCTCGCCTTCGTGGGCAGGCTGCTCGACCACCCAGCCGTCCAGGGGAGCCAATAAGGTATGCTGGTCGCGCTGCACCTTCAGGGCGGCTAAAGCAGCCTCGGCTTGCTTTACCTGGGCCTGGGCCAGGGCGATTTGCTCCTGGCGCGCCCCGGCTTTGAGAATTTCAACCTGGGTTTGGGCGACCTCAACTTGAGCCAGGGCGGTTTGATAGACCGCTTCCGCCTGGGCCACTTTAATCTGGGCCGCCTGCGGATCGTTTCTGAGCGTCAACAAATCATTCAGGGTGGTTTCGGCGTCGGCCTGATTGGCCAGGGCGCTGTTGAGGTCTACCCAGCGCTGCCATTCGTCGGCACTGGCCAGATTCCAGTTAGTATAAGCCTGGCGCTTGGCGCCTTCGGGAAATTCGACGTGAGCGCGAATATCATCTCCGGGCGCGGCCCCTTCCAGGTCTTCCAACAGCTCGACGTTATCGGGCGGCGAGAAACCCTGGGCGTTGCGCGGCAGCTCGATGTGGATATTCCGGCCTCGCTCAATATCTTCGACCTGCTGCGCTTGCAGTTCATTCAGCAGCACGGCGGCATCTTTGGCCGGAATAGCGTGCTGAACCCGGAGTTGAGCCAGGGCCAGGTTGGTTCGGGCCGCGTCAATTTGAATATCCAACTCCTGTGGGTTATCGCGCAGGGTGATAGCATCCTGCCACAGCAGATGAGCCGCCTCAGCCTCAGCCTCAGCCTGCTTGACCGCGGCTTCGGCTTTGGCAATTTCTTCCGGGCGAACCCCGGCCTCGATTTTGGCCAGCATCGTTTTGGCGGTAGCAATTTTGGCCTGGGCTTGCATTACCTCTGTATCCAACAAGGCGGTATCCAATTCAACCAAAACCTGTCCGGCCTGCACAAAATCGCCTTCATCAACCGTGATGAAGGTGATGCGTCCTTTGATTTCGGCGGCGACGGCCACTTCTTCCGTCTCGATAAAGCCCGACGCGCTGATTTCGCCGGCCGCACCGGCCCGGCCGGTCAGTCCAAGCCGCTGTCGAAGCTGTGCCCACTGCTCAGGATGCTGGCTAAAGTACCAGTAACCTCCTCCGGCCGCGCCGAGAATGAGCAGAATCACAATGAGACGAATAATTTTGTGTTTCATCATAACTTACCTCCGGGACAAGTAGCAGGGTCGCAGAGTAGCAGGTAGCAAGGTCGCAGGGTTGCAAGTAGCATTTTCTGCGCTTGTCAGCTTTTACCTTGCCGTTTTCTATCTTCCATCCACCATCTTCTATCCACTATCCACCATCTTCCATCCTCTATCTTCCAACCAGCTTCTCCGCTTCGCGGGCACTGGAGATAAAGACATCTTCCAGCGAGGGCGCAATCCGTTCAGCCGAGGTGACGGTGATGCCCTTGTCGGCCAGCGATTTTTTGATGAAAGGCAGATGCTCCGCTAGGTTCGCCGTGACCACGTGAATGAGCGAGCCGTACAGGGCTACCTCTTCAAAAAGGCCGAGGTCGCGTAAAACCTGGATGGCCTGGGCGGCGTTGTCGCAGTCAATCTCGACCACATCGCCGTGCATCTTGCTGACTTTGATTTCTTCGGGCGAACCTTTGGCTACCAGCGTCCCGCGCTGAATGAACACCAGGTTTTGGCAGTGTTCGGCTTCGTCCATGTAGTGGGTGGTGACCAGAATGGTGGTGCCACCTTCGGCCAGTTCATAAATCAACTCCCAGAAGGCCCGGCGCGAGATGGGGTCCACTCCGGCGGTTGGTTCGTCCAAAAAGAGGGCTTCCGGCTCGTGAATGATGGCCGCGCCCAGGGCGAGACGCTGTTTCCAGCCACCGGACAGGTTGCGGGTCAACTCGCGCTCCCGCCCTACCAGCCCGGCCATTTTGAGAATGTACTGTTTGCGTTCGACCAACTTTGAACCACGCACGCCGTAAACCCCACCGTAAAAATTAAGATTTTCTGCCACCGTCAAATCGTTGTACAGGCTGAATTTCTGGCTCATGTAGCCGATACGTTGGCGCATGGCCTCGCTCTCCTTGACCACATCAAACCCCACCACTTTGGCTGTGCCGCTGGTGGGAGTCAGCAAACCGAGCAGCATGCGGATAGTGGTCGTTTTGCCCGCGCCGTTCGGCCCCAGAAAGCCAAAGATTTCGCCCCGCTGAACTTCAAAATTGACATTATTGACGGCCACAAAATCGCCAAATTTTTTGGTCAGGCCCAGCACTTCGATAGCAGGGCCATCTTGTTCAGTCATTGTCCTACCTGTAAATTCGT
Source organism: Anaerolineae bacterium (assembly GCA_023151115.1). The sequence goes on from JAKLJP010000026.1 coordinate 93,393, forward strand.
CTTGCGTCTTGCGTATGCCGTTGGCATAAGTTTAACGCAAGACGTAAGACGTTTCACGCCTGCTCCATCTTCCCAATCAATGAAATAAACGCCTCTTCCATGCGCGGCGCAGTCTGGCGGAAGTTAGTCATGCTGATGCGCTCCATGGCCAGGGCGGCTTTCATTTGCGAGCGGCGCTGGGCGATGTTGTCTACAAAAACGTGCATCAAGTCGCCGTAGGTTTGGATTTCCAGCACGCCCGGCTGTTGGGCCAACACCTGATTGGCCCGGCGCAGCAGGCCAACGCCGTGCAGATGGTCGGCTTCCGGCTTAAATTCGACCAGCTCCCCGCGGATCAAGGCTTTGATCTCGCTGGGCGTGCCGCGCTCGACCAGGCGGCCCTGGTACATCAGCCCCACCCGCGAGCAGCGCTCGGCTTCGTCCATGTAAGGCGTATTGACCAGAATGGTGGTCTGGTCGGAGTGGAGACCGGCCAGAATGTCCCAGAACTCGCGCCGGGAGACCGGGTCAACGCCGGTAGTCGGCTCATCCAGGTAGAGAATATCAGGCGCATGGATCAAGGCGCAGGCCAGGCCCAGCTTCTTTTTCATGCCGCCGGAAAGCTGTCCGGCGCGGCGGTTGGTAAACTCGGTCAGACGGGCAAAAGTGAGCAGCCGCTCGATGCGTTCTCGCCGTACTTTGCCCCGCACGCCGTATACGTCGGCAAAAAAGACGATATTTTCCAGCACGCTCAAATCGCCGTAGAGGGCAAACTGCTGGGCCATGTAGCCGATATGTTTTTTAATTTCCTCGGCTTGTTTATGCAGGTCAAAACCGGCAATCGTAGCCCTGCCCGCCGTCGGGTCCATGATCGCGGCCAGCATGCGGATAGTGGTGGTTTTGCCCGCGCCATCCGGCCCGACCAGCCCGAAGATTTCACCCTTTTTGACTTCCAGGTTCAGCCCATTGACGGCAATGATAGGGCCGAACTGTTTGGTCAGATTTTCGGTTTTGATGGTGAGGTTGTTGTTGTTCATCGTAAACTTCCCTTTGTTTGACCGGGGACCGGATATTTTGGCCGGTCTCCGGTCTTCCGTCCCCGGTCACGCTTTAGCGGCTATTCCAGCTTTTTTTTAAACCGGGTCGCCGCCAGGATGACGACGACCGTACTGAAAATAAGCACGGCGGCCACCTGTTCGGCCAGAATTTCCAGCCCGACTCCTTTCAGGATGATGCCGCGCATGATAATCATGGCGTAGCGAGCCGGGACGAGATAGGTTATCACCTGCAACCAGGGCGGCATGGCCTCGATGGGAAAGAGAAAACCGCTTAGATAGACGGTCGGCAGGCTGGTGGCAAAGGTCATGAGCAGCGCTTCTTGCTGGGTGGTGGCGACGCTGGAAACCAGGATGCCCAGCCCCAGGGAGGTCAGCAGAAACAAGGCGGCCAGCCCCAGCAGCAGGGAGAGGCTGCCATTAATCGGGATGCCAAAAATTAACACGCCCATGGCCAGCACCTCGATGACGACCACAAACGAAATCACTACATAGGACAGGACTTTGGCGACGATTAGCTCGATGGGCCGGATGGGGGTGACGATCAATTGTTCAATCGTCCCCAACTCTCGCTCGCGGACGATAGCCGTGGCCGTAAAGAGGATGGTAAAGACAAAGAGCACCATGACAATCATGCCGGGGATCATAAAATAGGCGCTCTCTAGGTTGGGGTTGTACCAAACGCGGGGTCTGACCTCAACGCCGGGCATGGCGTCAACTGAAACGCCCAGTTTTTGCTCAATAAGTTTGACGGAGACCGCCTGGCCTACGCTCTGTGAGGCCGAAAAAACGGTGTTGGCCGCGGTGGCGTCTGAGCCGTCAATCAAGAAGGCTACCTCGGTTTTTTCCTGGGCTGCCATGTGCTGGCCGTAACCGGCCGGGATAACCAGCGCCCCGCGCACGTCGCTGTGGTCAAGCAGATAAATCAGATCGTCCTCCCTGGCCACATACTGCACAATGTCAAACGAGTTGGAGGCCCGGTAGGCTTCAATCAGGCTGCGGCTCTGGGCGCTTTTGTCGCCATCATAAACGGCGATACGCAGGTGTTCGATATCGGTGGTGGCGGCATACCCCAGCAAAATCAGCATGACCAGCGGCATGACCACCATGATGAATAAGGTGCGCGGGTCGCGCCGAATGTGGATAAATTCTTTGAAAACTAAATTTGAAAGTCTGAGTAACATGTCTGATTTTGGATTTACGATTTGCGATTTACGATTGGTTTGGCTAATCGTAAATCGTAAATCTGAAATCGTAAATTGATTAGCCCAACTTTTTCTTGAAACGAGTTGAGGCCAGGGTGACAATGATCGCGGTAAAGATCAGGATAGCTATCACCTGTTCACGCAAAACCTCAAGGCCAACTCCTTTCAGGAGGATGCTCCGCACAATGATCAAGCCGTACTTGGCCGGAATGATATAACTGATAAACTGCAACCAGCGGGGCATAGCCTCGAGCGGAAACACGAATCCACTCAGGAAGACGGTGGGCATGATGGTGGCAAAGGTCATTAAAAATGCCTCCACCTGTGTTTTGGCGACGCTGGAAATGAAGATGCCAATCCCCAGCGCGGTGATTAAAAACAGGCTGCACAGGCCCAGCAGCAGCGGAATGCTGCCATTAATCGGCACGCCAAAAACCAACACGCCCAAAGTTAGCACCTCAATGATAACAAAGAAAGAAACCAGGATGTAAGGGATTACTTTGGCCACCACCAGTTCAAGCGGCCGGATAGGGGTGACAATCAATTGCTCGATAGTGCCCAACTCGCGTTCCCGGACAATGGAGGTTGAGGTAAAAAGCGTGGTAAATAGGAACATAATCAGCACAATAGTACCGGGAATCATGAAATGGGAGCTTTCCATGTTGGGGTTGTACCAAACGCGGGGCCTGACCTCTACCCCCGGCAGCGGCCCGACCAACTCCAATTGACTTTCCAACATTCTCATCGAAACAGCCTGTCCCACCTGTTGAGAGGCAGCAAAAACGGTGCGGGCTACACTGGGGTCAGAACCGTCCACCAGGAAGGCTACGTCGGGGCGCTGATGGGCCGCCATATCTCGACCATAGCCGGCCGGAATAATCAGCGCGCTGCGGACATCATTGTGATCAATCAAATAGCGCAGATCATCTTCTCTTTCAACATACTGCACAATATCAAAGTAATTGGAGGCCTGGTAAGCGGCGATAAGATCGCGGCTTTGAGGGGTTCTGTCGGCGTCATAAACAGCAGTGCGGAGAGACTCAACATCGGTGGTGGCGGCATAGCCCAGCAAGATCAGCATGAGGATGGGCATCACAATCATAATGGCCAGGGTGCGCGGGTCGCGGGCCACGTGGATAAATTCTTTGCGGATTAAGCTGAATGTTCGACGTAACATAGCTTTAAAGCTCACTTCCGCTCAGGGTATGAGGAGATTGGAGATTAGAGATTCGTAACTGCTCAGTCATGTCATTTCGACCGCAGGGAGAAATCCCCAACCCCTTATTTTTACATATTGCGCCCTGGAGACTTCTCGACCTTCGGTCTCGAAATGACATGAGCCTGAGTAATAATCTCCACTCTCTAATCTCTAATCTCTCTGTCAAGCGGCAGGCGGCTCAGGCTTCAACAAGGTGGCTAAAAAAAGCGAGACCAGATTTTCAATCAGAGCATCAGCCGAAATGTCTTCATAGCGCGGATCAAGGCCGGCCAGCTTCATGGCAAAATTGACGATGATGGCCCCCACAAACATGCGAGTCGTAATCACCGGGTCCACCGGGCGAAACAAGCCAGAATCAATATGGGCTTGAATATAGTTTTCTATATGCGCGGCGATGGGCATAGCGATGGTTCGGTACACTTCCTGGCGCAGTTCGGCGTCGGAGAACATCTCGCCAAAAATAGGCGCAATCAGGTAGCCGCGCTGTTCCACCAATTGATAGCGATCATACAGGATTCTGGTAAAAAATTCTTTGGGATCAGCCGGAGGGTTATCGGCAATGAGGCTTTTAAGCGATTGGGTGGCGATTAATTCCATCATCGCCAGCAGTAATTCACGTTTATTGTTGAAATAGTTGTAAATGGTACCCTCGGCCACGCCGGCCGTTTGGGCAATCTCTTTGGTGGTGGCTTTGTGATAGCCTTTTTCAGCAAACACTTTGGCTGCGCCTAGCAAAATTTGGGTGCGGCGGTGTTCAACCACTTGCTCTTTGAGGTCTACACTTGGATCAAACATGGATTGACTCCTGGTCAAAAATAAGGTGATGGGCCTGCAAGGCCGCCTCGGTGCGATTGCGGACATTCAACTTGGCAAAAATGTTGTAGATGTGCCGCTTGACCGTGCTTTCGGTGATGAATAAACTCCGGCTGATTTCTCGGTTCGACGCGCCGGAGGCCAGCCGTTGCAAAACTTCGGACTCACGCCTGGTTAAGGGTTCAAGATAGGGGTTCATCTTCGTTCTCCTTAATAAATCCCTTCAGAAAAATTTCTGACCAGCTTACACATAGGCCAGACTCTCCCGCACACTGGTTTGGGCCGCTTTTTGGGCTGGCAGCCAACTGGCCAGCACGGCCAACACCCCCACAATCACAAACCAGGCGAGCACGCCGGCCACAGATTGTTGATAGACCAGCTCCGTATTGAGCAGCCCGGATAAAGCGGCGATGAGCAGCCGTCCGACAGGGATACTCAGAGGCCAGGCGATGAGCCAGCTTAACCAACCCAAAATCAGTCCCTCACCCACAAACTGCCCGCCCACCACCAGGGCCGACGCGCCAATGGCCCGCATCACCCCAATCTCGCGGGTGCGCTCCATTACATTGATCGAAAGGGTGCCACTCAAGGCCACCGCCCCCACCGCGGCAATCAGCAGGGCCATGCCGGTCAACAGCAGCAGCAGAATAGACATGCGGTCGAGGCGTTCATGCACCATCCGATGCGAGGTATCCTCCCGACTAACCTGGAGTTCGTAGCCACGGGCCTCAAAGCGTGCGCGTAAAGCAGCAGCAACAGCGGCTTCGCTGGTTTCGTCGCCGGTCGTCGTCTGAACCTTGATAACTTTGCCGCTGCCCACCTGGCGCAGTTCGCGCAGCAGGGTTTCGCGGGGAGCGTAGGCTGCTTGTTGGTCCAGCGGGTCAAACAGCAAGCCAACCACCTGCCAGCCTGACTCCCGCTTGCCGGTCGGCTCAATTGTCACCCAATCGCCCAGACCCACACCGATTTGCTCGGCCAACTCCTGATTGAGGACCAGCGCATACCTGTCCCCCTCGACCAGCCAGCGCCCGGCCCGTATCTGCGGCGCATAGGTCACGCTCGGCAGCGGCAGACCGTACAGGCGGGCCGTTTCATCGTCGTTGGCCTCCGCTTGGTCCAGAGGTCGAATGACACCCTGGCCGATGCCCCAAACTTCAACCGTTTCCACGCCGGGTTGGGCCAAGACGATAGCTTCGATTTCCGGGATGCGGACCTCATTTTTTAACTCCAGCATCACATTGGCCCGGAAAATGGTGGTCAGAATATCGTTGTAGGTGTAGACCAGGCTGGCCTGGGTGTTCATCACCATCATAAAGATGACGCCGGCGCCCACCAGGGTGATTTCGGTTAGCAGGACTCGCTGCTTGTTGCGAAAGGTGTTGCTCAGAGTCAGAGCAGCCAGACGGGGCATGAACTGAGCTTTTGCCAAAAGCCGCTCCAACAGACCTGTCGCTCCGGCCAGGCCATAGCTGCTGATGGCTTCGCGGACGGTAATCTGCGCCCCGGCAAATATAGGCACAAGCGCAATTAACAGCGGCGACAACAAGGCTACTCCCGTTTGGGTCAATACCGCGGTGGATGAGATTTCAAACGGGCCGGGAATCATGTTCATGCGGCCAATCAGGAGCAGCCGTAGCCCATGCGCCGCCAGAGCACCCAGCGGCGCGGCAATCAGCAGGGCCAGCCCGGCGTAAACCACTACGGCGCTCAAGTAGATGCCCAATACCTGCTCAAACCTGGCCCCAATCGCCTTCATCACCCCAATCTGGCTGACCTGCTGGCTGATAACCGCGTTGATGGTGTTGTAAACCAGAAACAGACCCAACACCACCGAGGCAACGGCCAGGGTGTTGAGGATGAGAAAAACACCGTCCACCACGTCTTGGGAGATAAAGCGGTCGGGGTGGCCGGTGCGGGTCATAAATCCGCCGGGTCGAGGCATGGCCGGTTTGACTTCAATATCCTGCTTTTCCAATTCCCGTTGGAGTAAGTCGGCGGCAGCGATGGCCTTTGTTTCGCTGTAATCGGGAACAGCCGCCACGATCAGGCTGTAGTTGGACTCGCCGGTAAGCTGCTCGAAGCGTTCACGGGTGGTATAGAAAGCCGGCAGGGGGATAAAGGCCGCCGGCGGCTGGGCCGCACTGTAAAGTACACCGTTGAGTTTAACCTGATGTTCCTTTTCCGTTTGGCCGTTGTTGATTTTTAGCTCAACCTCGTCGCCAACCGTCAAATCGTAACCACGCTGCACCCCCAGCCAACGCCGCGCCGGCCAATGGCCGTTATCTATGAAGATTTTGCGTAAGTTTTGGTCGTCGTAGTCGTCAATAGCCAGCAGCAGGGCCGGTTCCCAGGCCATTTCAGGAGCGCGCCGCCATTGGATGGTTTTTTGATACCAACCCTCCACCTGTTCGATGCCCCGCAAGTTAGCCAGGGTGTTAATGGTATCTTCGTTAACCGCCGGTTTGACCTCCAAACCAATACTGGCTGGGGCAGACGCCTGCCAGGTACGGGTCAAATCCTGGCTGATAAACTCCTGGCCGCCCATAATCGTCCCGACGGCAAACGCCCCCATCGCAATAATAATAACTACTCGCAGGGTACGGCCTTTGTTTTCCCACAGGTCTCGCCAAATTTTATAACGGATGACCCCCAAGCCCATTATCTTTATCCTTTAAATATAGTGAATAATCACTCATTTGAGTGAGTGTACACTCATTTTACTATAAAAATAAAAAAATGTCAACCCCTTTTTGTCGGAGGTCAGCAATTCTCATTTTAAAGCTTAACGGGTATCGGGATCAGGTTGGAGTTTGCCGTGACCGAAGTTGTGTTCCAAGTGATAGCCCTTCTTGGTTTTGAGGACATTGTTGTTTTCGTTTTCACTCTTCCAGCGGGTTCGACCAGCTTTGACGACCTCGACCACGG
>JAKLJP010000027.1 GCA_023151115.1 Anaerolineae bacterium
AGATCACAGCCTGTGATGCCGAAATCGAACGCCACTTCGCCGCCATTAAACCCCGCTGGGATGCTCCCGATGATTTGCCCAAGCTGCCTCCAGCCAAGCCTACTTCCAAAACCAAGAACAAACCCGCCGACAGCACCCGCCAGGAGTTGTTTCGCATTGTCGGGGTAGACCTGGTGGCTGTGACCGGTCTGAGCGCCTCCCTCACCCAGACCATTATCACCGAAGTTGGCACCGATATGTCCCAATGGCCTTCGGTCAAACACTATGCCTCCTGGTTGGGACTGGCTCCCCATAACGACATCTCTGGGGGCAAAGTCCTGCGCTCCCGCACCCTCAAAACTAATAATCGCGCTGGTCAAGCTTTCCGTCAAGCCGCGGCTGCGGTCACGCGCTCCAACTCCGCTTTCGGGGCCTTCTACCGCCGTAAATGCGCTCAACTCGGTCCCGCTCAAGCTCTGGTAGCCACGGCTCACAAGATTGCCCGCACTGTCTATTTTATGCTTAAGTACAAAGTACCTTTTGAAGACATCGGCGCGGAAGGTTATGAAACCCAACAGCGCCAGCGGGAACTGGTCCACCTCCAACGCAAGGCCGCCAAACTCGGCTTCGACCTCACTCCCAAGGAGGCTGCCCTTGTCCCAACCCCGGCTTAAGCGCCAGTTTCTTAGGAACAGGGCCGGAACACTTCCGCAAACTGGCATAGGGCCACCGATAGGCATACAATTGGCTTGGGCATGGTTCTCCTCCGGGATAGTGGTTCTCGCAAACCTTATTATCCTCAGATTGAGGCCATGCCTTTAATATTCAGTTAGAAAAGTGCAAAGATAGTGCTCAACTTATCATCCAGGGGAAAATTTTTGTGGGTTTTACTGGTGGAATCGAAGCCTTATCCAGTGTTTCGGAAATTGCCGAACTGGTCAACAGGTCACATTACAAGGTTTCGGACACTCAATGGACTCATAACTGGATACCACTCGATATGTTTTTGCATAAGGTGTTTGAGTTGAAGGGATATTACAATAAATATAATGCTCAGGATGCATAGTAATGAAAGCATTAATGTTCACTGCTATCAAAGAGCAGCAACTGCTCGATGTGCCGGCGCCGGCCATTGACCGGCCTGATAGCGTGCTACTGAAGGTTAAATCGGTGGGGGTGTGTGGGTCGGACCTACACGGCTACACCGGCCAGAGCGGCCGGCGTGTTCCGCCGCTGATTATGGGCCACGAAGTTACGGCAGAGGTGATTGAGGTAGGAGAGGCGGTGCGGAATTTACCCCCTGGCAGCCGGGTAGCGATCCAGCCGGTGGAGTTTTGCGGGGTCTGTCCTCAATGTTTGGCCGGGCGGCGCAACGTGTGCGAAAAACGGCGTTTGATGGGCATGAACGCCCCCGGCGCGTATGCAGAATATGTCACCTGGTCGGCTTCTAATTTGTTTCAACTGCCCGATACCTTATCCTATGAAGATGGGGCATTGACTGAACCGCTGTCCGTGGCGGTCCATGCGGTTAGTTTGGCCCATATCAAGCTCTACGATACGGCTTTGGTAGTCGGCGCGGGACCAATTGGGTTGCTGACCCTGGCCGTGCTCAAACTCACCGGACTGAGCCGGATTGCCGTCAGCGATACCAGCGACGCCCGGCTGGAAGTTGCCCGCGCCCTGGGGGCACAAGTCACGATTAATCCCATCCGGCAGAACCCCCGCCAAGTGGTCAACGAGTTCACTAATGGGGGTGGGGTTGATCTCGCTTTTGAGGCGGTTGGTATTAGCGCTACGGCCCAACAAAGCCTGGAAGTGACCCGCAATAACGGCACCGTAGTTTGGATCGGCAACAACCAACGCCTGATTGAGATAGATATGCAGGCAATTGTGACCCGCGAACTGCGGGTGATCGGTTCCTACGGTATGAACGACGAGGATTTTCAGCGTTCGCTGCGTTTGCTGGCCGATGGGCAGATTCCCACCGGGCAGCTCATCAATCGGCGGGCCAGCCTCGACGAAGGGCCAGCCTTGTTTGACCAACTGCTGGCCTCGCCGGAGACGATCAAGTGTGTGATTAACTTTGAGTGAGGCGAAGCGGACGCGAGGAGAGGTGAGGCGAGGACGCGAGGAGAAGAGGACGCGAGGAGGCGAAGAGGCGAGGACGCGAGAATACGTCGCTTTATCCTCTCCTTTCCTCGCCTCACGTGCCATCGTCTCTTTCGAGGAGGGTCTATGAGATTAGCCGGTAAAGTTGCCATTATCACCGGGGCGGCGTCGGGGATTGGCCGGGCGACGGCGCTGCGTTTTGCCCAGGAGGGGGCTAGGGTGGTGGTGGCCGATATTAATGCCGCCGGGGGAGAACAGACCGTCGAGCAGGTTAAGCATGAGGGTGGCGAGGCCGCTTTTATCGCCACTGATGTGGGAGTGGAGACCGACCTGGAACAGATGGTCGCCTTTGCGGTCAACATGTATGGTGGGCTGGACATTTTGCATAACAACGCTTACTGGACCGATGCCAAACCCCTCCTGGACACAACGGTTGACAACTGGCAGCGCACCCTGGATGTGACCCTGCGCCCGGTCTTTTTGGCCAGTAAATTGGCCGTGCCCCATTTGCGGGCGCGCGGCGGCGTAATTTTGAACACCGCCTCGGTACATAGCATTATTGGGATACGCAATTTTATCGCTTATCAGGCGGCTAAAGGGGGCGTGCTGTCTTTGACCCGCGCCCTGGCTCTGGAATTGGCCCCGGAAATTCGGGTGGTGGCGATTTTGCCCGGCCCCATTGATACCCCGGCGCTCGGCATAGACGACAAAAGCGCCATTGGCAATTTGATTACTGCCACACCGCTGAGGCGCCTGGGTAAACCGGAAGAGGTGGCGGCCCTGGCAGCTTTTCTGGCCTCCGATGAGGCTGCGTACATTACCGGCACGGGAATTGTCATTGACGGAGGTTTTACTACCCAGTAGCTATGCTCAGTGGATTTGAATTTGTGCTGATCGGTCTGGCGGCCGTCGCTGCGGGAGCGGTGAACGCCCTGGCCGGCGGCGGCACGCTGATTACCTTCCCCATGCTGACGGCGGTCGGGGTTCCGGCGGTAACGGCCAATGTGACTAATACGGTGGCGCTGTGTCCGGGCTACCTGGGCGCGACCCTGGCCCAGAAGAAAGATTTGCAGGGACAAAAATGGCGGCTGTGGTTGTTGTTGCCGATGAGCGTGATTGGGGGTGTTATTGGCGGCATTTTGCTGCTGAACACGGGCGAGCGCGTTTTTCGGGCGCTGGTCCCGTTTTTGATTCTGCTGGCCTCGGTTTTGCTGGCGGTGCAGGACCCGGTAAGGGCCTGGCTGGTACGCCGCTCCCACCATACCGGCTCGACCCTCTCCGAAACGTGGGCCATGCTGCCGACGGGCCTGGCGGCCATTTACGGTGGCTATTTCGGCGCGGGTCTGAGCGTGATTGTGCTGGCCGCGCTGGGGGTGACTCTGGATGACTCGCTGACCCGGCTCAATGGCTTGAAACAGGCTGTTGCTTTCGGCGTCAACATCGCTGCTGCCATTTTTTTTCTGTTTTCCGGCCAGGTGGTCTGGTCAGCCGCGCTGGTGATGGCCGTCGGCGCGCTGCTGGGCGGCGTTTTGGGCGGAAAGTTGGCGGGTCAAATCAAACCGGCGGTGCTGCGCTGGATTGTGGTGGTGATCGGGGTGGTCGTGGCTGTTATTTATTGGGTACGTTGAGGAGTGTGTATGGATTTCTACACTGAGTCGACCCAAGCGGAACAACGCATCCGGCCCTACATCCGCGAAACGCCGCTGGATCACGCCCTGGCCCTGAGTGAAACGGGCCAAAGCAATGTCTATCTCAAGTTGGAAAATCTGCAATATACCGGCTCGTTCAAGCTGCGCGGAGCCATGAACAAATTGCTCAGCCTCAGCCCGGAGGAACGCGCCCAGGGTATTGTGACGGCCTCTTCCGGCAACCACGGGGCGGCGGTGGCCTACGGCCTCAAGCGGCTGGGGCTGCCTGGTCAAATTTTTGTGCCGGAGAACGCCTCGCCGGTTAAAGTTGAAATGATCCGGCGCTTGGGAGCGCAGGTTCATCATTACGGCAATGACAGCGGCCTGACCGAACTCTACGCCCGCGACTATGCGGATCAGCGCGGCCTGGTTTATATTTCACCCTACAACGACCCGCAGATTATCGCCGGACAGGGGACAATTGGGGTCGAATTAGCCCGGCAACTGGAGCGGATTGACGCCGTTTTTGTGACCGTTGGCGGGGGTGGACTCATTAGCGGCATTGCCGGGTATCTTAAAGCCGTTCAGCCGCAGGTCAAAATCATCGGCTGTTTGCCGGAAAATTCGCCGGTGATGGCCGAATCGGTCAAGGCCGGTCAAATTGTCGAAATGGAGTCGCTGCCCACCCTGTCGGATGGCAGCGCCGGGGGGATCGAGCCGGGGGCGATCACCTTTGCCTTGTGCCGAAAACTGGTGGATGAGTTTGTGCTGGTCAGCGAGGACGAGATCAAAGCCGCCATGCGCCTGATCATCGAAAGCCAACACCTGCTGGTCGAAGGGGCGGCGGGTGTGGCGGCGGCGGCTTATCTCAAAACAGCCGAACGCTTCCGCGCTCAAAACGTGGTGATAGTTTTGTGCGGAGCCAATATCAGCCTTGAGGCGTTGAAAAGTGTCTTATGATGTGGGTTCCGTGCTTATCAGAAAAAATCATCCTGAGTAGGGCTATCGCCTGTATCGAAGGATGATTTTTGCCTTACTGCACCCTTCGATACGCCCTTTCAGGGCTACTCAGGATGCAGTAAGGTAGACTTCGAACTCGGGTTTATGGTTAGAGTCAGCAATTACTGCACCGGGTTAACCAATCGCCCAATCCGCTCGATGGTAATTTCGACCACATCCCCTGCCTGGAGGGTGTAATCGTCGGGTGGGACGAGGCCGGTGCCGGTCATTAAGAAGACGCCGTGAGGGAATTCGTTTTCGCGCCCCAGGTAGGCGACCAGCTCGCTGATGGGGCGCTTCATTTGGCTGGTGCTGATCTGGCCGGCAAAAATGGTTTCCCCGGCGCGCTGAATGGCCAATTCAATTTCCACCGGGCCGCTCAGGTCGGCGGCCAGGGTGACGACCGGCCCCAGGGCGCAACTGCGGGTATAGATTTTGGCCTGAGGCAGGTACAACGGGTTCTCGCCTTCGATGTCGCGGGAAGAAACATCGTTGCCGGCAGTGTAGCCGACAACCTGCAAATTGGGGCTGAGCAGTACCGTCAATTCTGGTTCGGGCACAGTCCAACTCGCGTCGGCCCGGACGCGGATAAAATCGTGCGGGCCAACCACCCGATGGGGGGTTGCTTTGAAAAAGATTTCAGGCCGTTCTGCCTCATAAACCCGATCATAAACGCCAATTTTGTTTGACTCCTCCTCGCGGGCCTGACGGCTGCGTAAATAGGTTACGCCTGCCGCCCAAACCTCCTGAGCATCCAAAGGCGGCAAGAGATGGGGTCGGGTAGGATCGGGTTGATGTTGCAAGTCGGCCCAGGCATAAACCGGAGTGAGATTAGCTGTGGCATCGGCCAAAGTAGCAGCAACCTGGGCTGCTCCTTGCTGCCCGGCCCAACTCAGCCAGATATTGAACGAAGCAAAGGCAGGCCGGCCAGTGGCAGTCAAATCGTAAACCCGCTCATCGAGGATCGCTCCCAGGCGCGGGCCAAGGGCGGGTTGAAAAAAGCGACAAATTTGCAGCATAACGTCACCTCCAGTCATAACTTTAAAAGAAATTTGGCGTGGCCCCGACTATAATTTATTGATTGGGCTTTGTCAATTTGGGGAGGAGTGTTGAATTTATAGAACCCGTTGACAGCCCATCTACCCGGTGCTATACTTGAAGATAGAGAAGGGTAACAGGCAATGTTCAAATATGATTGCCGCAAATGCCCCATTCGAAACCGTTGTATTGATCAGAGCGACAACTCTCCGAGTATCAAGACCATGATCCGTAATGCCTTTGCGGCGCGGACAGACACTCATGCTACCTGGGGGATGCTGCAAATCAATTGTCTTCTGGTCAAAGCAGACGAGGAACGGGCCAGAAAAAATTCGGGGCAAGAAGAGTCTATGTTAGCCCGCCGGCTGCGACAAATTCGGGAGGCTAAAGAAGGTCCACCCCCTCCCCCGCCTCAATCCGCACCGAAAAGGCCCGACTACCTGCGACCGGTTTCATCCACGGCGGCTGAGCCTCCGCCCGCCGCTAAATTTAAGCCACTCCCATCCCAAAGTAAACCTGAAACCCGTTGGGAAACCTCGTCGCTGGGCCACACCTCTGAAAAGCCGGCCTGGACTGCTCCGCTGCGGGATGAAACGCGGCCCGACATGATTGGGGCGGTTGAAGCGCTGCCCAAAAATTTACCCAGTAAAAAGGTAACGGCGCCTCAAGGCAGACCCTATTGGTTGGTCCTCGGTTCAAGTAATCGCCATATTGCCCTGCCTGTCACCGGCGAATTGGTTTTGGGCCGGTTTGATCCCAACCTGGGCCTGCCGCCGGATGTTGACCTGGCTTATGAAGATGCCGGCAGTCGAGTTATTTCACGCCGGCATGCCAAAATCGTTGGCCAGGATGGCCAGCACACCATCGAAGACCTGGGTAGTCGCCATGGCGTGTTTCTCAATGGTGAACAGATTCAATTCAGACCCTCGCGCCCGTTGCAGCATGGCGACCAGATTACCCTGGGGAATATGCGGTTTTATTACGAGGCAGTGCCGGTAGAACGGCTGATGGTCTCCGCCACCCCCCAAGTTCAGCATGTTCTGATGACCCCCACCGGCGAACAATTCCTCATTGCGCCGCCCCAGGAGATCACCATCGGCCGTTCAGATCGCTATGTTGATTTTATCCCCGAACTTGATCTGAACTCGATGGGCGAGGTCGCGGTTCGGGTGTCGCGCCGCCACGCCGTTATCACCTGGCGAGACGGCTTGCCTTATGTGGAAGACTTGGGCAGCGGTTTTGGCACCCGCCTTAACGGCGAAATGCTGCTGCTCGGCCAGGCGGTCGCCTTAAAACCCGGCGATCATATCTGGCTGGGCGGCTGTGTTCTGGCTTATGATATTATGGTTTAAAAGAGGTGGATGATTATGATCCAGCAACCTGTCCCTGCATCTAACCCAACCAGTACCTCGGTTATTGTCTGGCCTAATGACGACAAAGAAATGGTTTTTATTTCCGGCGGTGCTTTTACAATGGGCAGCAATGATGGCAACCCCAATCACCAACCGCAGCACCAGGTTTTTGTAGCCGACTTTTATCTTGACCGCTGGCCGGTGACCAATGCTGAATACAAAAAATTTGTAGATGCAACCGGCCATGCTGTGCCCAATTACCAGGTCAGTTGGTGCGACACCCAAGGGTATAACTGGGACCCGGAGACTCGCACTTACCCGGCGGGCAAAGCCGATCATCCGGTGGTGCTGGTCACCTGGGCCGATGCCATGGCTTATGCCGCCTGGGCCGGCAAACGCCTGCCCACTGAGGCCGAGTGGGAGCGCGCCGCGCGCGGCTTTACGGGCCGGCGTTATGCCTGGGGTAATGAGTTTGCCGCCCATTACTGCAACTGTAAAGAAGCGGGTTTACACGAGACCAGTCCCGTGGGCGCTTTTTCTCCCGCCGGGGACACCCCGGAGGGGGTGATTGACATGGTTGGTAATGTTTGGGAGTGGACCAACAGCCTGTTTTACCCCTTCCCCTATGACCCCAATGATGGGCGGGAAAGCCGACAGGCGCAGGGATTCCGGGTGCTGCGCGGCGCCTCCTGGATGAACGATGCCAGCGTGGCTAACTGTCTTTCCCGGCTGGACGGAGATTTTCAATTTTATAACAATGTGGGTTTTCGCTGCGCGGTCTCGCCGGAGTAGCGAGGATAGAGATTGGAGATTGGAGATTATTATACTTTGCACGGATACAAACTGCGTTTTTCTACACTGGCAAAAAGCTCAGTTTGTGCCTGCGGACAGTATAGCTTGAATCTCCAATCTCTAATCTCCTATACATTCACCGGCTTTAGCAGCCACAGCCCATCGCGCCGCTCGACGACCAGCGCAAAATCGAAGCGGTCCACCTCAACGCAGCGAGCCAGGTCCGCCTCGGAAAATTCGGGGTGGTCTGGGTCGGTGAAGAGATGGCCGGTAGTTGACTCGTACACGCGCCGGATGAAGGGGGCGATGTCAGGCTGCTCGCCGCGCAGCAGCGCCGTTAAGTAGTCGGCGCAGGCGATATCCTCATCCCCGTCGCGCCCCAACAAAATCCCTGTTATCACAAATGTCACCCTCTCTGGCTGAGCCTGCCGCAGATAGCGGGCTGTCGCTCCGGCGCAAACCAGGCTGCCGGCCAGCAGCAGCTCAGTGCTGGTGCTGCGGACCACGCCTTGCGTACCCGCTGAGGTTCGCTGGATCAACCGCCGTCCCGTCAGGTCGAGACCGGCTATTTCAGTGGGCGAGTTGCCGAAATCAAATTCGGAAACCGGCAGACCGTCTACCTCACCCATCAGAAATGTGCCGGGAAATTGTTCACGCAAGGTCAGGGCTTCTTCAACCGTACCGGCCAAGATAATCTCATTGGCTCCGGCTGCAAAAGCGTAGGCGGCAGTGGTAAAGGCCCGAACCACATCAATGGCAACAACCGCGCCGGTGGCATCAGGACAGGTTTCGAGGGTGGCTTGGCAAAATTCCATTATCGTTATCTGACCGGGGACCGAAGACCGAGGACAGGGAAATCTTTACCCGTCTCCGGTCTCTGGTCCCCAATCGTTTTTAGAATAGAACATTCGCCAACTTTTGGCGGTAGGTGCGGGTCAGTTCATTGTCTTCGCCGAGAGTGGTGAAGAGGGCCAGCATCGCTTTGCGGGCGCCGTCGTTGTTGTACTTGCGGTCGCGGCGGACCACTTCCAGAAATTCGTCCAGGGCTTCGATGTAGCGCTGCTCGCTGGCCAGCAGGCTGGCCAGGGCGTAGCGGCTGGCAACATCTTTAGGGTCGGCGGTGATGGCGGCGCGTAAATCTGCTTCGGTGTGACCGTTAGCGTGCTGCTGAAATTGAGCCGTGGCGATCAAAGCATCGGCGGCGGCGCGTTCTGGGATACCGGCGGGGATCCCGTTCAGGGTAGTCAGGGCGGCTTCAACTTGGCCCTGCCGCAGCAAGGTCCGGCCCAGGCCGACCATGGCCGGGTAATGGTCCGGCTGTTCGGCCAAAGCGGCCTGATAATTGGTCACGGCCATTGCAAGTTGATTGCTCATTTCCCACTCGTATCCCTGCCGGGCCAACAAATCAGCCTGGGAGGGAACAAGACCCTGGATAAATTTACGGACCTGCGGCTCGGGCTGGGCGCCGGTAAATTCGCCGGCCACTTTGCCGTTGTAAAAGGCTTTGACCGCCGGAATACCCTGCACCCGAAACTGCATGGCCAGCCGTTGATTTTCATCCACATTCACTTTGGCCAGAATAAATGCGCCGTTGAACTCGGCGGCCAATTTTTCCAGGGTTGGCCCCAGCATCCGGCACGGGCCGCACCAGGGCGCCCAGAAATCAACCACCACCGGCGTAGTTTTGGATCGTTCCAGGACCTCAGTGGCAAAGGTTTGTTCGGTTACGTCAATGACATTGGTTTTGGTAGCAACGGGTGTTTGCATAATAACTCCTCGAAAGTAGTAGATGGTAGACAATAATCAGTCAATTTACTGTTTACTGGTTTCATCGCCTGGGATTTTACCTCAAAGGGGAAATAGCGTAAAGTGAGAGGGATATCTTCAACAGGAACTTGCTCAATTGTTTCTCATAAAACGGGCGGCGGTCATGGTCGGTAGAAATTGGGTGCCGGGGATAAGGCTCTCGACGGTGGTGATGGTCCGGAGCGGTTTGAGGCCCAGGTAACTCAAGAGAACCCAGGCGAAGGGGGCGGAGAGAAAATCAAGGCTAAAATCAAGCAAATCCAGCGCCAGCACCACCACCAGTGGGGTGGCGCGCATAGCCGTGATCCAATCGGCGCTGGGCGGCAGGTTAATCCGCCGGACTCGCCAGACAATCCAGGCAATCAGCAGGATAGCCAGGGTCAGGGTAATCCCTATAAAAATGAGCAGAGGATAGATGAATTGAGTCAGGTCAATGGGGTTGGGGCCTTCCATGCCACATCCTTGGTAAACCCTAAAGGTCTTCAAGACCTTTAGGGTTTTGGTTAAGCGTTATCATACCATTGAGTAATCTTAATCACCACCGCCGGGCGGTCAAAAAGGATACAAATGCAGGTATATCTTACTGGCCCAGACTCAGCTCTCCGGCCAGGAAGCGGCGGGCGGTTTCGGCCAGGATGGCTGCGCCAATGGGCAGCGCTTGTTCGTCAATATCAAAAATGTCGGTGTGATGGTTGCGCACCAGACCATCCGCTTTGGCCGCGCCGACCATAATCATCGCGCCGGGGGCCTTTTGACCCATAAAGGCAAAATCTTCAGCCCCCATGCTCATACACTCCGGTTTGACCTGTTCAGCCCCCAACAAATCGGCGCTGACGCCTGACAACCAGGTGGTCACCGTTGGATCATTCCAACCGGCGGGATAACCTCGCTCGATTTTCAAACGATAATCCCCGCCCAGAGAGCGTGTCAACTCTAAAGCCCGTTCAACCTCGACGATGAGTTGTTCCCGCACTTCGGGGTCAAAACTGCGCAGGGTGCCTTGCAGGTAAACCTCACCGGGGATGACGTTGCTGGCTTTGCCGGCATGCACCTGGCCCAAGCTGACCACGGCCGCCTTGAGCGGGTCAACCCGGCGGGCGACAATCCCGTGCAAGGCCATTAGCACCGGGCCTAGCATCCATAACGGATCGGTGTTGAGGTGAGGAAACGCGCCGTGCCCGCCGCTGCCGGTGAGCCAGGCGTCGAAAGTATCGGCGGCGGCGGAACTCCAGCCGCTCTGGATGGAGACCGTGCCGCAAGGCGAGGTTGAATCTATGTGCAGCGCAATGATGGCATCAACCCCTTCCAGCGCCCCATCTTCAATCATACGGGGCGCGCCGCTAATGCCTTCGCTGTCGGCAACCTCTTCAGCGGGCTGAAAGAGAAAGCGCACATTGCCTTGCAGGTTGTTCTGGGCAAAGGTAGCTTTGAGCAGGTGGGCCACGCCCAGCAAGATAGCGGTGTGGGCGTCGTGGCCGCAGGCGTGCATCACCCCCGGCTGGACCGAAGCGTATTCGGCCCCGGTTTTTTCCAGAATGGGCAAAGCATCCATATCGGCCCGGATGGCGATAGTTGGCCCGAGGCCTGTGCCCAGCTCGGCGACAACGCCGGTTTTGCCCACGCCGGTGCGAATGTTCATTCCGCCAATTTCTTGCAAGGTTTCGGCCACCACCCTGGCCGTCCGTACTTCTTGAAAACCCAGTTCCGGGTGACGGTGAAAATCCCGCCGGAGGCGAATCAGTTCTTGGGATAAGGCTTTGGCTTGGTTCAGCATCGTTGCTCCTCAAAAATAGTAAACGGTAGACAGTAGACAGGAAATTTATTCGACTCTGTTACCTTGCTACCTGCTACCTTTTTTCACTCCTGAGGCGGGGTGAGTAACTGCCACTCGGCGGCGTTCCAGGTGACGGTGTCATAAATGTGCGGCTGGACGCCTTGCAGGCTGAGGTTGATGCCGTAGCGGTCGGGTAGGGCCAGCAGGGGCATGTGGGGCAGGTCTTGTTGGAGAATGGTAGCTAACTCGCACAGCAGGGTCCGGCGGCGGTTGGTGGGCAGCGGGCTGCGCAAGGCATCAAAAATGCCGCTGAGGGTCGGGTTGCGATAGCGGCTGATGTTGAGGCCGGCGATAGGATTGTCGCGGGTAGGAATGGCGCGCGGGTCAAAATAGTCGGCCATGTAAAGGGTGGGGTCAACCCCGAAATAGCCGTCATCCCACAAATCCAGGTCAAAATTGCCGCGCAGCTCGATACCGTTATTTTCCCAGGTATTCCACAACTGCCCGCCCTCGACCACCTCGCGTTCTAATTTGATGCCGACTTCCAACAGCATCTCTTCAATCAGACGGTGTGCGTTGAGTAATTCCTCGCCAAATTCCTCATAGGTGTAGCTTTTCAACCTCAGCGGCGTGCCGTCTTCAACCGTGCCGCAGCCCTGGCAGTAGCGAATGGGGTCATCGGGGTTGGTCAGGCGCCAGCCGGCCTCTTCGATCAGGGCGATGGACACGCCGGGGTTGAAGGTGGTCGGGGGCAGTTGGCAGCCCAGTTGAGACAGTTCGGTGTCGGTGGGGATGGCCCGGCCCAGGAAGGCTTCTTCGTTGAGACGGTTGACATCAATGGCGGCGCGAATGGCCTCGCGCATTTTGGGATTGGCCAGCACAGGATGGGGTTGGGCGGGGTCGGCGCTGCCAAAGGCGCTGAGATTAGGCACTAAACGCAGCACAAAGCGGGCCGGATTGGTGACAAAAACGCTCACATTCTCATTGTTTTCCATAAAGGTTAAGGCCGGGTCTTCGGGCCACAAATCGAGATGGGCGTTGCCCCGTTCCAAATTGCGGCGGCGAAAATCGGGATCGGGCTGGATTTCAAAGACCAGTTGCCTGGCCAGGGGCCGGTTGGGGACAAAATAATTGGGATTGGGGGCAAAGGTTAGACGCACCCCGTGCAGCCACTGATCCAACACAAACGGGCCGGTGCTGACCGGCTCGAAGTTGCAATCCCAAAAAAGCATTTGATCGGTGGGGCCGCAGTGATGGGCCGGAAAAACGCCGGCGCCGTTGCCGCCAAATTGCAGCAAGTAATTGGGGTAAAACTGGCGGTAGTGGACAATAGCGGTTAGCGGGTCGGGCGTTTCCACCGTGTCAATCAGGTCAAAACCGGGGGCCCAAATACGGCTGTCTTTAAACGACTGCCAGGTGTAAGCCACGTCGGCGGAAGTAAACGGCTGGCCGTCGCTCCATAACACGCCGGGGCGCAGCCGCCAGGTGACGGTCAGACCGTCTTCGCTGAGGCCGCCGTTGGCCAGGGTGGGCAGGTCGGCGGCCAGTTCCGGGTAGTAATTGCCGTCGGGGCCAATTTCAGCCAGCGCGCCGTAGACCAGCTCGCCGACCAGGGCTTCGTAGCCGGTATCGTTGAGGTAGGCGTTGAAGCTGGGCGGGTCAATGGGAATAGGGACGATGATGGCATCTTCGCGCACATCAACAGCCAAAGCCAAGGGCGGTAGGGTTGGTGTGGGCAGGGGGGTGGCGGTAGGCGGCGGTGGGGCCGCCAGTTCGCAGGCGGCCAGGCATAGGGCAGTTTCCAGCAGGATGATGAGTTGGATAAAAAATAGGTTAAATTTCACCAGATGATTGTAATACGGGCGGAAAGAAGGGCAAAATTTTGGCTTAAGCGCTGGCAAGGCGGTTAGGATACAGTTTTAAGTCAAAAAAAGCTGGCTGAATTTGGTTTTTCAAACTGAATTCAAACCAAACTATGCTATAGTAGCAGATAAACCTGTCACGCTAAAGACAGTTATTCACTTTCAGGAAGAATACTATGGTAAACCTAACTTCTATCCTCGTAGTTGACGACGACCCCCTCATCTTAAGCGTGATGCTGCAAGTTCTGGCGCGGGCAGTAACCCCTTCTACCCAAATTATAACGGCTTATAATGGCGAAGAAGGGCTGCGCCTGGCCCGGCAGAATCTCCCCGATGTGATTATTACCGATTTAATGATGCCCAAGATGGATGGTTTCGAATTGGTAGAGTCACTGCGGCGTGAGGAAGCGGCCCATCGAACCCGGATTATCGGCGTAAGCAGCAGCGGCGCACGCGATGCCAGGACCACCGCTTTTCGTAAAATGTGCGACAGCTTTCTCAATAAGCCTTTTATGCCCAATGAGCTGATTGATAAACTGAAGTGTGTCGTCGCCTAAAACGACCGCCGACCCATTCGATAAACTCAGGGCAGGCGACTGACCGCCGACCGCAGAAAAATTTGTTTCTGGCGGCGATGGTGGGCAATCTTTTTCTAAAGGTAGACCTCATAGGTTTTTAAAACCTATGAGGTCTGCCTTCTAATAAGCCGGGGAACGGCGCGAAGTTCTTCCACACCCAGCAGCAGTCCAGCCGCAATATAAACCAGCAAGCCCAGGACGCCGCCGGCAGCAGCAACCAAAAGGGGCGACAGCACTGGGAAGAATGCGGTAAAGGTCAGAATTGCTGCACCCATCGCCCCGGCTGCCAGAGCGGTGCGAGCCAGAGTGTTGAGCAGCGGCCTGATTTCGACTCCAGCCATGCGCTGATTGGCAATCGCCAATAAAACCAGGACTTCAATTGTAACCGCGACTGCATTGGAAAGGGCCAAGCCACCGGCGTCGAGCACCCGATAAAGCAGCAGGGCCAGCCCACCATTGACCAGCATACCCACCACCGCGCCGATCAACGGGGTGGTCGTATCTTTTTGCGCATAAAAGAGGCGGTTGACCACTTCCAGGGCGCAGTGAGCCACCAGCGCCAGCGCCCAAAATTGTAGCGATTGATACACCGCCGCTGTCGAATCCGGCCCAAATTCTCCCCGCTCAAACAGCAGTTGAATCAATGGCCGCCCCAGAACAATCAAGCCGACGGTGGCCGGAATGGATAAGGCCAAGATCACCCGCAAAGCCTGTTCGACGGTATGGCGCAGCCCGGCCCGGTCACTTCGAGCAGCCAGCTCGGCCATAGTGGGGAATAAAACAATACCAATGGCCGAGCCGATGATGGTTTGGGGCATCTGCATCAAATCCCAGCCGTAATCCAAAGCCGAGACGCTGCCCTGGCCCAGGCGGGAGGCCAGGTTAAAAATAATCAAAAAATTCACCTGGATTACGCCCAGGGTTAAAATTCGCGGCCCCAGCAACCGGATGACCTGGCGCAGTCCCGGATCGCTCCAACCGAGGTTGGGGTAATAGCGCAGGCGGTAGCGGATAAGGCCGGGAACCTGGATTAATAAATGACCGGCAGCTCCGGCCACCGCGCCCCACATCAGGCCATAGACCCCCAAACTCGGCGCGAGAAAAAGCGCCCCGGCGATCAGGCCCAAATTGTAAATAATGGGGGCCAGCGCCGGCAGCAAAAAGTGCTGGTGAACGTGCAGCACCCCCCCAGCCAGACCGCTGACGCTGAAGATAAGGGTGGAAATCAGGGCTAGCCGCATCAGGTTGGCCGTAAGTTGCTGCGTTTCGGGGGGGAAGCCGGGGGCAATGAGCCATTCCACCAGTGGCAGGGCCACAAGGGCAATCAGCGCCGCTGCCGCCGCAGTGACCAGCAGCATGGTGTTGAGGGTGGCGCTGGTCAACCGCCAGCCGGCAGGGTCGCCGGGGGAGTGTAGGGTCAGCCGCTCGCTGAGGATGGGGATAAAGGCGGTGGCTAACGCGCCGCCGGAGATGAGCATGAACAGAATATCGGGCAGGCGAAAGGCGGCCACAAAGGCATCGTAATCGCCGCCGGTGCCAAAGGCGCGGGCAACCACCACTTGCCGCCCGATGGCCAGGCCCTTGTTGACCAGGAACGCGACCATCAGAATCATAGTCGAGCGGACGAGATGGGAGAGATGGAGTTTAAACGGCATTATCGAGGCGGGTTCTGGGCCTGTTCATAAACGCGGTTGAACTCGGCCAGAAATTGGCTGGCAAGGGTGTTATCTTGTATCACCAGCATATTTTCGTCGTTAGACTGGTCGGCGTTGTCGGAAAAATTGAATGAACCGAGCACCACAGTCTTGTCGTCAATGATAAAAACCTTGTGATGGAGAGTATAAGGGTTGCCGTCCTGCCACACGTCGAGTTTTTGTCGTTTCATGCGGGCTAACTGGCTGGACGCGGTTTCGGAGCCGCGCGTTTCAAAGACGCCCTGGACGCTTACCCCCGCTTTGGCCCGGTCAATCACCGCTTGACCAATGCCGGCGTGGGTAAAGGAGAAGGCCATAAAACGGATGTTTTTCTGGGCCTGACGAATGAGCACAATTAAGTGGTCGGCACAGTGATCTTCGGGGGCGAAACAAGTTTCCAGCAGGCTGCTGCCCAGTTGCAACTGGGGCAGCGGGGTGTTAGCAGGTGAAGTGGGACCAAAAGCTTGCTGGCTAAACATTTCGTTAAACTCAGCCGCGTAGTTCTGAGCCAGCTCAGGCGAGCGAAGGTAAAGGCCGTGATTGTTGTTGCGATAGGTATCGTTGAGGGTGAAGTTCCACGAGCCGGTCCAGACACTCTGGCCGTCTACGACGACAAATTTGTTATGCATGATCGGGTTGCGTTCATCCGGCACAATCTTCAGCCCGGTCTTTTCCAGGCGGATCAGGGTTTCATCCTCTTCCAGCGAGTCGCTGTCGGTGACGAGACGGACGGCAACGCCCCGTTTTTGGGCTGTCAGGAGCGCGTCGCCTACTTCATCCAGGTTTAGTTCATAAATCGCTACATCGAGGCTGCGTTGGGCGCTGTTGATAACGTTAATCAAGCCGCCGATAATGGTTTGCCGCCGGTTGGCCGCTTCATCGGGGTAGTTGGGGGTGGTAAAATAGAGTTGATACCATTCGCCGCTGATGGGCGTGGCGACAACCGGCGCTGGGGCTGTGGGTTGGTCAGAAATTACCTGCTCCAGGTCTTCGCCGCTGAGCAGACCTTGCCAATCCACTTCGATCCAGCCCAGCCGGTCGCCGATAAATAAGATAGCCAGGAGGAGGATCAAAAACACGGGGCCGGAGAGCAAGCCTCCTCGCCCTTGTTTTTTGGTTGACTGGCCGGAACTGCCGCTACGTTTCTTGGTCATGGCCGATTTCCTGGGTGCTGGATTTCTGGGCAACAGCCGTAATGAGAATGACCTGTTCGATCAATTTGAGCAAGTGTTCAACCATTTCGGTATCTGAGAGGGTGCTGCGCTGCTCTATCAGATGATTGATGGCTCGAATGGCCCGCCGCAGCGCTTGTGCGGCCTGCTCTAAATCGGCCTCACCCAGTTGCAAATGAGCCAATTGGTTGAGCTGCTGCTCGCCCCACTGCAACAACCGTTTGGCTGCCTCGTCGGTCAGGGCATTGGTGAGGCCTTCGCTTTCGTAAAGCTGCTCAACTAGTGGTCGAATTTTATTTTCGTTTGACTTTGTTTCTGGATTCATCACCCCCCCTGAGGATAAAGACTACGTCAGAATTGTATCATACTTTGGGTCATTTAAGGAATTACGGTAATGTGACCAAGCACTGCCGCCGCACCATCCTCACTTTCAAGGCCGCTGACGCCCTCGCCGGGGTAGGGTGGCTGGGCGTTGTAAACCACAACCTCCAGGCGATACGAGCCGGGCGGCGTCTCGGCGGCCAGGGGGAGGGTGTAGACGTTGATCGCTTGATTCAAAGCGGGGTCGGTGGGCGGCCAGGCCGAGGTGCGGAAGTGGCGATCGTTGAGCAGGTCTTTGTCTACCTGGGCGGCCAGGTGGCCGTCTTCGCCGCGTAGGCGGAGGGAGACTTTGTAATCAACATCGGTGTCACGAAGCAGGGTAAAGTGCAGGGTGGCCCAGGCGGGATGCGTAACCGGCGTGGTCTCGCCCGCCGGGGGGTAGCCGCCAAAGGCTGCGCCATCCAGCCGTAACACATCGCCAAAGGCGGCGTTGACCGGCGGCAGCTCGGCGGGCAGGCTAAAACCAGCCCCCGCCTGCGGCAAGCTGAACCACTCGACATGGTAGCCGCGAAAATCGCGCTGGCCCAGGCGCTGGCCGTACTTTTGCGCCAAAAAGGGGATGACTCCGCGCGGGTCGGTATCACTGCCGCGCCAGGTGATCCAAAAAAGACGGTCGCGCCCGGCGGCTTCGCGGGTGAGGGTATCGGCGGCGGTGTGGATGTCTACAAACAGGTAGCGGGTTGGGGCGGCAATTTGTCCCCTGGCGGCGTAGTAGTGGAAGGGATGCGGCACGTCCACATAAACCAGATCATTGGCTGTGGTTTCGGCGGCCAGCCAGTCGGCCACACCCGCCGAGTCGTCTTTGAAGTAGGTTTCGTTGGTGTAATAACTGTGGAGGGCGAAGATAAAGATGGCGAGAAGGATGAAGCGTGAAGCATGAGGCGTGAGGCGTAAAACGTAAGACGTAGAATCTGACCCCTGACCCCTGACCCCTGACCCCAGTATTAGGAACAGAGCCGGGGTGACGAGGATGAGGTAGCGAGGTTCAAAGGAAGGCTGGCGTTGGAGGACGAGGAAGTAGGCGGCAAGCGGGATGAGGAACCAGCCGAGGAGAAAGAAGATGGAAGGTTGGAAGGTTGGAAGATTGGAAGGTTGGGACCAGATTTGGTGTAATTGGAATAAGATAGTAAAGACCAAAATGATAGCGATAATGAACATACCCCAAGCTGTGGGTTGGGGATCGAGGGTCAAGCCGACGGTGTAGGCTTGCCAACTGTGGAGGATGAAGTCGCTCAGGCTGGGGGGGGCCAGGTTGGGGTTGGTGTAGCTGGTGATTTGGCGCAGCGCCAGAAAAAGCTGGGGCGCAAACAGCAGCAGAATGCCCACCTGAGATACAACCCAGGTGATGAGCCGAGCAGACCTATTTTTGCGGATTACCCAGACCAACCAGGCGAGGTTGTGAAAGAGAAGCAAAAAGATAGTGAAGTAGTGGGTGTAGAGACAGGCAGCAGTAAAGAAAATGTAGAGAGTGACCGCCGACCACGGACCGCCGACCGCCGAGTTCTTCGCGGTAAGGAGAATGTGCCATAGAATAAACGTACTGGCCAGGGCCAGAAAAGTAATCATAGCGTAACTGCGGACTTCCTGGGCGTAGGCAACATACAAGGGGGACAGGGCGGCGAGGAGGGAAGTAAGCAGGGGAGCACACCCCTTCGGGTGCGCCGAAGGGCGGGAGGAGCGGGGGAGCAGAGGAGCGGAGGAGCGGGAGTATAAAATTGAATGAGCGAAACGATGGAGCAGGGCAACGGTGAGCAGGCTGAACACAACGGACAGGAAGCGCAGGGCAAATTCGCTCTGGCCGGCGAGGGCCAACCACAGGTGGAGCAGGCTAAAATAGGCCGGCGGGTGAACATCCATCGCCGGCAGGGTGGGAATTTGGGTAATGGGCTGTGAAGCCACAAAAATGCTGTGGCCTTCATCCCACCAGATGCTTTGAAAATCGAGATGATAGAGGCGCAAGCCAAACGCCAGCCACAGGATGAGTAGGGGTAGAACCGACCGCCAGGGGTAAAATTTCATAGCCACAAATTTTAGACTACGTTGTTATGCTTGGCAAGGCCATTAGCGTTTCAAATGAAACACCTGCGTTTGATAATCTCTTATTTTCCGGTATGATGTATCTGCTGAAGATTAACTACCGGCAAAGTATGGCGTCGAGGCAGCGAGTCGGGCATAGTTGCAGATTTCCGGCTTACGCCTCGATTTTGTTTTGCCGGCGAAAATAAAAGGAGAAGTAAAAAATAATGAAGTTTCAAATATCAGGTCTGATCTTGGCCGCGTTGCTGATGGCCGGCTGTAATAGCTTCCAGCAAGCCACCGCTGAAGCCCCTGCGGCCGAAGCCGCGACCCCTACTCCGGTGGTGGCCGAAGCCGCGCCCACTGAAGTAGCGGCTCTGGCAACCGAAGAACCGGCGGCTGAAGCGACTACCGCCCCCGCGCAGCAGCCAGCCGATGAGGATGTGATCACCACCGACAGCGGGTTGCAGTATGTGGTGGTTGAAGAAGGAACCGGGGAGACGCCCAAACCCGGCGATCTGGTCAAAGTGCATTACACCGGCACGTTGGAGGATGGGACCAAGTTTGACAGCTCGGTTGACCGGGGTGAGCCGATTGAGTTTGTGTTGGGCCGGGGTCAGGTCATCCCCGGCTGGGATGAAGGCATTGGCCTGATGAAAGTCGGCGGCAAATGCAAGCTGATTATTCCACCCGACCTGGCCTATGGCGAAAGTGGCGCCGGCGGAGTCATCCCGCCTAATGCCACGCTCAACTTTGACGTGGAACTGGTTTCGGCTGAGCCGGGGCCGCCTCCGCCGCCGGAAGCACCCACCACAGTGGATGAGGCCGATTTTACCACCACCGAGAGCGGCCTGAAATATTATGATCTGGAGGAAGGGACTGGTGAGACAATCGGCGAAGGGCAAACGGCGGTTGTTCACTATACCGGCTGGCTCGAAGATGGCACGATGTTTGACAGCTCGCTGCTGCGAGGCGACCCCTTCAGTTTTCCGGTTGGGGCCGGGCAGGTCATTCCCGGTTGGGATGAAGGCGTGGCCTCGATGAAGGTGGGCGGCAAGCGCCAACTGGTCATCCCGGCAGATTTGGCCTACGGCGAAAGCGGAGCCGGAGGAGTCATTCCCCCGAACGCCACGTTGATTTTTGAGGTGGAGTTGCTGGGGGTGGAGTAATAAAGGACAGCCGTCAACGCAAGTTGACGGCTGTTTGTTTAGCAAGACCCTCAAGGTCTTTAAGACCTTGAGGGTCTGTGAGTTAATTATCGTAAATCTGGCCTGTAGGCTGGCGCAAAACCCGGAGTGAGTGATCACTTTCCCGATCTTCCTTAAACGGATTGGCCGCATCGGGTAGATTCATACTCCTCACCTGGATGGGGCGCTGGCCCATATCCCGGTAGAGATGGGCCACAATGGCCTGCTTAATCTCTTCGACGGTGAGTCGGGCCAGGCTTTGCGCCGTTTCGTTGATGTTGGTCGCCTCGGTTCGATTTTCTTGCATCCGCTCCGGGGGCAAAATCTCCTTGACCACCAGGGCATCCTCAAACGTTGGCAGCGAGACGCCCATAAAACTCACGTTTCTTTCCAATCTTTTACGAATAGCCTCTTCCAATTTGGCCGGAATATCCGGCTGCAACAGCCGACCCGAGTCAAGCTGAGATACTTCGCGCCGCAGGGTCAAATCAACCAGACCTCTGACCTTATTCTGAATGATAGTTTCGCCATTCTCTACCAGCAGCGGAGCCACCTGCGGCTCCGCCTGGCGTAGATCAAAGAACACTTTGACATGCACCTTAATGCGGTGCAGGACGCCATCGCGGCTGGCAATATGCTCATAAAGATGTTCAACTACGCGGATGCCAACCCTGATTTGCGGGCCGAAACTTTCATTGTGTAAGCGGCGTCTGACAAAAGTATCGCCCTCAGCGCGGTGGTAGCGACCATCACGGAGGATGACCTGAACCATATTGTCAGGCACGTGCCGGTAGCCCAACTTTGCTCTAATTTTTTCGCTCAAGGTGCGTCCCATGCTGCTCTCCTTTCATTAGCTGAACCGATTGGTTAAACCTGTCCTTATCTTACCACCGCTTTTAATAATTAACTTAGAGATTTCCTAGAGAAATTTAGAATTTTGCCCCATCTACGTCCTTTGTATGGTATAATGAGGCCGGGATTAATGGTGAATGGTAAATTGTCAATTGTCCCAAAGGGATACCCTTGCGGTATGAATTGTTAATGAGATAAGATGGATCGCACGCCCTTACCTTTAACTTTTCGGTATCACCTGGTTGCCCAGCTCATGCGGCTCATACAAGCCGGCGAGTCGGCGGCGATGGTGGGGGTGGCCAGTGTGGGCAAGTCGAACTTGGTGCGCTGTTTGCAGCAGCCAGATATTCAAGCAGCCCATCTGGGAGCGGATAAAAGCGAAATTTTGATCATTCTGGTGGACAGCAATGATCTGGCCGCGATGACCGAGTGGAACTTTTTGGAATTGCTGCTGTATCGTCTCTCTTTCCACGGCCAGAGCGCCAATCTGCCGGCAGAGGTCGTGACCCGCTTGGAGGAATGGCACGAAAAGGCAGCCCGGCGTACCAACGACACGCTCAATGCCCAACGTTGTCTGGAACAGGCGCTGCATTGGCTGTGTCAAGTTAAGGGACTGCGGGTTGTTTTTTTGCTGGATGAATTTGAGCTGATCTATCCGCAGTTGAGCCAGCGCACCTGGGCCAATTTGCGAGCACTGCGCGATAAAAACAAATACAGCCTATCCTATTTACTTTTTTTGCGCCGGGACTTGGAGGACATGCTGCCGGTAACGCCGGAGGTCGAGGCGTTTGCTGAGCTTTTTCAAACCCATATTTTAGGCTTGAAACCCTATGATCTGCCGGGAACCGAGCTGATGCTGGAACGTTTGAGTTTACGCCAGCGGGTGGAGTGGCCGGTTCAATATACAAGCCGGGTTTTTGATTTATCCGGTGGGCATGGCGGGTTGATCAGAGTGATTTTTGGCAAAATGCTGCCGGCCTTAAAAGAAGATCAGCAGCCGGACTGGTCTACACTGTTCAACGACGCCGAAGTGAGAGACGAGTGCGGCAAAATCTGGTCCAGCCTGACCACCCCTGAGCGAGCGTGGCTGGCGGAATTTGTCGAAACGGACAAATGGGCAACAGAACCGGGTGGTGGGGTGATTATAGACAAATTGACTCGCAAAGGTCTCATTGTAGCCAAACCCGTGCAGGAGCCGCACCTGTTTTCAACGCTCTTTGCCGCTTTTGTGCGGCAAACCACAGCCCAGAACCGGCCCTCTTTTCAATTTGACGCTCAACAACAACTCTGCTGGATTGAAGGCCGGCAGATCCATTTGCCGGGGTTGCCGGCCCAATTGCTTGATTTTCTGTACCAACATCAGGGCCAGAACTGCCGCCGCCTTGACCTGCTGCGCCATCTGTACCCGGAAGAGGATCATCGCCAACTTGGCAAAATTCCCGATTTTCGCCTGGATGCAGTGGTGAAGAGTCTGCGTGAAAAAATTGAGCCTAATCCACAGACTCCGCGTTACATCAAAACGGTGCGTGGAGTTGGGTTTAGATTGGATATAGATGAGTAGTTCACTATTCTTTGGAGGGGAGAGTCTTATGAGCAACCCATCGTTTCAGGAGCGTATTGCCCGCAAGTTTCCGCCGGATTACCGCCAGGAGATCATTCCGCTGATCATGGAGCGGATTGCCAAAGGCGAGTCGTGTTTTATTGTGGGGATGAGCGGCGCCGGCAAATCCAATCTTTTCCGCTGTCTGCAAAACAAAGAGACGAAGCAAAAGTATCTGCCGGGCCACTCAGAAAATTATGCCTTCATTTGGGCCGATACTAATGCCCTGGTGGCTGAGCTGTCGGCCTTTTATCTGTATGAACTTATTTTGTACAATTTGCAGAAGTGGGCCGAAGATAACCGGCAGCCCCAAGAAACGATTGATTTTATGCGCGGCTTGCACGAAAAAGTGGCCCTGTCGGAGAGCCACATTCTGGCCCCGCGTCACCTGGAGACGGCCTTTCGCCACCTTTTTAATCGGTTAGAAAATTTTCACCTGGTTTTGTTGTTTGATGAGTTTGAACCCATTATTCGCCAGCTTGATTTTCAATTTTTTAAGAATCTGCGCTGGCTGCGCGATGAGTTCAAATATCACCTCAGTTATGTCATGGCGGCGCATCGTATGCCGACGGCTATTCGAGAGGGTTTTTTCGATCAGGGTGAACCCTTTTACGAACTGCTGGCCTCGAATATCCTGGGGCTGAAACCTTACAACGCCAACGATACCCAATTTATGCTGGCCGAATTATCAAAGCGTTATGAGGTAGAACTGACCCCGCTGCAAAACGCGCTGATAGCCAAAGCCAGCGGGGGACATGGCGGCTTGATTACCACCGTCTTCAAAATTATGCTCAAACATCCGCTGCCCCATCACGAAGATTCGCAGCTTCAACAGTTGTTGAGTTATGACGCCATAGCCGGCGAGTGCCGGAAGATATGGAACAGCCTGGAAGCCCAGGAGCAAGACGTCCTGCTTCAACTGATCAACTACGATGTCCGGCCCGAGGCCTGGCAGCCTTTGAGTAGTCTGGCTGCCAAAGGAGTCGTTCTGAAAGATACCACCGCCGGTCAGCCGGCCATCTTTTCGCCCCTTTTTCAGAAGTTTTTGCAAACCTTTGTTTGAGAAACCTGTTTGTAGTGACAACTTTAGTCGTTAAATGCAGTTATTATTGAGGTGGCAAACGACTAAAGTCGTTACTACGAGCAAATATCAGGCTACCCCAACTCCTCGCGCACGGTATAAATGGGCTTGTTTTGGCTTTCGTGGTAAGTGCGAGAGATCATTTCACCCAGCAGACCCATGGTGATAAACTGCACCCCCACCATCACCAGCAGAATCGCCAGCAGCAGGAGCGGCCGGTCAACCAGGTTTTCAAAGTAGACTAGCTTCACAAAGGTGAGATAGACGCCGATGAGAACACCCAAAGCCAACGACCCCAGGCCCATCAAACCAAAAATCTGGATGGGTCGGGTGGAGTAGCTGAGTAGAAAACGTACTGTCAGCAGGTCGAGAATAACGCGGGTAATGCGGCCGATGCCGTATTTGCTGCGTCCAAATTGGCGCGAGCGGTAATTGACCGGCACTTCGGCCACGCTGACGCCGTAATAGCTGGCAATGGCCGGAATAAAGCGGTGCAAATCGCCATATAAATTGATGCTTTTGACCACATCCCTGCGGTAAGCCTTCAAGGCGCAGCCATAGTCGTGCAGCCGAACGCCCGTGCCCTTTGAGATGAGCCAGTTGGCTGTCGTCGAAGGGACTTTGCGGGTCAGAAATGCCGAGAAGCCCTCCTGCCAGCGTTTCACCCGCCAGCCGCTAACCACATCGTAACCCTCGTCAATTTTGGCTAGTAGTTCCGGGATATCCGCCGGGTCATTCTGCAAATCAGCATCCATGGTAATGACCACTTCGCCCCGCGCCCGGTCGAAACCGGCGGCAAACGCGGCCGTTTGCCCAAAATTGCGCCGAAAGCGGACCACCCGCACCCGTGCATCCTGAGCGCGCAGTTTTTGCAGTTCCCCAAAGCTGTTGTCGCGGCTGCCGTCGTCCACACAGATAATCTCAAAGGTGCGTCCGGTTGCTTCCAGCGCCGGGACCAATTCTTCCAACAAATGGGGCAAACTCTCTGCTTCGTTGTAAATGGGCAGCACAATGCTCAACTGCGGCGGCGTTGCGCCATCTGCCCCGTAAGACAATTCCTCGTTCAATATTGAGGAAGCTTGAACTATCACAATTATGATCCTTTCTCGGAAACCACACCACGCGCCCCGCGCAGCAAATAAATCACCCCGCCGATCAACCCGGTACAGATATTTCCAAAAACGTAAACCAGCAGCGACATCGCTACGGCAACTTCCGGGGATACTCCTACCTGGCTGAACAAGCGGCGATAGGTTTCTTCGCGCACGCCCAACCCGGCAAAACTGATCGGCAGCAACAGCACCAGTGAGGTAATCGGCACAAAGACGGCATATTGGACCAGGTTTACCGGCGCGCTCAAAGCTGTGCCGATAAAAACGTTCATGGCGATGAGCGACAAATTGAACAAAAATGATACCAGGTAAGCTCGGCCCAGCGCCCCGATGGGGTAGCGTTGGAACGATTCGGCCAGGTTGCCAATCATTTTAATATCGCTCATTTGGCGAAACAGACCCACTCGCGCGCGCAGGGCCGTGTAAAGCGGCCGGTTGATCAATAAATACCCGATGACCAGCCCGCCCAGAAAAATAACGATGGTGAAATAGGCTACGGCCGGGGGGATTTCGCCCCAATCGGCTACCAAAGCAATCAGCGCAATCGCTTGCAGCGCCGACAGTCCTAAAAAGCGATCAACCACCACGCTGGTCACGGCATCGGAGATACGTTCGCTGTGGCGGCTAAGTTCGACCATGCGCATAGCATCGCCGCCCAGGCCGCTGGGTAACAGGTTGTTGAATAGAAAACCGATAAAGTAAATGTTGGTCAGTTCGGCCAATGGCACAATAACGCCAATTGCTGCCAGCAATATTTGCCAGCGGTAGGCGCGAATCACGACGCCCAGCATCATCATGGCCAGCGCCGCCAGCAGCCACCACGGATTCGCCCGGCTCACAATCGTGAAAAAGGCTTCCATATCGAGGCTGCTGAAAATAAAACTGAGCAGACTCACACTAATGACAATTTTAAGGATGTTGAGGAGTTGTTTACGGTTCATGTCACAGGGTAGCAGGGTAGCAGGGTAGCAGGGTAACGGAAAGACTCTGTTACTTTGCTACTTTGCAACCCTGCTACTTTGCCTCGATAATCTGATGATACTTCTCCACCGCCTCGGTCCACTGACCGGCAGCCACCAAAGCGGCGGCTTCGTCGGCAGCAGGACTATGCCACTTGGGATTGTAAATAACCGCCTGGCGATAAGCTTTCGCCGCCGCTTCGAGATTGCCCACAGTTTCTTGTGTTTCGGCCAAAGCCAGCAGACCGCTAACCCAGCCCGGAAAGCTGTCTACCGCGGTTTGGTAGGGTTCAATTGCCTCATGAAGCCGGCCCGCTGCCACCAATGCATCACCCCAGGCGCGTAAGGCAGCCGCTCTAGCCGTGCGCGGGTCGGGGTTGAGCACACCTCGCGCTTCCATCTCGGCGGCCCAGGGATAAGCGGCGTCCACGGCCTGACGGGCCAAATCGAGCGTTGCTTCGGCCAAAATGGCCGGCTCGTAAATAGCAAGCTGCGGCTCCGAAACGACGACCCCGCCGGGAAAAACAAGCTGCTTCACGGCGGGCGATTCAGCCGGTTTAAAGCGGTTGACTGCCCAGACCCGCCCGCCGCTGCTCCGTAGGGTTTCGGCGCGGCCTTCAATATTAGTCAGCAATGCCGCTGGTGTCAAAAGTTGGGCCTGCCCGCGATAGTAGTAATCAATAAAACGGCCCTCGTCCCACAGTGGGCCGATCAAAATCAGGTCATTAGGGCTGGCATGCTCGTCCAGATAAGCCGCCGCGCCGCGCCAATCAGGCTTGGTTTGACTGTAAATGCCAAGCGTTGCAATAAAGGAGAGGGTGGCCAGCAGCCAGAGGAAGTACAGGAGGCTGGAGGCTGGAAGGCTGGAAGGCTGGAAGGCTGGAGGGTTGGAGGGTGAGGGAGTTGAAAGAGGGAAGGGTGAAGGGGTTAGATTAGATTGTTGTTCAAGTTTTGCTACACTTTGCAGCTCACGTTTTGCGGCCATTCGCTCATTCGCCATTCGCCCCTTCACCCATTCGCTGATTCTGACAACAGCATAGCCTATCACCGACAAATAGACCGGCAGCACAAAGGCGTAGCGAAATTGCAAAGCGCGGGGGTCGCCCAACACAATCGGCAGGGCGACCGGCAGGGCCAGCCAGAGGGCGGCAAACACGGCAACCGGCCAGGCGCAGCGAGCCAACAAAATGACACCGATAATAAACAGCGCCAAAAATCCCCAGGCGACCGGCTCCGGCAGCGGCCCTAGGGCCCGAACAACGCCCGGCACAAACGCCAGCGGCGAGCCAACGCCTCCTTCAATCGCGCCAACTGCCGCCCGTTTCTGCAAAATAGCAAACAGCACCGGCCACCAGGGGAGGTAGAGCAGGCAGGCAAGAATGAGGGAAGAAGCAAAACCAAAGAGATGGGGTACGTGGTACGTGGTGCGTGGTGCGTAAATCGTAAATCGTAAATCGTAAATCGTAAATAGCACAAGCCCGGTTTGGGCGGCTAAAATCAGGAAGCCAAAGTACATGGTGTAGAGGTTGGCTGTTGTCGCCAGGGCATAGGCCAGCCAGCGCGGCCACTGGCGGGGTCGAGCCAGGGCGCGGAAGAGCAGCCAGGTTGAGCAGGCTGAGAGAAACATAAACAGGGCGTGCATGCGGGCTTCCTGACTGTATTTGATGGCGATGGGGGCGAGGGCCAGAAGGAGTGCGGCGATATGTGAAACGTGGTGCGTGGTGCGTGGTGCGTGGTGCGTGACACTTGACACTTGACCCCCGACTCCTGACCCCTGCCTCGCTAATTTGTAGGTTACGGCTACGGTGAGAACGCCGGCAATGACTGACGGAAAGCGCCACAACCAATCGGAGGCGGGAGTGGGGACTGCGCCGGGGGGAACGGTCAGGCGGGTAAAGGCTCCGGCGATGAGGTAGTAGAGCGGGGGATGGATGTCGTCTTTGGTCCACTCAATAAGGTCGGCGGGGGATTGGCTGGCGAAGATGGCGGTGAAGATTTCATCTTCCCACAGGTTTTCGGCGGAGAGGGCATGTAGATTGAGGGCGAAGGCAAGGAGGAGAATGGTGAACAGTGAATTATGAATTAGGGGGGCTTTGGCTCTGAATTGTGAACGGTTTTTGGGCATCGAAGGTCACAAAGGAAAAAACAGAGAGATTTGTTCCCTATTTTGGGCGTCAAGCGAAATTTTGTCCAATTGAGATAGTCCATCCGGCCATTGGCCCTTTTGGTTTGTGGCAAGATGAGGCCGATTTGGAGACTCTGGTGAGTGAGATCTATGCCAATCATCAAAATCAAGGGATTAAAGCCGGGATTGAGTGGTGAAAATTTTAGACAGTGAGCATTGTGTGGCTTTGCTGCGGGGTCGCTTGCGCTTGCCAGCTTGGATTTCGCCCGACGAGGAATTAGCCATAACTGCCACCAGCGTCGGTGAATGGGCGCATGGCGCTCATAAATCCGCTCAGCCTTCCCGAAATCTGGCCCGGCTCGATGTATTCTTGTTGGCCTCTTGAAAGCTTCATTAGGGCAGGCTGGAATGCGCTTGAGCGATTTGGATTTACAAATTGCCAGTGTTGCCCTTGAATATAGTGCATCTTTATTGGCACACAACCAACGACACTTTGAGCGTGTTCCTGGCTTGCTCATTGAGGATTGGCTGGCTGGGTAAAATAATCAATACACCGCCGGCCTGGCCAATCCCCAATCCTCACTCTGGCCGACTTTATCAATGAGGGGGCGGTCGTTGCGGCCGTCAACGGCCATGACCCGGATTTGCCAGTCGCCGATGGCGTCGCTGCGGTAGTAGATTTCCCGGCCGTCGCTGCTGAAAATGGGGGTGGTGTCGGTGCCGGAGCGCCTGGTCAGTTGTTCGATGAGGCCATCGGCCACGTTGAGCCGGTAGATTTCCCAATCGGCGGTGCGGAAGCGAGAGGTAAAAACGATATGCTCGCCGGTGGAAGACCAACTGGGGTAGCTGTCGGTGCTATCGGTGGTCAGCAGTTTGCCGCCAAAGCCGTCGAAACCCACTTTCCAGAGGCCACATTCGGGATTGCAGGCTTTGATAACCAGTTCTTGGCTATTGGGACTCCAGGTGGGCTGTTCGCCGGAAAAACGGCTGATTTCCTGGCTGTCACGGGTATCGAGGACGACAATTTGGTGGGTTTGGTCGGGTGGGCCGATTTCTACCGCCAGTTTGATGCCATCGGGCGCCCAATCCATATTGCGAATATGTTCGCTTGAGAAAAACTGGTCAATAATGCCCGTTGCCGGTTCCAGCATATAAATGCCGCTGCCTTTGGCATAGATGCCGCCCAACTCACTCAGCTTCGGTTCCCCATAAAAAGCGATTCTGCGGCCATCGGGTGACCAGGCTGGGGCCGCGGCCAACGGATGCAGTTTTTCATTAATGACCTTGCTACTGGAGCCAACCAGTCCCAAATCGTGCTGCTGGCCGAAGCTCTGGACATAAACAATCAAGGCCGGCCTGGGCGTTGGTGTCGCGGTTGGAACAGGCGTCGCGGTAGCGGTCGGGGTGCTGGTGGGAAATTGGGAGGTTTCCGGTAAGGCGGCGGGAACAGGGGTGGTGGGTGAAGGTGAAGGGGTGGCCGTAGGCGGCGGTGGGGTTGAGGTGGGCGTGAGGGTAGGAGTGGGCGAAGGAGTCTGAGTGGGGGTTGAGGTTGAGGTGGGTGAGGGTGTCGGCGTGGAGGTACTGGTTGGGGTGGCGATAATTTCGGCTAACAGCGGATTAATCACTCCCTGGGCAATGGCCCGGTCATAGAGGGCCGGGTCTTGCATAACGGCTCGCTCAACTTGGGTGCGCTGTTTGGCGTCCAAACTCAGCGCCGTCTCGAAATCGGCCAGAGCCTGATCCAACTCGTTCAGGGCGGCATAGGCTTCGCCCCGGTCAAAATAGATGCCCGGGTGGCGGTCGTTGAGGCTGAGGGCAAAATCATAGGTTGTTACCGCCTGTTGGTATTGGCCCCGTGCGTACAGATTTCGTCCGGCCAGCCACTGCTCAATGCTGGCCCGCAAGTTTACCGAGCGGGGGTCATCCATTTTTTCCAGGGGTTGGAGCATGGCTTGCAGCAAAAGATTATCGCGCTCGGTATTTTCCAGGTTAGTATATAAATTTTGGATGACCGTCACCAACTGCGGCCCCACCTCCTGAGGACTGGCCGAAGTGAACAACGCCGGTCGTTCTTCCGGGGTGAGTTCGTTGTAAAATAACTGCCGGGCTTGAACTTCAAAACCGGGTAAATCAAATAACCCGGCCAGACTGGTGATGCGGATGTCGGGATCGGTGGTGTTTCTAAAATCGTCTATAAAAGTTTGGGCGCGGTCTTCCTGGCTGCGCCAGAACAGGGCAAAGCCGACGACTCCGATCAATAAAATGGTCAGAACGGTGGAGATAATTGCCAGTCGACGGGTCCAATCTACCGGCGTATTGGCCTCGACCCAGTTCAAATTGAAAACGTGGCGGTAAATTTCGTTGCGGAGTTTGAGCAGGCCATTCTCCACCCGTACCAGGCCAAACAGCTTCAACTGGTTTTGGGCCACCGAGCGTTCATTTTCGGCCACCTTCTTGCCGCTGTAAATCTGGCGGTATAGGGTTAGCAACTCGCGGCGCTGGGGACTGGTTTGGACGCTATCCTGGATAAATTGCAGGTTTGACTCTTTGCGGGCCGCTTCCGACAGAAAAAGCTGCTCAACCAACTCATCTACACTGGACTCGTTGACCGGGCCATTGCCACTCAATTCGGCGGCGGCCAGACAGAGCTTCTGGGTCAGGTAAGGATGCCCGTTGGTCCAATAATAAATACGGTTGAAGATGGCTTCGCCTTGATCAGAGTAGATGTCTTTTAAGCCTTGTTGCAGGGCGCGGGTGTGGTCGCGGCTAAAATCATCCAGGTCAATGGCCTGGCCGATGTTGAAGGGGGCGCGGGCGCGATCTTTTATCAAATCGGAAGGTGTAGCTACCCCAAACAACACAAAGGTCAGGCGCTTGAAGGCGGGGTCTTCGGCGCGGGCATTGTACATAGCCCGGATAGCCGCAAAAAAATCATCCGAGAAGGGCAGGCGGAGGGTGGTGTCAATCTCGTCAATAAAAATGACTACCTGCTCTTCGATTTCGGTTAGCACTACATCGCGCAAAAAGTTGGTAAATGCTCTGACCGGACCCAGGCCGGCGTGGTGTAGCCACCAGGCGTCCAGATCAACGGACAAGCCAAAACTCTCCTTCAAATCGGTCAGCAAATTGAGATACCACTGATCCACCGTTACCAAACCGATTTTGGTCAGGTCAACCAGGGCGGTGCGGACGCCTTGCTGCTGCAAATGGCGGGCCGCCCGAATCATCAGCGATGATTTGCCCATTTGCCGGGGGGTCAGGACATAACAAAAGCGGCCGGCCAGGGCCAAATCCAGCAGCTCGTCGTCGGCCGGGCGCTTGACATAAGATGGCGAGTCGGAGCGGACGGTCCCGCCAACGACAAAGAAATCAGAGGCGTCTACATCAATAGGTAAATTGGCTTTGATCCAATCCAGGTTAAAAACGCGCCGGTAAATTTCACAGCGAATCTGCAGCCGGCCTTCTGCGGAGCGAACCAGGCCGGTCAATTTGAGCTGATTATGCACCGGCGAGCGTTCATCCTCGTCAACGATTTCGCCTTCGTAAACCCGGCGGTATAAACTGAGTAGGTGACGCTTGAGCGGATGTTCGCGCAGGCTGTCCTGCACAAATTGTAAATTGGTTTCTTTACGGGCTTCTTCTGACAAAAAAAGGGTTTCAATCAACCCGTCAATCTGCTCGGCGGTCCAGGTTTTATCCTCCGCTTGAGCAATCGCCTGGCACAGTTTCTGGGTCAGGTAAGGGTGGCCGCCCGTCCAGTGGTAGACGCGGCTGAAGATGGCTTCGCCCTGGCCGGGATAAATCGTTTCCAGCCGGTCTTGCAGCACGGTGGTGTTGGCCAGGGTAAAATCCCTGAGTTTGATGCCCTGGCCAATATTGAAAGGAGTGCGGCTGTGGTCTTTGATTAAATCAGAAGGAGAGGCCACGCCAATCAAAATAAAATTCAGGCGGGCAAAGGCCGGGTCTTTGGCGCGGGCGTTATGGGTGGCCCGGATGGCCGTAAAAAAGTCGTCGGAGAAGGGCAGGCGGAGGGTGGTGTCAATCTCGTCAATAAAGATGACCACCTGCTCTTCGATTTCGGTCAGCACCACGTCGCGCAAAAAGTTGGTAAAACGCCGGACATAGCCCAGCGCGGCCCGTTCCTGCCACCAAGTTTCCGGCTCTACCGATAACTCCAACTGGTCGGCCAGTTCGGTCAGTAAATCCAGATACCAGGTCTCGGCCACCGCGCTGGACCCCATTTCAGTCAGATCAATGATGGCCGTGTGGACGCCTTCGGTGCGCAAGCGCCGGGCAGTGCGGATCATCAGGCTGGATTTGCCCATCTGCCGGGTGGTCAGAACAAAGCAAAAATTGCCCTTTAAAGCCAGATCAAACAGCTCATCATCCGCTTCGCGCTTGACATAGGAAGGCACGCTGGGTGAGAGTGTCCCGCCGGCCACAAAAAAATCGGATTTGGAGCGCCGTCGGCTAAATTGGGTCAGGGTCTGGCCGTCGCCGGCATTGCCCAGTGTGGTCATGCACCCTTCGACTTTCAAGTAATTGTGAATTGTGAACTATGAATTGTGAATTGTGAATGA
Source organism: Anaerolineae bacterium (assembly GCA_023151115.1). The sequence goes on from JAKLJP010000027.1 coordinate 32,677, forward strand.
AAGAGTTCTTCTCAAACCGTTAACCATTTACAATTGACAATTCACCATTCACAATTAGAAAAGTTTTTCCCCAAAGTACAGGCGATACAGATCGCAGCGGCAGGTGTAGGCATCGCCGCTGCCTTTGATTAAGCCGGCCTGCAGCAGTCGAAAGAGCGATTTCTCGTCGGGACAGCACTTGGTCAGGATAATCTCTTTCAGCGCGTTTTTGAGTTCCGGCTTGTCGTAAATAGTCCAATATTGATGGCGCAAATGGTCGCCAAAGGGTCCCTCATCGGTTGGGGCTTGCTGGCGCAGGTCGGCCCAGGTTATGCCCTCAGTCACAAGCTTGTAGAAGGCCAGGCGGGTCAGGAAAGGATGACCGTTCAGCAGGGCCAGCAGCGCCGGTATATCGCGCTCGGCCATCGGCGAGCCGTGCCGGGTGTTGAGGTCGCGCACCTGGTTTTCGTCAAAATCGGTCAGACCGAGGTGCAACCCTACGTTAAAAGGCGACTGGTGAATGTCGTCAATCAGCAGATACGGCTCGGTGGAGATGACCAGGACCAGATTGAGAATCTCCCATTCTTCGTGAGAGGCGCGGCGATTGTGCCAGGAGCGCAGCAGGCCAAAAAAGTCCTGGTAGAAATCGGTGCGTAATAAGCTGTCGGCTTCGTCCATGGCCAGGACAATTGGCTCCTCAAAAGCCGGCAGCACTGATTGTTCCATAAAACGGGTCAGCTTTTTAAAGGGGCTGCGCGAGCCTTCCCAGGCTTCCTCAACCGCCGCTTCGTCCAGGTCAAGTTCGTCGCAGATGGATTGGGCCAGTTCGCGCAGAAATGGTTCCGGCGCGGCCAGTTGGCTGCTGCCAAAACTTTGAAAATCAAGAAAGACAACATTAGCTTGCTGCTGCCGGGCATAATGAATCCCGCGCATCAACAGCGAGGTTTTGCCGCTTTGCCGGGGGGCGCGAATGGTGACGGTGCTGCCCCAACTGACCATCTGCTCTTTCAACTCTGCGTCTACAGCCCGCTCTACATAGAATTTATCGCGCAGTTTGACTGCTCCGCCGGGAACGGCTAACTTCTGCAAAAAACGCGGGTCGAAAGCCGGCAGCGGCGGCTGAGAGGTTTCATCGCCGGCGACCAGCCGCCCGTCTTCGGACAAAACGCTGGTTTCTTTGGTGATTCGACCGGCTGGGGGAGGGGGACTGGGCGGAAACCGTCCGGCAATCGCGCTCAGAATTTCTTCGACCAGGCGGGCATTGTCGGCTTCACTTTGCCAATCTACGTAGTGCAGCGGCTCCAGAAAGGTCGGAATGGCGTAGGGCAGCAGCTCTTCACGGGCAATCCGCACCGATAGCAGGTGAGGCTTCTCGTGCAGCATGTAATAATCGTAAGCCTGGCTCACTTCAATCTGGATCATTTCGCTTTCGGCTGCGGCTTTGGAGAGGAGAACGATAAAAAAATCGCTGGCTTTGATTTGCCGATCAACTTGTTCTACCCAGGTTTCCCCGGTAGGGGAGATGGGGTCAATAAAAACCCGGTGCCCGCGAGCCGTGAGCATTTCGTACAGGTGAGCGGCAATGCTTTCGTCTGGTTCGGCGTGTGGCTTGTAGCAAATAAAGAGGCTGGCCGGTTCAGCGTCGGCCGGCGGGATGGATTGGGGCGAGTCGAGGGCTTCCAGGGCGGTTAGCATTTCCTGGGCCGAGGGATAGCGCCAGGCCGGGTCTTTGGCCATGGCTTTTTGAATAATCTGCTCCACACTTTCGGGGATATTGGGGTTGACGCTGCGCGGTGGGGACGGCTGGTCGTTGATGTGTTTGAACATGATGCTCATCGAAGTATCACCGCTAAAAGGCAGGTGCCCGGTGGTTAACTCGTACAGCATCACCCCTAAGGAATAGACATCGGTTCGGGCGTCAATCTTCCAGCGGCCCGTGCCTTGTTCGGGCGACATGTAGTGCGGCGTCCCCAAAATATCACTGGTACTGGTCAGGCGTTCGCCGCTGACAAATTTGGAAATGCCAAAATCGGTCAGAATGGGCTGTCCTTCACGGTTGAGCATCACATTATCAGGTTTGAGATCGCAGTGAATAACGCCCTGGTTGTGGGCATAGGCCACCGCTTCGGTAATAGAGCGGATAAGCCGGAGGGCTTCGCTCATCGGCAAGCGGCCTCCCTGAGCGTCAATACTCACCAGGCGATGGGCCAGGCTTTCACCCTGTACAAACTCCATGACCATGTAAAAAATGTCATGCTTGGCGTCTACGTCAAAATCGTACACCTGGACAATGCCCGGATGGCGCAGGGCCGCCACCACCCTGGCCTCGCGTCGAAATCGGTCTACGACCGTTGAGTCGCTCACCCGGTACAAGTGAATGAGCTTAAGGGCAACATCGCGTTCCAGGATGGGATGGCGGGCTTTGTAAATCTGGCCCATCCCACCTTCACCCAGTAATTCTTGCAGGACGTACTTTCCGATTTGTTGGCCAATCAGGTTGTTCTTCATGATTAAACGTCGCTATTCAAGCCGCCAAGTGCGATGCACCGGAGCCGTTACCTTTATTTTTTAAACTTTCTAACGATTTCAAACTATTTTAACACATCTATGCGTTGCTCACAATCAGGCCATTAGGCCCAAAAAGGGAGTAGGTAGTAGGTAGTAGGTAGTAGGGGGAGGAGGTTAATGGCATAAAATTAGGCAGCAGCCTGAGTAGGTGAGCGAAGCGAACCGTATCGAAGGGTACTGCTTAACGATTATTGGCTACCGTTATTTGATTTGCATAGTTCCTAAATTTACCGCATTGTCAGGTAAAGGCGTGTTGTCGGCGCTGACGGCGAGTCGTTGGCCGGTGGGTAGGTGGTACAGCCCGGCCAAAACCCGGTATTCGCCGGGGGGCACAGCCGCTAAATCTAGCTCGTGTGGATCAAGAATAACTTCGCCCGCTTCCCATAAGCTGGTCGGGTAGTCGCCGGCCAGGGGTGGAGCGTCAAACCCTTTGAACTGCTGCCGGGGGTCGGCGGGCCAAAGCTGGATAAAAACGGTGTAGTCGGCGCTGGGTTTGGCCTGAGCTAACCACTTAAAGGATATTTCACACGGCTGCGTCGAGACTTGGCAGCCGATAAAGATATGATCGGCCAGCACAATGGGGCTGGTTTCGCCGCTCAACGGCTCGTGGAATTCGGCTACAGGTGGAGTGGCCGGTAAAGCGGGCCACTCCGCCGGAACCAGTTTCAACTGCCCCACCGTCGGCGAGGCCGGCCGGCCGTTGGGACCGGTCGCCTCAATTCCCGGACGGCCCGGCTCCGTGAAGTCGAACAGGCCGACATTGACCAACAGGCGGGTGGGCGCCAGTGCGCCGCCGTTCACCAACACTGGGTAAGTATCGGCTACAATCTGGCCTGGTTCCAGGCTGCGGGTGGGGCGCAGGCCCAGGCCGGGGTAGGTGTTGAATTGGCCCACGTTTTGGTAGCCTCGCCCGATCAAATGGACAAAAACGCTGTAGTTGGTGGTCATCGGTTGGAGCGCCTGCCAATAGGCCGTCACCGGCGCCCGCTCGCCGGGGCGAACTTTGTCCGCGCCCAGTTGAACGCCCACCAGTTTGATTTCGTTGCGGTAGGTCAGGTCCAGCCGAACCAAATCGGCGGGCAAATCGGCTTCGGTCAGAAGGGGCCTGGGAAAGTATTCCGGGGCGACCACGCCAAACGGCAGCCAGACCGCCAGCCCGCCCATCACCGCGATGACAATTGTCAGAATCGGTAGACGCAGGCGCGCCGGGGATAGTACCCACCAACCTCCAATAATGACGATAGCCATCGAACCCAACGCCGGCAAAAGCTGTCGCCCCTGCAAGCCGCCCTCAATGGCAACAAGGCGGGTGAGCGAGAAGGCCAGGGCGAGGGGGAAGGCGAAGTGAAGGATGAAGGCGGAAGGATGAAGGAGGAAGGGGAGGAGGGTTGGAGGGTTGGAAGGTTGGAAGGTTGGAAGGTTGGAAGGTTGGAAGGTTGGAGGGTTGGAGTTTTCTGGTTTGTCTTCCAGTCCTCCAGTCCTCCATTCTTCCATTCTTCCAATGACCCATTTGCTTGTTTGGATGACAATTAAGGCTGCGGCCCCTATCAATCCTATCCGGCTGATAATTCGATAAACGCTGTAGACCCATCCCGGGGCGACGATGTTGAGCCAGCCGAAAGTGACCCAGAAGGAGACCTCGCCGGTGGAGAGGGTGTAGAGAAAATCACCTAGAGTAAGCGGCTGCTGCTCGACATTGAAGTAGAGTTTATACAGCCCGCGCTGAAAAAAGTCGCCGTAGAGTTGGTAGTTGCGCCAGTACCACCAGCCGCCAACCGCCACAGCCAAAATGCCGACAATAAACCCGTCTCGCCACAGCAGACGCGCCGCGCCCGGTTGCTTTCGTGTATTGATTGTGGTTATTAAAAAGGCGATGGCTGCGACCAGACCAAAAGAAAGACCAGTCATTTTTGAGAGCGAAATCAGGCCGAGGACAAGTCCCAGGGCTATGGCCCGCCGCAATCGAGGGGTGGGGCCATAGAGCACATATCGCTGGGCCAGCCACAGGCCCATGGCGCAAAAGGCCATATTGGCCGGTTCATTGGCCACAGAGGCGGTGATAAAGGCAAACATCGGCTGGCAGGCAACAAAGAGCGCCACCGACGTAGGGAAGAGATTAGAGATTAGAGATTGGAGATTGGACGCTTGGCGTGGAGATTTTGGATAAGGCGACTGTAAATCGTAAATCGTAAATCGTAAATCGTAAATCTCCCAGGCAGTAAAGTAGATAAAAATGAGCGTAATAATTCCATATCCCATCGAGTAGAGGCGCAGGAGGTGGACGGTGAGACTAAGTCCCTGGTAGGGAAAGTTTTCGGTGGGGGTATGTAAAAAGTTGTTTTTGTTGCCGGGGTCAAGGGCATAGCCTAGGGAGGCATGCGGATTGGCTCGCTCTTTGAGATACTGATCGAAATCGTCCAGGTTGAATGGCTGCACTAAAAGTGCGCCGATGGCGTAATAGAGCGGCGGCTGCTGCCCACCCCAAATGCCCTGCCCCGGCAGCATCACCGGCAGGCCATTGCCTTCGGCGATAAATTTGACGTGGCCGGTGTGGGTCCACTCGTCGGGTGCTTCAAAGATGGGGGTAATGAAGAAGTAGCACAAAGCCAGGCCGAGGTAGACGGCGAGGGCGAGGAGAAGACCGGAGTAGGGAGTAGGAAGTAGGGAGTAGGAAGTAAGGAGTAGGGAGTAAGGTGTTTTCCCCCAGATTCGCCATTCGCCATTCGCCATTCGTTGATTCGTCACGGTAGGGCAATCTCCACGCTGTTGTCTTGTTGGGGCAGGTTAGACTCGGTGATGGGGAGCCGTTGGCCGGAGGCGAGGTCATACAGGCCCAGGCGCAGCGCCACAAGGCCCAATGCTGAAGGGAGAGTGCGGGTATCGGCAATGGTTTCGCCGGGAGACCACCAGCGGGTGGGGTAGGTATTGTGAGTGGGTGGGCCATCGGCCTGACCGATTATCTCGCCGCGTTCATCCAGGAGATGAACAAACACCACATAATCCTCACTGACCGGCGCGAGCGACTGCCAATAGAGGGTGATTGTTCCCTGACCTGTTCCTTCGGCAGGGGGGGCAAAATCATAACCGATCAAAGCAATCGCAGCAGCAAAATTGACCTGGACGGTGTGTGTCGGCTCATATTTCGGCCACGTTTTGGGCACAATTTTTATCTCGCCGACGATAGGCGTCACCTCGCTGCCGCCGGCATCCAGGGCGGGAAAGCCGGCGCGGCTGTCGGACTCGAAATCAAACAGATTAACCGCCGCGCGAGCGACCAGGGGTTCAGAAACATCGGCTTCTAACTTGAGCGGATAGGTATCCAAAAACGAGTCGCCGGGCTGGAGGTAACGGGTGGGGCGCAGACCGAGGCCGGGATAAGTTTCGCGCCGGGCTAGCACCCGGCCATCGGGGGCCAGCAAAACGGCGGCAACGCTGTAATTTTTATCCGGCGTCGCTGCCGTTTGCCACAAGGCATCAATCAGAATCACATCCCCTTGGGTTGCCGTTGCAGGCGGATTTAAACCTGTTGGCGCTGAATGAACTTGACCGCTCACCAACTTCAAGCTGTCGAGAAAGGTTACATCCAGCTTGTTGACCGGCTGGCTGACCTGCTCGTTGGGGCGAAAGGCCGGATAAATGAGCCAGCCGAGACTGTAAAGGTTGAGCCACAAAAAAGCCAGGATGACCGCTCCGCTGAACCAGCCGGCCAGCCGGTGCGGGAGCAGGGCGTGCCAGCCCAGGGCCAGCAGCAGTGAAATAGCGGCAATAGCCGGAAAAACCAGGCGAGTGTGCGAGACGGAGCCGACTTCCATAAGCCAGCGCAGGTACAGGGCCAGGTTCAAAGCCGCCCATAGCAGCAGCGGAATGATGACTTCGAAATTGACGGCGGAGAGATTGAGGGGCAATGGTTTAGATTTGTCGCCCTGGACCAGCTTGCCCAATAAGGCCAACCCCATCCCCACCAGCCCGATGCGACTGAACAGAAAAAGCAAGCTATAAACCCATTCCGGCGGGCGAATCTGGCCCCAGCCGAAGGTGGCCCAAAAAGCCCGTTCGGCCTCGGCCCGCAGGCTCCAAATTTCGGCCAGGGAGAGGTGGCTGCGGCCGGCCAGATTAAGATGTGTTTCGGTCACAAACCATTCGCCGTACAGGCTGTAATTGCGCCAGAACCACCAGCCGGTCAGCGCGACAACGACCACGCCTATGATGAGCCACCAGCGCAGCATGGTTTGCAGCGGAGCTTCATGAGCCTCGCTCAAAAAAAATAAACGCCAAAAGATGATAAACCCAACCAGGAACAGTGTGCTCAAGCTGCTGAGTTTGGTCAGGATGGCCAGGCCGGTGAGCAGGCCGAGGAGCAGGGGAGCAGGGGAGCGGGGGACAAGAGGAGACTGCGAAACATCCCCTGCTCCTCTGCCCCCCTGCTCCCCTGCTTTTGTTACAGGAGGTTCGGTGAATTTGAACGCGGCTAATACCGCCCACGTGGTCAGCGCGGCGGAGAGGCTGTCGTTGCTGACGGTGGCAGAAACACGCAGGAATTGGGGGTTGAGGGCGGTCAGGGTGGCGGCGGTGACAGCCAAGGGCAGGTGGTGCGGAAAAAGTCGGCGGGCCAGCAAAAATGTGCCGACAACGGTCAGCAGCCCAAAGAGCAGGCTCCACCAGCGACCTATATGAACGGCCAGGGCTGCCCGCCGATAGGGAAAGGCGTCCGGCGGGCCGTGCAAAACCAGGTTTTGGTTGTCATTAATCAACAGGCGCACATCGCTGAAGAGCCAGTGAGGGTTGCGCTGTAGCAGGTCAAGCATGTTATCGGTATCGAGCCAGAAGGTGCTGGCAGCAACAATGGCATAATACAGCGGCGGCTGAGTGCCCTCCTGATTCCACAGTTGGTTGGGCACAGCCAGCGGTAGGCCCCGCCCATCGGCCAGATGCTTGACATAGGGATAGTGGAGTGTTTCGTCGGAGTTTTCAAAAACGGGGGTCAAGACGCTGTAACCCAAACCCAGAACCACAAAAAGCAAGGCCAGTCCTGCCAGGTAGATTGATTTTGAAAGGGGGAATGTCGCGGGCATAGTGAATGGTTATCAGTAACCAGTAATCAGTAATCAGTAATCAGTAGTCAGAGCAATTACTGATTACTGATTACCGACGACTGATCACTGATCAACGCTCATGTTTTGACGACTACCACCACCGTCATGTCGTCATTCTGTTCGGCCTGGCCGATAAAGGATTGAGCCGTATTGATGATGTGTTCGGCGATGGTTTCGGCATCCTGGGTGTCAATGACCTCATTGATGGCCGCCTCCAGGCGTTCAAAGCCAAACAGTTCGCGGGCCTCATTCTGGGCTTCGACAATACCATCGCTGGTAAAGATGATGGTTGTATGGGGTTCCAACATAAAAACATCGTCGTGATAGTTTTGCTCAGGCGGAGAAAGCGCCCCTACCGGAAAGCCGCTGACCGGCAGCAGTTTGTAGCTATGCTTGCTGGCCCCAATCGGAGCAATCATGCCGGCGCTGGCCAGGGTCATCACGGTGCTTTCCGCGCCGTCTTGGCTTGAGGGCAGTGGCGAAAAGGTGGCGACCTGTAAGCCGATATTCATTTTATTTTCGCGCAGGCGGTTGTACAAAATATAATTGAGGCGGTTGAGCAGTTCACCCGGCCCCAAGTCCACCCGAATTTGGGCGTCAATGGCGGTGATGGCGACGGCCATATAAAGCGCCGCCGGAATGCCTTTGCCACTGACATCGCCAATCGCCACGCCAAAACTATCGTTGCCGATGGGGAAGAAGTGGAAGAAATCGCCGCCAATTTGCCGGGCGGGCAGAATCCGGCCCGATATTTGCAGCCCCGGTACTTGGGGTGCAAATTGGGGCAGCAATGTTTCCTGGATGCCCTGAGCAATTTCCAGTTCGCGCTCCAACTCGCGCACTTCAATTTCATAGAGACGGGCATTTTCCAGGGCAATACTAACCTGATTGGCAAAGGCCAGGGCCAGCCGCAAATCTTCTTCGTTGTAGGCGTTGGCTTCGGTGTGGTCAATGCTGATCAGGCCAATCACTTTATCGCGGGAAATCAGGGGAATGCCCATCCACGATTTGATATGTTCGTGGGGCAATTTTTTGAGGACATTGTAACTGGCCGGCACATTGCCCACGACCAACGGCTGGCGGTTTTGAATGACCAACGCGCCGGGGTCGTCCTGGTCGGTATCCAGCCGCACCGGGAAGGTCAGGCCGATGACCTTTTTGGGGTTGGGAAAGCCGCGCCCGGCGATAATCCGCCGCCGCTTGCCTTCGATCAGGTGAATGGTGGCGCTGTCGTATTTGATGACCCGCGCCAGTTGGTCCAGGATGCGCTCCAGCACTTCGTTCAGGTTGAGGCTGGAGCCGACCACAAACGACACCTCGCGTAGCGTTTCAGCCTGCTGGCGGCGGCGGTATTCAGCCTCGTACAGCTCCACGTTTTGCAGCCCAATTCCCAACTGGTCGGCCATGGCCTGGCCCAGGGCAATTTCGCCGGGGGTGAAGGTGTGTTTGTGGCGGGTGGCTTCAACCACCAGCGCCCCGGTAATCTCCCCTCGAATTTGGATGGGCAGCACCAGCAGGGATAACGTTTCCGGCCCGGCCCAGCCCAGGCGAATCAGGGTGGGCAGTGGGGGCATGGCTTTGGGCAGGAAAGGTAAAAGTTTTCCCAGAGTGTCGTCAATCACCACCGGGCGGTGGGTAGCCATCAGGCGCTCGTAAAGCGGATTATTGCGGAGGGGCAGCCGCCAGCCTTCGAGACCAAAGGCCGGACGACCCTCAACCATAGTCTCTTCCATAGGTATGGCCGGTTCGCCGGGCGAGTCATCCTGGAAATTGACCTTGACCACCCCCGATTTGGTTTCAAAATCAAAGAAAATGACGCTGCCCTGGCGCAGATGGAGGGCGCGTAGATATTCTTGCAGCACGGTGCTCATAATGGTTTGCGCATCCTGGGTGCTGGCCAGGGCGCTGGCGACGTGGTAAAGGGCGTCGGTTTCTTTCAGGGCTTGCTGGGTTTGTTTGAGATATTGCAGGTTTTCCAGGGCTACGGCGGCCTGGTTAGCCAGCATGCGGGCCAGTCGAATTTCATCTGCCGTAAACATGCGCTCCTGGCGCGTTTCCCACAGCTCGGCCCAGCCAATCGCCTCATCTTTGACCACCAGCGGCACCAACAGCCGGGAAACGGAGCCGCGTTTGACCATCTCGCGGCGTTCAGCCTCGTCAAGGGCAGGATCATTGGCCTGAAACACCAGGGCCTGCTGCTGCTGAATGGGCAACAAGGCCGGGCGTTGGGTCAGGTTGAAGGTGCGGCCCGTTTCTTTGCCATTTGAGGCAGTCGAGCCGGCGGTGAGAAACTCGGCCCGAATCACGCCGACCGTGCGCTGTTTGTCCCAGCTGACAATATGACCCATGCTGACATTCAAGGCCTGAGCCATCTGGCGAATGAGGGTACTCAGCACCGCCCCTACATCACGGGCGGCGGCAATAGCCGAACTGGTTTCGTACAACAGGGTCAATTCATTAAGATTGTTGCGGGTTTCTTCAAAGCGGCGGGCGTTATAAATAGCTGAGGAAACCTGCCGGACAATGCTTTCCAGAAAGCGCAGATCGTCGGCTCCAAAGGGCGTTTTGCCGACCCGGCTGATGACCATAACGCCCATCATCTCTTTGAAAGCGGTCAGGGGGACGCCCAACACATGCTCCGGGGGCTGGCCCGGCGTGGTCAGCCGTACAGATTTGCCTGATACCGCAACAGAGCCAATCGGGCTTTGGCCCAGGGGGATGGCGGTTGGATAGTCCTGGTCGGGCAGCGGGCCAATCGAGAGGATGGGCTGCAACATGGCCTGCTCTTTTTCCAAAAAATAGATACGGCCATTGTCGGCGTTGAGGAGCATTTTGGTCTGCTCGACAATTTTTTCCAGGGTGGGGACCAGCTCTAACCGCCCTGAAACCTGGCGGCTGGTTTCCAATAAAACTTGCAATTCCTGGCTGTAGTGGCCCTGTTGAATTTCGGTGCGCTTCAAATCGGTTACATCGGCGCTAATAACGCAAATATCGGCCAGTTGCGACGCCTCGGCATAGAGGGGATAGAGATGTAACTGCACCCAATGGGTCTCGCTCTGGCGATTGTCGAGGGAAAAGTTGGGGATAAAGAGCGACTCGCCGCTGCTGCGGGCCTGGTCTAGAAACTCTTTTAGCCGAGCCAGGTTGTTGGGTGAGAGGGGCAAACTCTCGACCAGTGGGGCGGTGGGCGTAGGTTTCAAGCCAAACAGGGTTTCGGCGGCCCGGTTCCAGGCCCGCAGGCGGTGATCCGGTCCAATAATTTGGATAGCCAGGTGAGAAGTGTCGCTGCTGATGGCCTCGTAGAGCAGCCGGCTTGAAGTCAGGTCGGGCTGGTTTTGTTCTTGCTCAACTTGCCAGGCGTTTAGCTGAGCAGCCAACTGTTTAGCCAGGGCGGTCAGCCCTACTTTGGAGAGAGGGGCGTAGGTAGCTACCCCCCAGGCCAGGGCCGCCAACAATTTCTGCTCTTCGGTTTGCGCCGGCGGTGTGGAGGCGTCATGCAGAACGACAATCGGCACGTCAGGGTACGCCTCGCTCAGCGACGACAACGTTGGGTAAACATCGTCCTCAAGTTGCGCAATGTTTAGCAAAATTACCTGGGCTGGCTCCGGTTCGGTGACAGCCTGGGTCACTTCCTGGCTAATGGTCAAGCGATACTCCGGTAAATGCGGCCCAATGATTTGTACGACTGCTGCGGCGACTGAAACTTGATTTTCGATAAGTAGCAAGGAAAAAAGGGTCATATACGGCCCATTATACCACAAAATTTAAACCATTCACCTGACCGGACCCCATTTTGTAGCGACGATAGCCTGTCCCGCCGGACTCAGACTAAATTCTACAAACTTAGCCAGTTCGGGCTGGCTTTGGGGGGGGACCAGCAGTGACAACTCGCGGATTAAGGGATAATTTCCCTCGGTCAGGCTGTCGAGGGAGGGCGGGACGCCCTCAAGCGAGACGGCGTAAACTTTCTCTGTTACCAGCGCCAGCGAAACGTAACCCACCGCGCCCGCATGGTGAGCCACATAGTCAATGACGGCTTGACTGTTGGGCAAAACAATCGCTGTGGGGGTGACGCGCTCATCGGCCATGACCAGCGCTTCAAAAGCGGCCCGTGTGCCGGAACCATCTTCCCGGCTGACCACCTGGATTGGCCCGGCCCGGCCGTCTACCTCCTGCCAGTTGAGCAGCCGCCCGCTGAAAATGTCTCGCACCTGGAGCAGGGGGAGATTCTCGATTTTGTGGTCAGGGTGCAGGATCACTGCCACAGCATCGCGGGCAATAGGGATAGAACGGACTGCTCCCGGCAGGTTTTGGGTCGGCCAGGAAACCAGGCCCAGATCCACCCGGCCCGACTCGACCAATGTTTGGCCTAAGTGTGAGCCGCCGCCCTGGATGTCGAAGGTGATGTGGGGTTGTTGGGCGCTGTAAGCGGCAGCCAGATCGGCTAAAAGCGGGGCCATGCTGGTCGAACCGGCCGCTTTGAGAACTACCGGCGGCGGTGGGGTGACAGTAGCCAGGCAGGCGGAGAGGAAGAGAAGGATGAAGGCGGAAGGCGGAAGGCGGAAAGAAAAATGTAATTTCATCCTTCATCCTTCCGCCTTTATCCTTTAATAAGGGCGACGGCAATGACAATAAGGCTCAGGATGACCCGGTAGGCGACAAAGGTGTACATGGAGTGACCTTGCAGGTAGCTCAGTAGCCAGCGAATGCAAAAGTAACCGGAAACGGCGGCGGCGATAAAACCCACAGTCAAGGCCGGTAGTTCAGCGGTGAGATTTCCGGCCTCTACCAAATCCTTCAAAGCCACCACCCCGGCGCCACCCAGGGCGGGAATAGACATGAGAAAGCTAAAACGGGCCGCCGCCGGGCGGGTGAAGCCGCGCAGCATACCGCCGGTGATAGTTGCCCCGGAACGGCTCACACCGGGAATCATGGCCGCTACCTGCCAAAGTCCGACAACGATGGCATCGAGCCAACCCACGCTCTCCACTTGACGCGCCCGCGAGCCAAAAAATTCGGCAATGACCAGAATGATGGAGGTAACGCCGATAAATATCCCCACATAAACCGGCGCAGAGAAGAAGGACTCGAAAAAGTCTTTGAACAGCACCCCGAAAACCACCGCCGGAATAGTGGCAATGACTACCAGCCAACCCAGTTTGGCCTCAAAGGTTGCCAGCGGTTGCCTTTTGATTAACCCCTGGAGAACACCCTGGACAATTAGCCAGATATCGCGCCAGAAATAGATAAAAACCCCAACCAGCGTACCCCACTGCACCAGCACTTCAAAGGTAAAGGGCGCATCGGGCCAGCCCAGCAGCCAGGGCACCAATACCAAATGGCCGGAACTAGAAACAGGAATGTATTCGGTTAATCCCTGGACAAGGCCGAGGATGAGGGCTTGGAAAAGGTCCATTTTGGGAAACTCCTTTATACGGGTAGACGGCACCCCTTCGGGTGCGCCGAAGGGCGTAGACAGTAGACAGTAGACGGGGACTCTTCCCCTGTTCACCGTCTACCGTCTACTTTTTACGGGTTGGTAACTTGCCAGGAAGTGATCCTTGTACTCCACAAACGTGCCGTCGAGAATAGATTGGCGGATGCGGCGCATGGTGTCGAGCATGAAGTGGAGATTGTGCAGGGTGGTCAGGCGCAGGGCCAGAATCTCTTGGGCGATGAGCAGATGGCGCAGGTAGGCCAGGCTGAAGGTGCGGCAGGTGTAGCATAGGCAGTCCGCTTCGATGGGATTTTTATCTTGGGCAAAGCGGGCGTTGCGGAGATTGACCCGGCCCTGTTTGGTGAAGACCGCGCCATTGCGGGCAATGCGAGTCGGCAGCACGCAATCAAATTGGTCTACGCCGCGGGCGACGCACTCAAATAAATCCTCCGGGCTGCCCACACCCATCAGATAGCGTGGCTTGTGACGGGGCAAAAGAGGATGCATGACCTCCAGCATCTCATGCATTTGGGCTTTGGTTTCGCCCACACTCAACCCACCGATGCCGTAGCCGGGAAAATCCAGCGCGGCCAAAAATTCGGCGCTCTGCGCCCGCAAATCGGCAAAAACACCACCCTGGACAATACCGTAAAGCGCCTGATCGGAGCGAGTTTGGGCCACTTTGCAGCGCTCGGCCCAGCAATGCGTCCGGGCTAAAGCTTTGATATTATAGTCGTAATCATGGGGCGGCGGGCACTCGTCGAAGGCCATGATGATGTCGGCCCCCAGCTTTTCCTCGACAGCGATGACCGACTCCGGGGTAAAGCGGTGATAGGAGCCGTCAATGTGGGAGCGAAAGGTCACGCCGTCGTCGTCAATTTTGCGTAGCCCTTCCAGGCTGAACACCTGGAAGCCGCCTGAGTCGGTCAGGATAGGCCGGGGCCACTGCATAAAAGCATGCAGCCCACCGAAATCGGCGATCAGGTCAGCGCCGGGCCGCAGGTAGAGGTGGTAGGTGTTGCTCAGAATGAGGGTCGCGCCCAATTCTTGCAAATCGGCGGGGGTCAGCGTTTTGACCGTGGCCTGGGTGCCCACCGGCGCAAACACCGGCGTCGGGATGTCGCCGTGAGGGGTGTGAATAATCCCCGCGCGGGCGGCGGTGCGGGTGTCTTCGGTTAGAAGTTCGAATGAAAAAGCCATAATCCGTTAAATGTTGAAGGTTGAAGGTTGAACGTTCAACCTATAAACTTGCAACCTTGCTACCTGCTACTCTGTAACCTGTTTCACAAACCGGGCTATTATAGCATAAGCCTCAGAGAGGACGAAAAGTAGAGGGTGGTATGTTGGTTATTTGTTACTACTCAGGCTCATGTCATTTCGAGACCGAAGGTCGAGAAATCCCTAGGGCGCAATACGTATAAGGTATCGGGGATTTCTCCCTGCGGTCGGAATAACATGGCAGTTACGGTTATTTTTTAGGTCGAGCTAAATTATTGCAAATCCAATAATATTGAAATCAAATTGTAAGGTTAACAGGGGGAATCTATGATATACTTAATTTGTAGCCTTTGGCGCACTCTGTTAATCTATGTTAAAATAAAATAGCATTTTGTGACGCCATTCACAAGTATAGCCGAATAGCCGGGTCTTTACCAAACCGAATGAGCCGACCTCGCTTTAGACGCAGCGCTGCGTTTAGAGGAGGTCGGTTTGGTTTAGGGTTGAGGGAGGTTTCAGTGAGGGGTAACCAATCTGCCGAGCGGTTGGACATCCGTGTAGCGGGCAATATTCATCTGACGCCGGAAGTTGAAACTGTTTTGCGAAAGATGTTTGGCGCCTTCAGGCAAATTGCCGTCGAAGCGGAATTTGGACGGGGTTTTAGCGGCAGCCGCACCTTTCGGGTGCGGCTGGTTGAGCGGGGCGGCCGGGCTTATTTACCGACGGCCATCAAAATAGCGCCGGCCGGGTTAATTCAAAGGGAATGGGAGGCGTATCAAACCTGGGTTGAGCATACCATTCCTAATATTGCCCAGTTAAAGGACGCACCGGTCTTTCCAGCGGGCAGCCAGTGGGGCGGCTTGCATTACAGCTTGGTTGGCGATGGCACGTTTCCGGTGCAAAGTTTGCGCGATTACAGCCAGGGGGCCACCCTCGAAGACTTGTGCTGGGTGTTAGAGAACCGTCTTTTTGAAATCATCGGCTCCAATTGGTGGCTGGACAGCCGCACAAACCGCGCCTTCCAGATGCAATCAGACTATGACCTGGTGCTGCCGGTCAACTTGCTGTTTAAATTCAGTGAGGCAGCCCCCGCCGGAACATCCATTATCGAAGCCAGTGATCGCCTGCCGGCGTTTGCCGGCGCTGCCGGGGATAATGTTCAGCTCAAAGGGTTTGTTGTTGTTAAAGCCGACCAGAAGCGGCAAGAATTAACCCTCAATTTTCCCCCAGTACCGGAGGGGCACGCCCCGCTTTCTTATCGAGTCCGGGTGACGGATGTGCCCGATATAGCCGCTTATCAAACCGGGCAAGTGGTTGAGGCGATAGCAGGGGTGGTGACAGCCACCCGTCACGATCAGTTAGTTGGTCAGGTCCAGCAGGCGTTGGGTGAAGCGGTTGATACCTCGGCGGGGAGGGTGGTTTTGTCCACTCGTGCCGAGGTTGGGATAAGTTCATCTTCCGGGTTGAAGCAAAATCACCGCTCAGCCGAGGTTCAAGGCGTATTTCCGGCCTCTTTGCCAAACCCTTTGCTCAGCTATCAAAACCTGCTGCGTGATTTTCTGCCGGTGAAAAATTCGACCATTCACGGCGATTTGAACCTGGAAAATATTCTGGTAGACCCGGCTACCCGCGAGGTCAGCCTGATTGATTTTGCCACCGTCCGCCAGGGCCATGTGCTGCACGACCTGCTGCGTTTGGAGACAGAGGTTTTGGTGACGCTCATCCCGCCCATTTTGGCCGAAGGCGGCTGGCCGGCGGAAACAATCGTGCCTTTTTATGAACACCTGAATCGAATGACCTGGCAGAGTGATGAGGCTGCTGCCCCCGAATTATCTTACCCGGCCTTAAACAAACCCTTCGCAATGCTGCGGGTCATTCGCAAGATGGCTCGTAAATGCCTGTTTAACCTGGATGATTGGCGAGAATATTCACGCGGTTTGGTCATATATTTGTTGGGTGCGCTAAAGTTCAAACCCCTCGATGATTTGCCTACCGCCCCTCTGCCCAAACAGGTAGCTTTTTGGGGGGCGGCCAGCGCCCAACAGTGGCTTGAAAGCTCCGCACCACAGCCTAAACCTCGACTTGCCCAGAGCCGGCCCGCAGCCGGAACGCGGTCGAGAAAATCATCCTTTGAAATAGAGCCTCCCTTTGGCACCATGCGCCCTGACTCCCCCTTCTACATCGAGCGCGAAGCCGACGAGCAGTGCTGGCGGCAGCTTAACAGCCCTTACGCGGCGACCCTTTTCGCGCAAGCCCCCATGCAAACGGGGAAAAGTTCGCTGCTGCGCCGGCTGCTGTACCAGGTTAAGCAAAGCGGAGAGCAGCGGTATGCTTACATTGACTTTCAAAAATTTACCGAACAATATTTGGCGGATGAGGAGAACTTTTTTATCCAACTGTGTCTGATGATCGGCGATGCCCTGGGCCTGCCCGAAGCGATTGATCAGTACTGGTCGGGCCGGCGGACGCACATTATCAAATGCAGTCATTACCTGTCGGATTATATTATCCCCCGGCTCAAGGGGCCGTTTATTCTGGCGATGGATGAAGTGGAGCGAATGCAGGCCTGCCCGTTTCGAGGTAATTTTTTTGGCATGCTGCGCACCTGGCATAATGACCGGGTAGCCAATGAACATTTTGCCCAGATGACGCTGTTTCTGAGCAGTTCAACCGACCCCTACTTGTTGATTGACAATCCCAATCAATCCCCTTTCAATGTGGCTACCCCGGTTACCCTGCAAGATTTTACTCTGGACGAGGTGGCCGAACTGAACCGCCGGCACTATTCGCCGCTAAGCCCATCTGACCTGGAGTCGTTGACGGATTTGGTGGGGGGACATCCCTTTTTAACCCGCCTGGCCCTGTATCTGCTGGCGCGTGGTAAAGTGGACCTGCCGGCTCTGTTAACCCACGCCACCGAGGATCATGGACCTTTTGGTGAACATCTGCGTCACTACCTGCGTCGGGTTTTAGGCAAACCGGAGCTAAAACAAGCCTTAACATTGATAGTTCACCAGCGCAGCCTGGAAGAAAATGATATTTTTCATCGGCTGCGGGAAGCGGGTTTGATTAAACGGGTGGGGCGGCAAGTGGTTTTTCGGAACAAATTGTATGAGCAATATTTCAAGGAGCGCCTGAATGGTTAATCAAGCGATGAAACTGGCAGTTGGCGGTCCGGTTCAAGCTAAATATGGCACTTACCTGTCACGTCCGGCGGATGAGCAGTTGCTGCAGGCCTGCCTGGCCGGCAAGTTTGCCTATGTGCTGGCCTGCCGCCAGATTGGTAAATCCAGCCTGATGTTTGCTACTTCGGAAAAGCTGTCTAAAGCGGGGGTCAGAACTGCCTTAATTGATCTGAACAGTATCGGTCTGAGCGTTGAGGCCGACAGCTGGTACTTTAGCCTGATTGTCGAACTGGCCCGCCGGCTTGAACTGGCAGTTGAGGTGGAAAGTTGGTGGGAAGAGCGCCCCCGCCTGTCAACGCCAAACCAACGCTTTTTGCAATTTTTGCGAGAAGTCGTGCTGGCCGAAATATCCACCCCGGTGGTTATTTTTGTGGACGAAATTGATATGACCTTGAGCCTGGGCTTTACCGATGATTTCTTTGCCGCTATTCGCTCTGTGCATAACGACCGAGCGCACTACCCTGACCTGCATCGGTTAACTTTTGTGCTGTCGGGGGTGGCGACCCCGGACGAGCTGATAAAAGACCACACCCGCACCCCCTTTAATGTAAGCCAGGCGATTACCCTGCGCGATTTTACCAAAGAAGAGTGCGACCCCTTCCGGCTGGAAATTGAAACCAAGTACCCGGCGCAGGCGTTGACTTATTTTAACCAGATTTATACCTGGACCAGCGGTCACCCTTATCTGACCCAGAAATTGTGCGACGCCCTGCTCAAGGCCGATGCGCTGGAAATAGAAGCCGATGCCTCGCCGGTGGATGGCCTGGTGCGGAAACTCTTTTTGGCGGCCGAGGCGCGGAGTGAGGACAACATTCAGTTTGTCCAGACCCGCGTCACCAGTGATCCCCATGCCCATGATATGCTCAAAATCTACAAGCGTGTTTTAGGAGAAAAGCCGGTGCTCGACGATGAACAATCGCCGCCGATCAACCGGCTGAAGTTGTATGGGCTGGTGGTGGCCCGCAATGGCCGGCTGGAGCTGCGGAACAAACTTTATAGTCACGCTTTTGATTTGACCTGGATTGGTGAAATGTTAGCCAATGTCAGATTAGGCTTGCCCAACCGTTACAAAATTTTACAACAAATCGGCCAGGGCGGCTTTGCCACTGTCTATCTGGCCGAACTCCACGATACCAGCCAGACCCAATCGGTGGCCTTGAAGGTGCTTAAAACGCCCGGCTACAACGATACCACCCAGGTGAAGCGGTTCAAACAAGAGGCCCGCGCTGTCGCCCGGCTGGAACATCCCAACATCATTCGCATTCTCGAAACCAGCGCCGATGAGGAGCCGTCGTTTATTGCCATGGAGTACATTGGCGGCGGAACGCTGCGCGATAAATTAAAGCTGGGACCACTGCCCCGCAGCGAGGCGGTCAACATTGTGCGCCAGATTGGGGCGGCGCTGCATTATGCCCACAGCCAGGGCATCATTCACCGGGATGTTAACCCCAATAACATTTTGTTGGACACCTCGCAGGAGCCGGTGCGGCCGGTTTTAACCGACTTTGGCCTGGTCAAACTTTTGCTGCGTGATGAGCACTCCCAGATATCCAGCACTTCGATTATCGGCACGCTCGATTATATGGCCCCGGAGCAGTGGCGGCAGGAAACTCCCACCCCGGCCACCGACCAGTATGCTCTGGCGATTACCTTCTACGAGATGTTGACCAATCGCCACCCCTTCGAGAGCCGGTCGGGCTATTACAAGTTGATGAACCAGCATCTGGACGAGCCTCTGCCCTTACTGTCGGAGGTGATGCCGGAGATTGGCTCTTTTTTTGATGCCATTTTGCGCCGGGCCGCGGCCAAAGAGCCGGCCAGCCGTTTTGAGAGTATTGCCGCTTTTACGGCGGCTTTAGAAGAAGCCAACCGGCAGGCCGAAGAGGTGGAACGGGTGGCTTTACAAGACCAGGCCGCCAAATTTGTCGAGGCGGCCCGCAGTTATATTCAAAAAGGCCGCTACCATGCGGATCGCGCCTTGGCCATGATCGAGGCGGCTTTGGAAACCTACCCCGGCTTCCTCGATGCCTTGAGTTTGCGGGGCAAACTCTATGTGCAGCAAGATCAACTGGAAAGGGCGCTGGCCGATTACCAACAGGCGTTTGAGCAAAACCCCAACCTGACCTCTGAAATTGGTCAGGAGTATCTAAAGGTTCTAAATCGCACGGCTGAAAGTCATTGGGAGCGCCGGCAATTTGCCGAAGCCGTCAACCATTACGAAGCCATCTGGCAGCTTTTTGCCAGCGCCGCCAGACAGACGGAGCCCACGAATGAAATTTGGCAAAAAGTGCGCCTGCGGCTGATTGAGTATCATCATCACGAGGCCAATATGGCTTATGCTTCGGGACATCCTGCCCAGCCGGATGAGGCCGTCCAACTGCTGCAACAGAAAATCCGGGTATTGGAAAGCCTGGCGGCCGGCAGTGAAACGGATGATTTGCGGGATAAACTCAACCAGTTGCGGGTCAACCAGTATGAAACCATGATCAGGGTGGCCCAGGGCGCGATAGAGGAGGCCGGCGCCAAAGACACCCAGGTTCGCTTTAGCAGTGAAGACATTTTTCAGCATTACAGCGCGCTCGACGAGGCGTACCAGGCGTTGCTTGACCTTGAGTCGGGGCAAACCCATTGGGCGGAGAGCCGTCGCAAAAAAATAAAAGAGTGCGCCGAAGCGCGGGTGATGTTTGGTATCAGGGCGTTGAATAAACTTGAGCCGGATTATCAGGCGGCGCTGCGGCACTACAAAGCGGTTCTTGACCTTGAGCAGAGCAAGTACCCAGGCTTGGCCCAGGAACTACACCTGAATTTGCCTCATAAGATTGCGGAATTAGAGCTTAAAGCCGACCACGATGGCAAGTACAGTGAAGTGATGCGTTTGATTGAGGCCAGGGAATACGCCAAAGCCTTGGAACGGCTTGACCAGGAGTTTGTGCAGACCGGCAATTACGAGCACCGCGAGGTGGCTAAATGGTTGTGGGGGCTGGTTTACGCCAAGCATCACGAAGGGAATTTTCCGCCGGAATGGTCCAGCATGTCGGGTTTTAGAACTCTCAGCCAGCGCCTGGTAGAGATTGAGCAGGGGCGTATCCAGGAGTTGCGGGCCAGGCTCGATCCCTGGTCGCAGGCCAAAATTTTAGAAACGATTGGCCGGGAGCACAGCCAACTGGGCGCGTATGAAGAACAGGTGAAAGACCTGGAAACTTCGCTCCACGAGGCAGATGCGCATGAGGCTGTCGAAAAACACGAATTGGAAGTGTGCCAAAATGAACTGGACGCTGTACACCGCCAGATTCAGGCTCAGCGTGAGGCTTTCTTCAAAGTCAATGTCAAAGAGACAGCCCAAACCATCGAGATGTGGCTGCAAAAGTTGGATGATATTGAATCGCTGTTGCAAACCAGCAACCCGCTCAAGAATATCCCTGAATTTTTAGATAAAATTGACGCCGAGCAGCCGGCCATTGAAAAAGATGCGGCGCTGGCAGCCCTGGATAAATTGGTTTCGGCCAACTGCGACATTGGCCGGACGATTAATGAGATGAAACTCCGCATTCGGGATCGTCTGTTTTGGATTCTTATTTCGGATGTCGGCTGGCGGGATGAGGCGTTGGCCTTATCTCGCAAAGACTCGAGTAAACAACGGGAAGAACTGCGGAAAGCCCAGGCAGACTTGACCAGAACTCAAGCGGAACTGCTGGCGACCCAAACCGAGATGACCCAACTGCAACAGCAAAAAGAGTTTTTCAAGAGCGAACTTAAAAAGACCGGGCAAGAGCGAGAAATCAACCGTTATCTCATTCCGATTTCTCTGGCCGTAGCCGTGTTGGCCGGCGGAGTCATTGCCCCAAAAGTTGGTTCACTCCTTGAAAACTACACCTGGGTAGCTGATACTGCTTTGGCGTTGTTGATTGGCTACTTCTTTTACTATGTCTGGGTTTATTACCTGTCTCAATGGAGCAAAAAATAGATTCAGTAGATCCAATTTTTCACCGTAGCTGACGCATCCCTATGCGTCAGCGGGCGGCATAGGGATGCCACCCTACGGGAAATTTGGATCCACTGAATCTCAGTGGATCCAAATTTGAAGAGCCAGCACGCCCACGTGCGGCGGTGTTCGGCACGTGGGCGTGCCTCACTTCTCGGAAATTGGATCCGCTGAGTCCAATTCGCTCTCGGCAAAAACCGGCTTATGCTAAAAAAACTCTCTGTCATTGCGCCGTTGGTTATTTTCCTTATCCTTATTTTGGGGGTCGCTTATATTATTTGGGTTCAGCCTTCCCCTCCGTCAACTCCTGTTATAGCGGCCACTGACCCACCTGCATTAAGGCCAACCCCATCTATCCCAACCCCCACGGAAGCGCCGACAGATCCGGCTTCGTCAACGCCTGTTTTGTTAACTACCCCCCTTGCTACTGGGAGTTCTCCAACTTTGACCCCAACTGCTCCCCAAAACCTATCCCTCACCAGTACACCAGCCCCAAAAACACCGACATCAACAGTAATACCCTCCCCTACTCCTACGGCTTCCGTGATAGGGATTGTTATTCCCGACAACTTAAATGTGCGCTGGGGGCCAGGCTTAGAATACGGCTATGCCGGGGCGGTATACAAGGGAGATGAAGTTGTAATTTTAAGGCGTACCTCCGCTCCGGATTGGTTGGAGGTAATTACCCCAGATGATAAGCAAGGCTGGGTTGGCGCAAGTTTTATCGGCAGTATTGAGGGGGATCTAAGACTCTTGCCGGTGGTGGTGATACCTCCTCCGCCGCCCCTGCCCACCGCCCCGCCCACCGGGATTACATTCTTTGATTTGGATGGGCGGAGCGCCTTTGGCCGCCTGGAGGCGAGCAAAGATCGCTGGTATGCCTTCTCCGAAAAAAACAAAGAAACAGTTTTTATCTTTATGTTTAAACCTAGCCTTAATGGCTTGCAAATCTCTATTCTTGATCAAGATCAAACAAATCAATGGCGCACGGTAGGCGTCGGCAGTCTACCCGCTGCTGATCGAGATGGTGATTTGAATACCCGCGAACTAATCTGGCGAGGCGGTCCCTTAATCCTGGGCAAGACCTACTATTTGCAGTTGATCAATAATAGCCAGGAGACGATTGAATACTGTCTTATGCCCAAAGATGTAGATCAATGGGATTGTCCTTAAATCGCCTCCGATTTTGACGCTATGTTTGCGCTTTTCACAACCGGCCAAAATTTGAACGCAGATGACGCAGATTCGACAGATTTTTGCTGATTTTTACAAATTTTTCTGCTACTTGTTATAGCAGCAAGGAGATAGTTGGTGAGTAATAAGCTTGTATCAGGTTTACCCCTTGTTCTTTTTTTGATGGTGCTCGCCGGAATAGGTTACTTTATTGTGGGGGGAGAAGGCCAACCTACCCCTACGGCCTCGCCTACCCCTACAAAACAGCCCACGCTGATTGCGGCTGAAACCTCTCCTACTCATACAGTAACCCCGCTGCCAACTACTGCTGTACCCACTGCTGCCCCCACGTCTACCGCTACTGCAACTCAAACCCCAACGCCAACCATTACCCCAACCAACACCTTTACCCCCCTTCCTCCGACTTCAACCGTCACTGCCACGGCAACCCCTTCTCCGACGGCTACTTCTACATCCACGGTGGCGCCGCCCACGCCAACATTCACCTTGACCCCTACGCCAACGGTTCCGCCAATAACCTCACCGCCTATTCTGCTCGACCCGCAGCCCAACGCCAGCCAATACCGCAACCGGATTGAGTTGGAGTGGGATTGGCCGGGTACCTTGGGGCCGGATGATTACTTTCAAGTGGAGATACGGAATCGGTACAACGCTTTTGCGCCGGTGATTGACGAGTCCGTTCCACCGATTGATGTGGCCTGGGTCAAAGTTAAATATTATCGGCATGATTACGTCGAGGAAGCTTACGATCGGGAATACGCCTGGCGCGTTCTCGTTGTTCGAGGGATACCCCCCAAAGAAAAACAGTGGAGTATCCCAGAGTATCGGGTGTGGGAACCCGGCCCGATGGAGCCGATTAGCCAACCCAGCGAGATGCGAACGCTTTATGTAGAACCGGGGGATAAAGCTCCCCCTAATTCTGATGATTCAAAAGATTGCCCAGGATGTCGTTAGGTTCTGTTGACATTTCATTTTGTTGCCCAAAAACGCACCCCCTTCGACAGGCTCAGGGCGCAGCTTCGATACGGCTATCGCCTACTCAGGATGCGTTTTTGGGCCGATTTCGCATGCTGAGTGCCCGTAAGGGCGTATCGAAGCGTGCGAAATCGGCAAATGTCAACAAAACCTAGAAATGGACAACCCTTTAGTACCTATCCGAAAACCCGTAGGTTGGCATCCCTATGCCAGCCGATGACAGAGGTTTTCGGATAGGCTCGCAGTCCATAGATTTGCATGCCAGGTGTTATCAAAAAATGTATGGATGAAACTAATTGCTTGTTGACACGGTTGACGCCAATACTAGGATTGAGCCTCTTAGCTTGTCTTATCGTATCCTTGTCGCTTGGTTCGCTTCCTCATTCCCTCGCTCAATCGGGAGAGCAAATTTGTTCAAATCCCGACTTTGAAACAGGGAATTTAAATTGCTGGGTTGATGATGGCAATCCCGGTCTGGTTCGAGTTGTTCAAACGCAGACAGTTTTTACGGGAAAATACGCTGCTTTGATCGGTGATCCTTTTACAACCCCTAATAGATGTGCAGGTAATTTGCCATTGGGAAACGCTTGGATCAGTTATGTTATTGCTGTGCCTACACATGGGACCCCCGAATTTTCTTTCAACTACCGTCTCTACAGTTATGATGAAATTGTAGCGGGACGAGAAGATGAATTCGATAAGTTTGATGTGTATATTGATGATCTTTCTGACCCTCGACAACCTTTCAGAATTTTAAGGACCGGCAGTGATAATGGATGGCCTCCTTCCGGAAGTTCATATCCATGCAATCGGCTGGATGCTACTGACTGGATGACCGCGACTTGGAAACTAAGTTCAGTACAAAATTTCGATAACCCAAACCAGGTTTATGATTTACGCGGGAAAACAATCGAAGTGATTTTTAAAGTTTTCAGTCAAGAAGTTGTGGGAACATCTGGCTGGTATAATACCTGGGTTTTCATTGATAATCTCAAACTCCAACCTGAGATAAGCCTCACCAAATCGGCCAATCCCCCCGGCCCCCTCCACGAGGGCGACCTCATCACCTATACCATCGCCTACGCCAACACGGGCCTCACCACCCAAACCATCACCATCACCGATCAAATCCCTTTTAATGTCACCCTGGAACCGGGCACAATTACCCCTCCGGGCTACTCGCAAGGCTCTCAATTTATCTGGCCCATCGGCCCAACCGCGCCCGGCCAATCCGGTCAGGTCTCCTTTGCTGTGCGTGTGCCTCTCCTCCCCTCGCTGAGCCAATTATCAACCAGTAGTAATCCCCCTCCACTCCCGCCGCCAGGCTCACCCGCCTACGTCCTGCCTGTGCCTGTTTCCTGCGACACTACCCGCTTCTGGGCTAATGGCGTCACCGTCCAACCGCCGCCGGCAGGCGTTTACACCCTGCATGTCCAGATACCTCCCGGCGCCAACCCCTCGGAAATGTGGCTGATGATGAAAGGGATTAATCATCCCCCGCCAATGGTTGAAGAACAGCCGGCCCAACAAGTGATGACAAGCACCGGCAGTTTTAGCGCCTCCTTATGGTCTGCCCCCCTCACCTCGCCAATGACCGCTGATAATCAAGCCACAATCATCACCCAAAACCCCCGCGAGTTGAACGCTATCTTCCTCTTTGATCAAAATGACCCGCCCTTCGATAAGACGACCCTGGAGGACTTTTATCAAACAACCAAAACTTTTACCTACACTTTCGATATCCCTTCAGTGATGACCAGAACGATGGATGTCATCATGCCTGTTTTGGATATTACCTATTTAACCGATAGCACCCCACCTCAGGTTGATACACGCCTGACAACAATAACGATGGAATTTGGCGACCAGCACCACTCTGTCGTGGTTAATAATCCTAACATGGGGAATGGTTTATTGATGACCCAATTCCCCTTTGACATTGGCCGTATTCCAGGGGCGTCCCATTCAATCAAGACGCTTACCATAACTGTAGATACTGAGGATTCGGTCTATACCCTTGGCCCGCGCGTCTGCCGGCCCGTGTATATCGAAAATACGGCCTGGCTGTGCAGCGACCGGGCCGGCTGCATCTCGGCCACGGCTACGAACCCGCCGGAGAATTTTATCCCGCCTAATACTGTTTATCTGCCGATTATTTTGAAACCAAATCCCCATTGACACCCGCCCCCTCCCTGCGCTACACTATACCCCATGAACGCCGAACAACTCCTCCGCCAGCAGGAGAGCCTGCGCCAGGTCATCGAATCGATCAGCAGCGAGCTGGAACTGCGCCCGCTGTTGACCCGGATTGTTCGCCACGCCTGCGAACTGATCGGCGCGGATAACGGCACTATCGGCCTGGTGGATCAACAGGCCGGGGTTATCCGCACCGAAGCCATCTATGAGATGCCCGCCGCCGAACTGGGCGCGGAGATGCCGCCAGGGGTGGGTCTGGCCGGCCAGGTCTGGCTGACGCAGCAGCCTTTAATTCTTGACCGTTACGGCGACATTGACCAGCCGCTGCGCACAGAATTGAGCGAATACACCGTCATTGGCCTGCCCATCTTCTGGCGCGAGCAGATGATTGGCTTTTTTGGTATTGGCGCGGCTCCGCCCCGCCGCTTCACCCCGCACGATGTTGAAACCTTGACGATTTTTGCCCGCCATGCCGCCATTGCCATCGAGAACGCCCGCCTCTTTGAAGCTGAAAAACGCCGGGCCACCCGCATTGCCACCATCAACCGCATCGGTCAGCTTATCACTAGCGGGCTTGGTCTGGACCAGCTTTTGCAAGAAGCCGTCGAAACCATTTGTGACGACCTTCATTTAGATAGCCTGGGCCTGGCCCTGATTGACCCCGAAGACCCCGATATGCTCATCCTGCTCCGGGCGGTGGGAGCTTATGCTCCCGACATCCCCCCCAATTTCCGGCAAAGTATCCACGTTGGTATCTGCGGCATCGCTGCCCGTACCCGCCAATCCGTTTTGCTCAACGATGTATCCCGCAGCCCCGATTATATCTCTATGCCCGGCGTTGACGATATCTATGCCGAACTGGTTGTGCCGGTGGTTGTGGGGGACCGGCTGCTAGGTGTGCTCAACTTCGAATCCCGCCAGCCAATCACGCTGGAAGATGTCGCCGATTTGGAAATTGTGGCCCATCAGCTTGGGGTCGCCATCGAAAACGCCCGCCTGTTTGAGGCTGAAAAGCGCCGAGCAGCCCGCGTAGCCATCATCAATCGGGTGGCCCGGCTCATTGCCGGTAATCTCGATCTGGAACAACTCCTGCAAACCGCCGTCGAAGCCATTGCCGGCTATCTCTACTACCAGAACGTCGCTCTCCTGCTGGTTGACCCCGCCGACCCCGAAACGTTGGTGCTGCGGGCCAGCAGTGGCATCTATGCTACGGCAGAAATTCTTGGCTACCGCCAAAAAATTGACCGGGGGATTATTGGCGCGGCGATAGAGACGCGCCGCTACCTGCTGGTCAACAATGTCAGGCGCGACCCGCGTTACGTGTCCATTCCCGGCGGCGAGACCATCACTGCTGAACTGGCTATCCCTATCATCATCGGCGACCGGCTGGTCGGCGCGCTCAATATCGAATCGGAGCAGCCCATGAGCCAGGAAGACGCCGCCGGTTTTGAAATTATTGCCGACCAACTCGGCGTAGCTATAGAGAATGCCCGTCTCTTTGCCGAAACCCAGAGCGCCCTGAATCAAACCCAACTGCTCTATCGAACCAGCCAGCGCATCAGCACGGCTATGGAAGTGGATGAGGTCATCCGGGCCTACCTGCAGCAGGTCGCCGCTCGCGGCCGCTATGCTTGCAGCGTGGTTTTGTATGAATTTGACGACCAGGGCCAGCGTTCTGCGGTAATTGTGCGCGGCCAGTGGACCCGCGAAAAAGGGCTAATCCACCTGGAAGAGCGTATTCCCTACAGCCGGGATGATCTCGACCCGCCGCTGGATGCCGGCCAGACCATTACCGTCAGCGATGTTCAAACCGACGCTCGCATCCCGCCCGCCTTACGCCAGGTTCAGCTTGAAGCGGGCCGGCCTGCCCTGGCTTTTATTCCGCTGATGGTGCGCGGCCAGCGGATTGGCCTGGTGGTACTCAGTGATACCGCCCCGCACGCCTGGGAACCGGCCGACCTGCACCCCTACCAGGCCACCGCCGCCCAACTGGCCACCGCCATTGACAGCCGCCGCCAGCACTACCTTTTGTCGGAGCGGGGCCGCCAGATTGCCGTCTTAAAAGAACGCCAGCGTTTGGCCCGTGATTTGCACGATTCTGTCACTCAGCTTATCTTTAGCATCACCTTGATTGCCCAATCGGTGGCCCCGGCCTGGCGGCGCGACCCCGCCGAAGGCGAGCGGCGCATCCAACGGCTGCTCGAATTGAGCCAGTCGGCCTTAGCCGAAATGCGGGCCTTACTCGCCGAACTGCGCCCGCCCGACTCCCAACCGTTGCCTCCTGGCCCCGTTCCGGGCATTGTCCAGGTGCAGCGAGACGGGCTGGTGGCGGCTCTGCAAAGCCACACCGCCAATTTGGCCCGTGATGGTCTGCAAGTTAAACTCAATGCTGCGGGATATATTCGCCAGCCGCTTGAGCAGGAAGAGACGCTCTACCGTATTGCCCAGGAAGCGTTGAATAACGTGGTCAAGCATGCCCGCGCTCAGACGGTGGAACTGAAGCTGCTGGTCAACCAGCAGTTTATCCAGCTAAAAGTTGTGGATGACGGGGTAGGCTTTGCTCCCACTGCATCTGTCCCCAACGCCGATAAAACCAAAGGCGGGCTGGGCTTGACCACCATGCGCGAGCGGGCCGAGGCGCTCGGAGGCACGGTTCAACTGGCCGCCGCCCCCAAAAGCGGCGTCATGGTAACGGTCACGATTCCGAGGAAAGATGGGAGTTTGTAGGAATTTATTACAGGCTTGCCTTATTTCGTAACGAAATCAAAACGAGCAGATACCTCAGCACAAGTCATGTCATTCCGACCGTAGGGAGGAATCTTCGTTCCCACTGCCAGGATGTTATAGCGAGCAAGGAGATTTCTCGCTGGCGCTCGAAATGACATGCCGCCGGGCTCCCACGCCCGGCCAAGCGACGGCGTGGGAGCCGTCGCTGCTACAATGATAGTATGACTTTTAAGTGATTTGTCTATTAGTTCCTTTAGTTCCCTCCGTTCCCGCTGTGGTTGTAAGGCAGAATAAGCAGAAAGGTTTGTCACTCAATGACCTCACCCATCCGCGTACTCATTGTGGATGATCATGAAATTGTCCGTGAAGGTCTGGAAACGCTTCTCTCAGAAGAAACCGGCGTCAGCGTGGTTGGTCAGGCCGCCAATGGCGCCGAAGCTGTGGCCCTGGCTGCTGAGCTACAGCCTGATGTCATCCTGATGGATTTGGTCATGCCAGAATTGGATGGCATCGAAGCCACCCGGCAGATTCGCAGCGCCGGCCTCGCCAGCCAGATTCTGGTGCTGACCAGCTTTGCTGACGACCAGAAAGTTCGAGAAGCTATCGAAGCCGGGGCCATCGGCTACCTTTTGAAAGATGTCTTAAAAGCCGACCTGCTGCGGGCCATTCAAGCGGCGGCTCAGGGCAAACCCACCCTCCACCCCGAAGCCCAAAGCTACCTCATGCGCCAGGTCAGTGCGCCCGCCGCCGCCCCCTTGTCCAAATCCAACCTGACCGAGCGTGAACTCGATGTGCTGCGGCTCATTGCCAGCGGCCAGAGCAACAAAGAAATCGCCGTCACCCTCCACCTGACCGAAGGCACCATCAAAGGCTACGTCAGCGCTATCCTGGCCAAACTCGGCGTCGCCGACCGCACCCAGGCCGCTCTCTACGCCGTCAAGCATGGCCTGGCCGGCAGCCGCCGCTAAAACCCCTTTAGCCTCGCTTCTAACCGAAGATTAGAGATTTAATCTTCAATCTCTAATCTCCAATCTCCCGGCTCCTCCTCTCACTTTGGTTAGGGTTTATCCCTAACTAAAGTTAGGCTTTTTAAACCAACCTTTTTCTGCTTCAAAATCTATCTTTGGCGGGTGGCGCGAGTAGCTTATTCCGAGTATCCTCGAAGAAATTGTACCTCATCATTGTAGATGCGGCAGTCCACAAGCCTGGGCCTGGATTGGGCTGATTTTTGCCGGCGGCCTGAGCAAAATCCGGCTGGCACAAACGGTCAGGATGCCGGTCAGAGTTCGCTCTGTGTCACCTTTTTCCAATAATTTCCATCGCCTCACCTCTGGTTAACGGGGTATACCACCAAATCATCGTCTGTAGTGACGACTTCAGTCGTCCCCGTCTACGAGTGACTGAAGTCGCTACTACAAACAAATTATTTACAGGAGAAGCGAAGCCCGATGGTTTTCAACCCAAGCAACCTAACACACAAAACAAAAGCTAGCGTAATCTTAAAACGATATTTTGTTGTCATGACGGGCAGCCTCATCTGCCTTTTGCTGGCAGCGTTTGGTGGGCAGCAGCAGGCTGTCCCCGAACCCACCGTCATCTCCGGCGCGGGCGATATTACCGCCGTGGTCGAAGAGTACCGCCAGCTATTTGGCGGCCAAAACAACGGCGGCGAGCGCGGCTCTTTTGCCGGCGGCTACCGGGAAATCAACTGGGACAGCTTGCCGGATGAGCTGACCGTGCCCAATGCTTACCCATCCGATTTTTTTAATGGCCCCGTAGCCCCTCGGGCGCGCGGGATTGTACTGGTCACGCCTGGGGAGGGCCTGTTTGTCAGCGCCGACAGCGACAATTCGGCTGGAGCGTTGCCCCGCTTTGGCAACATCAACCCCGGCTATGCCGATAGCTTTAAAACGTTTAGCGAGGAACGCCTCTTTTCGCCGGTGGGCAGCAATATTGTTGAGGCTACTTTCTACGTGCCAGGCACCAATACACCGGCGGTGGTGCGCGGCTTTGGGGCCGTGTACACCGATGTGGATACCGAGCACACCGCTTTTGAATACTTTGACATCAACGGCAACTCGCTGGGCAAATTTGGCACGCCCATTGCCGATGCGGGGCTGTCGTTTCTGGGCGTGGCCTTCCCAGAACCCATTGTTCATCGCGTTCGGATTGCCTACGGCACCGACGCCTTGGGGCCGGACGACAGCCCTGAGACAGATGTGGCCGTAATGGACAACTTTATCTACAGCGAACCCCAACCCGTCGCGTCTGTGCCTGCTACCAACGCTAAAAGCTATATTGCCAAATTTGATAATGGGCCGGCCAGCGCCCGTATTGGGCTTGTGGTTGAAGATGGCAAATTTGCCGTTTACGTTTGTAGTCTCGACGACGCTTTTAATCTGACCACCGCCCGCTGGTACACGGGCGAGTTGGATGCGGAAGGTCACGCCAAAGGTGTCAGCGCCGATGGCGTTGAACTGTTAAGCGCCGTGGTGAACGGCGATATATTTAGAGGTACGGTCACGAACACGGCCAAAGAGACATTTACCTTTACCGGCGCAATTGTTCCGGCGGGCAGCCCGGCGGGCCTCTTCCGGGGCATAGAACAGTACGGTGAGGGTGAAGTTATTGTCGGGGCGGTGCTGGATATTGATGGAACGTTTGCCTCGACCGCGCAGATCAACGGGGCAATCGAGTTTGTCTCTCCGATTTCCCCCGAGCCGGTCAAACTATCTGCGAATAGCCTGGTGGTCAGAATTGGGACATCTGCCGAGCCGGTCACGGTCGGTCGGGTCACAACTCTGGCGCCGGCTATTCACCCCCAAATTGGCTGGGATAATAATTTTACCGGCAATTCGCTGGTGCAGCCCCAAGACCCTGCCCTGGCAGGGGGGGGCATTAATCAAAGCCTGGACTTTGGCGATGTGCTCTACGGCACCAGCGAAGCAGACCTGCTGATTGGCCGGCTGGGCCAGGACGTGCTGCTGGGCTATGACGGCGATGATGTACTCATCGGCGGCCTGGAGCATTTTCACCCGCAGCGAAGCGACCGCAAATTTGGCGGCCCCGGCAACGATATTCTGATCTGGGGCGTCGGCGATGGCTCCGACCTGCTTGACGGCGGCCCCGGTCAGGATGTCCTCATCCTCGGCCTGGTGGGCGAGGTAGACGAGGAAGGCCAGACAGTCTTTCGCGTCAGCGACAATGAGCAAAGCGGCCAGGTTTTTGTTGATCCGGCTACGCAGTTGCCGGCAGTGGATATAACCAATGCGCCGGGTTTTTGCGGCGTCATTGATGACTCGAGCGACGCCAACGCGCCAGCGCAGTTCGAGTCGCTGGGGGTGCAACAACTCGTCCGCTTCTTCTTGCGTGAGCAAGCCGATGCCTTTGAGGGCGGCCAGCAAAGTGACGACAACGGCCTGCGCCAGACCATGCACATCAAGGATATCGAATTTCTCATCTGCCCCACCCGTACTGGCGGCGCAGTAGAAATTCTGGATTTAACCGCCAGCCCACCCACCACCACCGAGTTGAGCGCCCTTGCCCTTAACCAACGGCTGCAAATGATTGTGCGCTAAATGAAAACAGTCATCAGTGGTCAGTTATCAGTCATCAGTTTATAGATCACTGATGACTGACAACTGATCACTATCTTTAGAGAGCCGTAACTGCTCAGCCTCCATGTCATTTCGAGGCCATAGGCCGAGAAATCCCTGGCGTCCGCCCCGCGATAAATCGCAGGGCTATCACACAGCGCCCGATAAATCGGGCTAAAAGCAAGTTTTTAAGCCGGATTCATCCGGCGCGGTTCACCAGCGCGGCGATTTATCGCCGTGCGGACGCCAGGGACAGCAGTAACCACAGAAAAGGTTAGAAGCAGGGATTTCTCCCTGCGGTCGAAATGACATGGCTGAGCAGTTACAGAGAGCCTATGCAACCCAACCTTTACAAACCCATGTCCCTCCTCATGAAAATCGTCTTCTGGTTTGTCGCTGTCAACGCGCTGGCCGGGGCGGGTTCGCTTATGCTCTTTCCAAACCAAACCGACGGCCTCTTCTTCTGGAAGATTAGCCCGGCCTTGTCGGCGGGAATGTTTGGGGCCTTGTATCTGGGCGGAGCGGTTGTAGTCTCGCTGGTCACAAGCCGAGGGCAGTGGGAGCCGTCGCGCTACCTGGTTCCGATCCTGGTTTCGGCGGGGGTGCTCATTTCTCTGACCACCTTCCTCCACCTGGATAGGTTTACCCCCGGCTTCAAACTGTTTTACTGGCTGCTGGTCTACATTGTCGCCCCTATCCTGGCCATTGTTTTTTATATCCAGCACGAACGCGGCGGAGCAGTCTGGGAGGTGGTGGGCCAGCCCGTAGCTCCGTTAACCCGCGCCGTAGCTATTGCTCTGGGCGCGATGCTGCTGCTGTTGGGTGCGCTGTGTCTGGCCTGGCCCAACCTGGTTATCGCCGTCTGGCCCTGGACAATTTCGCCTTTGATGGTGCGTATCTTCACTTCCTGGTTCAGCGCCTTTGGTTTTGGCCTGCTCTGGTTTTGGCGCGAGCGTGATTGGAGCCGCGTGGCCCACATCCCCACCCTCATGATCGCCGCCGCCGGGCTGGATTTGCTGATGGTTTTTATCCACCGCGCCGATTTGAACTCAACCGGCCTGAACTTCTGGCTGTTCTGTTTTCATCTGGCCGCCTTTGGCTTGATCGGTGGCTTGATGCACTGGTGGCAGTATCAAGCGGGGCAAATCAGCCGGCCCGCTTCAGGTTAAATTGACGTTTTTTATCGCGCCAAACGTCTTGCGTCTTGCGTGTTCCGTTCACATTACGCAAGACGCAACACGCAAGACGAGTTGAAAACTATTTTCTCGGAATTGCCTTAAAGTGTCTTCTGATGAATCCTTCCAGACCCTTCACCGTTCTCATTGTAGACGACGTGCCGGTAGTGCGCGAGGCCCTGCGCTGGCTCATCGAAGACGAAGCCGATTTGCGGGTCATTGGTGAAGCCGGTGATGGCCTGGAGGCCGTCAACCGCGCCGCCGAACTGCTGCCCGAAGTGGTCATCCTGGATGTGGAACTACCCGGCTTGGATGGCTATGAGGTTGCCCGGCGGCTCAAAGGAATGACGCAGCCGCCGGCCATTGTTTTTCTGACTGTTCACAGCGATGCCTTAGCCCGTCAGCGAGCCTTTGCAGCCGGCGCTGATGGGTTTGCCGAAAAAGGGCGGGGCTGGCTGAGCTTGATAGACCAAGTTCGTTTGGCCCTGGCCGGCCACTCAGCCGAATAACTTTGGAAGATTGGAAGGTTGGCAAACGTGCAACCTTCCAACCTTCCAGCCTTCCTTGTTTCAATGGGACACTTTGACTATAACCGAGATCATTTTTAACCCTTGCAATTAAGGCTAAACCTAGTGTATACTGTGCGCAACTGGACAACTCCTGTCAAGCTGCAGACGTGTGGTTACAAAGTTCATCTTTAGGGGGGCAACTGCATGTCGAACTTTATCAAAATCCTCGACGCTGATCAACTCAATCCGGGCCAAATTACCACTATTACCGTCAAAGGCCACGATATTTGTCTGGCCAACTTTAATGGTGAATTTTTCGCCCTGGACAATAAATGTCCCCACCGGGGTGGGCAACTGGGCGACGGCCAGCTCAACGGGCCGGATGTCATCTGCCCGCTGCACGGCTGGGACTTCGACGTGCGCACCGGCATCAGCCGCTACGATCATTTGGATCGGGTCACTACTTTTCCGGTGCGCCGGGTCAACGGTCATATCGAAATTGACGCTGATGCCGTCCCCACCCTGCCGGTGCAGGAAGGCTACTTGGCTCGCTACATTCGCCACGCCGACGACCTGGAGCACGAACTCAAAACCATCCAGCATTTGGCCGCCGGCAAGTGGAAAGACAACGTCCCCATGCGCACCGAGCGGCTGGTGCCCAGTTTTGACGACCTCTATTTTCTGCCCGGCCAACTGGCCGACCCGCCCCTCTTGGATGACGAGCCGGTGGATACAACGACAGTAATTGGTGCGCGCGCGGCCAAACCCATCACTTTAACCGCCCCTTTCTACATCAGCCACATGAGCTTTGGTGCGCTGTCACGCGAGGCCAAAATCGCCCTGGCTACAGGCGCAGCCCAATTTGGCACAATGAATTGCAGCGGCGAAGGCGGCATGCTGCCCGAAGAGCGAGCCGCAGCCAAATATTATGTGTTTGAAATGGCCTCCGGTTATTTTGGCTGGACTGAAGAAAATATCAAACGCGCCGACGCCATTGAAGTCAAAATTGGGCAAAGCGCCAAAACCGGCCTGGGCGGTGTTCTGCCGGCGGCCAAAGTCACCGCCGAAATTGCCCAGGTGCGCGGCCTGAAACCCGGCCAGGATGCCATCAGCCCCAGCCGTTTCCCCGACCTCAACAGCCCGGCCGAACTGCGGGTGCGGATTGATTGGATCCGCAGCATCAACCCCGGCATTCCCATTGGGGTTAAATTTGCCGCCTCCAAGCTGGAGGCCGACCTGGCCGCCGCCTGCGAACTCGACGCCGATTTTATCACCATTGACGGCCGGCCCGGCGGCACCGGCGCGGCCCCCAAACATGTCAAAGATCACATTGGCATCCCGACGGTCTACGCCCTGCCCCGCGCCCGCAAGTGGCTGGATGAGCACGGCATGGGCCATGTAACCCTATGCGTCACCGGCGGCTTTCGCACTCCACCCGATATTGCCAAAGCCATTGCCCTGGGAGCAGATGCGGTCGCCCTGGCCACCAGCGCCATGATCGCCATCGGCTGCCAGCAGTACCGGGCTTGCAGCAGCAACAACTGCCCGGTGGGGATTGCTACCCAGCGGGCCGACCTGCGCAACCGCTTTAACATCGCCGAGAGCAGCAAACGGCTCTATAATTTTTTAGCCGGTACCCGCTACCAATTGACCGAATTTGCCCGGATGTGCGGTCGCCGCCGGGTGCAAGATCTCAGTCTGGCCGATGTTGTCACTTACAATGACAGCCTGGCCAAATACGCGGGTATTCGTCACGCAGCGCAGCCTTATTCCTAGCTCAACATTAACGGTTTAGCCCATGTCATTTCGAGGCCGGAGGCCGAGAAATCCCTCTGTTCTCCGGGGCAAACGATTACGCTTCACATGCCTATGATTAGGACAAGCTAACAACCTTGTCTTGCAAGTTTATTTTCAAAGGAGGATGAAAGAGTAAATTTTATGGGCGGTTTGCGAGAAATCCCCGGCTTTTTAGGTACTGGTGGTAATCTGCTGGTTGACCTGACCCTGGTCATCGAAATTCTATTCTACATTTCGCTCTGCCTGGGGGTGACAGCCCAACTGCGGAAACAATACAAATGGCACGACCGCTTTCAGATTCCGGTGGTGGTGCTGAACCTCTTTTTTATTGCCTTTGTCATGATCCCGACCCTGATTGCCATTATCAGCAGTGGGGTGGGTAACATGCCGGGGCTGGTGCTGGCCCATGCCGGCTTTGGCGTTTTGGCCCAGGGCGTGGCTGTTTATTGTCTGCTGGCCGGCCTGAAAATCTTGCCCCGTAAAATTGGGGTGCTGCGCTGGTTTATGTGGGCCGCTTTTGTTTTGTGGACCATTACCCTGCTGTTGGGGATTGGTCTGTACATCTCCTTCTACACCGGCGGCGACTCTTCGGGCGAGGCGATTACCGAGCATGCCGCCGAACTGGCCAGTGAACACGCCGCTGAGGTGGCGGTTGCTCCCACCGTAGCGCCTGTTGAAACGGTGGCCGAACACGCCGAGGAGCCGGTCATTACTGAACCGACCGAAGCCCCGGTTGTTGAGCCGGTTGAAGAACATGCCGAGGGGCCGGTTGAACTGGTCGAAGAGCATGCCGCCGAGCCGGTGGAAGTGGCGGCTGAACCGACCGCTACCCCTGAACCGCCGACGCCCACACCCACGCCCGCACCCGTGCGAGCCGGCCTGCTGACCGTCAGCGATGATCAAGTTCACGGCGATAAAGCCACCCTGGCCCTGACCGGCGTGGCCGCGCCCCCCGATGGCTCGGTTTACGAAGCCTGGCTCGAAGGCGAGGATCAGGCCCCGTTAAGCCTGGGCAAGTTAACCCTGACCGGGGACACGATAAATCACACCTTTACCGACCCCGATGGCCGCAATTTGCTGGCCTTATTCAACCGGGCCTTTATCAGTGTGGAACCGGCCAATGACAGCGACCCGGCGACTTCGGGTGTGAACGCTTTCGAGGGCGAGGTCTCGGCAGCCGCGCTGGAACCGATCCGGCTGGTGGTGGCTGCTGCCCTTGACACCCCCGATGGCGACGGCTATGCTCTCAATGCTTTGAATCAAGTCTTGAAAATCGAGCCGGAAGTGGGTTTCCAGAAAGATTACTCGATTGCCGAGAATGATTTGGCTGCGCTGAAAATTCAGGCCGAGGGGATTCTCAACGTGCTTGAAGGCCAAGACGCGCCCGATTTTGGCGACCGAGATGGCAGCGGTGATGTTTACAATCCGGGTGATGGTTATGGCCTGCTCGGTTCTGGCGCAGGGTATCTGCCAGTCATTGCCACT
Source organism: Anaerolineae bacterium (assembly GCA_023151115.1). The sequence goes on from JAKLJP010000027.1 coordinate 69,793, forward strand.
CAAGCGGCCGCCGCAGCCCAGGTTGAAGGCGCTTCGCCGGAAACGGTCTTGCAAGCGGAGCAAGCCCAGGCCGCTGCCGCCAATGCCATCAGTCTGGCGGAGCAAATCCGTGATTTGGAACTGCAAATTCTCCAGGCCGGTGATACGGCCTCCGCCGCCGACTTGGTCAACCAGGTGGTCGCCTTGACCCAATCGCTGACAGACGCCGATGGGGTAGACCTGGCCAATCCTGGCCAGGGCGGGGTGCGCACGCTGTACACCCTGAGCCAGTTGATGGCCAGCATTGAACTCTTCCCCGTAGCCGGGGAGATTACTGCGCCGGCTGCTGCGCCCACACCCGAATTGATTGATGAGCACGCCGGTGACACCGTTTCGGAGCACGACGGTAATTGAAATTGCGATAACTCTACCCCAGACCGTGATGGGGCCAATCGGCGTCCACCGAGCGTTAAAACGCTCGGCTCATCCAGGTGAAAGCCCACTGAAGCAGGCTAAAAGCGCCCTTTTGAGCCAGTTTTGAACCGGCTTTCACCTGCTGTAGCCGGGGGCTTCCAGCCCTCGGCGGACGCCACGATTTGGTGCAGTGCTGCCGAAATTGAACATGCTCAACCTAAAAGGCCCTTTTTTGCCTTAAAATCGGGCCTTTTTATAATTCAGGTGAGATGTCGGGCCAAGTAGCTGCCAAAAAATGGGATTTTTTACTGGTGGGGTTTCTCACCCTGCTGGCCTTTGCCCTGCGACTCCATAACTTGGGCGCAAATAGCCTGTGGTACGATGAACTGCTGGAACTTGATGTGGCCCAGAGTTCATTCTGGGAGATTGGGCCGCAGTTGGAGCGTCACGCGGCCATGCCCCTGGACTACTATCTGCTGCATGGTTGGACCAAACTGGGCCGGCAAGAAGTTTGGGTGCGCTTTCCGGCGGTGTTGTTTGGCACGCTGGCTGTGCCGGTTATTTACGCGCTGGCAACGCGCTTTTTTAACAGGCGGGTCGGCTACCTGGCCGCAATTTTGCTGACTTGGGCCTCCTTCTCGGTTTATTACAGCCAGGAGGTCCGGCCTTATGCCTTGTTGTTATTTCTGACCCTCCTGGGCTATTTTGGCTTGTGGCAGGCCTATCAAACGGGGCGGCTGCGCTACTGGGGCCTGGCCATAGGCGGACTGGCCGGGGCGGCGCTGGCTCACTATTTCGCCTTGTTTCTCTTGCTGCCTATTGGCCTTTTTGTAGGCTACCGGCAGCTCCGGCATTTGAGAGAAAAAGAGTTTTGGCTGCAGACCATCTGTTTTATCATGGGCCTGGTGGTTTTGCTGGCTGTTTTTGCCCTCAACGGCCGGCTGCGGCACTTGTACAACGTGGGCGGCCGTTTTTCGACGGTGGTTAGCCAACCGGAATCGCTCAATGTGCCGGCGACTGACAAACCTAACAAGGGTTTGGGGCCGCCCCAGGAGCTGGCCTTTTTTACCGACAGCATCCTGACGCCACTCGCTACCACCGATCCAACCCTGCTGTTGGTTCACAGTGCCTTCTTGCTAATTGCCGTAGTGTCGCTGGTGGCGGCCAAAACACGGCAGCGCCGGGCCATTCTCTTATTGTCGGGCTGGCTTTTTTTGCCCATTATCTTGATTTACCTCTTTCTCTTGCAGCGCGGCACATTTTTTGCCGTGCGTTATGTTTTGTATACGCTGCCGGCTTATTTAATCCTGGTGGCTTACGGCATTGATACCCTGGTGATGGCCGTATTGGGCAAACCCCGTTCAAGGCCAGAGAGCGTTAGTTTTGAACCGCGCAAGCTGCTTTACGCCAGTCTTCTAGTTTTGATTGTAACGCCGCTGATTTTTGCCGAACTGAGCGAGCTTTCAACCTACTATGCCACCGAGGCCAGAGAAGATTGGCGCGCCGTAGGCCAGATGTTGCAAGCCAATGCCAGCCCTGACGATGCTGTAGTGGCAGTGAATGCCGAGCCGGCGCTGAATTGGTACTATCCTCCGGCCAAAGCGCCTTTTGGGACTTTTAACCGGAGTGAGCCAATCTGGGCGGCCATGAAGCAGCACCGGCGGCGCTGGTTTGTGTTGAGCAGTTATTCTTTTAAACGGGATGAGGGACTGCGGAAGTGGCTCAAGGAACACGGCGCAGTGACGATTGCCATTGACCGGCGCATCGTAGTGCATCTCCAGCAGGAGGGGCTGTCGGCCGGAGAACTGCTGGCTCAGGTTGTCACCTTTGACCTGCCCCAAAAAGCCTTAACCTATGCCACCCTGGGCGACCAACTGCGCCAATATGGCGATTTGGAAACCAGCCGGACTTTTTACCAGCGAGCCGTTGAATTGGCCAAAACCCCGGCCCAAAAAATCGACTACCAGAGCCGTTTAGCCGCCCTGGCCATGCTGCCTTAAGCTTAAAAATGAGCAAAAAGTGAGCATGTTTTGGTCTGGAAAATAGCCCAATCTTTGGGTAAACTGCCGCCAAACCCTTTTATTAACAATTTTAGCCGTTTTGCATTATCCTTAATCGGAGTATAATAGGCCGAGACCTTGTGTAATACATTTACTCAGGCAAGGTGCTTTTTGGAAACGTTAGCTAAAAAAAGGCGCGCTATCATATTTATCACTGGCGAAAGGAGGAGATTATAGAGATGAAGAAATATAGCAAGCCCGAAATGAAGAAGCATGCTGAATTGAAGTCCGTAACTTTCAGCTCCCACTAAGTTTTGCGTTTTAAGGGCTACAACCCCTATCAAGCATGTCTCGATACCATGCTGGGGGGAGGTATAGGTGAGGAGTAGCCGGTCATTTGCCGCCAAAATTCGCACCAATTTAGCAGTGAACCGTGCGTGCTGATTTGTGGCTAAAGTGTCATGTTTCTCCACAATCTATATATGCCCCTGACTGTCGTGTGAAATAAATATCTAAGATAGCGCGCCTTTTTTTAGGGAACGTTTTCGCAAATATTTCGCAGTTGATGATTAGATTATTTGCAAATATTCGCAATAATTCTGGATTATACACTGTTTTCTAAATCTGGCAACTGTGTCTCATTCAACGACTGCCTCCATTCAACTTATTGTCAATTGCCTTTCGCCGGAGTTTGCGCCCGATTTGCTTGAGTCTCTGAACACCGAGGCGTGGGAGGATATGGCCGTAACAGCGATTGCGCTGGGCTTAGCCCCGCTGCTGCATTGGCGACTCGCCCAGGCTGATGTGACGCCGCCGCCTCTGGCTATGGCCAAACTGGCCGTCACCCGGCAGGCCCACACCAAACGCAACGAGGCTATCGGCCAGCAGTTGACCGAGCTTTTGGCCGCGTTTGCGCTGCAAAAAATTGATGTGTTGGTGCTGAAAGGCGCGCTGTTGGCCGCTGCTGCTTATCCCGAAGCTGCGCTGCGCCCGATGAATGACATTGACCTGCTCTTTCGAGTAGAGGATTTGCCCAGAGTCGGGCCGGTGCTGGAAAGCTTGGGCTATCGGGGCAAACACAAAAGCGCCGAACAGGGGCCGGGGATTACCAAACATCTGAGCACTTACCGCCGCGAAGGCCGCCAGGGCGATACGCCAAACCCGTATCTGAGCGCCGGGGGGGAGCGGATGATTGAACCGCATGGCTCGCTGGAAGAGTCGTGGTTTGGTCTCAAGGTTGATATTACGCCGGGGGTGTGGACGCGGGCTGTGCCTGTCTCGCTGGGCGGCCAGCCGGCCTACCGTCTGTCAACCAGCGATATGATGCTGCATCTGACCGTGCATGCGGCTTTTCACGTTATCATGGGTGCATCCGTTTTTGTGCAGCTTTACGATATTGGCCGGGTGATTGAAACCTGGCCCGCCGAATTGAACTGGCCTGAAATCATCAGTTTGACTCGCCAGGCCGAGGCCCAGGCCTTTGTCTTTGCCGGTCTGTACTGGGCCAAAACGCTCTATGGGGCCGCGATTCCCGAAACCTCCCTGGCCGCTTTGGAAAAGGAGTGTTCACCCGATTTGGCCGCCTATATTCGCGGGCTGGACGCGCCGGGAATTTTCAAACGGACGCAGCATCCACCCTTGACCACCGTGCCCCAGCGATTGCGGCGCGGCTTGCTAGACCGGCAGGAAGCGGCTCGTTGGGCCGGTTCGCTGGGGGAAAAGTGGCAAATCTGGCAGACGGCGCTGGCCTTTCATAAAACGGATACGGCCGCTCTGCTGAAAAAAGGTCTTAAAGCGCACGGGTGATACGCAAAAGCTTAGCCCTGGCTGCCTGGGTCATAGCCGGCGTATTGCTACTTTTTACAGCCAGGCGCTGGCTTTTTGTTTTATTGGCCCTGCTGCCGGATAAACCTCGACCTGTTGTCCATCACCATGACCTGCCACATGTATTGTTATTAACACCGCTCCGCAACGAAGCGGAAAGCCTGCCCGACCTGCTGGCGGCGCTGGCAGCCTTGGCTTACCCCATCGAAAAGCTGACTGTTGTACTCATTAATGATGGTTCGACGGATGGGAGCCAGACCATGATTGAAGCCTGGATAAGGGGGAAAGAAAACTGGCACTTGCTTTCGTTGGGCCAAAATGTGGGCAAAGCGCAAGCTCTAAACGCCGCTCTGGCCGCGTTTCCGCAGGGTGAAATTGTAGCCATCTACGATGCCGATGAACGCCCGCAGCCGGCCGCCCTGCAAACCTTGATTTCCCCTTTTGCCGACAAAAAGATAGGCGGTGTGAGCGGCCGGCGCGCGGTGAGCAACGCCACCGCCAGCCCAGCCGCCAGTTACACCACCTTTGAAGGGTTGGTCCACCAACTGGTCACAATGCGGGCCAAGCACAGATTGAATTTAGCTCCGGCTATTTTAGGTGCAAACTGCGCCTACCGCCGCGCCGCGCTGGCCGAGATGGGTAACTTTAAACCCGGCGCTTTGCTGGAGGACAGCGATTTGACCCTCAAATTAGCCCGCGCCGGTTGGGATATTGCTTTTGAGCCGCATGCGGTCAGCTACCATCGCGTCCCGCAGACCATTAGCGGCTATTGGCGGCAGCATACTCGTTGGGCCAGGGGCTTCAATGAGGTGGCGAAAAATCAAGCTCGCTCCACCTTGTTCGACCCGCAGTTGCCCTGGCCGCTGCGCCTGGAACTGCTGCTGTTTGCCCTGGGCTACCTGGACCGCCTGGCGCTGATAGCCGGAGCCGGTTTGACTGTGCTCCACCGGCCCGGCCGGTCTCTACTGGGCCGCGTGCTGGCCGCCAGCCTGCTGACGCCGCTGCTACAAATCATGGTGGCCCTCGCCATTAGCCGAGCGCCACAGGCGTTGTGGTTTCAAATCGTCTGGCTGCCCTTCTTTTTTGTGCTTGACATCGCTATGGCTGCAGCCGGCATGTGGGAAACGTTAAAGCAGTCACCCCAAATTTGGGAAGAGCGGGCGGCTAGAAAATAAATTGTCATGTCATTTCGAGCGACGTTAGGAGCGAGAAATCTCCTGATCCGTTGTTTGCAAACCGCGGTCTCAGAGATTTCTCGGCTTTTAGCCTCGGAATGACATAAGGACTGAGCAGTTACGGGTAAATTAGATAATCCTATGACACACTCACCCCTATTTTCTATCGTTATCCCTGTTTACAATGGGGGCGATATGTTCAAACGCTGCCTGACTGCCATTCACCAATCCACCTTTACCGATTGGGAACTGGTCGTGGTGGATGACGGCTCGACGGATGGCTCTGACCGGCTGGCCGGCCAGTTTGGAGCGCGGGTGTTTAAAACAAAAGGCCGCCTCGGGCCGGCGGCAGCTCGCAATTTAGGGGCGCGGGCCGCGCGGGGTCACTATCTTTATTTTATTGACGCCGACTGCGAACTTCATCCCGACACCCTGACTAATATCGCCCACGTTTTTCAAACTGACCCCCACCTCGACGCCTTGTTTGGCTCTTATGATGACGCTCCTGGCGCAGCCAATTTTATCGCCCAATACAAGAATTTGTTCCACCATTATGTCCACCAAAATAGCAACGAAGAAGCCTCCACCTTTTGGACCGGCTGCGGTGTTATCAAGCGCTCGCAGTTTCTGGCTTTGGGCGGCTTCGATTTGCAGCGCTACCGCCGCCCGGCCATTGAAGACATTGATCTGGGCTACCGGCTCAAGCAGGCGGGCGGGCGTATCCGCTTGGTCAAACACGTCCAGGTGAAACATCTCAAAGCCTGGACCTTTGTCAGCCTGCTCAAATCTGACATTTTTGACCGGGGCATCCCCTGGACGCAGTTGATTTTAAGAGACAAAGCTCTGATGAGCGACCTGAATTTGCAAACCCACAACCGGGTCAGCGTGGTGGCCGTATACGCCTTGCTACTGGCGCTGGCCGTCGCTTTTTTTCAGCCTTATGCCCTCTTCTTTGTTTTGGGCCTGGCGGCGCTGCTGCTGGGGCTGAATCAAAACTTGTATCGCTTTTTCTATCACAAACGAGGGCTTTTGTTTACGGCGCAGGTCATCCCCATGCACTGGCTCTATTACCTCTACAACGCCGTTTCTTTTGGCTGCGGGCTGCTGCTGTACTGGCAGGAACAACTGAAGGCGGAGCGCCTGGCTCCACCCCAACCCTTAGCTGACGGAATCGAACCCGATGGAAATTGAAATTGCCAGGCCCCTGAGCGGTCTCTGGCCAAAATCTAAAATCCAAAATCCCTCCTGGGCGGTAGTAGTCGGTTCTTTGACCCTGGCCATCTACCTGGCCCTACTCCCCTTCGTCGAGCGCACCTGGCGGGCCACCGGCGACGAGCCGCATTATCTTCTGGCGGCCCATTCCCTGGTGGTTGATGGAGATTTTGACCTGGCCAATAACTACAACCAACTCGATTATCTGAATTTTTATCTCAGCCGGGATATTACGCCCCAAGTTCGCCTCAGCCCCGGCGGTCAGCAAATTTTAGACCACCAGTTGGGCCTGCCCGTGCTGATTGCCCCGGCCTACGCTTTGGGCGGGCGGTGGGGTGTGTTGGTCTTTCAGGCGATTCTCGGCGGGCTGCTGGCCGGCCTGGCTTTCAAGCTGGCGCTGCTGGTCAGCCAGGATACGGTGGCTTCGTTCCTGGCGACCCTGTTTGTAACCCTCAGTCCGCCCTTGCTGCTGTATCATTACCTGGTTTACCCGGAACTCCTCGGTGCGCTCTTGACCACAATGGTGGTTTATTACGCCCTCAGCCAGAACCGGGTGACGCCTACTTCCTTCATCTTGACCCTCTTGGCTCTTATCATCCTACCCTGGCTCAACCGCCGCTTTGTCCCGCTGGCGCTACTGCTGGCGGTACTGCTCGTCTGGAAGGTTGGAAGGTTGGAAGGTTGGAAGGCTGGAAGGCTGGAGGATTGGAAAGTTGGAGGATTGGAAGGTTGGTCATTTTTTGGTCGCTTTGCCTCGCCTCTTCGCCTCTTCGCTTCTTCGCCTCCTCGCCTCCTCGCCTCTTCGCCTCTTCTCTTTGCCTTCCTCTCCATCGGCCTACTTTTCTGGTTTGACAGCCGGTTGGTCAAAGTGGGTGAACCCGATATTACCGCCCCCACGATCACCTCGATTTTTTGGGATCGCTTAGCGCGGGGGCTGGTGGGCTGGTTGGTTGACCAGCAGCGCGGGCTGTTTATTTTTGCCCCGGTCTATGCCATTGCGCTGTGGGGCGCGCCCTTTCTAATCGCTGATGGCCTACGCGGGCGCAATCGCTTCTGGTGGGTGATGCTGCCCTTTGGCCTGGCGCTGGGCGTCACCGCTATTGCCGGCGGCTTTTGGACGGCCTGGGAATTGGGACCGCGCTTTTTAGTGGTAGCCTTGCCCTCGTTAGCGCCGCTGCTGGCCCTGGCCTGGCGCAATTACCACTCGACGCTGTGGCGCGGCGGGATGCTGCTGCTGTTTGGCCTGAGTCTGAGCCATGGTTGGATTATTTTGCAAAATCCCGAACTGCCTTATAAATCATCTCTGCCGCTCTATTACAGCCAAACCTGGGGCTGGCCGCTGACCGAGTGGCTGCCCGATTTGGCCGGTTACGCCGAAATTACGCCCGCTCCCGGCGGCGCCAATTCCGCTCAGGTGGTTGTTGACCGGGGCCAGACCGTCTGGCTGGCCGAGACAGGCCGGACGGTGAAAGTCGTTCAAGCCGACCCTTTGACCAAGCTGCCTTTTGGCCATTATTACCTGAGCTGGCCGCTGCGAGTCGAGCCGGGCCTGCCGCCCGAGACCGAATTGTTACGTTTGTCGCTCAAATTATCAGGCGGGGGACAGGTCTTCCATCGGGTGGTCACTGCCGCCGATTTGCCCGCCGCTAACAGCTATGGTGAGTTGCAAGTAGCCTTCCGCAACCCCAACGTAGACCGCTGGCGCACGCCCCCGGTCTTCAGCGCCGTCGCTACCGGCGAGGGACAGCTCTGGGCCGGGCCAATTTCTTTTACCCCCGATCCGTTCTATGCTCTGTTCCTGCCCTATCTTGTCCTGGCTCTCTTGGTTCTGGCGGCATGGGGGAGCTGGCGGCGCTTCGGTTCCAATCGGAGCAGCTTTGGCATCACGATGCCGCAAACACCTCCGCTGTTGCTAGGGAGTCTGGCGCTCATTCTGCCGCTGTCGGCTTTTGGCTATCTGGCCTATCAGTCGCGGCAAGAAGACCGCACCTATCGAGCCGCCGAGTTCAGCCATTTTGTCGGGCGGGAGGTGACAGACCCGCAAACTAAGTCGGGACGGGCCTGGCTGGTGGACCCGCAGCTTGACCCACCGCAGAAAGCAATTCATGGCCCCTTTGACATTTTTGAGGCGGGCCAGTACCGGGTTACATTTCGGCTAAAATTGCCCAAGGCCGTCCAAACTGAGCAGGACATCGCCCGGCTGCAAGTGGCGGCGACCACTAACTACGACGAACTTCTCACCCAACCCCTCCGCTTGGAGCATTTTTCCAAAGCCAATGTTTATCACGATTTTGTGCTGACTGTGACCAATCCGCGCCGCCAGGCCCTCAGTTTTGAAGTTTATTACCTGGGCATCGCTCCGCTGCTGATTGACAAGGTGACAGTTGCCAGGATCGGGGGATAGGGTGTTGGGTATTAGGGGTCGGGGGTCAAGTTTTATGGATCACGCATCACGCATCACGTAACACGCAACACGTTTTAACTCTATCATTACGCTAATATTCCTGAGAGGTCATTTTGAAATTACACCGTCTTATTTCTTATAGCCTGATGACTACCGGAGCAGTGGCTGCCGGCAAGGCCGTGTTGAAGCGCCAGCAGTGGGAGGAGGTTAACGTTCACGCTGCTATTATGTTGGATTGGGACGATGTGCAGGCCGTTGTCACCAGGGCGGCGGCTGTTTTTGCCGGAGCCGGTGAAGAGGAAGCGGCGATGGCGGAACTGCTGCGGCGTTACCGGGTCAACGGCGCGACTCACCTCTCCATCCCTGAACTCACCCTCAATCGCCTGTTGGCCAAAGGGGAAATGAGCGTCACCCAGGGGGCGAGCGCCCATCGAGTTTATTTGCAAACCCAAAATTCCGCTCTGGCCGACCGGGTGGCCGCCGAATTGGAAGCTCGTTTGCCCCACCTCAAACCTCTACGCAGCGGAACCAAAACCCCGGTGGTCTCTTTCCTGGGGGATTTGCCGTCGGTGGCCGAGATTGGCCTGGGTTTTGACCCGGCCCACGCGGCGCTGGCCCGCCAGGCCGATTTGACCCCCATTGCCCGGCCCATTGGCTACAGTTGGGTCCAGCCGGAAATGATCGAGCGCAGCCTGGAACAGGCCGCTGCCCTGGGCGCTAAAATTATCGCTTTCCAGGGCACACTCATCCCCGGCCATGAGTTTAGAATGGATCATACCGTCGCGGCTATGCGCCGGCATCACCTGACCTACGCCTACTTCAGCCAGAGCCGCCATCAAAAGGGCGATTGGTTCCTGGCCAAAAATTTAGCCAAAGAGGGGTTGGTTATTCTGGCTCATGAGTTTCAACCGGAGGAACTGCTGGAGGAAGATTGGTTTACCGCCTCTTATCGCTGGGCCAATTTAGCCACCGAAGCCGGCATCCGGCTGTGCTCGGTGCGCTTTTTCCGTATTTTGCACGCCGCCGACCCGCTGGAATCGGTGGCCTACGTTAAAGAGTTGGCCCACGCCCTGCGACATGCCGGCCTGATCCCGACCTATGCCGGCGAAGTTGATTTGACCGTCTTCCAACCGCAGCGAGATGAACTGTCGCTGGCCTCCGCCGGCTTGAGCATTGCCGGGGCCGCCGGTCTGGCCGCCGATCTTTTGCCCGTGCCTGACAGCGTCAAGTTGTTAGGCGTCGGCGCGAGCGCCCTGGCCCTGGCCGGACTGCCGTTTTTGGAAAAGGCGGAAGGCAGAAGGATGAAGGCGGAAAATCACCATCACCACCATGACCATCCTCACGATCACGACCATCATCATGAGCACGATCATAGCCATGAGCATGACCACGCCCACGACCATGAGTATGATCACGATCATGACCATCACGCATCACGCATCACGCATCACGACCACAATCATGACCATAGCCACAGCCACGACTCCCCCACCGCCTATGCCCCCAAAGGGCTGGCCCTGGCCGCAACCGTTCTTTTCCCGGCGGCGGCGACGGCGCTCAACGGCGCTAATCCGGTGGGAGCTATGGCTCAGGCGTTGGCTGTTAGCGCCGCCGGAACCGCTGCCCTCAGCGCCACCACCGCTGAAAGCGATTATCTGCTGGGCATCGAAGATTATCGCGGCTACAACCTCGACTGGCTTATCCCCTTGGGTCTCGTCGCCGCTACAAGCATTCCCGAAATCGTAAATCCGCCAAAGGCGCGCAAAGCGAAATCCAAAATCCAAAATCCAAAACCTCTCTGGCGTTGGCTGCCCCTGGCCGGGCTGATCCTGGCTGCGGCCAAAAGCCTGAGCGGGCCAACCCCCGATGCGCCGGCTGCCCTGGATCGAGAGCATCGGCACGCCCACACCCACCACCTGTCGGCCTTTCAGCGCAGCCTGGGCGATAGCAAAATGGCGTTGTCGCCCAAGCCGCTGCGCAAGTGGGCGCTGCTGGCGCCTTTGGGCGTGGTTGGCGCGTCAATTTTAAAACAGCACCAGCAGGACGAACTGGCCGCCATCGCCTTGACCGCCGCTGCCGCCGGTCAGGTAGCCACCTTGACCGGCTTCCGCAACGGCCAGCGCCCCCTGTTGAAAACGCTGGAAGGCCGGGTCAAAGGCTGGGCCATCGGCGCGGTCTTGGCGATAGTATTTTGGCTGGTATTTTCGTTGTTTAAGACCAGTGGGCGGTCATAACTTATGACTGTTTCAACTGACAAAGTCCCGATCAGCGCCTTGCGCAGCCTGTCAGCGGTATCGCTGCACAAAGCGGTCCAGATGGCCGGGTTGGTGGCGACGGTGGCCCTGGTCCCGCGCTTGTTCGGAGCCGAGGATTATGGCCGCTTTGCCTTTGCCTTGTCTCTATCATATTTGGGCCAGGTGCTGGGCGATCTGGGTACGCTGGAGGTGATGGGCCGTTTTGTGCCGGAGTTGCCTGCGGTCGAGACCAGTCGGCTCTACATGCGCACCCTGGCCTTCAAAGGGATTGTCGGACTGTTTTGCGGGTTGGTTACGGCGGGGGCGGCCCTGGCCTCGGTGGCCTGGATGTCGCCGGTCTGGGCCGGGCTGATTGGTTTGAGTGTGGCGATCCATATTGTGGCCTGGACCCCGTTTCAGTTGGCTCTGGGCCTGCACCGGGTCGGCGTTTGGATGGCTGAACAAGCCTGGCGGCAGTGGGTTTTGCTGGTTTTGCTGCTGGTCTGGCTGCCCTTTGCCGGGTTGAGCGGCGCTTTATGGGCCATCGTTGTCATGGAAATCGTCTTTTGCCTGTTGGGGTTTTGGTGGGTGCGCGATTACTGGCAGGGTTCGGAACTGCGGCTCAACTGGGTTGAGTTGGCCCCCTATCTCCGCTTTGGCCTGGGGTTTTTTCTGGCCAACCTGGCGACGGTCATATTTTATCGTTCCGGCCCAACCCTGGTCGAACTGTTGACCGGCGACTCGCGGCAGACCGGCTATTTCAACCTGGCCCTGGGCCTGTTTTTGACCGGCTACAGCACGGTCAGCCAGTTTGCCCAAAGTATGCTGCCGGCCCTGAGCAGTTTTCGGGTGAAGGGACAAAGTGACAGGCTGCGGCGCTGGCTGGTCAACTTTGTCCAGGTTAGTTGGTGGTCAAGCTGCCTGGGGGCGCTGGCCGTCTGGCTGTTGGCCGATTGGGCCGTGCCGCTGGTTTTTGGGCGAGAGTTTGCCCCGGCGGCGGCCTCGTTGAAGTGGATTAGCCTGGGCATGCCCCTGGCGACCCTGTTGTGGGCGGGCAATGTTCTGGCTACTGTCGTGGGGCAAGGGCGGCTCAAATTTATGGCCGCGCTGGCGGCTTTGCTGGCTTTTACGGCGGCAGCCCTGGCTTTAACGCCGCCGTACGGGGCTGTCGGCGCGGCCCTGGCCCTGATATTGGCCGTTGCTGTAAATGTGGGGGTGTTGGGCCTTTATCTTTGGCCCTTTTTAATAACAATGAATAGTGAAGAGTGAAGCTTTACATATCTCCATTAATAATTCACAATTGACAATTCACAATTCACAATTAATTCCGCCAAAGGAGGCGAGCATGATCTTTAAAAGCAATTTTCCCGACATAACCATCCCGGAGATGTCGCTGCCGGAGTTTGTGCTACACCGGGCGCAGGCATTGGGGGACAAGCCGGCCCTGATTGACGGCCCCAGTGGGCGCACACTGACCTATAAGCAGTTGGCCGGGGCGGTCGAGAAGGCGGCGGCGGGTCTGGCGGCGCGGGGCTTCAAAAAGGGTGATGTTTTTGCCATTTATAGCCCCAACGTGCCGGAATACGCCGTGGCTTTTTTGGCCGTGGCTGCGCTGGGTGGGATTAATACGACCATCAACCCGCTCTACACCGCCGGGGAACTGGCCGGCCAACTGACTGACTGCCAGGCCAAATTTTTGCTGACCGTGCCGCCGTTTATGGACAAGGCCCGTGAAGCGGCTCAGGAAGCCCACATTCAGGAGATTTTTGTCTTTGGCGAAGCCGAAGGCGCGACCCCCTTTGCCGCCCTGCTGCAAAACGAGGGCCAGGTCCCGCCGGTCCAAATTGACCCGCGCCGCGATTTGATTGCGCTGCCCTACTCCAGCGGCACCACCGGCCTGCCGAAAGGAGTCATGCTGACCCATCACAACCTGGTAGCCAATATCTGCCAGTTCAAAGACATCGAAACCTATGGCGAAGCCGATACCTTGATTGGTATCCTGCCTTTCTTTCATATTTACGGCATGACCGTCATTATGGGGGCGGCGCTGCACAAAGGCGCTACCATTGTCACCATGCCCCGTTTTGACCTGGAACAGTTTTTGCAAACCATGCAGAATTACGGCGTCACCTGGGCCTACCTGGTTCCGCCGATTGTGCTGGCCCTGGCCAAGCATCCGCTGGTGGATAAATATGATCTGTCCAAGCTCAAGTCTATTCTTTCCGGGGCTGCGCCTTTGGGCAAAGATGTCACCCAGGCCTGCGCCACCCGCTTGAACTGCCTGGTCCGGCAAGGCTACGGGTTGACCGAAACCAGCCCGGTGACGCACTTCACCCCCAACGACCCGGCCCGCATCAAGGATGGCTCGATCGGCCCGCTGGTGGCCGCCACCGAGTGCCGCATTATAGATTACAATACCGACGCCGAACTCGGCCCCAATCAGGAGGGCGAATTGTGGATACGCGGCCCGCAGGTGATGCAGGGCTATCTGAATCGGCCCGACGCCACCCGCGCCGTGATTGACCCCGACGGCTGGTTTCGTACCGGCGATATTGGCTACGCCGACGAGGACGGCTATTTTTACATCGTGGACCGGCTGAAGGAGCTGATCAAATACAAAGGGCTGCAAGTGGCCCCGGCGGAACTGGAAGCGGTGCTGCTGTCCCATCCCGCCGTAGCCGATGCCGCCGTTATCCCCAGCCCCGACGAGGAAGCCGGCGAAGTGCCCAAAGCGTTTGTGGTGCTGCGCGGCGAGGCCGCCCCGGATGAACTGATGGCCTTCGTCGCCGAGCGTGTCGCTCCGTACAAACGCATCCGGCGGCTGGAAACGATTGACCAGATTCCCAAATCCGCCTCCGGCAAAATTTTGCGCCGGCTGCTGGTGGAAAGAGAACGAAGCAAGTAGACGGTAAACGGTAAACGGTAGACAGTAGACGGGGAAGAACTTCGGGAGTCCAAAGCTTGCTTTGGATTCCTGAGATAGAACTTTTATGACTTTAACTATCCAAACTCAACACCAACCTGACCCCCAACCCCCAACCCCTGACTCCCGTCTTCATCCTTCATCCTTCATCCTTCATCCTTCCTTCGTCCACGTTCCCGCCGGCCCCTTCATCTACGGCCCGGAAGTGACCTATGAGCGGCTGGAACAGGCTCCGCCGCCTCGCCCGCGCCAGGTGATGGAACTGGAGGAGTTTTGGATAGGCCGCACACCGGTGACATACCGCGAGTGGAAACAATTCTTGGATGAAACCGGCTTTCGTTGGCCGGGCCGGTGGTACGCCATTCGACCCGGCTGGCGGGGCTGGCTGCGCCGTTTTGCCGTTTTGCCGGATTATCCGCCGGAAATGGCCGATTATCCCATGGTAGATGTGAGCCAGGCCGATGCGCTGGCCTATTGTGCGTGGCTATCTGAGCAGTTAGGTGTAACCTGCACTTTACCCACCGAGTTTCAATGGGAGAAAGCCGCTCGTGGGACGGATGGCCGGACCTATCCCTGGGGTGAGGCGCTGCCCCGCCCGGAATTGGCTCATCTGCGGGCGACGCATACCTTGAAGCTGGATTACTATTTCTACAACCTGTTTGTCCCGCCCCGGCAGGAATTGGCCCGCAGCGGCTGGTACTGGCGCATCGGCGCGCCGCTGCCGGTCGGCTCAATCCCGCAGAATGTCTCGCCCTACGGCTGCCTGGATATGGCCGGCAATATTTGGGAATGGACCACGAGTCTTTATAATGAAGCTATCCCCGGTTTCCACGTGGTCAAAGGCGGGTCGTGGGGCTACAGCCCGCAGCATACCGCCTGCCACTGTCGCAGCGCTTGCAGTGTGACCACCCCCAGCGCGGATTACCGAGCGCAGGGAACCGGGTTTAGGGTGGTGGTGTTGCCGGGTAAAGAACGGAACTGAGGGAATTGAGGGAACTTACAAAGCAACTCCCAGTTTTAAATCCTTCAATACCGTAGTACGTGGTACGTGGTGCGTAGCACATTCAATTTACGCACCACGCACTGCGCACCACGTCCTGAAATGCAAAAATAAGGAGGAGATTCATGGCCGATGTTTTTCTGATCAACTTCCGCAACGAACGCGATATGTACCCGCCTTTTGGCATTATGTACGTGGCCGATGCTTTGATCAAACAAGGCTTAACGGTTGAACTGTGGCACGAAACCGAGGACGGCCTGGAGGAGTTTGTGCGCCGGGTGGAAAAAGCGCGGCCGCTGTGGGTTGGCTTTAGCACCATCACCGGGCCACAGTTGGCCGCGGCTATCAAAGCGACCCAGCGCGTCCATGACATGGGCATTCCCACCGTTTGGGGCGGCGTCCATGCGACGATTATGCCCGAAGAGGTGCTCAAAGAGGATTACGTGGATTTTGTAGTGGTCAACGAGGGGGAAGTGACCGCCCAGGAATTTACCCGCGAACTGCAAAACGGGCGCGATTGGGCCAAAGTTTTTGGCCTGGCCTGGAAAGACGAAAACGGTCAGCCGGTGGTCAACCCGGAACGGCCTTTCATCCAAAACCTTGATGATTTTTCGCCGCGCTGGGATTTGCTGGCCGATGTCAATGCTTACACACTTCAATCCGGGCCGTATGACCGGGCCATCCCGGTTTACATCAGCCGGGGCTGCCCCTTTCGCTGCGGTTTTTGCTACAACGAAGTGGTCATGAAGCGGACTTGGCGGCAGCACAGCGATGAATTTATCATTAACCAAATTGAGTGGCTCAAGCAAAATTATGGCATCAATGCCGTAGATTACGCCGACGATTACCT
The DNA here is from genome assembly GCA_023151115.1 of Anaerolineae bacterium. Next base: position 85,808 of record JAKLJP010000027.1, read on the forward strand.
GTTTGGCCGGCCTCGGCCCATGCAGCGCCTGGTCGAAAAAGTCAATATGCCCTGGAGCGGCCAGGTGCGGGTGCAGTTGCTCAAGCCGGAATTTGTGCAGTGGATGAACAAAACCGGCTGCCAGTGGGTCAATATTGGGGCCGAGAGCGGCAGCCAAAAAGTGCTTGACTCGATGAACAAGGATCAAAAGGCCGAGCAGATCGAGTGGGGGGTGCGCAACCTGGCCGAATACGCCCCGCACATCGAGGCCAATTTGAGCTTTATCATCGGCCTGCCCGAAGAAGATCCGGTGGAACGCCAGATTACCATCGAGTTGATTGACCGGCTGTGCGAGATCAACAAAAATGCCCGCTGCTCTGTCTGTGTTTACATGCCCTATCCCGGTACGCCGCTGTGGCCGGAGGCGCTCAAGCGCGGCTACACGCCGCCCGATAATCAGTGGGGCTGGACCGAGTTTGACCTGAACCGGGGCAACACCCCCTGGATCAGCGAGGAAGAAGCCAATACCATGTGCGAGATCAACGATATTTTATACGTGGGCCGCAGCCGGGGGCATTGGCTTCTCAAGCCGTATTACGCCCTGCTGCGCCGGCGCTGGCTCACCCAGAACTTTAAATTTTATTGGGAAGGCAAGCTCAAGCGGGCCGGAGCGCAGGTGGTCGAAAGTGTGGCCCCCTTGCGCGTTTTGCGTGACAAGTACGGCCACAAGTTGGTCACTTACAACGCCAATACCCACAAGAGCAAAATTGAGATGCATCAGGCGGCGGGTTAGGCAGTTCCAAGATTTAAATTCACCAAAACGTGTTGCGTCTTGCGTGTTCCGTCGGCTTTACCTCACGCAAGACGCAACACGAATATTGAGTAATTATTTTTTTGGAGTTGCCTTAAAATCTTCTGTCAGGAGAGCATCGGGGAGGGGGACAATGCACAATTTTGAATATGATTTGGTTGTAATCGGCTCCGGCCCTGCCGGACAGCGAGCAGCCATTCAAGGAGCCAAATTAGATAAGCGGGTGGCCCTGGTGGAGCGCAAGGCGGTCATCGGTGGGGTTTGCATCAACACCGGGACGATTCCTAGCAAAACGCTGCGCGAGGCCGTGCTGCACCTGTCGGGCTACCGCGAACGGGGACTGTACGGCGCGTCGTACACGGTCAAGCAGAATATTACGATGGATGACCTGCTCTTCCGCACCGACCACGTCATTCGCCACGAAATTGACGTGACCCGCCATCAACTGATGCGCAACCGGGTCGAGGTGCTGGCCGCCGAAGCCTCTTTTGTTGACCCGCACACCGTCCGCCTCAATTATGTGGATGGGCGGGGGCTGCGAGATGTGACTACGGCCAATGTGGTGATTGCGACCGGCACCAACGCCACCAAAGATGAACATATTCCCTTCGATGAGCGGCGCATCTTTATCAGCGATGATATTTTGCGCCTGGACCGCCTGCCGCGCACCCTGACCGTCATCGGTGCAGGGGTGATCGGCTGTGAATACGCCAGCATCTTTGCGGCGCTGGGCGTGCGCGTTACCTTGATTGACAAACGCCCGCGCTTGTTGCCCTTTGTGGACTCTGAACTGGTCGAAGCCCTGGCCTATCACCTGCGCCAGAATCGAGTCACGCTGCGGCTGGGCGAGGAGGTGGGTGGCATCGAGCCGTTTGAAGATGAGCACGGCGAGCGGGTACGGATTCACCTGGTCAGTGGCAAGCAGATTGTGACCGAAAAGGCTTTGCACAGTATTGGCCGTACCGGCGCGACGCGGAAATTGAATCTCCCTGTGGCGGGGCTGGAGGCCGACAGCCGAGGCCGGCTCAAAGTGAACAGCCATTACCAGACGGAAGTGCCCCACATTTATGCGGTGGGCGATGTGATTGGCTTTCCCAGCCTGGCCTCCACCTCGATGGAGCAGGGCCGCCTGGCGGTTTGTCATGCCTTTGGCGTCGAAACCAACAGCGTGCCGGAACTGTTTCCCTACGGCATCTACACCATCCCGGAGATTTCGATGGTGGGCCGTAATGAGGAGGAACTGACTGAGCAAGGCATTCCCTATGAGGTGGGCAAGGCCCAGTACCGCGAAATTGCGCGCGGCCAGATCATCGGCGATAATACCGGGCTGCTCAAACTCATCTTCCACCTCGACACGCGCCAACTGCTGGGGGTGCATATCATCGGTGAAGGCGCCAGCGAATTGGTGCATATCGGCCAGGCCGTTTTGACTTTTGGCGGCAAGATTGAATACTTTGTCAATACGGTCTTTAATTATCCTACCCTGGCGGAATGTTACAAAACCGCCGCCTTTGATGGGATCAATCGCCTGGGGTGGTAAGGGGATTGCTGGTAAATAATCGTTTTTGACGGTCAAATCCGGTAAAATCTGGAAGGTTGGAAGGCTGGTAAATGCTGGCCAATCTTCCGGCCTTCCAATCTTCCAATCTTCCTGGATTATCGAGATTACTGATTTTGAAAATCAACGTTCATTATTCAGAGCCTCGATGAAAGCAGCCGGAACGGGGGCGATGGCGCGTGTGGCATAATTAAAGGCGACAAAGCCGGTTTCGGCCAGGGCCAGGATGCTGCCGCCTTTGGTAATCCGGTGAAAAATCCGAAAACTGCGGCGACTCAGTTCACCAATGTGGCTGTCAATTTGTAAACGGTCCAGCATAAAGCCTTCTTCCTTAAAATTGACTGCCAGATCGGCCATAATAATCCCGGTTTGGCCGTCGCCCAGGTTCATTTCACTGCACCCCCGCCGGTTCAGCAGGTTGATACGCGCCTCGTGCAGCAGACCGACCAGGGCATCATTGCCCAGATGACCGCCGTAATTAATATCTCTGACTTGCAGCGTAACCTCATAGCAAAATTCGTAGTGAGGTAGTTCGTGGAGTTTTATGCGTGGCATGGTCAAGCTCCGTTAAATATAGATATGGCGTAACTGCTCACCCCTCATGTCATTTCGAGACCGAAGGTCGAGAAATCTTCAAGACGCAACCCATGAAAGTAAGGTGTCGGGGATTTCTCCCTTCGGTCGAAATGACATGCCTGAGTAGTTGCGATATAGCAGGTAAAAAGTGAACCCTGAACTACAAAAATTAGAGGAGCTAAAACGAGATCAGCGCCCTGTAGCAGCCTCAGCCCTGCCCTGGCTGGGTGGGCTTCTTTTTGTGGCAGTGCTGGCCGTGTTATGGCTGCCCCTCTCCCGCATGGGGACCAATCCGGCGGCGATTCGAGCCTGGCTGGAGCAACTGGGGCCGCTGGCCCCACTGGCTTTTTTTCTACTCAACGTCATCCAGATTGTGGTCGCGCCGATTCCCGGCTACCCCGTCCAGGTGTTGGGGGGAATTCTGTTTGGCTTTGTTCCCGGTACCATTTACACCGTCGGCGGGATGGTGGCCGGCGGAACCCTGGCCGCCGGTTTGGGGCGCTGGCTGGGCCGCTCCTGGCTGGAGCGGCGGCTGGGCGCGGACACCCTGGCCCACTGGAGCGACATCGCCCATATTAACTCGTTTTGGACGTGGTGGCTCATTCTGTTGATCCCCTTTGGCGATTTGCCCTACTTTTTTGCCGGGCTGACCAAAATTCGCCTGCGGACTTTTGCCCTGGCTATTTTAGCCAGTCGCGGCCCTTTCACCGCTTTATTGGTCTGGACCGGCAGCAGTGTGGCCGACCTGCCTTTGGGTTGGCTGACCGCTTTGACCGCGCTGATTGGCTTGGTCGTCATCGCCGGTTTCAGCCAGCGGGCCAGAATCGAAGCCTGGGCGCGGGCCTTTGTCGCTCGCCAGGCGAAGCAGAGTGAGGCGAGGGAACGATGACGCAAGGAGGCGAAGCCGTGAAGATAGAAGATAGAGGATAGAAGATAGAGGATGGAAGCCAAAGAGTAATCTTCCTAACCATCTTCTATCTACCATCTACTATCTTCGTATCGCGCCTTCGCCTCATCCCAGGTAGGCCAACACCCCTTTTGCTACAATCCCCAAACCTAAAACGGTGACAATCACGGCGCTGGCCAGGGGCAGCCATTTTTGCCAGCGTCCCCCCACGCCGCCCAGCCGTTCCAGCAGCGACTTTGACCGGACCAGCAAAATGCCAATCACAATCAACACCGCCGCCAGACCAAAGCTAAAGGCCACAATCAAGCCCAGGCCCAGCAAAATCCGGTTGAGGCCAATAGCAATCAGCATAACCCCCAGCGCCTCCGGGCAGGGAACCAGCCCGCCGGAGATGCCCAGGGTGAGCAGATCGGCCAGAGTGACTTTTTCCGGCAGGTGATGGGTATGATGATCGTGTTCATGGAGGTATGAGTGACCGTGAGGATGGTCGTGGGGATGATGATGGTGATGATGATGATGTTCCTCGGCTGGCGTATGCCAGCGGCTGCGTAAAAGACGGAGACCGAGGATCACCACCAACAAACCCGATAAAACTTCCAGCGCCGGGACCAGCAGATTGGGCACGATGAATTGGCTGGCCAGCAGGGCCAGCAGGCCAATGGCAATCACCGAGGCGGTGTGGGTAAAGGTGACAATACTCCCCAGCACAACAGCATGGCCGGTAGTACCCCGGCTACCAATCAAATAGGCAGCTACCAGCGTTTTGCCGTGGCCGGGGGTGAGCGCGTGCAGCCCACCCAGGAGCGCCGCCAACCCCAAAGCAGCCAGCATCAGCAGCGGCGATAAATTGGCTTCGTAGAGGTAGCCGGTGAGTTGTTTCTGGCCTGCCGGCAGACCGCCGGAGACTTCGCTTTGAAGTAACACATCATCAGGGCGGGCGTCTGTGACAGCAGGCGCATCAGGGTTGATGGCGTAGTCTGCCCGCAAACTGCTCTGGAACACGTCGCGTTCCTGCGCCCCAATGTTAACCCAGCGGGCTTCGTCGCTGATGGCGTTGACCAAGTACACGCTGATATCAGGCTGGTAATTGTTTTTGTAGTAAAGCTGGTGCAGGCCACGATGATCGGGGGGCAGGTCGGCAATCAGCTCAAAGCGAATCAAGCCCGTTCCGGCTCGCAATTCCAGGGGGGTGGAAAATTCAAAGTCGGTGGGGATGACGGCTACCGGTTGGCCGTCAATTTCAAAAACAATATCTTGAAGAAAGCGTTCGGCGTAAGCCTGGCTCTCCCTCTCAGAAATCTGGTCGTCCTGATTAGAATCAACCAGGGCCAGAATACGGGGCGCAATTAGAAGGCCAGGGTACTGCTCAATTTGTAGGGTGATCCGGTGAGGGCCAACGACTGCATAAGTAACTTGATAAAATTCATCCAGCGGATGCGCAGCAACAGCCGGGGAGCATGCCAGCCGCATCATAACCAGACCCAACAGGCCGAACCAGATAAGGAAGCGGGATGTCATGAGCAAGGATTTTAAGGGCAAAAGGGTCTCTCGTCAACTGGTTTTTGGTACTTTGATAAGGTTTGCCGTTCAAAGTTGTCGAATTTAGGTTAAAAAACCCTTGACACTGCCTATTCCTTTGTGCTATTCTTCTCTGTAGCTTTTTTACTTTAACTGTGGAGGCATTTGGGTGCGACGCGAGCGCGTATCTGACGACATTTATGTTTTTACCAGTGAGCTGTATGCCCAGGTAACAGCTTCAGCGGTAGTAACCAAAGAAGGGCTTGTGGTGATAGATACCCTTCCTTTCCCCATTGAAACACGGGAGATGATCGAGTATCTGCGGGCCTTGGGCCAGGGGCCGATCAAATATCTGGTTAATACACATTGGCACGGCGACCATACCAACGGCAATTATCTGTTTGATGATACTGTCGAGTTGGTTTGTCATCGCCGCTGCCAGCAGTTGATGGAGGAACTGGGTCAGGCCGCTCTGGACGATTCAAGGGAAAATACACCGCTGCTCGATGAGGTCATTATCCGTGTGCCCGATATTGTTTTTGATGAGGGCGATTTGGTCTTGCATGTCGGCAATAAATCCATTGAAATGACCCTCACGCCCGGCCACACGCTGGACTCGACCATTGCTTATGTGCGTGAGGATAAAGTGCTGCTGGCCGCCGACACCGTGATGCCGGTGCCTTATTTTGTATGGGGCAGCCGCCACGACTTCAAAAACTCGCTTAAATTCTTAAAAGAATACAACCTGGAAAGTATCGTCCAGGGACACGGCGAAGTGTTACTGCGGGGTGAGATTCCCGCCTCTCTGGAATCGAGTATCCGTTATCTGGACTTGTTGGAACAAAAGGTGACGGAGGTGGTTGAGAAGGGCAAAAGTAAAGACGCGCTCGAAAAGCTAACCATTGACCGCTGCGGCAAAAGCCGTATCCCCCTCAACGGTTTGGTGCAAGACCTGCATCGAGCCAATGTTTATGCTATTTTTGATGAATTGACCGGCGCGAACCGGGTAGAATGAGGCGAGGATACGGGAGGCGAAGAGGCGAGGAAATGTCTTTTTTCGCCTCCTCGCCTCACTTCCCCTCGCCTCTTCAGTCGCTGACTCGTTTGATTTTAGCCCCTAATTCTAACAATTTCCCTTCGATATTCTCATAACCCCGGTCTATCTGGCCGATGTTGTGAATCACAGTCTGGCCTTCGGCGCAGAGGGCGGCGATGAGCAGGGCAATCCCGGCGCGGATGTCGGGGCTGGAGATGCCCTGGCGGTCGCCGCGCAAGGTGCTGGGGCCTTGCACCAACGCCCGGTGCGGGTCGCACAAAACAATGCGCGCGCCCATGCTAATCAGCCGGTCTACAAAGTAAAGCCGGCTCTCGTACATTTTTTCGTGAAAGAGCACGGTGCCGGTAGCCTGAGTTGCGGCAACCAGGGTGACGCTCATCATATCGGCGGGAAAGGCCGGCCAGGGGGCGTCGTCAATTTTGGGGATGGCATTGCCGATATCCGGCATTACCACCAACAGTTGATTATCGGGCAAAAAGAGGTCATGGCCGCGAACTTCGGGCACAATCCCCAGCCGCTCGTAGACCATAAGCGTCATCCGCAAATGCTCTGGGGCGGCATTTTTGATCAGAATTTCCCCCCTGGTAACAGCAGATAAAGCGATGAAACTGCCAATCTCCAGATAATCCGGCCCCAGGGTATATTCAACTCCATTCAACGATTTGCCCCCTTGAATCGTTAGCGTATTTGAGCCAACCCCGCGAATATCGGCTCCCATCTGGTTGAGCATGTGGCACAAATCCTGCACGTGCGGCTCTGAGGCTGCGTTGCGGATAATGGTTTCGCCCTCGGCCCGCACCCCGGCCAGGATGGCATTTTCGGTGGCGGTTACGCTGGCTTCATCCAGCAAAATATCCCGCCCGCGTAACTCAGGGGCAGTTAAAACAAAGTTGCCGTTGTACTCAAACCTGGCCCCCAGGGCTTGCAGGGCCATAATATGGGTGTCTACCCGCCGCCGGCCAATCTGGTCGCCGCCAGGCTGGGCTAACCTGACCTCACCTTCGCGGGCCAGCAGCGACCCCATCAGCACCAGCGCCCCCCTGATTTTGGCAAAGCGGGTGGGGTCGGGGGTGGTGGTGCGCAGTTTACCGGCGCGCAGGGTGACATTGTGCGCGTCGTGCCGCGTCACCTCAACGCCCAGGTCTTCCACAATGTTGAGCATAGTGCGCACGTCGCCAATGTTGGGCAGATTGCGCAAAATAACCGGCTGGTCGGTTAGTAAGGCGGCGGAGATGAGGGGAAAAGCCGCATTTTTATTGCCGCTGGGGGTCACAACCCCTTCCAGTGGCGCATTTCCTTCGATGATGAACGATTCCATAAGCTTATGTTTTGCCTGTACTTAAAGTAGATGGGCCGGAACTTTTAGCGCCGACCCTTATAGAAGTTGAGCTTGGTAGGAAAGGTTTGCCCCTTTTTTCAGGGTAGCACACTTGAGTAACCGGAGACGGACGGTCTGCCACCGCCTGACCCACACGCAAACAACGCCTAAACTGTCGTCTGGCTGACGAGATTACCCGTCTACGCTTACCTTAATCACATCACCCACTTGTAATCGCAGGGCCTGGGCGGCGTTGCCGTTGCGGATGGCAATTTCAATATGGTCGCGGCTGCTGCCGGTGTAGGCCAGCAGTTGACCTTCGGCGACATCGGCAAAAGTGGCCTGGAGAGATTTGATCACGTGCGGACCAATGGTAAAGGTAATTTGTTCGGGGTCGGCAATATCGTGACGGGTAAGATTGAGAATCAGATTGCCAAAACGGTCAATATGGATGATTTGGGCCTCTGAGTTTTGGATTTTGGGGCCGAGTTCCAACCGAACCAGGTTGATGGCGCGCGGACCAAACTGGCTTAGCGGTACGCCGTTGGCTAGATGCGCTGCGGCCGGCGCAAACACATCCCGGCCGTGGAAGGTGGCGCTGACACGGGGTAACTGGTAGTCGCTGTTGGTCAGTGTCACCGCTTCCAGTACGTTGACCGGTTCGGCAGCCAGAGCCAAGCTAAACACACCGTTATCGGGGCCAACAAAAATGCCATGACTGGTGCGGACGGCAATTGCGCGCCGGTTGCTGCCCACGCCGGGATCTACCACCACGCAGTGGATGGTATGGGTGGGGTAGTAACTAAAAGCCTGATACAACACAAAGGCCGCGCGGCGAATATCTTGCGGTGGAATTTGATGGGAGATGTCTACCAAGCTGGCTGTGGGGCAAATAGATAAAATGACCCCTTGCATGGCCCCAACATAGCCATCCTGCCGGCCAAAATCGGTGGTCAAGGTGATAATTGGTTTGAGGTTTCGTTCCACTAAACTAGGCATCATCCCACTGATCCTTCCCTCGGCTGGCTATTGTACGCCTGCGCTCAGGAAGCGTCAAAAAATTGGGATTCTGCCGGGGGCGTTACAGAATTTGGCGGTAGACAGCCCCAGGCAGGTTAATCTGGCGCTGGCAGGCCGCGCAGGTCAGGTTGACCGTATCCTGAACGTCGCTGGGAGAGACCTCAGCCGGTGGAAGACGTTGCCCGCATGGGCAGACAAAGCCGGTTAAACGGGCCGGATTGCCGTAGGCCAGACCATAAGCAGGAATGTTGCGGGTAACCACCGCCCCTGAACCAATAATGGCCCATTTGCCCACGCTGACGCCGGGCAGGATAACCGCTCCCCCGCCAACCCCCGCTCCATAGCCAATATAGGTTGGGCTAACTTGCCAGTCGGCGTCGGATTTGAGCGCGCCGTCGGGGGTAATGGCGCGCGGATTTTTGTCGTTGAGAAGCATTACCCCCGGCCCCAAGAAAACGCCTTCTTCGAGGGTAGCGCCGTGATAAACAAAAACCCCATTTTGCAGTTTGCAGCGGTGGCCAATGACCACGTCAAAATCAATATAAACGCCCTTGCCGATAATGCACTGGTCGCCAATTTTGGCTCCCCGGCGGATCTGGGCTTGATGCCAAACTCGCGTTCCGGCGCCGATGGTGGCTTCGGGGGCTACTTCGGCGGTTGGATGAATGTAAAAACTCATTTATCGCTCCAAAAACAGGAGTGCAGAGCAAGCCCTGCACTCCTGTTCATTCTTAATATCGAGAGTGATTAACAGCAATAATTTAGTGCGCCCCTCTGCCGAATAAAACAGAGGAAATGGTCCACCAGATGATAAGCAAGTCAAGCTTTAAGCTTTGTTTTTCAACATATTCAATATCATATTCAACAATTCGATCAAAGCTGATACAACTTCGACCGCGCACCTGGGCCAGCCCGGTGATACCGGGGAGAACTTCGAGACGTTCTTTGTGCCAGCCGCGATACTCTTCAACTTCCCAGACAACATTGGGCCGAGGACCGATTAGGCTCATTTCGCCCCTGAACACATTGATCAATTGGGGCAGCTCATCAAGGCTGGTTTTACGCAGGATGCGGCCCACAAAAGTAACTTCACTGGAGTTGAAAGGCTTGAAAATTTTCTGACCCTCTTCTTTGGCCGTTCCGTTAACAAATGCCTTCATAAACAGTTGATGTGCGTCTTTATTAAGGTTTTGATGCATAGTGCGGAACTTAATCATCTTGAAGACACGTCCGCCTTTGCCAACTCGATCTTGAACAAAGAAAATGGGGCCGGGTGTGTCAAGTCGAATAGCCAAGGCAATGATGAGACCGAGGGGAACCAGAATAGGAATCAGAAACAAGCACAAAATAAGTTCAAAACATCGTTTGGCAGTTTTGTAATAGGGCCTATACAGTTTTACAGAGGTTCGTTCAAGAACCATCCAACTCATAGTCTTATATCCCCCAGGTTTTGTGGAGTCGTAACTTGTTTGGGAGTTGCAAGAACTCGATCAGGCGGCTGGGCGTTCTTTAAGGCCATTTCTACCAGACTTTCAAAAGTCATGGCTTCACCGGGGAAGTTTGCCGTGCCAACCTGTAATTGAATTTTAAGATGCTCTTTGACTGCGCTTTGCAGTTTTTGAGCAACTTGGTCGGCTTCTTCAGCGGTAATTTCAGGCAAAACCAGGATAAAATTGTTGTCACGTAGGGCAATGGTTTCGAAGTCGTGAATATTATTATCTAGAATTCGGGCTATCCCAGCCAGTACATATTGACGCATCATGGCGTGCTGCACTTCTTTGACCATTTGAGGCAGCAATACGTTTATATCACTTTCTTCAACTTTGAGCGCAATCACAGCTAGAGGCCGGTGATAACGGCGGGCACGTTTCACTTCACGGTACATAGGGCCTTGTCCCTCGGAGAAGGGTCGAGGTAACCTTCCCACATACCCAAAAGTGATATTGGCGATAACACTCTCAAATTCTTGTAACCCGTATTGAATTTGTCGAGCCAACAAACCGGTTATGATAATAGCGCTAACTTGAGTAACTGTGATGGGTAGGGCAAAACCTGTAAATAAATTATCATACCAGTAGCCCCGCTCCATAAAAACTCTAAACCCAAGAAATAAGGAAATTGAGGTAACTAATAAAATTAAGAAAGAAGTCCTCTGCAATCTTGGTAGAGCTAACGTAACTGCCACCAGCAGGGCAACAAAAATATAAGTATAAAATCGAATGTTAATCGGTGAATTAATGCGTTCAACGTTAAAGAAGAAAATGAGCCATACAATTAGCACCGTTGTCCAAAGTCGTAAACTTTTCATAAATAGTATGTTTTAGACTAGAAATTTAATTTTCCTTTTGAAATGATCTGGAACTTAAATTTGGGAGTTAGGAGACAGGGATAATATCCCCCTAAAAATTCTCTGACAGGGCATTACTCTCATTAAACTCTAGAATACTTAGAACTTAACAAGAAATTAATAGGAGAAAAGTTAAAAATCAGGGAGGTACTTAACTCTGATAAATATTAAATTCTTAAAAATCGTTTCTACGACAATTATATTATCATGAAGAAGTTTGAATTTTGTTTGAGTCTTTACGCAATTTTTACTTCAACATAAGGGCCGTTTCAAGCAAAAAGAGGCGCAACAGACACCGTTGCGCCTCTTTTTAAGAGCAATCTGATTTATAGCATCATATCGGGCAAATCTTCCAATGCTTCGGCAAAGACCGGGCTGTCAAGTAAAGGCAGCCCTTTAATCTCTCGTACCCGGTTTTCGATGGCAAACATAAGCTGCGGGTTAGCCTCAAGGTAAGTTTTGGCGTTTTCGCGCCCTTGAGCCAGGCGATGTTCGCCGTAAGAATAAAATGCGCCCCGTTTTTCGACAATATTCTCTTCCGTGGCGATGTCCAGAATATCGCCGGCTTTGGAAATGCCCTGGTTGTACATAATGTCAAACTCACAGGTGCGGAAGGGCGGCGCAACCTTATTCTTTTTGATCGTCACTTTGGTGCGGTTACCGATAACATCGCCGCTGTCTTTAATGGCCTCGGTGCGGCGAATATCTATCCGGACAGAGGCATAAAAACGCAGGGCCATCCCGCCGGTGGTGGTTTCGGGGTTGCCAAACATCACCCCAATCTTTTGGCGCAGTTGGTTGGTAAAAATCAGCAGACAATTACTTTGGCTGACAATGGCGGCCAGTTTGCGCAAAGCCTGGCTCATCAAACGAGCCTGCAACCCCATGTGCGAGTCGCCCATTTCACCTTCAATTTCCGCTCGCGGAACCAGCGCCGCCACACTATCAACCACCACTACATCTACAGCCCCGGAGCGCACCAATGCTTCGGTAATTTCTAAGGCCTGTTCACCCGTATCCGGCTGCGAGACATACAGGTCGTCAATATTAACGCCGCATTTTTCGGCATAGCTGGGATCGAGGGCGTGTTCCACATCCACAAAGGCGCAGACGCCGCCCATTTTTTGGGCTTCGGCAATAATGTGCTGGCAGAGCGTTGTTTTCCCCGAACTTTCCGGGCCATAAATCTCAACCACTCGCCCCCGCGGGACGCCGCCGACGCCCAGCGCAATGTCCAGCGACAGACAGCCGGTCGGGATCGTTTCGATGTTCAACTCGTTGCGTTCCCCCAGGCGCATAATTGCCCCCTCGCCAAAGCGCTTGCGTAAGTCTCCCAAGGCGGCCTCTAATGCTTTCCCTTTACCATCATTTTCTTTAACCTTGGCTACCACGTTTTTGTACCTCCACTTTGAATAGAATATTTGTTCTAATAGAATGGAACTATTGTAGCACAAGTGTTCTGAAAAGTCAATAACACATCTGTGACAAGTTAAGGGTTCAAGTAAAAAGTCAAATCGGGAAAGGAGATAAATCAAGTCGAGAAATCGGTTTA
>JAKLJP010000028.1 GCA_023151115.1 Anaerolineae bacterium
AGGGCGCTCTTCTCCCCCTCCCCGCTTCGGAGTGGGGGTTGGGGGGTGAGGTCTGCCCCCAAAAGCGAACACACCCTAAACTTCCCTTCCCCTGACAATTTGTTATAATAGCGAGGCTTAAGGCAGGTTATTACGAAATCTCGGTTTCACCACTCCCAATGAAAACTTTTTACTGGTGATGACCGGAGACCGAGGACCGGATCTTTATCCCCTGTCTCCGGTCTCCCGTCCCCGGTCCACTTTTGAGGGAGTAATGTTGCTCCCTTAACTTACCCTATGCAACCTGATATTGTTCCTAAAAAAAATAAACGCCGCAGTCTGTCGCTCCACCTGGGCTTGTTTCTGTTAGCCATCTACCTGCTCACCTATCGGGGTGGTTTTCATTCTGTTGACGAAGTTTCCATCTTTGCCGTCACCGAGAACCTGGTCAAATTTGGCCGGGTCAACACCGATCAAATTGCCTGGACGCAGTGGACCACCAGCCAAGCCGAAGCGCAGGGCTTTTTTGGCCGGGATGGACACGTTTACTCCAAAAAGGGGCTGGCGTTATCGCTGGCTCAGGCCCCGCTCTACTGGCTGGCGCTCTGGCTGCCCAATATCGGCATGCTGCAAACTGTTTCGCTGCTCAATGCTTTTATCACCACGGCAACGGGGCTTTTGATCTGCATGTTCACCCAACGCCTTGGCTTTTCTAACCTGACCGCCCTCCTCGTTTCGCTCACCTTTGGCCTGGCGACGATTGCTTTTGTTTACGCCAAATATCTCTTCAGCGAGCCGCTGGCCGGATTTTTGCTTTTGCTGGCGGCCTATATGCTCTTTGTTTACCGGCAAGAAGGCGGACTGCATCATGTGGCTATCGCCGGGCTGGCCGCTGGTTTCGCCGTGCTGACCCGCGCCAACAATCTTTTTCTGCTGCCGGTGTTTGGCCTCTATTTGCTGTGGATTCTTTATGAGGAGGCGAGGAGGCAAGGACGCGAGGAGACCAGGAGACCAGGACGCGAGGACGCGAGGACGCGAGGACGCGAGGAGACGGCTTCTTTCGCCTCATCGCCTCATCGCCTCACCGCCTCACCGCTTGCCCCGCTTGCTGTCTTTGCCCTGACCGTCGCTTTTGCCGGAGCAATTCTGATGGCTTACAACGCGCTGCGTTCCGGCAATCCGCTGCAAACCGGCTATGATTTGACCTTGTTCTCGCCCAATATTCTGCTAGGTTTGTACAAACTTCTGTTCAGCCCGCTGCGCGGCTTTTTTATCTACTCACCCATCCTCTTTCTGAGTCTACCCGGCTGGTGGTGGCTGCGAAAAACCCACCCCGCCGAGGCCTGGCTGTTCGCCGGTCTGGCCGGTATGACCATCAGCCTCTTCTCTGCCTGGTCCTCCGGCGAAGGGCTATCCTGGGGCAGCCGGTTTTTGGTGCCGGTGGTTCCCTTCTTTGCGGTTTGTTTAGCACCCATCATTGAACAAGCTGCAACCAGCAGGGGAGCAGGGGAGCAGGGGAGCAGGGGAGAAAATATTCACACAGCAGATAAAACGGAATACGCACCACGCACCACGCACCACGTTTTACATTTTACATTTTACGTTCTCCTCCCTCTCTCCCTCCTCATCCAGTTCCTCGGCGTGGTGATCAACCCCTGGGTTTTTCTAAGCCAAGTGCAAACAGAGTTTGGCGGTGAGTTTTTTTTGGAAAACACGGCAGCCCTTTACGATTTTGGCTACAGCCAGATTGCCGGACAGTTCCAAACCTGGTCGCTTCAAAATTCCGATCTGGCCTGGTGGCAGCCGTGGGGATTTGATGGGTTTGCCTTTGGCTTGAGCCTGGGCTTGGTGCTGCTCTCCGGCTGGCTGCTCTGGCGAGAAATGAAACAGGAGCGCAAGGGGGCAGGGGCGCAGGGGAGAAAAGAAATACTCTCCTCCCTGCCCCTCCGCTCCCCTGCTCCCCTGCTGGTTATCCTCACCTTCGTCCTCACCTACTTCCTCCTCACCCGCTATTACACCACCGACCGGCAATTCGGCCCGCCCGATGATCCCTACAGCCAGGCGCTCAACAGGGCGGCGGCTCAGGCTGCCCCTGGCGATCAGTTTGTCACTGTAGCTCAGTATCATTACCACGTGCCGATGAATCGCTTTAAAACCCGGCTGCCGATCACCGGCTTGGCGCAGCAACCCTGGCCACCGCCGGATACGGCCTTACCTCTTTTGCAAAATACTCTGGCCGGACAAAACGTCTGGCTCATTACGGTTGGCATCCCCCCCGCCGCGTCTGACAATGCGACGGAGCAGTGGTTAACGCGCCACGCCTTTGCTGCCGGAAATGACTGGTTTGACGATGTGCGCCTGGTTCGTTTTGGCACGCAGCCGCCTGGCATTACCCGGTCTATCAATACTACCCTGGGCGACGAAGTTCAGTTGGTTGAAGTCGAGCTGACCGAAGCGCTCCAGCCCGGTCAACTTCTGCCGGTCGAATTTACCTGGCAGCCGCTGCGACAGCCTCAAACCGATTACAACCTTTTTCTGCAACTGCTGGGCCCCGACGGCGCGTTAGCGGCTCAACACGACAGTCCCCCCAACGGCGGCTATACTCCCATCTCTGGTTGGTCAATGGATCAAACAATCATCACCCGCCACGCCCTGCCGCTGCCGCCCGATTTACCCACCGGGACCTATCGGTTGATTGCCGGTTTGTACAACCCTGCCAGCGGCCGGCGGTTGACCGTTGGGCAGAGTGATTTTGTCGAATTAGGCCAAATAACGTTAAACGTGGAACGTTCACCTCAATGAGACTATCGAATTCCGTCCAAAAATTCATCATTTTAACCCTAACCCTCCTGGCCTTTCTGCTGCGAGCCTACCGGCTGGAAAGTCAGAGCTACTGGATCGAGGAAGCCTGGACGCTCTACTATACCCATCTCCCTTTAGACAAATTATGGCACATCTTGCTGACCCGAGAGCCCAAGCCGCCCTTTTACTATTTTGCCACTCTCTATTGGATTAAACTGGTCGGCGATAGCGAGTATGCCCTGCGTTTTTTCTCGCTGGTATTTGGGGTCATGGCTGTTCCGTTGACCTATCGCCTGGGCAAAGCTCTGGGCGATGACCGGTTGGGGCTGTTGACCGCCCTGCTGATGACCGTGGCCCCTTACCAAATCTGGCATTCCCAAGAGGCGCGGATGTACAGCATCTTTACTGCTGCCTCGGTCATGAGCATGTGGGGTTTTATCAAAATGCTGCCAGACCTCCGGGGTTTTCAACAACCTATGAAGTCGGCCCATTTTTGGCAGTGGTGGTTAATTTATGTGGTTGGCACAGAATGGGCCATTCTGACTCACTACCATGCGTTGGTGGTTATCGGCAGCCAGGGCCTTTTTTTATTACTCACCTGGCGACGTCACTGGCGCGGTTATCTACCCTGGGCCGCGACCCTCAGCCTGATTGTTTTGCTTTATGCACCCTGGCTGGTTTTCGGTTCGGCCCTGCTGCAGCGGTTCCTGCACTGGCTGCCCCAGCCAACCTTGTGGGAAACTTTTGCGCGCGGGGCGCAGGCTTACACCGTCGGCGAGTATATGCCGCCGGCTGAAGCGCTGCCTCTGGTGCTGGTTTTTGTCGCTGTGTACCTGCTGGGACTAATCTATGCTGCTCGCCGCCGCTGGGGTACGTGGCGCGGGCCGGAAATGCTGGCTTTTTTGCTGGCTTTCACTCTGGCCCCCAATGTCGCTACTTGGCTCTATGGTGAACTCCGCACCCCGGTCTATTTTGAACGCTACCTAATCCCGATCCAGGTTGGCTTTCTGCTTGCTGTGGCCATGGGCATCCTGGCGATTTACGATTTACGATTTATGATTTACGATTTACGATTTTGGACCAAAAAAACTAGAGAACCTTCTCCCCTGCTCCCCCGCACCTCTGCTCCCCTGCTCTCGGCCACCCTGCTGCCTGCTACCTTGCTACTTGCTACCTTGCTCATCATCAACGGCTACGCTCTCTGGCAGTACTACTTTAACCCGGCCTACGCCAAAGATGATTGGCGGGCGGTTATTCGCAAAATCGAAGCGTTTGAATTACCCGGCGACGCCATCATCCTCACCGGCGACGGCGGCGAAAAACTGTTCGACTATTATTACAGGGGCAATCTGCCGGTCTATCGAGACTTTTTACTACCGGCTATCCCTTCATCTGAGGAAGCCATCCAGATTTTGGCCGAGATTGCCGCCAAACACCGCCGCATCTGGTATACCCCTTACGGCGTTGACCTCGACCCGCCCCTGGAAAGCTGGCTGGCCGAGCATGCTTACCCGGCCTGGCATAGCTGGCTGGGCCGCAAACGGCTGGCTCTGTATGCAGGCAGCGCCGCTGTTGCCGACCGGCTAGAAGAACTCGATAACGCTTTTCTTGACTCCCAGGGAAATGGGCCTAAACTGGTCAGCCTGTCTCTGGCCAGCGGCGAAACTGCCGCCGGCGATGTACTGCCGTTACAGCTTACCTGGCAAACAGACACCCCCCTGCCAACTGATTATCAGCTCTCGCTGCGGCTCCTCAATTCGCGGGGCGACATCTTTACTCAAAGCGACTGGCCACCGTTGAATACTTCCACCTGGCCGCCCCACCAGCCCATCACCGACCGGCGCAGTCTCTGGCTGCCCCCCGACCTGCCCCCCGGCGAATACGCCCTGCAACTGGTCGTCTACAATCCCACCTCCGGCGAGAGCCTGGGCCAACCCCTTGTCATTCCCGCTATCCCAGTCGCCCCCGCCACAATCACCCCACCCCTTGAGGCCTTGTCTATCCCTAACCACATTCTTTCTTCATCCTTCATCCTTCATCCTTCATCCTTCCAGTTAGTTGGCTACATCCTGCCCGACCAAATTCAACCCGGCCAGGAAATGTGGCTCTGGCTGTATTGGCAGATGCTTTCCCCCTCCTTAAAAGGAGGGGGAAAGGGGGAGGTTGTCCGGCTGAGCCTCAGCGACGGCGAAAATACCCTCGCCGCCCATTTTTCCATGGCTGAGTCCGTTGGCCCCCTCGATTCGTGGCAGCCGGGGCAAGTCCGGCGGGCCGTATATCATGTGCCCACCAGCCCGCGCCTGGCCGGGAATAAAGCCCAGGTCAGTGTGGCGCTGCTGGCAGAGAGCGAAGCTGAAACAACGGAAATACCCTTGGCTTATGTAGCTCTGGCAACCCGGTCCCGCCAATTTGACCCTCCAGCCATCGCCACCCCGCTCGAAGTGGCTTTTGGCAACGAGCCTCAACTCAAACTTATCGGCTTCGAGCTGAAGGAAACTACGCTGCCCCCTGACAACCCATTGTCCCTGACCCTCTACTGGCAGGGTGTGGCTGAAATGAAAACCACCTACACTGTTTTTGTCCAGCTCTTGAACAGCGCCGGGCAGGTTGTGGCCCAGGTAGATGCCCAACCCCTGACCGGCGCTGCACCGACCACCACCTGGCTTCCTGGCGAAATCTTGACTGATCCATACACCCTTACGCTTCCGGCAGAACTGCCGCCCGGTGATTACCGCCTGATTGCGGGTCTCTACAACGCCGCCAGCGGCGAGCGACTGCCTGTAGCAACAGGGGCTGATTTTGTGGAGTTGTTACCTCTTACGGTAAAATAGAGGGTGCTGCGCTTATAGGGGGAACTTTAACTTCTACTTTTTGCCAAACAGATTGGAGACGTGATTATGGCAAACATTAAAAAAACCAAAGGCGTTATCGGTATTTTAACGGGCGGCGGCGATGTACCGGGCCTCAATCCGGCCATTCGGGCCGTTACTATCAGGGCCTTACGCGAAGGCTATCAAGTGATTGGCTTACGAAGGGGCTGGCTGGGCATCTCTAGCATCATTCGCGACAAAGAGGCCGATAACAGCGAGTGGTATCAAGTGCTGACCGAAGAAGTGGTCAACAAAGCCGGACGCACCGGCGGCACGTTTTTGCATACCTCGCGGACACGGCCCAGCTCCATGGCCAAAAGCGACGTACCGGAGCACCTACGTGAAATTTACACCGCTGAGAAAAACGATCTGACCCCCGAAGTCATCAAGAATCTGGACTACCTGGGCATTGATTATCTCATCCCTATCGGCGGCGACGATACCTTGAGCTATGGCGTTCGGCTTTATCAGGAGGGGGTTAAAGTTGTCGCTATTCCCAAAACAATGGACAATGACGTTCCCGGCACGGAATACTGCATCGGCTTTAGCACCTGCGTTACCCGCACCATCCAATTGACCCACAGCCTGCGCACCTCGGCTGGTTCGCACGAGCGGCTGCTGGTGCTGGAAGTTTTTGGCCGCTACGCCGGTTTTACGGCCATGCTCCCGACCATGGCCGGCGCGGCTGATCGCTGCGTTATCCCTGAGTATAAATTTGATATGGACCGGCTGACCGAACTGCTGGTGTATGACCGCAACAAGAACCCCAGCAAATACTCGGTGGTGCTGGTTTCCGAAGGGGCCATGTATGAGGGCGGCGAAATGGTCTTCCAAAGCGCCACCACCGACGCTTACGGCCACGCCAAGTTGGGCGGCATTGGCGACCTGGTTTCCGCCGAACTAAAAGAGCGCTCCGCCAAATTTAATAACGGCAAAAAACTGAATATCATCAGCCAGAAACTTGGGTATATGGTCCGCGGCGGCGACCCCGACGCGCTCGACTCGATTGTGCCGATGGCCTACGGCAACCTGGCCCTCGATTTGCTGCTCGAGGGGGTACATGGCCGGCTGGTAGTGCTGCGCAACGGCCGCTACGATAATATGCCGATTGATGCCGTTACCAGCTCCAAAAAACTGGTGGACGTGTCCAAATACTACAATACCGACCGCCTCCGCCCCAGCTACAAGAGCTTCGAAATGAAACCGCTGTTGATTATGACCAGCGAGTAACCTTCTACTTAAAATAGCTTTTACAGAATTTTAGCCTGTTTTATAATCAGGAGTGTGGCCTGTATTTCACACTCCTGATTGTGTTTCACATTTTGCCTGGTCAGATAATTTCTAATGGTAAATAATTTGTGTC
Organism: Anaerolineae bacterium; assembly: GCA_023151115.1. The sequence goes on from JAKLJP010000028.1 coordinate 7,015, forward strand.
ACCCAAGATGGTAGATGTTGCTTAGGCTGATCCATACTCATTTTCCGCTGATCTTTGAATCGCCTGGCTTTCGCTGGGTGTGGTTGGCGAATTTGGTCTCCAAGCTGGGCGACTGGCTGGGCTTTATTGCGCTTAACCTCTACGTCTTTGATCTGACCGGCTCGGCCACAGCTCTGGCCGGCCTGCTGGCGGTGGAGTCCATCCCGGCCCTGCTAATTGGCCCCCTGGCCGGCGTAGTCATAGACCGTTTCAGCCGGCGCAAGGTGATGATTCTGGCTAATTTGGGGGCGGCTTTGACCTTTGCCCTGCTGCCGCTGGCCTCAGCCCTCTGGCAAATTTATGGTTTGGCTTTGCTATCTCGTGTGGCCTTCAGCTTCTTTGATCCGGCCGAGCGCTCCCTGGTCCCGGATTTGGTCGGCAAAGAGAAAGTTCTGGCCGCCAACTCGGCGCTGAGCGTGGTCAATCATCTGACTCTCATCGTCGGGCCGGCCATTGCCGGTTTTTTGGTGGCCGCTTCCAGCGCCGCTGTCGCCTTCTGGGCCGATGCCGCCAGCTTTGTGGTAGCCGTGCTGCTGATTAGCCGTATCGGCGGCGAGCTGCCGCGCACCCGGCCCGAGGGCGAAGTCAAACCCGGCTGGTTTGATGATTTGAAGTTTGGCTTAGGCTACGCTTTTGGCAGCCGCGCCTTACGAGTGCTGCTGGTCACAACCTTTGTCGCCGCTTTTGCCGGGGCCGCCTTAATCACCATTGAGGTGGTTTACGTTAAAGAGGTGCTGGATGGCGGCGATGTCGGCTACGGGCTGTTGTACTCGATTGCCGGTTTTGGAGCTATTTTAGGCTCAACCAATGCGACTCGTTTGTCTCAGCGCTTCACCGTCCCCGGTCTGTACGTGGCCACCGTCCTGCTGACCGGACTGATGTTCTTTCCCTACGCCAACGTCCAGATTTTGTGGTTTGTCATTATCGTCGCCGGGCTGCATACTATCCCCTGGGTGCTGGGTTATATTTTGGTGGATACCATGCTCCAGCAGTGGGTGGCTGACGAAGTACGGGGGCGCATTTTTGGCCTGATTCACACCCAGCGCAGTGCCGGGCAGGTGCTGGTCGCCGGAATGTTGGCTCCCCTGGTAGATTGGTGGGGACCTGTCACCGTTTTGAACCTTTCGGGCATCGTCTATACCCTGGTGGGTTTGTACGCTGTTTCACGCCTGGGCGTTCTACGGCGCGAGGAAGCCCGCTGGCGCGGCGATGACCCATTACCTTTAAGTAGCGAAAGCGCCCTCTGATGAGCCTATCCTTTTATTTCTTGCGACATGGTGAAACCGCCTATAGCCGCGACAATGCTTTGTCCGGTTCGGGACTTGACATCGAATTAACGCCGGCCGGGTTAGAAATGGCCCAGGCTTTTGCCGCTGCTTATCGTTCGACTCCCTGGCAGGCGGTTTACGTCAGCCCCATGCGGCGGGCCATTGCCACAGCCCGCCCGCTGTGTGCCGCCCTGGGTCTCGAGATGGAACTGCGCGACGGCTTAAAGGAGATGAGTTTTGGCCGGTGGGAAGGTCTTGCTCAAGAAACCGTCAAACAGGCTCATCCTGAAGAATACCTGCGCTGGTCCATCGAGCCGGGTTGGTATCGTCCCGGCGGCGGTGAGACCGCCCGCGAGGTAGCACAGCGGGCCATGCCCATCATCCAGGAGATTATGGGACGCTTCAGCAGTGGCAATATCCTGGTCGTGTCTCACAAATCCACCATCCGGGTGATTCTATGTACGTTGCTGGGCCTCGACGTGGGCCTGTACCGGCACCGCCTGGATTGTCCGGTTGCCTCGGTTAGCATCGTCGAGATGCGGGCGCAAGGGCCATTTCTGCGGGCGTTGGCCGACTGCCACCACCTGCCGGAAGCATTACGCCGCCGGGCTAATACATAAATCCAGGAGTCGAATAGTCCCTGGGACGATACCGACAACGGAAAATTTTTGCCAGTGATGACGGCAGACCGGGGACCGATGACCGGGCATTCATCTCCAGTTTTCGGTCTCCCGCCCCCAGTCTATTTTCAGAGGAGTCATCACAAGCCTGACGGCGCACCACCGATAACGAAAATGGAGTGCAAGGCTTGCCTTGCAACCTGGCAAAGCAAGCTTTGCACTCCAGCAGTCTATTTTCAGAGAAGCCGTCACGAGCCTGAAAGCATAGCTTTTGGACTCCGGAAAGCTATTTTCAGAGGAGAAGGTTATTTTCTTAGGAGGCGTATGGAATACCGTCAATTAGGCAGTTCGGGGGTACGAGTTTCGGTCATTGGGCTAGGCGCCAACCGTTTTGGTTCGCCCATGCTGCCCCAAGAAGGGGTTAACAGCATAATTGACGCTGCCCTGGATTTGGGGATTAATTTTATTGACAGCGCCGATGTTTATCAGGAGGGCCGCTCGGAAGAAACACTGGGCCATGCCCTCAAGGGGCGCTGGGACCGCTTTGTGGTTGCCACAAAATTCTTCTCTACGGTCGGCCCTGGCCCCAACGACCGGGGCGCGTCTCGCTATCACATGGCCAATGCCGTCGAGGCCAGCCTGCGCCGCCTGCAAAGCGACCATATTGACCTGTATTATGTCCATCGCTGGGATGAAACGACCCCTATCGAGGAGACGCTGCGCGGCCTGGACGATTTGATTCGCCAGGGTAAGGTGCGCTATATCGGCGCTTCGGCCTTTGCCTCGTGGCAGTTGGCCCGCGCCAATCTGCTGGCCGAGGTGCGCAATTGGACGCCTTTTGTGGTCATCCAATCCCATTACCACATGCTCGAACGGGAGGTCGAGCGGGAAGTGCTGCCCTACTGCCGCGCCCATCAGGTCGGGTTTATCCCTTATTTTCCGCTGGCCGGCGGCTTTTTGACCGGCAAATACCGGCGCGGCGAACCGGCCCCACCCGGCTCGCGCGGCGAAAGCAACAGCTATGTCCAACAATATATGACCGATGCCTATTATGATAAAATTGAGCAGCTTGCCGCCTGGGCGCAAACTCGCGGGCGGGGCTTAAACGAGTTGGCGCAGGCGTGGCTGTTAGCCCAACCGCAAGTCTGCTCTGTTATTTCAGGAGCCACCAAGTTAGAACAGGTTTTAAGCAATCTCAAAGCCGCTGATTGGACACTAACGGCAGCAGAGCTGGAAGAGGTCAACGCTATTCTGGGGTAATGGGCGCATGCTGGCTACGTTTTACCCAAACGCTCATAAATTCCTGGCCAAAACTCAGGCTATTTTGGAAGCAAACGAAGCGGCCAACAATCTGATCCTGGGCCTGACGCTGCGGGTCAACCATTACCTGCCGCTGGCGCAGCATCCGCCTTATTTTGCCACCATCACCCATCATGACGAGCTTCTCCTGGCAGCGATAATGACTCCCCCGCGCCCCATGGTTTTGTATACCAGGCTGTCCGATTGGAGAGAGGCGCTTGATTTATTCATTCAAGAGGCGGCGCTGCGACAGTGGCCTGTCTTCGGCATAACCGGGCCACCAGCGCTGTCCGAGGCCTTTGCGGTGGCTTGGGCTAGCCTCACAGGGACAACCTATCGTGTACAGATACGCAATCGTCTCTACGAGTTGCGTCGGGTAAATTCCATTCCCTCCGTGCCGGGCTATTTGCGCTTAGCCACAGCAGCCGACCTGGAATTAATTGCCCAATGGACCTTCGCCTTTCAAACCGAAGCCCTACAACGGGGCGATCTGGCCGAGGCGCATGAAGTGGCCCGCTACAAAATCAGCGAGCAGGAGCTTTATCTGTGGGAAGACGGTCAGCCGGTTTGTATGGCCGGCCAATCCCGCCCGACTCGTAACGGCATCTGTATCAGCCTGGTCTACACCCCCCCCGAATGGCGCGGGCGGGGCTATGCCACCGCCTGCGTGGCCGGGTTAAGCCAATTACTCCTCGACTCCGGACGAAAGTTCTGTGTCCTGTTCACCGACCTGGCTAACCCGACCTCCAATCATATTTACCAAACCATTGGCTACAAACCCATTGGCGATTTTACCGAGTATGCTTTTGAGGAGGCCGGCGCCTCGCTGCTATGACCGGCAAAATTTCTCTGCTTCTCAACAAAGCCTACAGTCGGGCGTCCGCCTTCAAATCGGAAAAGGGTAATTTTTCGTATTAGCTACAGAAGTTTAGGGAGAAATTTATGAAGTGGTTCCAAACTCTCCTACAAAAGTTGCGCGGAATCTTTGCCACTGAGAAGAAACCCTCAGTACCGGGAGTTGGTAGTTCGGTAGAACAGCAAAGACCCGATACATCAAAACTAGCAGTTAGAACCGACAGTTATAAATTTGAAGATTTAGATCAATTGGTGAAACCACTTCTACAGAAAATGGCGGAGGATAGATGGGGAAGCGGGTTCAGTTACGATTCAGATAAACATAAACGGTTTAAATGGCAAATTTGGAAATCTAATATTGATAAGCAAACTTCGGAGTATTGGATGGTAGAATTTATACCTGAGTTAGGCCAATTTGAGATACACGCCAATGAAAAAAGCTTTAAAACCAGGGTATCAATGGATGATTTGAGAACTGAGCTAACAAAAGCAGTCGAGGCAGGACCAAAAACGAGGAGCATTGCTCAGAGTATTCATAAAGATATTTTTTGGGATGATATTCGGTAAAAGACTTTGAAAGCCTGGTCCCGCACCGATTGGTTCATAATTCTCATTTTTGCCTTGCTGGTTATTCTCTTCCACTGGCGCATCCTGACCCCCAACCCGGCTGACCGCCAATCCTTTCCACCCGGCGACTTCTACCTCCAATTCTGGGCCTTCACCACCTTTGATGTGCGTGAATTAAGCGCCGGACGCCTGCCCTTATGGAATCCTTATAATTTTGCCGGTTCACCTTTCTGGGCCGATGTGCAGGCCGCTGTTTTCTATCCGCCCAGCCTGTTGACGCTGCTCCTGTCCGCGCCGTGGGGTTTTTCGGCCTTTGCCCTAGAACTCGAAGCGATAGCCCATTTCTGGCTGGCCGCCGCCTTGATGTATCTCTTCATCCGCCAGCTTACCGCCAGCCGGGCGGCTGCCGTCATTGCCGCCCTAACCTTCACCTTCAGCGGCTATCTGACCGGCTACCCCAGCCAGCAGCTCGCCGTCCTCGAAGCTGACGTCTGGCTGCCGCTGCTTCTCTTTTTTCTCTATCGCGCCCATGAGCAAACTACGACCGCCAACCGCCGACCGCTGACCGCCAACCCTCTACGCTTCGCGTCTATCTTCCATCCTCCATCCTCCATCTTCTATCTTCTCCTCGCCGGCCTTGCCTGGGGCATGACCCTCCTCGCTGGCCATCCCCAGAGCGCCTTTATCGTGGGCTGCCTCAGCCTAATCTACTTTTTGTATTTACGATTTACGATTTACGATTTACGATTTACGTACTACGCCTCACGCCTCACGCTTCACGCTTCACGCTTCATCCTCCACGCCTCCCTCTTCCTCCTTACCGGCCTCGGACTCGCCGCCATTCAATTCATCCCTGCCGTCGAGTACACCCTGCTGTCCGTCCGCGCCGAGGGGACGTATGACAAAATGGCGGGCGGTTTTCCACTGGTGGATGTGATTCAGTTTTTGCTGCCCGGCCAGGTCAGCCACTACTCGCCGCTGTATGTAGGCGTCGTCGGCCTGGTTTTGGCCTTGTGGGTTGTCTTTGCCGCTCCTAACCGCCACACGACCTTTTGGGCCATTGTCGCCTTTGTAGCTCTCCTCATTTCCTTCGGCGGCAACACCTTTCTTTACACTCCCCTGTATCTGACCGTCCCTGGCTTCTCCATCTTCCGCGGCCAGGAACGCTGGGCCTTTGCTGTAGTCTTTAGCCTGTCAGTGTTGGCCGGGTACGGCTTCGCTACGCTGACCGCCCACCACCGACCACCGACCACCGATAAAACTACCACGCACCACGCACCACGCACCACGCTTCCCACCTCCTCGCCTCACCTCTCCCGCCTCACCGCCTTTCTCTTCCTCTTTTCCCTCCTCCTGCTCTTCCTCTTCTTCTTCGGCCTCAACCAAACCGGCTGGACTTCCGCCAGCCCCTTTTACGGCCTGCTGGGGGCAGCCTCACTGCTAACCATCCTGCTGGCGCTGGCCTGGCTGCTATGGAAATTTGCCGCCGGGAGGTCGCCCGCCGTTTTCACCACCCTCGCCGCCGCCCTGATTTGCTTCGACTTGTTCAGCGTCAATTGGCAGACCAACCTCTACCCCCAGCCGCCCGAATGGCACACCCAAATGCCCGCTGCCGTCGCTGCCATCAAAGAAGATGCGGCCCAGACACCCGGCGAACCTTACCGCGTCTATAATGAATTCCGCCTGTACGACAACTATGGCGTCCCTTTTGAAATCGAGGATTTGTGGGGGGCCAGCCCGCTGCGCCCCCTGCGCTACGATCAATTCCTGGCCCCGCCCATGCCCATCGAGCGTACCTGGGAGCTGCTCAACGTTAAATACGTCATCACCTGGCGCAAAGAGCTTTATGTGCCCTCAACCATTATTTACCAAGAACCCACCGAAAAAGACACCACCTATGTCCACCGCCTCAACAGCGTCGGCCCCCGCGCCTGGCTGGTCACGCAAGCCGAAACCGCCGACGATGCGACCATCCTGCAAAAGATTGCCGACCCCAATTTTGACCGCTGGAATACTGCTCTTCTGGAAGCAAATAGCGAATGGCCGCAAAGCGTGGCGAATGGCGAATCATCAACCCAGATACAAGACGCACCACGCACCACGTTTCACGTTTCACGCCTCACGCCTCACGCCTCACGCCTCACATATCACGTTTCCACCCCCTCCCCCGCTCTGCTCATCCTCAGCGAAATCCACTACCCCGGCTGGCAGGCTACGGTAGACGGCCAACCCACGCCCATTCTCCGCGCCTATTACACGCTCCAAGCTGTGCCTGTGCCTGCGGGCGAGCACACCGTCGAATTAAGCTTCCGCCCGCTGAGTTTTATGCTAGGAACTATCGTAAGCGTTTTGAGTTTTATGATCATTTTTATCGTTTTTATCCTCACCCGTCGATACAGCCGCAATCAACAGGATATAGACAAAATGAGTTGAATTGTGTAGAATCAATACAAGCTGTCAGCCTGCGCTTGGTCGAATTCCATCGGAACAACTTGATGCGCAAAGTGGCGTACCTGGACCAACCTCATCGTTAAGTGATATATCAGAAAGTAGAGATAGCATGTCTAACCCTTCTATTAAAATCAAACTTCTCTACGTGGACGATGATCCTATTCTGAGTCAACTTGTCCCCCTGGTCCTTGAGCAACAAGGTCTCCAGGTACAAACGGCCAGCAACGGCAGTGAAGGTGTGGAAAAGGCGCTGGCATGGTTGCCCGATCTAATTTTGATGGATCTAACAATGCCAATGATGGATGGTTTTCAGGCTGCGGCGGCCCTACGCGCCGATCCTCGCACCCGGCATATCCCCATTGTAGCTCTCTCCGGTACCTCTGAGGCGCATGAGTTAGCCAGAGTCCAGGAGCTTGGGATGAACGGTTTTATCCTGAAATCAGGCTCAGCCAATGACCTGATTAAAACGATTCAGGCCTATCTTCCTCCTAAAAAATGATTAGCCTCTCTCCTCAATCTACCTTTGTAGGCCGCCAACGCGAGTTGGACATGCTCCAGACCCAACTGGAGCAGACAATGGCTGGCCAGGGTAGCGTAATCATCGTCGCCGGAGAGGCCGGTATTGGCAAGACCTCACTCATCCAGGCATTTGCGGCCCAGGCAGAGCAGCGAGGCGCGGCAGTTCTATGGGGCGCTTGCTTCGAGGGTGAGTGGCGTCCGCCTTACAACCCCTGGGTTGAAGCCCTCGACGACTATCTCCGTACTTTTCAGCCGGAGCATTTACGCCAGTATCTTGGCCCTGAAACCATGCCGCTGGCTCGATTATTACCCCAACTGCGCCTCCCCGACGCCCTGCCGGTGCTGGCCCTCAGCCAAAATGAAGAACGGTTTCGCCTGTACGATGCCCTGACCCGGCTGCTGCTCCACTTGGCTCGCCGGCAGCCGCTTGCGCTGATTTTGGATGATTTACACTGGGCCGATCCGGATTCGCTCGGCGCGCTCCGCTACGTGGCTCGCTCCCTGAGCCGGAGCCAGGTGTTATTGATTGGCATTTATCGCGACCCGGAAATAGGGTTGGATGACCGCCATCCCTTGAGCGACACTCTGGCTTTGCTGCGCCGCGAAGTCGGCTATCAGCAGCTCACCCTGCGCGGCTTTAGCTATCCTGAGGTCGCCGACTATCTGGCTCAATCTGCCCACGAAGCTTTGCCGCAGGCGCTGGTCCAGACCATTCACACCGAAACCGGCGGCAATCCCTTTTATGTGCGCGAAGTTTTCCGCTATTTGTTAGAGGAAGACAAAATCGCCCGCCGCGCCGGGCGCTGGACAACCGATTTCAGCATGGCCGAGTTGGGTATTCCGCCCGGAGTGCGCCAGGTGTTGGCCCGGCGTCTGTCACACCTTTCAGACGAAACCAACACGCTTTTACGCTTTGCGGCTGCCTTTACCGGCGGCTTTAATTTTCAAATTTTGCAAAGTCTGACCGGCTGGTCCGACGAAACCCTGCTCAACTCCCTGGACGAAGCGCTCCAGGCCGGACTCATCCACCCCCTGCAAGAGAGACCGCCTCGCTACGATTTTGTTCACGCCCTGGTTCGGCACACCCTCTACGAAGGTCTGAACCCTGACCGTAGAGCGCGCCTGCACCGCCGCATTGCCGAAGCCCTACGGCAAAATCAAACAGACCACAGCGCCGAACTGGCCTACCAGTATCACGCTTCGGCAGATCTGCCGGGGGCCGAAGCCGGTCTGCCTTTTTGCCTGGCCGCCGCCGCGCAAGCTCAGGCCACTTATGCCCCGGCTCAGGCGGTGACATTTTTACGCATGGCTCATGACCTGGCCGGGCCGGATTCTGCGCAACGGGCCGAGATTCTTTGCCGCCTGGCCGTGGCCGAGGCGGACGCGCTGCTGTTGGCCAATGCTGCTCAAACGGTCAACATGGCCCTGGCCGCGCTGGACGACACTGACCACGCCATCGAATTTTTAACCGTTGCCGCGCAAGCCCTAAAAGCAGGCGGGGCCAACCCGGCCATGTGGCAGCCGTTGGTTGAGCGCGGCCTGGCGCTTGTCGGCCAGCGGCGAGATATTGGGTGGGCCAGGCTCATGCTCCTGCTGGACCGGGTCGAGCCACTCTCCAGCCAGACTGTTTATGTCAGCCGTTGGCTGGGCTACAATCCGCAGGCAATAGCTATCGCCCGGGCCAGTGGAGACGAGGCTGATTATGCCCAAACGTTGGACCCGCTCGACTGGCGCAGCCGCGAGGAGACCGAAGCCGTGCTGGCCCTGGCTCGTCGGTGGCAGCGCCCTACTGCTATTCTCAGAGCCTTGGATGTCGTTGCCCGTGATTTGATTTTCCGGCATGGTGATATTCCACTGGCTGTGGAACGGCTGCGCGAATTGCTGACTGCCGGTGAACGTTATGGCTCCATTCCGGCCCAGGCTGAGGCATTGACCCAACTGGCTGTGTGTCAGGCGATACTGGGCAATTTTGGCGAGGCCCAACAAACCTTACAACAAGCGCAGGAGATGGCCGCCCGGCTGGGGGCGCTGCACCGCCTGCGCGCCCTGGCCGGCATAGCCATCGAAAGCATCCTGGCCGAATACCTCGAAGGCGACTGGCCTCGCCTGGCTCAAGAAGCAGCCCGTTTTGCCACCGATCCCCGGACGGGCCAGGGGCCATTGGGCTTGATTGCCCTTAACTTTGCCACCCGCAATTACAGCCGAGCCGGAAATATAACTGAAGCGCATCGCTTCCTGACTGCGCTGACCGCAGTTCTTGAGCAGGCAGACCCGACCATGTACCTTTACAATGGCGGAGTGGATCGCGGAGCGACTGCGGTTTGGGAACTCGGCGCGACCGAGTTTGCTGGCGTCTATCGCCGCTTGGCGCTTGACCTGCTGGCAGCGGGCTTTCAAGGCGCACCCCTTTGCACCAATGCGTTGACGGTGGCCCGTATGGCCACACTGCTAGGCAACAGGAACGAAGCTGAACTTTACTTTGCTCACGCCCGCAGCGCCACCGAAGTCGAAGGCCAGCGCCCGCTGCGGGCCATTACCGATTTTGATGAGGCTCTGGCCCTAAGCCGCGCCGGTTCAACCAACTCCACCCAAATTGAAACGCTTCTTGACGAGGCCCTGGCCCAATTTCGGGCGCTGGGGATGGCCGGCTGGGAACAACGCGCCCTCGCCCTCAAGGAACAACTCCCGGCCCCATCAAAAATGAGCCAAGACTATCCCGATAGCCTCACCGCCCGCGAAGTAGAAGTGCTACGGCTCATCGCCGAGGGGCGCACCAACCGAGAAATTGCCGCTCATCTGGTTATTAGCCGGCCCACCGTCGAGCGACATATTGCCAATATCTATAACAAAATCGGCGCGCGCAACCGGGCCGAAGCTACGGCCTATGCCTTGAATCACAGCCTGGTCTAGCCACGTGACCTGCCCCGCTAATTTGGAGAAATTCCTAGATGAGGCTCCTGTCAAGAACTAGTGCATGTGGCGCGGGCTTTCTAGCCTGCGGCGGGCAGACTGGAAAGTCTGCCCCACAAGTTGCACTTGTTCTGAACATATGAGCCCCTAGATGAAGTTCCGGCAGAAGTAAGTTTGGCACAGTACATATTTTCCATCATTCCGGGCGCTCCACCAGCGTCCGGTTTGTTTTTTAAAGATACAAGGTTGCCTTGATGACAGAGGCTCACTTTTAGGGTAGACTGGCTATAAGGTTCAAGTAGAGACAGGTCAGGTTTTTATCAAATGAGAAACCGCATCTGTGCTCACCGGGCTTATTAACAATTATTGCGCGACTTGTGCTGAATAGCCAACAGCCACGATGTTGTGCCCTATTTAGACGAGGAGGTTAAAGGTGGCTTACTATTTGATCCAGATAGCCTATACGGCCGAAACGTGGACGGCCCTGGTCAAAAACCCCCAGAACCGGCTGGAAGCAGCCCGGCCGGTGGTCGAGGGACTTGGCGGCAGCATCGTGGGCGGCTGGTTGGCGTTCGGAGAGTACGATATTGTCGGCGTCCTCCAGATGCCTGATAACACCAGCGCCGCCGCCCTTTCTATTGCTATCTCGGCAGGAGGTGGAGCCAAAGCTTTTAAGACTACACCGCTGATGACCTGGGAGGAAGGGATTGAGGCCCTAGGAAAAACGGCCAGCGCTGGATTCCGGCCCCCGCGTAGCGAATGACAAACAAAAAACCTGAAATTATCAAGGAGAAACCTTATGCAGAAACTTAACCGTGATGGGGTGATGTTAGCCTATGAAGAGGTGGGGATTGGCGCGCCGCCGCTCCTCCTGGTGCATGGTTTTGGGGGCAACCACACGAATTTGGCTCCTCAATTTGAATACTTTCGGCACAGCCATCGAGTGGTGGCGGTAGACCGGCGCGGCCACGGCCAGAGCGACAAGCCGGAGCAGGCTTACACCGTCGCCGGGTTTGCCGACGACTTGGCCTGGCTGTGCCGGGAGTTGGGGCTGTACAAGCCGGTGGTAGTCGTTCACAGCATGGGCGCGATTGGCCTGGAACTGGCGGCTCGCTACCCGGAGCTGCCAGGGGCGCTGGCGCTTTTAGACATGCCCTTTTTGCCGCCGCCGGAAGTACAAGCCAATTTCCAACAGATGTTGGCCGGCTTGCGCAGCCCGGCTTATCGAGAAGTGTTGCGCTAGGTGGCCGATACAGTTATCTTCCTACCAGGCGACAATTCGGAGCGTAAAATCGGCCTGGTCGAAGGGCTGTGCGCCACCCCCCAACATGTCCTCGTTTCAACCTGGGAACACTTTCTGGCCCACGATACAGCCGCAGCGGCAGCCGCCTGCCAGGTTCCGACCCTTTACATCGGCAGCGTTTTTCCGGCCAACCTAAACCGCTTCCGAGAGTTGTGCCCGCAGTTGGTCATCGGCCAAACGGTTGGGACAGGACATTTTCTTCAACTCGAAGCGCCGGAGCAGGTCAATGGGATGATCGAGCGTTTCCTGGCCGCGGCTCTCAAACCACAAGCCGCTACAACAATGGCGGAGCCAATAATAGTTTAATCTGCTCATCTGCTTGGACATGTCATTTCGACCGGAGGGAGAAATCCCCCATACGTTACTTTTATTTGTTACGCCCTGGGGATTTCTCGACCTTCGATCTCGAAATGACATGGACCTGAGTAGCAACCAATCTCTGTCTTTTCAGGAGAAACAAAATGTCAACTTTGCCAACCGTGCCCATATTCGCCGGCCAAGCTACCATCTCCATCCAGGCCCCGGTCGAGGTTGTTTACGACTATTTATTGGACTTCACCAAGCATCCCCAATGGGTAAAAAACATCTCCAAAGTGCAACCCCTCAACAACGGTCCCATCGGCGTTGGCTCACAATTCAAGGCCAGCGAGTTCACGCCACCGGTGTCCTTTCTGAAGATGATCACCGCCACATTGCATTACATCATCAGTACCTTCAACGGTACAAAATCCTACAGCCTGGCCGAAATCACAGTCCTGGAACCCAACCGGCGGATCGCCTGGACCGGACGATTGCCACGCGGCAATGGAGACTTTAACCGCTCCGAATGGGAGATAGTGCTTGAACCGCAAGGCGCTACGACCCAAGTAACACAGTGCTTTCGCTTTTCACCCCAAACCGAGCGAGCGCAGCGCATGCTAGAGGCGTTGGGGGGGACAGCCGGGCTTAGCCAGGCTTGCCTGGTCAATCTGGAACGCTTAAAGTATATCTTAGAGGGAGAGGTTATAAAAACTCTTTCTCAATCTAGCCGCCCTACAGTTTCAAATTAGGACACGGATTAACACGGACGTGAAGCGCACAGATTAGATCAAAAAATAAAAAATCTGTAATCGTCAAGACGATGTTGAACTAAACAGGCTGTAAAATCTCACGCGAAGACGCCAAGAACGCCAAGAAAATAAAAAATCTTTGCGACTTTGCGGCTTTGCGTGAGATATTTGAGTCTAATATCTTGTTGACCACTACAAAAAAATAAAAATCCATAAAATCTGTGTTCATCCGTGTGCCATTTAACTTTATTCCATAACTGGAGTTGCTCGTTCAATCCAAAATACAACTTTTGTCGGTAGTCAACTTGGCTTAACCTATGGTATAATCCGGCACGATGTTGCCGATTATCGAAGTTAACAATCTGACCAAACGCTACAAAAACGCCGACGCCAATGCGGTTGATGGCATCTCCTTTACCGTCAAGCCGGGCGAGTTTTTTACCCTCCTCGGCCCCAATGGGGCGGGCAAAACGACAACTATTTCCATCCTGACCACCACCCTCTCGCCGACCTCCGGTACGGCCTGTATTGCCGGACATGATATTGTCAGCGCGGCCAGCGCCGTGCGGCGACAGGTCGGCATTATTTTTCAGAAGCCCAGCCTTGATCTCAACCTGACGGCGGAGGAGAATGTCCGGTTTCATGCCATTTTGTATGGACTGTACCCGTTCCGCCCGGCTTATGCGCTGATGCCTCGCGCCTACAAGCAGCAAGTTCAGCAGTTGGCGGCCATTTTGGGGATTGAACAAGAAATTTTTAAGCCCATCCGCACCTTTTCCGGGGGGATGAAGCGCAAGCTGGAGATCATCCGCAGCCTGATCCACCGGCCCAAAGTGCTTTTTCTGGACGAGCCAACCACCGGCCTCGACCCGATTAGCCGGCGCAATTTGTGGGAGTATCTGCGCCAGGTGCGGACCGAAAGCGACACCACCATCTTTTTGACCACCCATTACCTGGAAGAGGCCGAGGAAGCCGATACCATCTGTATCATCAACCACGGTAAGATTATTTCCTACGGCTCGCCGGCCCAGGTCAAAGCAGATTTGGTCGAAGCCTATCTGCTGCTCGACGCCGCCGACCGAGAGCAACTGCGCGCTGAACTGGCGGGGCTGGGTCTATCCTTTACAGAAACACCCCGCTTCAAGGTCAGCCTTAACGGGCACAGCGCCCAACAGGTGATTAAAGGCATCGATACCCCGCTGACGGTGCTGCAAACCCACACCCCGACCCTCGAAGAGGCTTACCTGGCCATTGTGGAGGAACATGACCGAAGTTAACGCCATCTCGACGCTGGCCTACCGCGACCTGCTCAAGTTTCTGCGTGACATGCCGCGCCTGGTTTCGACGCTGGTTTTTCCGCTGGTTTTTATCATTGCCCTGGGCGGCAGTTTGCAGGCCAATCTGGGCGAGGATGTCGGCTACAATTTTTTGGTCTTCACTTTTACCGGCGTCCTGGCCCAAACCCTGTTCCAATCGGCGGCGCTGGGTCTTATTTCTCTGATTGAGGACCGGGAAAACGACTTCAGCCAGGAAATTTTTGTGTCGCCAATTTCGCGTTACTCGATTATTTTTGGCAAGATTCTGGGCGAATCCCTGGTAGCGGTGAGCCAGGGGGTGGCGATTGTCATCTTCGGCCTGCTGCTGGGCATTCCCCTCAGTGGGCCGCAATTGGTCGGCCTCCTCCCGGTGGCGCTGATTATTTGTTTATTTGGCGGCGCTTTTGGCATCATCATTATGGCCAGCCTGACCAGCCGCCGGGCCGCCGATCAAATTTTCCCGTTTATCTTATTGCCCCAATTTTTCCTGGCCGGGGTCTTTTCGCCGATCAAATCCTTGCCCTGGTATCTGGACATCCTCTCGCGTATCTCGCCCATGCGCTACGCCGTTGACTTTGCGCGCGGTATCTTCTATGCCGGTCAACCGGATTATGATAAAGTGGTGCTGCAAAATCCCATCTTCAACCTGATGGTGATGGCAGCCATGTTTTTTGTGTTCTTGGTCATCGGCACGTTTTTATTTGTGCGCGGTGAGCGGAATCGCTAGGTTAATAATCATCAAGGGGCCGTCTTGTAAAATCGCCAAAAGTCCCAAAATCCCCAAAAATCAAGCCAAATCTCTTGACGTTTGGTTGCATTATGTGCTATTATGGTATCCACTGAAGTTGCACGGTTCTAAAAAATTTTTAACTGATGCAATCCAATGCTGCCACATTCACCTCTGCCAACTTTGATTTCCTTCAAAAAACAGATTTGTGCCCCTATTTTAACTTCTGTAGCCCAGAATAGGCTGGCCGGGGCAGTGATTGCCGGTGCGGCCGGAACGCAAGTAGGGTTAGTCAGTTTGGGTTTACCAAGCTGGCCGTGTCCTTTTTTACACGTAATAGGGCTGCCCTGTCCCGGGTGTGGGCTGTCGCGAGCCTGTCTTGCGCTCTTGCAAGGGGATTGGTCAGCCTCGCTGGAAATGCACGCTTTTGCGCCTATCTTTGTTTTGGCGTTTATTTTAGTACTGGTGACTGCCATTTTGCCGCGCTATCAGCAAACCTGGCTGATCGGCCGGCTTGAATGGGTGGAACACCGCACGGGAATAACGGCAATTTTGCTAATCAGCTTGGTGGTTTATTGGTTAGCCCGCTTGCTGCTCTTTCCCGAAGCGTTTATTAATTTAATCAAGGGGTAGGTCTTTAGCTTGCCCCAAACCTATTACCTTATTTTAAGGAGGGCTGTACAATATGGCAACAGTAGGTTTAATCTTGGCAGCAATTGGTGGTATTGGTTCATTAATTTGCTTTATTATGGTTCTTATCAAAATGTTCCCCGCTGAAGGCGCTCTCAAAGGTGTCCTGGGCATTATCTGCTCCCTTTATGCCTTTATTTGGGGTTGGATGAATGCGGGGCGGTTTAACCTACAGAACATCATGTATGGTTGGACGGCCTGCATTGTGCTGGCTGTAATAGGCAACGTTCTATCCAGCATGGGCGCGCAGTAACTTACTTTAGAACCTCCTAAAATCGAATAGAGTCCCTCTTGATAAATTAATAAACCCCACCGAGTTGGTGGGGTTTATTGGTTAGATTCAACCAATTGCCAAACCTCTAAAATCGCCTAAAATACCTGGCGGGGGTGGATGTCGCCCGGTGGCGGCCCTGGTCTTCAAAATCAGTGGGCGGTTGCGAGCAGCAGGCGCCGGTGGGTTCGACTCCCATCTACTCCCGTGGAAGGGGAGATGAGAGATTGGAGATTGGTAAAATTTAATCTCCAATCTCTCATCTCCAATCTCAAATATGAATTGCCTCGCCCAGGGCCACGTGAGCGGCTTCCATGACCACTTCGCTCAGGGTGGGGTGGGGATGGACGGTGTGGGCCAGCTCTTCCAGGGTAGTCTCCAGGCCGATCATGCCGGTAGGTCCGGCCAGCAACTCGGTGACGTGCGGGCCGACCATATGCACGCCCAAGACCTCGTTGTATTTGCTCTCCGCCACAATTTTGATAAAGCCGACAGTTTCCGCCAGGCCCACAGCCTTGCCGTTGGGCATAAAGGGGAATTTGCCGGTTTTGACATCGTAGCCCTTTTCTTTGGCCTGGGCCTCGGTTAGCCCCACCGACCCCACTTCGGGGTAGCAGTAGGTACAACGCGGCATGTTGATATAATTGAGCGGGCGCGTTTCGTGGCCGGCAATGGCTTCGGCGGCCACCAATGCCTGGGCGCTGGCAACGTGAGCCAGGGCCAGCTTGCCGGTCACATCGCCGATGGCGTAGATATTGGGCACGCTGGTCTGCATCCGCTCATTGATTTGGATAAAACCGCGCTCGGTTTTGACGCCGACCGTCTCCAGGCCCATATTTTCGCTGTTGGGGGCCACGCCGATAGCAATCAGCGCCTTGTCGGCCTTGAGGGTTTCGGTTTGTCCATTTTGGCTGATGGTCAGGGTGACGCCTTCGCCTTCCGTTTCGACTTTTTCAACCTTGGCCCCGGTCTTTACTTTGATCCCATTCCGGCCAAACTGCTTGGCCACCTCCTGGCTGATCTCTTCATCTTCCAGCGGCAGCACACGCGGCAGCATCTCGACCACCGTCACCTCAGCGCCATAGCTGCGAAAAACATGGGCAAATTCCATACCAATCGCGCCTGCGCCGACCACAATTAGCGAAGCCGGCACTTCGGTCAATTCCAGCGCCTGGTGATAGGTCAATAACTTCTGGCCGTCAATGGTGACGCCGGGGATGCTGCGGGCGCGCGCGCCGGTGGCAATGATGATGTTTTTGGCGGTATGAGTTTCGCCGTTGACGTCAACTTCAGTGGGGCTTTTGAGCGTGCCAAAGCCGTCAATCACCTGGATATTGTTCTTTTTCATTAAAAAGGCCACGCCTTTGGCCTGGCGTTGGCTCACCTGGCGGCTGCGCTGCTGAGCGGCGCTGTAATCAACCTTTAAGTTATCAAAACTAAACCCAAAAGTTTTACCTTCTTTCAACAGGTTGACCACCTCGGCGTTACGCAGCAAAGCTTTGGTGGGAATACAGCCCCAATTGAGGCAAATACCGCCCAGATGTTCCTTTTCGACAATAGCCGTTTTTTGTCCCAATTGGCTGGCCTTGATGGCCGCAACATAGCCGCCCGGCCCGCTGCCAATGACAATTGTATCAAAAGTGCTCATCAGTTTACCTTTCTGAAATGAGGATTTGAGCTAAGTTTGCGCATTATACCACTATCACCCCCAAAGGGGAAGCGTGTTAAACAAATTGAAATTATGCCTTCGATTGGCGGCTTGACAACTTTTGTGTAAAATATTACAAGTACCGCTGCAAATAAAAAGCGGGTGACTTTCCCCAAAGGTGAGACCCAACATGGAACAACAAAAACCGGCCTACATTACCATTGTCGAAGGCCCGCCGCCGGATTTCCGCGACGTAGCCAGCGGCTGGCCGTTGAGCGTTTTGGAAAGCTCGGATAATGGCGATGTTGCCATGTGTGAGATGCGCACCTTCAACGGTCCCAAGCTGGTGGACCGCTGCCAGGCAGCCTGGCGCGAAGGCCGGCCCGCCCGCCTTGATTTTCCCACCGGTGATGGGGCGCGTGGTGAACTCGATATTTTAGCCGTCCGCTGGGAGGCGGTCGAAGAGGGCCACAAGTTATATCTGTGGGTCAAAGTTTAGACTCAGTAGATTCAAATTTGAGGAGCCAGCACGCCCACGTGCCGAACGGAGCCGCACGTGGGCGTGCCTCACTCCTCGAAAATTGGATCTACTGAGACTGCCGGTAATTGTCTGTAAGCCGCTCAGGTTGATCTTTTAAAGATGGGCGGTTTTTATATCTGGCCGATGAACTTTTTGGGAACAACGACCTTCATTTCTGTTCCCTGCCCGCCTGTCCCCCTGGCAATTGTCAACCTTCCTCCCAATGCCCTGGCTCGCGCTTGTAGATTGGCCAGCCCCGCCCCACCCCGATCTACCGAGCGAGCCGGCTGAGGTGGCGGCTCGAACCCCCGGCCATTATCGGCAATCGTCACATAAACATAATGGGCATCTTCGCTGAGGCTCAGGCGGATATTTGTCGCCTGGGCGTGTTTGCGTACATTGAGCAGCGCTTCCTGGACTATCCGGGTTAAGGTCAGCTTTTGAGCCGGTGAAAAGGGGAGATGTCCCCTTAAATTATCCTGAAACTCAAGCCAGGCCCCGCCTCGCTCTATATGGGTATCAATAGCGGTTTTTAGATGTTCTTGTAGAGAAGCATCCGGTTCAAGCCGGGGCGGGCGCATCTCGGCGATCACTTCCCGGACCTGGGTTGAGGCCAACTGAACCCGCGCCTCAAGCGCCGCCAGTTCTTGCCCCAGCATGTCCAAATTGCCCCGTTCCAGCAGTTTACGACAGATGCCTGCCTGCAAACCCAGCTGAAGCGTCGTCTGAGCCACGCCATCGTGCAGCTCTCTGGCCACATAGCGCCGCTCATTTTCAAGGGTTTCAAGCGCGCCCTCGACGGTCATCGTCCGTTTTCGACGCCGTTGCCGGGGAACCGGGTCTGGTTGTTTCATAAGGAAAAAGCTGCCACCTGTCCTTGATATTCCACCTGCCCGGCGCTGAGGGTCAACATACCGCTAAAGGCCGGCGGACCGGGATCGCGGCCAAACACCCGCCGCAGAAATGCCCGAATGTTGGCCGAATGGGTCACACAAATCTCGCGGCGAAGGGAATTGCTATCTTCCTGTCCAGTCAGGCGCTCCTTGAGGCAGGCTTGCAGCCGTTCAACCACCGCTGCGGGTGACTCGGCCAGCGGGCTGGGGTGAGTCAGCCAATAAGTGACCGGATCGGGCGCGCTCCAAAATTCGGTTTGATAGGTCAAAAAGGCCTCATTTTCCGGTGAGGACATACTCTGGACTCGCCAGTGGGCCATGTCGAGCAGGGGGATCATAGGATCGTAGCTGGAGCCGTTCAGATAGAATTGGTTATTCTGCAACCGATCATCCACCGCGATGGGGGTTATAAGGGTGGCTTCTGTGCGGGTCTCTGCTAATGTGGCAGCGATACTCTGGCCAAGCAAAGCCGCCGTTTCGCGGGCGCGGCGGGCCGGGCTGCTGCAAAAGCGAATCGTTTCACCTGGTTGGATCAAAGCCGCCAGCCCCCGCCCAACGGCTAAAGCTTCCTCCCGACCCTCCGCGGTCAAGGATTGATCGGTATTGTAATTGGGGATGCGTCCGTGACGAACTACATGGATAATCGTTGACACCGTCTTTTAGCTCCGTGAAGAAACTTTGGTTTTTAATTGCTCGACAAAAGCCTGATGCTCCGGCGCTGCCAGACCCTCTTGCAGAGTTGCCAGCATAGCCGCCAGGTCGCCTGCCCAGAAAGCTTGGGGTTGCAGCCACAGGCCGGGGAAAACTTCGCTGCGGAGGATACCCTTTTCATCGGGCGCGAGTGTTTCGTAAACGCCCTCCCGCAAAACAAACCAGTCTATTCGTTTTTCATACATTTGCGCTACTAGGTACTCTTGCACCCCATTACGCGCATAAACCCGGCGCTTGTCGTGCATATCATAAGCGGCGCTGCTGGCGGCAATTTCCACAATGAGTTCGGGCGGGCCTTGAAGATAGTCATCTTCCGTAATGAATGTTTTCCCTCCAACCTCTGGCTCTAACCGGAGCAGCGCATCAGGTTGAACTTCGTTCTCAAAGTCCAGTTGCACGGTTGCATTATCGCTACCCTTCGTACCAGGAGTAGCTGCCCTATACGCGCCTAACCAGGTAATAATATCAAAATGAGGGTCCCCATGGTGTTCAGCGCGTATAGGTGATGGCATATAAACAACTCCTTCAACAAGCTCGGCTTTTTTTATTTCAGGGTGAGCTTCATATCGTCGCTCGAACTCCGCCCGCGAGAGACGGTCACCGGAATTTAAAGGTGGTAGTGCAACCTGGGATGCTCCCGGCTCGAACTCTCTGATGGAGTTAATTGTTTGTACACTCATCATATACCTCTCGCTTAAAAGCTACAGGAGTGTGGAATTAATTCCACACTCCATGAGGTTACTTTACCACAATATTAACCAACCGCCCCGGCACATAAATCACCTTGGCCGGTGTTTTGCCTTCCAGATGACGCCGGACGCCTTCGGTAGCCAGGGCCTGCGTTTTGGCTTCGGCCTCGCCAATCTCAACGGGCACTTCGATTTTGTCGCGGACTTTGCCGTTAACCTGCACCGCGATTTCGACCACGTCTTCTTTGGCCAGTTCTTCGTCCCAGGTCGGCCAGCTTTGCTGATGAACGCTGTAAGGTTGGCCCAGCTTGGCCCACATCTCCTCGGCGATGTGGGGGAAACCGGGGGCCAGCAGCAACACCAAGGTGCGGATGGCGTCGCCCCAGGCGGAATGGGTGACAATTCCCGGCGCAGCGCCACGAATAGCCGCCAAAGCGTTGGTGTATTCCATCAACCCGGCCACCATCGTGTTGAAGCTGAAACTCTCAATATCCTGTGTCACCCGGCGAATGGCCTGGTGCTGCTTGCGCCGCAGTTCCCGCAACTGAGCCTCTGTCGCCTCCTCGCCTCCCCGCTTTCCCGCGTCTCCCGTCACCAACTCCCAGACCCGTTCCAAAAATCGCTGCACACCCAGAATGCCCTTGCTGTCCCACGGGCCGCCCTGGTCCCAGCGGAAGCCGAACATCAGGTAACCGCGCACGGTGTCGGCGCCGTAGGCTTGCACCAAATCATCCGGGGCGACCACGTTGCCGCGACTCTTGCTCATCTTCTCCCGGTCTTCACCCAGAATGATACCCTGGTTGAACAGGGCCTTCATGGGTTCATCAAACGGCACAACGCCCATATCGTGCATGGCTTTGGTAAAGAAGCGGGTATACAGCAGGTGCATGGTGGCGTGCTCGATGCCGCCGGTGTACTGGTCCACCGGCAGCCAGTAGTCGCCCTCAGTCGGGTTGAAGGGTATATCATCCGGCGACAGGGGTTGACCGTCTTTCCAGTGTGGGTCCATATAGGCGTACTGGTACCAACTGGAGCACATAAAGGTGTCCATCGTGTCGGTTTCCCGCTCCGCGTTTTCAGAGCCGCACTGCGGGCACTTGACATGCCGGAAGCCTTCGTGAAACTTCAGCGGCGACTCGCCGGTAGGCATAAATTGGACATCCTCCGGCAGCTCAACCGGCAGTTCGGCGTAGGGCACGGGCACGATGCCGCACGACGGGCAACTAATCATCGGGATGGGGCAGCCCCAGTAGCGCTGCCGGCTGATTAGCCAATCGCGCAGGCGGTAGGTGACGGCAAATTTGCCGATGCCCTGCTGTTCCAACCAGCGGGTCACGGCCCGGCGGCCTTCGGTTTCGGGGGTCAAATCGGCGGGCAGGCCGTACTGGGCGGCCAGTTCGGGCGTCCAGTCTTCCAGGCTGTACTTGCCGATGGTGGCGTAGCCGTTAAAGGGGCCGCTGTTGACCAGTGTGCCCGGTTCGGTGTAGGCTTCCGTGAACGGCTGACCATCCCAATCTTTGGGGGCCACCACCACCGGGATAGGCAAACCGTATTTTTGGGCAAACTCGAAGTCGCGCTCATCGCCGCTGGGCACAGCCATGATGGCCCCGGTGCCGTAGGTCATCAAAACATAGTCGGCAATCCAAATGGGAATGCGCTCGTTGTTGACCGGGTTGATGGCGTACGCGCCGATGAAGACGCCTGTTTTTTCTTTGTCGGTTGCCAGGCGGTCAATCTCGGTCTGGCGGGTGGCCTGGGCAACGTAGGTCTCTACCGCCGCTTTTTGCTCCGGCGTGGTCAGTTCGGCCACCAGCGGATGCTCCGGGGCCAGGACCATAAAGGTCGCTCCCCACAGGGTATCGGGCCGGGTGGTGAAAATGGGGATGTCGTGGCTGCCCTTTTCTGTTTTGAAGACAACCTCCGCCCCCTCGCTGCGGCCAATCCAGTTTTTCTGCATGGCGCGGACTCGCTCCGGCCAGTTCAGACGCGAAAAATCCAGCAGTTCGTCGGCGTATTTTGTAATTTTGAAGAACCACTGGTTCAAATCTTTTTTGATCACCGGCGTGCCGCAGCGCTCGCAGTGGCGGTCTTCGCCCCAAACCTGCTCGCGGGCCAGGGTGGTGTTGCAGGTGGGACAAAAATCCACCGGGGCCATAGTTTTGTAGGCCAGGCCCATATCGTACAGCTTCAAAAAGAACCACTGGCTCCATTTGTAGTAGCTGGGGTCGGAGGTGATAGCCTCGCGCTCCCAGTCGAACATGGCCCCCATCGAGCGCAGTTGGCCGCGCATGCGTTTGATGTTGGCATAGGTCCACTCTTTGGGGTGGATGCTGCGCTTGATAGCCGCGTTTTCGGCGGGCAGGCCGAAGCTGTCAAAACCCATCGGAAACAGGACGTTGTAACCCTTCATACGCATCCAGCGGGCGCGGACATCGCTGGGGGCCATGGCGTACCAGTGGCCCATGTGCAAATCACCGCTGGGGTAGGGATACATGGTCATGGCGTAATATTTTTCTCGGCTGGGGTCAATCTTGGCCCGGTTCAAGCCGTCGGCTTCCCAGCGCTGCTGCCATTTTTGTTCAATCACTTGCGGGTTATACTTTTCAGTCATGATTTCTCACAATCTATGGGTAAAATCTCTGCTATTGTAAATGCGCAATTCACAATTGACAATTCACCATTGACAATTAAAAAAGCCGGTCTTCCGACCGGCTCTTGAAGATAAGCGAAGTTACCGTCAAATCCCATTAAGGGGAACCGTCGGAAGGAGAAGTTTGTGACTAAGGCTCAAGCCAAGCGCAAACGCCAGCCGGGGGCCGGCGGCGGTAACAACGGATGGATTTGATTTGACGGAATAATCTTGATTAAACATTTCCTCACACTTTACGCAGGCAATTATACCACACTTTCAGACGGATGTCGAGGGACATTTTTACCGAAAACCCTGCGGCCTCAGCGTACTCCGCGGTAAGATACTTCCTTATCTTACCGGCGTCAACCAGCCATGGCGATCCGGCACTTCGCCGGTGATGAGCGAGAAGAACTCATTTTGAATTTCGTGGGTAATCGGCCCGCGCGAGCCGCTGCCGATGGTGACGCCGTCAACGCTGCGGACCGGGGAGATTTCGGCGGCGGTGCCGGTAAAGAAAATTTCGTCGGCGATGTAGAGCATTTCACGGGGAATCTGCTGTTCGACCACGGGGTAGCCTTTTTCCTGGGCCAGGGTGATGGCAAAGCTGCGGGTGATGCCGGTCAAAATCGAGTTGCCCAGCGGGGGGGTATAGATTTTGCCGTCGAGCACCACAAAAATATTCTCGCCGCTGCCCTCGCTGACATAGCCCTGCACGTCGAGCACAATCCCTTCGACGTAGCCATGCCGCTTGGCTTCCATGACCACCATCTGCGAGTTGATGTAGTTGCCGCCGGCTTTGGCCATGGCCGGGTGGGTATCGGGGGCCATGCGCCGCCAACTGCTCACGGCCACATCTACCCCCTTTTCAATAGCGTCTGCGCCCAGATAAGTGCCCCATTCCCAGGTAGCGATGATGGTTTCGATGGGACAGTTGCGCGGGTCAACGCCCAGCACATTATAACCCCGGAACACCAACGGGCGAATGTAGCAGGCATTGTGCTTGTTGCGAGCCACCGTCTCGACAATGGCCTGGCTGATTTCCTCTTCGGTGTAGGGCATGGGGGTCATGTTGATGATTTTGCAGCTATTGAACAGCCGCCGGACGTGGGGTTTCAAGCCCAGCACCGCCGGCCCGGCCGGGGTCTGATAGGCACGGATGCCTTCAAAAACGCTGGTCCCGTAATGCAGCACGTGAGACAACACGTGGATTTTAGCTTCATCCCACGGCACAAACTCGCCGTTGAACCAGATAAATTCAGATTTTGGTAGGGCCATAATGTAAGACCTCCCCCTTGAGTGATTTTTGCCCATTTTAGCGGAGAATGAGCGAAGGGGCAAGAAGATGGAGGATAGAAGATAGAGGATAGTAGATGGAGGTTGGACGATAGTGGATAGCTAACCTCTTTCTATCTACTATCTTCCATCCTCTATTTCTCTCTCTTGAAGTATGCGGGGGATAAAAAAACTCCACCCTCAATAGAGTGGAGAAATTACAGTGGAGCTGAGGGGAGTCGAACCCCTGACCTCTTGAATGCCATTCAAGCGCTCTCCCAACTGAGCTACAGCCCCGGATTATTTATTAAAGAATTGGAGATTAGAGATTGGTTTACTGTAAAGGAGATCATTAATCTCCAATCTCTATCGTTGGTGGAGCTGAGGGGATTCGAACCCCTGGCCTCGACAGTGCGATTGTCGCGCTCTCCCAGCTGAGCTACAGCCCCGCAGCAACGATGACAAGTATACTCGATTGGGTGGATTTGTCAAAAAGGAGAAGGGCGAGATGGAGGGGCGGAAGAATGGAAGGCTGGCAGCTATCCGCCAATTTGGCTCATCGTCCGATTTTCGGCAAAGAGGCCGCTGCGTAAGCTGTGACCGACCGGCTTGGCCTGGATGGCTCGCTCGAACAGGGCCACCAAATCGCGGTGGTTTCCGCCGCTGCGGAGGGTTTGGCGGAAGTCAAGCTCTCCCTCCGTCAGCAGGCACATACGCAGGCGGCCATCGGCGGTCAGGCGCATGCGGTTGCAATCGTCGCAGTAGGGATTGCTGACCGGGCTGATAAAACCGACCATCCCCAGCGAACCGGCCAGACGGTACACGCGCGCTTCGCCGTCCAGCTTGCCGTCGTTGATAGGAAACAGCGGGCCTAATTCGGCTTCGATCCAGCTTTTGACCTCGTCGCTGGAAACATAATTTTCCAGTTGAATTTCAGTGGGGCCGGCAAAGGGCATCAACTCAATAAAGCGGATTTGCCACGATTTTTCCAGGGTCAGCCGGGCCAGTTCGACGGCAGCATGGTCGTTGTAGCCACGGGTAATAACCGCATTGAGCTTGATGGGAGTCAAGCCGGCTTTTTCCGCCGCTTCGATGCCGGCCCAAGCTTTATCAAACGAGCCGAGTCGCATGATTTTAGCCAGTCCCTCTTTATTGAGGGAATCCACATGAATGTTGACCCGTTTTAATCCCGCCGCCGCCAAATCCTGGGCAATGTAGGGCAAACGGTAACCGTTGGTGGTCATCACCAATTGGTCTACCCCCTCAATTCGGGCCAGGCGGCGCACGATGTCTACCACATCCTGGCGGAGCGTCGGCTCTCCGCCAGTGAGCCGGACCTTGTTGAAGCCAACCTCTACGGCAGCGCGGACAACTTTTTCCAATTCCTCGGCTGTAAGCAGCTCCGAGCCAGGCACAAACATTAGCCCCTGCATCGGCATACAATAGACGCAGCGTAAATTGCAGCGGTCGGTTAGAGACAAACGCAAATAATTTATTTCACGGCCAAAACTATCTTTCACAGGGGCGTTCTCCTCATCTGGCTAATGTTACTATCCGGCTTGGAAACTGGGCGAAGTACATCCAAAGCTGTTCCGAGATTTAAATCAGTCAAAACGTGTTGCGTCTTGCGTGTTCCGTTCGTCTTTACGCAAGACGCAACACGTAATACGAATTGAATAACCATTTTGTTGGAACTGGCTGACAGTTTAGTTGTACAATATTTTTATCAATTGCGCTAGTGACAAAAAGCCCCGATTGCCAGGCGATTTGTCACCCAACTGCCGGCGATATGTTATTATAACATAACCCTTTTGATTAAAAAAACCGGGTAGGGCTGGCCGGTTTCATTTAGATTCCTTGACGATATTTTTTCAATCAAGGCGGGTGTGCTACAATAGGCCCGCTCAGCACGGGTCCAAAATTAGCTCAATCGGCTTAGAAATACGGTAGGTGCAGTGGTCGTCGTCGGTGGTCAGGCAGGCCACGCGGGCCGGCGTGGTGGCAAGCATGGAACTGATAATCTGTTTGTCCAGCAGACAAACCTCGGCGTGGTTTTTGGCTACCTGGCGGTAAGGACAGGAATAAGCGTGGATCATGTAGTTATTTTCTCGGCTCTCCCAATCCACCACAAAACCCTTGGCCGATAAGAACGCAATTACTTCGTCCAGCCGCTCTTCAAAGGTTTGATTTTCACGCGGCGGGGGCGCTTCGCTGGCCAGGCGTTGAGCAATGTTGCTAAAAATCTGGCGCAGGCCGTCCTGGCCCAACTGGTGGGTTAGCTCTGCCAGCAGGTAATCGGTCAACCCATAGTAATCTACCGGGAAAAGCTCGTCGGCGGCCTGGGTAAGCTGATAAACTTGAGAAGGCCGGCCCGGCCCGCTCTGGCGGCGGATGGTGGACGACAAAATTAGATTTTCAGCTTGCAAAACGTTGAGATGGTGCCGCACGGCCATCGGCGTTAAATTGACGGCTGCTGCCAGTTCCTCAACCGTAGCCTGTCCCTTTTCTTTAAGAAACTCAATAATTTGTTGCCGTGTTGCTTGCATGGGTAGTTTTTTAGACAGATGAGCCAATAATGAAAGACCGAAGACCGGGGACGGCAGACCGGGAATTGTCCTCCGTCCCCGGTCAAAATTATACCATAGTCCACAAGTGAAATCAATTTTATTATAATAGATATAATATTAATTATCAAAAATAGTTGACAAATTAGACCACTGTGGTATAGTTAAGCCTGTGAAAAAAAGGACAAAAACCAGTAAACAAATCAGACTGACTACTGATCACTGACCACTGTTCACTATTCTTTCAGGAGGATAAGCGTCGAAGATGACTGTAGAGCTGCTTCCCACCAACGGCCTCGAAGAAGAAGAGGACTTTGAAGAAATTCCCGCAGAGTTAAAACAAAACGTTTTTTTGGCGAAGCTGGACGGTTTATACAACTGGGGCCGGGCTTATTCGTTGTGGCCGCTCACCTTTGGGCTGGCCTGCTGCGCCATCGAGATGATTGCCACCGGCGCGGCCCGCTACGACCAGGACCGCTTTGGCGCGGCGCTCTATCGGGCCAGCCCGCGTCAGGCCGATTTTATGATTGTTTCCGGCACGGTCACCAAAAAGATGGTTCCCCAGATTGTACGCATTTTTAACCAAATGCCGGAGCCAAAGTATGTCATCAGCATGGGCGCCTGCGCCACCGGCGGCGGCCCCTTCAAAGAGGGGTACAATGTCGTTTCCGGGATTGACAAATACATTCCGGTGGATGTCTATGTGCCCGGTTGCCCGCCGACTCCGCAAGCTTTGCTGCAAGGCATCATCAAGCTGCAAGAGAAGATCAAAGGCCAATCCATCAAAACCGTGCCCTGGTATCGCAAAGAAGAGGAAATGGCCGCCATTCCGGTGCCTATTCTTGGGCCGGATATTATTGACCCGCGCCAACTCCCGCAGATTAAAGAGTATGTCAAAAAAGCCCGCCAGCAGGGCAATGTCCAGGTGGCCGATACCGGCCCCAAGCCGCGTCCCAAACGAGTGGTCAAGCCGCCCAAAGTGCCCACCTGGGATGTCACACCTGCGGAAAGTGCAGCCGCTTTAGCGAATAATATTAATGAGGGCTTGCAGGCTCAGGCCGTTACCGCCGAAGCAGACACGCTGGTGGTGGCCCGTGAGCATTTGCTGGCCTTTGGCGAATATGTGCGTGACAAGTTAGGCTATGAACTGCTGAGCAACGTGACCGGTGTAGATTATATAGGCCGCGAGGGCGACCGCTTTGAGGTGGTTTACCACGCTTACAGCATCAGCCAGCCCGACAAACCGGGCCTGGTGTTCAAAGCCCGCGCCCCCGAATCGAATCCTGAACTGCCGTCGCTGTATGGCCTGTGGAAAACATGTTATCTGCAAGAGCGCGAAATTTACGATTTGTACGGTATCAATTTCACCGGCCATCCTAACATGAAACGCATTTTGCTGTGGGATGATTTTTACGGCCACCCCATGCGCAAGGATTACGAAGAAGCGTATTATGAGGAGCCGGTCAAACCTTTCACCAGCCGCTGGCCCGGCGGCCACCACGAGCGGATTGAAAGCCAGAATCCTTTTGGTCATAACGTGATTTACCCCAAAGATTGGGACGTGGACAAGTGGGCCCCCGATACGTTTGAAGATTACCTGGAACACGTCATCGAAGCCCGCGATGTGAAGGACACCACCGATTTTGAGAGCGACCGGATTGTGATCAACCTGGGGCCGCACCACCCCAGCACCCACGGTGTGTTCCGCATGGTCGTCACCCTGGAAGGGGAAACCATTGTGGATTTGGAGCCGGTGTTAGGCTACCTGCACCGCAACCATGAAAAAATTGGCGAGCGCAACGGCTGGCTGATGAATATGCCCTTCACCGACCGGCTAGATTATTTCAACTCGATGCAGAACAACTGGGGCTACGCCCTGGTGGTGGAGAAACTGGCGCAAATCCAGGTGCCGGAGCGAGCCGAGTACATCCGGGTGATTATGGCCGAAATCAACCGCGTTTTCAGTCACCTGTCGCTGGTCGGCTTTTTGATGAACGACCTGGGCGCGCTGGCGACGCCGCTGTTCTACGCCTTTGAGGCCCGTGAGCGGGTGCTTGACCTGTTTGAAGAAGCCAGCGGCTCGCGTATGATGTGCAATTATATGCGCTTCGGCGGGGTGGCTTATGATGTCAGCGATGACTGGCTCAAACGGGCCGAAGCCGCCGCCGATATGCTGAAACACTCGTTGGAGGAAATGGACACCCTGGTCACGGGCAATGAGATTGTGCTGTCGCGAACCAAAGATGTCGGCTACCTGTCCGCCGAAGATTTGATCAGTCACGGTGTGACCGGCCCCATGCTGCGCGCCGCCGGTGTCAAGTACGATATCCGCAAAGTTGAGCCGTACGGCATCTACGACCGCTTTGATTTCGACATTCCCATTCAAACCGATAGCGATGTCTTTGCCCGCTTCTACCAACGCATTCTGGAAGCGCGGGAAAGCCTGCGGATTTTGGACCAGGCTTTCAAGGGCATCAAAGAAACCCAACCGGGCGACATCCTGGGCGGCAAGGCGTCGTACACCATCCGCGTGCCGGCCGGAGAAGCCTACGCCCGGATCGAGCACTCCAAAGGCGAACTGGGCTATTACATTGTCAGCAACGGCTCCGGCAATCCCTGGCGCTATCGGGTGCGCTCGCCTTCTTACATCAACCTCAATGCCCTGGCCGACATGTGCAAGGGCGGCAAAGTAGCCGATACCATCGTGACGCTAGGCGCGATAGATATTGTTCTAGGGGAGGTAGACCGCTAATGTTTGGACTGGGCGTGGTCAAAGGCTTGGGGATTACCCTCAAGCACTTCATTGAAACGTATGTGGACGACATCAAGTATTTCTATTTTCCCCGCAGCGCGACCAGCCAGGAAGCGTTTGCCCGGCGGCAGGGGCCGCAAGGACGGGGCATCTTTACCGTCGAATACCCGGAAATGAAGCTGCAAACGCCGGAGAATTTCCGCTTTTTGCCCTTCCTGATTACCGACTTTGACGTGCCAAAAGATAGCCCTGAGTATGATCGGGCCAAAGCCCTGGAGCTAAACCGCTGCACCAGTTGCGGTATTTGCGCCAAAGTTTGCCCGCCGCAGTGTATCTGGATTGTCCGCACTGACGACCCCAAAACGGGCAAGCCGATTCCGCAGCCGGCCGAGTTTTACATTGACACCGATATCTGCATGAACTGCGGTTACTGCGCCGAGTTTTGCCCCTTTGACGCCATCAAGATGGACCACGATTTTGAGCTGGCCGATTACGAGCGCGAGGTCGGCCACATTCACGATCTGGACCGGCTGCTCAAGCCGATTAGCTACTATGCGGCCATCCGGCCCACCTGGAACGCCAAAGAAGAGGCCGCTCGCCGCGCTGCCGAGGAAGAGAAGGAGCGCAAGGCCGCCGAAAAGGCCGCCGGAAGAGCGCCTGCGCCAGCCGCGGCGGCTGCCCCGGCTGCTGAGGCTGCGGCTCCAGTGGAAACCGGCGCTCCGCCAGCCGCTCCGGCCGCCAAGAAAACGCCGGAGGAAATCAAGGCTCAACGCGAGGCCATGCTGGCCAGGCGTCAGGCAAAAGCGACCGGCGAGTCCGCTCCCGAAACTCCGCCCGCCGCAGAGCCGGAAGTACCCGCCCCGGCCAAACGCTCACCCGAAGAAATCAAGGCGCAGCGGGAAGCCATGATGGCCAAACGCGCTCAACGGGCGGCCGGTGGCGCTGTTGAGGCTGATGGGGAGGAGGCTAAGGCTGAGGCTGAGGCTAAGGTTGAAGCAGCCCCGCCGGTTCGGGCGCAGGCTTCGGCTGCGCCCGATGATTTAAAGGTGATCGAGGGGATTGGCCCCAAAATAGCTACTTTGCTCAACTCGGCCGGGATTACCACTTTTGCCCAATTGGCCGAAACCGAGGTTAGCCGGTTGGAGCAGCTTTTGGTAGAGGCCAACCTGCGCCGCCTGGCCGACCCGGCTACCTGGCCGGAGCAGGCCAAGTTGGCCGCCGCCGGTGATTGGGAGGCTTTCAAGGCGTTGACCGATCAGCTCAAGGGAGGCCGGCGGGTGTAATTGTTGGAAGGTTGAAAATCTTTTCCATCCTTCCAGCCTTCCAATTTACCAGATGGAGGAACTTTGATGCTGACTTACATTGCTTTAACTATTGGATTAATGGGTCTTTTTATGGCCTGGCGCGCCGGGCGCAAAAACAGCGAGTTGCAGGAGCGCATCGCTCAGGTCAATAGCCGGGTTTACAACCTGCGGCGCGAAATGCAGGAATCCCAGGAAAAGACCGAGCAGGAATTGATGACCTTGAAGTTTCAACTGCTTAAGGC
Source organism: Anaerolineae bacterium (assembly GCA_023151115.1). The sequence goes on from JAKLJP010000028.1 coordinate 38,126, forward strand.
GCAGGGTGAGCTAAAAATTACGCCGGAGATGAAGATGCAAGAAATTGTGGCGGTTCATCCCCAGGCGCAGCAAGTGCTGGCCGGGTTTCATCTAGGCGGCTGCTCAAGCTGTTCGTTTGATCCGCACCAATCGCTAGGCGAAGTGGCGGCGGTTAATGGCCGTGAACTGGAACCGATTTTGGTGGCGCTCAACAGCCTGATTGTGGAAAGCAATGGCAATGGGTTTGTTTCCCCCGAAAAGTTGAAAACCCCCAATATTCAACTCCATTTCTAAACTTTTTGTAACGATTGACTGACCGCTATATCAAAGGCTAAGGCTAAGATTGATTTGATTGATTTCATACCCTTAGCCTAAGACTCAGCCTTGAGGTGGGTGGTTACATTTTTAAGGTTTGATCTATTGACAAATCAGGTATATCGAGTTAATATATAGACATATTTATAATTGTCTATATAATGGCAGGATTCATGAGCGGTTTTGATATGGTTGCCTTTTGCAAGGCGTTAGGCGACGAAACCCGGCAGCGAATTTTAGAAATATTGCAAACCGAAGGCGAAAAGTGTGTCGGTGATTTGGTGGATGCTTTTAATGTCTCTCAGCCGACCATCTCCCACCACCTCAATTTTCTCAAGCAGGCTAACCTGGTCGCCAGCCGCCGGGAAGGCAAGCAAATTTATTACAGCGCCAACCAGGAAAATATTGTTGAATGTTGCGGCATGCTCTTTACCAAGTTTGTCCCCACCCAGATCAATTTACAGGAGTTTGTTGAGTCAGAAGAGGTGAAGATAGTGGATGGTAGATAGTGGATAGAAGATAGCGGAAAATTGTTTTCCTTCTATCATCCATCTACTATCTTCTATCCACGCTTCTTCGCCTCTTTTTTTATCATATCATATAGATATATTTATATATTTACATTTATGAAAGGAAATAAATGAATGAGCAGTAAAGTTTATTTTGACCAGATTGCCCAGCAGTGGGACCAAATGCAGCAAAGCTTCTTCTCCGATACCGTGCGCGAGAAGGCTTTGGCTACTGCCGGAGTGCGGGCCGGCCAGGTGGCGGCAGATATTGGCGCGGGCAGCGGCTTTATTACGGCTGGGCTGCTGGGTCGGGGGTTGAAAGTAATTGCCGTTGACCAATCTGAAGCCATGCTGGCAGAGATGGGCCAGAAGTTTGGCGAGACGGCCGAGATTGATTATCGCCGGGGTGATGCCGAGGCTCTGCCTCTGGCCGATGCGGAGGTGGATTACACCTTTGCCAACATGTATCTCCATCACGTTGAGTCGCCGGGAGAGGCAATCAAAGAGATGGTTCGCATTCTCAAGCCGGGCGGCAAGCTGGTCATCACCGACCTGGACGAGCATACCCACGAATTTTTGCGCCAGGAACAGTACGACCGCTGGCTGGGGTTTAAGAGATTAGAGATTAGAGATTGGTTTATTGCCGCCGGTTTAAAGAACGTGGCGGTAGTAGACTCCGAGGAAAAATGCTGCGGTACGTCGTGCTGCGGCGGCGAAAAAGCAACTATTTCTATTTTTGTAGCCTCAGGAGAAAAATAATGACCGCCCATATTACCCTTAAAGAACAGGTACGAGAACGCTACGGGGCGATTGCCGAGCAGCATCTTAGCCCGATTGCCGCCGCTCCCATCGAATTGTTGGAGGCCCGTCCTCAAGCTGAAGTTAGCTGCTGTGGTCCCGCCGGCGGCTGTTGCAGCCCCGGCGATTCGGCTCAGGATGTCAGTTTGGCTCAGGCGCTTTATCAGGAGGCCGATATTTCCGGCCTGCCCGACAGCGTGACCCTGGCTTCATTGGGCTGCGGCAACCCCACGGCCATTGCCGGCCTGCAGCCCGGCGAAACCGTGCTCGATCTCGGCTCCGGCGGGGGGATTGACTGCTTTATCTCGGCCAAATTTGTGGGGCCCACCGGCCGGGTGATTGGGGTGGATATGACCGACCGGATGCTGGCCCTGGCCAACCAGAATAAGGCCAAGCTGGGGATAACTAATGTCGAGTTCCGCAAAGGCGAGATTGAAGATTTGCCGGTGGAGAGCAACACGGTGGATGTCATCATCTCCAACTGCGTCATCAACCTTTCGCCGGATAAGGCCGCGGTTTTCCGTGAGGCGTTTCGGGTGTTGAAGCCGGGCGGCCGCTTTGCCGTGTCGGATATGGTGACTGAAGGAGAATGGCCGGAGCAACTCAAAGCCAACGTCGGAGCCTGGGCCGGCTGCATTACTGGGGCGATTGACCAACAAGCATATTTGCAGCAAATGCGCGAAGCCGGTTTTGTGGATGTCGCGGTTGAGTCCCGCAGTTCCTACGGCCTGGAAGACCTCGACTCGCTGGATGAGGCCAGCCAGGAGACCTTGCTGAAAGATTTGGAGCGGTCCACCATTCCTGCTGATGTCCGGCTTTACAGCGCCCGGATTGTAGCTCGGAAACCCACTGCGTAACCCCTCTCAATACCCTGCTTGCGGCGACCTTTGGCAACTCTACGCTTCACCGTCAGCATTGCCAAAGGTCGCCGCATTTTTTTGTTACAAATCTAAATCCTCAATTTGACAGCAAAATCGTTTTATCGTATGATGGGGGTGTGGAAACGTTCCCACATCTTCTCCTACTCGATGCTGCTTCCATCTGTAAATAAATCTCGATTTTTGTTTGATTTCCACTTACTCCCTTATAAACCTGTATCCAACAGAATAAAAATGAAGTTTTTGTGGCAACGTTTTTATATTATGTGGTCTAAAAATTATGACTGTAACCATTAAAGATGTTGCCAGGCGGGCCGGCCTATCGCTTTCGACGGTCTCACGGGCGCTCAACAAAAGTGGTTATGTGAGCCAAGAGACGCAGCGGCGGGTTGATGAGGCGGTGGCTGAATTGGGCTATCAACCTAACTGGATGGCCAGGAGCTTAAAAGGCAAACCCTCCCACCTGATTGGTTTGATTATGCCGGATGTGGTCAGTTCCTACGATAACACCATTATCCAACTGGTTTGTAACACTTTGCATGCTCATCATTACGAACTCATCCTCTGCCTGAACAATGAAGACCCGGCCATTGATCTGGGGTATTTGAAGATACTCCAAGAAAAGCGGGCGGCCGGCCTTATTTATGTCCACCCTCTGGGGGGGAGTAATTCGGCCTTTATCCGCGAATTGGCCGGGCAGGGTATGCCCATTATTGAACTCAATCGCCGGCGCGAGGAAGACTTGCTGGATGCAGTGCTGGCCGATAATGTTCAAGGCGCTTATCAAATCACCCAGTATCTCATCGAGTTGGGCCATCGCCGGATTGGGCTGGTGCTGGGAGAAACAGAGCTAACCACCGGCAAGAACCGGTACGCCGGCTACCGCCGCGCCCTTGAAGATTGTGGTCTTTCCCTTGACCCCCATCTGATTCGGATCGGTTCCTTTAGCCGTCAACACGGCGAAAAAGGCACGCGGGAATTGCTGCAATTGGCCGAGCCGCCCACGGCCATTCTGACCGGCAGCAATCGCATTTTGATGGGCGCTCTGTCTGTTTTGCGGGAAGCGGGTCTAGGTATACCCGACGATATTTCGATTGCAACTTTTAATGATACAGAGTGGTTGAGCTTCTGGAATCCGCCTATTACCGTCGTGGATGTGGCGATTGATGAAATGGCTCAGTTGGCAGTGGACCTGCTCCTGCGCCGGCTTGTTTCGCCCGGCAAACCTTTCCGGCCCACCACTTATCTGTTGAGCACTTCTTTGATCAAACGAAGTTCGTGCAAAAATTTGCTTAACAACTAAAAAGTGATTCATTTGGCTTCAGGAGGATAAGATGATTATTCATACACCGCCGTAGCAGTTCTGTAGGTTTGCTCTATTTTTATAATAGCATTTCTACACTATAATAGGCGCACCATTTAGGGGCGCTTGCTTGACCGGGTGGGGGGAGAAAAACTCCACAAGTATTGATTCAAAGTAGATCTATACTATTAAAGGAGATAAATGATGAGCGATAATCAAAACCAAGGCGTGCAGTTTTCGGAGGTATGGGGGGCCATGACCCGGCGGGGATTCCTGCAAGGGGTCTTTGCCGCTACTGCCGGAGCGGGCCTGTTAGCCGGCTGTGATCTGGGTGGACAGCAACCCCAGACCCAAGAGCAAGCCGCACCGGCGGCGCAGAGCAGTGGCGGAGGCGGTGGAGCTTTTGGCAAACCCCTACGAGCTGCTTTTTCCAACGCCGGGCTGGGGGCAACCTGGTGCGCTCAAGGCAAAGAAGCCGCCGAAAAGTGGGGCAAATGGCTGGGGGTTGAAGTGACCTGGTTTGACGGCGGCCTGAGCATTGACAAGCAGCGCAAGGCGATTGAGGATATGGCCGCCCAAGATTGGGATTTTGTGGCCATTCAAGCCTTTGGCATTGATACCCTGGTTGACCCGGTCAAGCGGATGATTGACAAGGGCATCCCGGTTATCCAGATGGATACAACTATTTCCAAAGATGACATTGGTATTACCACTTTCCTGGAGCCGGATAATATCTTTATGGGCGAGGTGGTGAGCCAGGCCCTCTTCACTGCCATTGGCGGCGAGGGTAAGGTGATTATGACCCAAGGGGCGCTCGGCCATACGGGGGCGCAAAAACGGGCCCAGGGCTTCCAGCAGGCCATTGCCAAATACCCTAATATCGAAGTGCTGGCCGAAGACCCGGCCGATTGGGATGTGAACAAAGTAGCCAAACTATGGGAAGATTACCTGGTTAAATATCCCGATATTAAAGCCGGTTATTTCCACAACGATGATATGGCCCTGGCCGCCGCCAAAGTAATTAAAAATGCCGGCCGCGAGAAGGACATTGTGCTGGGCGGTATTGACGCCATGCCTCCGGCCATTACCGCGGTGAAGGATGGTACGCTCCTGACCTCGGTGCGCAACCCCTCTTGCCGCATCCACTGGGGAGCGGTGGTCATTGGGGCGATGGCGGCCACCGGCACCACCGGGATTCCCAAGTATATCCTGATGGATGGCCCGGTTGTCACCGCTCAGAACGCGGATGGGTTGTTCTTTATGGAAGAACAACTGCTACTGTAATTTTCCCCTAACCATAGAGACGAGGGCTGGCCTCGTCTCTATGGCCCACTTTCCAATGGAAACGATGAATACAGAAGTAACAGCAAAGCCAATTCTGGAGCTGCATAGCGTTTCAAAGCGTTACGGCGGCGTTATCGCCCTGGATAATGTTGACTTTGATTTGCGTCCGGGCGAGGTGCATGGCCTGATTGGGGAAAATGGGGCCGGCAAAAGCACCATGATGAAGCTGCTTTCCGGCGTTTACAGCGACTATGGCGGCGAGATGCAGTTGAACGGCCAGACGGTTCGTTTTGCCTCGCCCGCCGACGCGCAGCGCCAGGGCATTGGCATGGTTTACCAGGAACTCAGCACCTTTCAACATCTGACCGTGGCCGAAAATATCTTTGGCCGCAATCTGCCTATGCGTGGCGGCCTGGTGGATTGGCCGCGTATGAACCGGGTTGCTCAAACCCATCTGCGCGAATTGGGGCTGGCCATTGATGTGACCACCATGATGGGGCATTTGCCGGTGGGGACCCAACAATTGGTCGAGATTGCGCGGGTCATCTTCAGCGGAGCGCGGATTATCATTCTCGATGAACCCACTTCGGCCCTCTCGCCGCCGGAGACGCAGCGCTTGTTTGAGTTTATTGCCACCTTAAAAGCCCAGGGCAAAAGCGTTATTTTTATTTCTCATTTTTTGGAAGATGTTTTGCAGATTAGCGACCGCATCACCGTACTAAAAAATTCGCAAAAAGTGGCCGTTCTGGAGCGCCATCAAACGGACAAACATCAATTGGTCGAGTTGATGATCGGCACTGAGGCCAAGCTGCTGCACCAAGTCTATGAGGAAGAAACTCACCTGGTCGAAAAGCGCAAGGTCGGCGAGGTGGCTTTGGTGGTGGAGCGGCTGACCAAACGCGGCGCATTTCGAGATATCTCTTTTGATTTGCGTAAAGGTGAGGTTGTCGGACTGTTTGGCTTTATGGGCGCGGGGCAAATTGAGTTGGCCCGCTGTCTGTTTGGGGCCGAGCCGTTTGACGCAGGCGCTCTCACCCTGGAGAGCCAAAAATTAAAATTCAGGAACACCACCCAGGCCAAAAAAGCGGGCATCGCCTATGTGCCGGAGAACCGCCGCCACAGCTTAATGCTGCAACAGGAGATTTTTAAGAATGTGACTCTGGCCCACCTGAGCCGCCTGATCCCCTGGCTGCTGAACCAACGGGCCGAATTAGCCATTGCCCGCACCCAAATGGAACATCTGGCCGTGAGACCGCCTCGGCCTCTGCTGCCGGTAGGCGCTTTGAGCGGCGGAAATCAGCAAAAGATTGTCTTAGCCAAATGGTTAACCCAACAGCCCCGGCTGCTGATTTTAAATGAGCCGACGCGAGGGATTGACATCGGGGCCAAAGAAGAGGTTATGAACATTGTGAAGAAACTGCGCGATGAAGGCGTCGCTATTTTGCTAATTACCACCGAGCCGGAAACCATTTTGAGTATTGCCGACCGCGCTTTGGTGATGAGCAAGGGCCGCCTGACCGCCGAGATCAGTGGGCGAGAGTTAACCAAAGAAAATTTGATGAAACACGCTTAATGAAAATCCGCAGATTTCCAGACACAAAGCGCACAGATTTTTAATTTTTATCTGCGAAATCTGTGTAATCTGTGGATTACTTACGAAGGAGAAGGCAGATGGGGACTGAGGCCAGCTCGATCAACCAGGGACGGACAGCGGATCGCACCGGGGCATTAATTAATTGGGCCAGACGCCGGGCGCGCGATTTGGCCCCGTTTATCACCCTGGTCATCCTGATTGTTTTTTTCAGCGTCACCACCGACAGTTTTTTCAACTACATCAATTTTCGCAATATTCTAGGCCAGGTGGCCACGCTGGCCATTGTCTCCACCGGCATCACCTTTGTCATCTTATGCGGTGAAATTGATTTGAGCATTGCCGCCGTAGCCACCATGACCGGGGTGATTGCCGCCCAACTATTTGGCGAAGCAGGCGCCTCTCAATTTGTGGCCATCCTGGCCGGGGTTCTGGCCGCCACAGGGTTGGGGTTGCTCAACGGCTGGAGCACCACCCGCATTGGTTTGCCCTCTTTTATCGCCACCCTGGCTACCATGCAAATTGCCTCTGGCCTGGGTCAGTATATCACCAAAGGTTCAATCCTATACACCCTGGCCCCGGTCCTGTCCTATTTGGGCGGCGAGTACATGGGCGAGACCGAACCGTTTCGCCTGCCGGTCGTCATTTTGACCGGCATCGCTGCCCTCATTGTCGGCCACTTTGTGCTGACCTATACCAAGTTTGGCCGCTACGTTTATATGACCGGCAGCAACCGCGAAGCCGCCCGGCTGAGCGGGATCAATACCAAAAATATTGTCACAGCCTGCCTGACCATTTCCGCATTTAGCGCCGGCCTGGCCGGAATGTTGAACACGGGCCGGCTGGGCAGCGCCCAGGGCTACGGCCTGGACGACATGCTGCTCGACAGCATTTCGGCGGTGGTTTTGGGCGGCACATCGCTGTTTGGCGGCGAGGGCGGGGTCAAAAACACCCTGATCGGGTTGTTGATTTTTGGCGTCCTCAACAACGGGTTGAACCAACTTCAACTCGATATTTTTGTGCGCCTATGGGTGCGCGGGGTGATTTTGCTGATCGCCTTGATTATTAATATTTACGCCCTGCGTCTACGCAACGTTCAGGCGGCTGAATAACTTACCTCAAAAAAATCAAAGGGGGTTAGAGGTATTCATGACCGAAACAAAACGTATTCTTGTTACCGGCGCGACCGGCAAAGTGGGTCAAGCCTTTATCCGCCGTTTTTTAGCCGATCCGCACTTCGAGGCTTTTACGGTGCGCGCTTTGTGTCACAACCGTAAATTGGAAACCGGCCCCCGCCTGGAAGTCGTCAGCGGTTCTATCGAGCACCGCCAGGTGGTGACAGAAGCGATGGCGGGCGTCAGCCACGTGTTGCATTTGGCCACCAGCAAAGAAACGCCCGAAACGATTATGGATGTCGCCGTTAAGGGCATGTTCTGGCTGCTGGAAGCCTGCCGCACCAGCCCCACCTTTCGGCAGTTTATCCTCGTCGGCGGCGATGCCGGAGTGGGCCACTTCTTCTATCCCCATCCTATTCCCGTAACCGAAACGCAAAAGCATACAGCCTATCCCGGCTGCTATGCCCTATCGAAAGTGCTGGAAGAGGTCATGTTGGAGCAGTATTACATCCAGTATGATTTGAACGGCTGCTGTCTGCGCGCCCCCTGGATTATGGAAAAAGATGATTTTAAGTACCAGCTTTCCTTTGGCGAGGATGTCTTTGGCGGCCCGCGCTGGCGCGATTTGGTGGGGCCGGAAAAGGCCGAAGCGTATGTCAAAACCCAAACTATCCCGGTAATGCTCGACCCACACGGCCAACCCGTCAAACGCAATTTTGTGCATGTCGAAGATTTGGTGGGCGCGATTTTGAAAGCAATTGACCAGCCCAAAGCCAGGCAGCAAACCTTCAACATCTGTATGGACGAGCCGGTAGATTACGGAGAGTTAGCCGCTTATCTGGCCGAGTCTCGCCACCTACCTGCCGTTGAAATTAGCACTAACTTTTATTCAACCTGGCTTGATAACAACAAAGCCAAATTCCTTTTGGATTGGCGGCCCGAATACAACCTCAAGAAAATGACCGATGCGGCCTGGGAGTATCGCCGGGCTGAAAACGACCCCCGTATCATCTGGTATCCGGGTTAAGTGTAGGCTACATGTCATTTCGAGGCCAGAGGCCGAGAAATCCCTTAGCAATTCATCATTAAAGAACCAATACACTTTTTGAATTTTGACAAAGAAATTAAGTTGTGATATAAGGATGAACGTTCATATGAACGTTCATATGAACGTTCATCCTTATCCTCTCTCTTCTATCGGCGTGTATTGGTTAAATATGTTATCAAAGCAGAGTCGTAAATCACCGACAATGAAAGATGTAGCTCAGTTAGCGGGTGTTTCTATCCAAACGGTGTCGGCAGTAATCAACAATAAACCGGAAATTACTGCTGAAACCCGCGCCCGCGTTCTAGCGGCGGTTGAACAGCTTCATTACCAGCCCTACTCGGTGGCGCGCAGTTTACGCACCCGGCAAACTCGAACCATTGCCCTGGTGCTGTCTAACGTGGCCAGCGTGGCCATTGCCAGCATGGCCAGCGCCGCCGAAACGCACGCGCACGCCTTTGGCTACAGCCTTATTCTCTACAATACCCACAACGATACCGAGCGGGAAACGAGTTATTTTAATGCTGTGGTGCAGCAGTGGTTAGATGGGGTGATTTTTATTCCGGCCAGGGGACGGCTGGGCCGGTTGGATATTTTGGAGGCCGCCGGGATTCCCGCGGTGGCTATTGACCGGGTGCCTGACAATTATGAGGGGCCGGCGGTGATGCTTGACAACCTCAAGGCCGGCTATCTGGCCGGGGAGCATCTTTTGAATTTGGGACACCGGCATATGGGGCATATTGGCGGGCCCATGGAAATTCGGCTGGCGCGAGAACGTTTCGCCGGCTTTCAGCAGGCGCTTGAAGCCAGGGGCGCAGCGGACAGTTCTCGTGTGGTGGTGGAAGAGAGCTTTTCCTGTCAGGCGGGCTATTTAGCCATGCAGCGGTTGTTAACTTACCAGCCGCGCCCGACGGCGGTTTTTGCCGCCAATGACTTGATGGCCATTGGGGCCATGCGGGCTGTACTTGAGGCCGGTTTGCGCGTACCCCAGGATATTTCGGTAGTGGGTATGGACGATATTGAGGTAGCCGCTTTTCAATCGCCGCCCTTGACCACCATTCGCCAGCCGTTTACGCAGTTGGCTACGGCGGGCGTCCAACTTTTACTGGACATTTTAGCCGGGAAAGCCCTGGAGCAGCGCCAAATTGTCATTGAACCAACGCTGATTGAAAGGCAGTCTACGGCTCGGTTGGATTAACGCGCTTTGGTAGATCCAAAGGAAAGGAGGTGGTGTTATAAAATTTCAGCTTTTTACACAGCAAAAGCAAGAGGCTCGCCCCATCCGCCAAGAGTGACGAGCCTCTGCCACAATGCTGACTAACCCAAGCTGGTCTCATAAGGTTTGGCTTTAGTGTAACCCAGGAGGCTTTGATTAATCAGCCTCCTGAATATATCACTTTTGCCCCAACCTTACAAACAGCAGCGGGAAATTAAGCGGATTGTACCCTGAGAAAGGAGGTCTACCGGAAAAAACGCAAAGGGGCGCTGACCGAAGCCAGTCAAGCGGGGTCAACTAAGTAAACGTCTAAAATTTACTTCCCGTTTTGAGTTCCTACGAGTTCCCTTAGTTCCCTGGGAATTTGTAGGAACTTGAGGGGACTTATTTTTAGACAATCACTAAGGCTGGCTGAGCTGTCAACAAGGTTGTTTTTATCAATGAAGAGCCAATCAAAGTAGATATAAAAGGAGGAATATCCATGCATTCGCGCAGTATCCTTAAAGTCATTGGTTTATTCGTCGTCGCTGCCGTTTTGATCGCTATCGCGGCGGCTTGTGGCGCGGCGGCTCCACAAACCGTTGTGCAAACGGTTGAGGTTGTCAAAGAAGTAGAAGTGGAAAAAGTGGTCACCGTTGAGGTTGAAAAAGAAGTAGAAGTGGAAAAAGTGGTCACCGTTGAGGTCGAGAAGGAAGTCGAGAAGGTCGTCACCGTTGAGGTGATGGTAACCCAGGAAGCTGCAGAAGCTGAAGCAGACGCGCCCGCTGAAGCAGCCTCGTCTGAGGACAATCCCTATCGCCCCAGCAACCTGTTTGAGGCAGCCGAGGCTCTCAAGGCGGCCACCGCAGGCCAAAGCCCGCCGGCCGGCGCAAAATTTGCTTTTTTGACCAACAATATGTCGCCTTTCTGGACGGCGGCCCAAATTGGGGTGGCCCGCGCCTCGTCGGAACTGAACGTACCGATTGCCTTCCAGGCCCCCACCGCTTCTGACCTGCTCAGCCAACAGCTTTCGATGCTGGAAACCTTTGTCAATGATGGTTACACCGGCGTTACTTTTTCGGCCATTGACCGGCAAGCGCCCGCGCCAATCATCGAAAGAGCGGTGGAGCAAGGAACCATCATGCTGACCATGGACTCCGACGCCACCGGCAGCAAGCGGGCTATATACATCGGTATGTCCGACTATGACGCCGGGCGCGCCGCCGCCGAAGCTGCGCTGGAAATTATTGGCCAGGGCAAGGTAGTTGGTTTGGTGGGTTTTGCCACCGCCCAAAATGCCCAGGACCGGATTCAAGGCGTTAATGACGTGTTCGAAGGCACCGACATGGAATTGGTCGAGGTGTTGATAGATGACGTCAAGCCCGAAGTGGCCTTGAGCAATGCCCAAACCGCTATCCAGAAGTATGGCGACGATCTGGCCGGGTTTATCACCTTCTACTCCTACGATGGTCCGGCGGCCTGCCAGGCCATCAAACAAGCCGATAAGATTGGAACCCTCAAACTTGTCGCTTTTGACGCCGAACCCGAAACCCAGGCTTGTATGGAAGAAGGCGTCGTCCAGGCCATGATTGGGCAGCGCGTTTACTTCTACGGTTATCTGAGTGGATATGTGATGTACACCATGTCCATCCTGGGCCAGGAAGAAACCATGAAAATCCTGGATCCGTACCTGGATGAATTTGGCGAGGACGGTAAAATCCGGCTGAATACCGGTATTGACGTTATCAAAGCTGATACATTTGACCAATATAAAGCCTATCTCGAATCTATCGGGATTGCTTCGCAGTGACAGAGTAGCAGGGTAGCAAGTAGCAGGGTAACAGGTAGCAAGGTAGCAGGTAGCAAGCATTTTTTTGCAACCCTGCTACCTTGCAACCCTGCTACCTTGCGACTCTGCGACTTTGTTACCCTGCACCTTCTGGAAAGGAACAAGGGTCTATGGACCAACAACCCCTGCTGAGGGTAGAACATCTCTCCAAAAGTTTCCCCGGCGTGCGAGCGTTGGATGATGTGGATTTTGAAGTTTATCCAGGCGAGATTTTGGGTTTTCTGGGCGAAAACGGGGCCGGAAAATCCACCCTCATCAAAATCCTGTCGGGGATTCATCATAAAGACCAGGGCGTGATTTGGTTTAACGGCCAGACCATTAATCCCCACACCCCGCACGAAGCGCAGGCGTTGGGCATCAGCACCATCCATCAGGAATTGGCCCTGGTGCCCTACTTGAGCGTGGCTGAAAATATCTTTCTCAATAACGAACCCCGACGGGTGTTGGGCCTGGTTGATTTTCGGCGCATGAACCGTCAGGCCGAAGAACTGCTGCGGGGTCTGGGGGCCGAGATACGCGGCAGCCAACTCATCCGGGAATTGAATGTGGCGGCGCAGCAGATGGTTGAAATTGCCAAAGCGGTTTCGCACAAGGCCAGCTTGATTTTGATGGATGAGCCGACCTCAGCTTTATCCAGCCGTGAGGTAGAGGCTTTGTTTGCCTTGATGCGGCGGTTGAAGGAAAGGGGGGTGGCGGTTGTTTTTGTCAGCCACCGGCTGGACGAAGTTCGCCAGATTGTGGACCGGGTGATTATCATGCGCGACAGCCGCCGGGTGGGGTCGCTGCCCATTGCCGAGGCCAGCGAAGAAAAAATTATCCGCATGATGGTCGGGCGCGATGTGGGCCTGTTCCCCAAAGAAGCAGCGCCGGTGGGCGAGCCGGTGCTGGAAGTGCGCCGGTTGTCGGGCCAGAACGGCGTCAAAAATATCAGCTTGACCGTCCGCAAAGGCGAAATTGTCGGCCTGGCCGGGCTGGTGGGGGCCGGTCGCACCGAGTTGGCCCGCCTTATTTGTGGGGTAGACAAGCTGAGCAGTGGTGAGGTTTTGATAGAGGGCCGGCCTGTCCAGATAAAATCACCGGCCGATGCGGTTAAGCATGGCATCGGCTGGGTGCCGGAGGACCGCAAATTGCACGGCCTGGTGCTGGGCATGGATGTTCAAGAAAATACGACGATGGCTATTTTGCAGCGCATTTCAAACTTATGGGGCGCGGTGAGGCAAACGGAAGCCAAAAGAATCTCAAACCACTATATCGAGGCGCTCTCGATTGCCACGCCCAGTTTAAACCAGACGGTGCGAAATTTGAGCGGCGGCAACCAGCAAAAAGTGGTTTTAGCCAAGTGGCTCAGCACCGAACCCAAACTATTGATTATGGACGAACCGACGCGGGGCATTGACATCGGCGCGAAGGCTGAGGTGCATGCCTTGATGAGCCAACTGGCGCAGCGCGGCATTGGCATCCTGATGATTTCTTCCGAAATGCCCGAAATTATCGGCATGAGCGACCGGGTCATTGTCATGTGCCAGGGCCGGGTCACAGGTGAATTTGTGCGGGGCCAGTTGGACCAGGAAGCCATTATGACCTGCGCCACTCAGTTTCTTAGCGTCGAAGGCGATATTGCTGAAAAGGTTGAAGCCGCAGCAGAAGGGATAAATCAATGAACAAAGTTGTTACAAGCTCCGGGCGAGATGTGGCTCAGCCTGCCGCCGGACTGGTTGAGACAATCAAGCGGTTGTTCAGAGTGTCGGAATTTCTCATCTTTCTGGTTGTCATTGCCTTGTTTATCATTGGCGCTATTGTCAACCCCCGTTTTTTGGGGCTGGAAAATCAAAAAGTGATGACGCGGGACGCGGCTATTTTAGCCATTGCTGCCATCGGCGTTGGCTTTCCGATTATCACCGGCGGGATTGATTTGTCCATCGGTTCAATTGTGGGCCTGGGCGGTGTTCTGTCGGCCTATTTTGTGGTCAAAATGGGCCTGCCGATTTGGGTCGGGATTACCCTGGCCCTGCTGGTGGGGGTGGTTATTGGCGCTATCCACGGCCTGTTTGTCACCAAACTCAAGATGCACGGCTTTCTGATTACCCTGGTAACGCTGGGGGTGGCGCGCGGCTCGATTCTGGTGCTGACCAACGGCACCCCCATTACCGACGTACCGGATGAATACACGGTGCTGGGGCAGGGCTATCTGTTTGATTTGATTCCTCTGCCGGTTTTGATTTGTCTGCTGGTGGCCGGGCTGGCTTATTATTTGCTGCGTTACACCTTTATTGGCCGCCAAATTTATGCCGTCGGCGGCAACATCGAAGCGACTCGTTTGTCCGGGGTTAATGTAGACGCCCGGATTATTTTGTGTTACATCATTTCCGTCGTCTGCGCCACTCTGGTCGGGATTATTCAGGCGGGACGGCTTAGCCTGGGACATCCCGGCGCGGGCGAGGGTTTTGAACTTTTGGCCATCACGGCCTGTATTTTGGGTGGTTTGAGCCTGATGGGCGGCCAGGGCAGCGTGGTGGGGATTTTGGTGGGGGCGTTATTGATTGGTGTGCTCCAAAATGAAATGGTTATGCTCAATATCAACCCCTTCTGGCATAAGATTGTGATTGGGTTGGTTTTGCTGGTCGCCATTACCTTTGATTACGCCCGGCGGTGGAAGCGGTAATTAACCTGATTGATTAACCAAATCCTAACCTGGACAAGCCAGAGCCAAAAATAGTTCTCTCGCCAAGACGCAAAGACGCAAAGATTTTTAATAATTTTTTTTCTTGGCGTTCTTGGCGACTTTGCGTGAGATTTTCTTGCTCAATGTACAAGGACTCAATTGCTAAGGCACTATTGTCTGGTATCCAGTACTCACTAAACAATATATTCGAGATATTACCGGCAAACCTATTGGCGTTATCTTGCCGATTGAAGAGTATCAAGCGTTGGCACAATTACAGGCTGAATCTACATCGCAAAAACAGGAACCAACAGGAGCATCGCTTTATGGGGTGCTTCGTCATTTGGGCGGCGGCGTTGCGCCAACGGAAACTCTGGACGAAACCCGGCGCGAGTTGTGGTCAACCTGGAATCATACCGACATGCTATGATCTCCCTGGTGCTCGACACACACACGATTATCTGGTTGACGCATGGCGATGCTCGTCTGTCGCTCACACCACGCCAGGTGATTGATGCAGTGACGGAGCAAGCCTCACAGGTAGCCATTTCTTCTATCTCTTTGGTCGAGACTGCCTATTTGGAAGAGAGGGATCGAATTCCGGCAGGTACATTGGTTCGAGTTATTGCGGCTACGGCACTGAGTTTGTCTGTGCCTTTAGTGAGCCGTGATCGAAAAATTCAAGACAGCCAGATACAGACTATCTGGTAGGTTAGGATCTTAATAGATTTCTAAAAGTGTCAGCTTTAGGTGTTGTTATGGGCCGGGAGGAGATAAGCCTTCCGGCCTGTTACTTTTGACCTAACTGCTCAGGCATGTCATTTCGACCGCAGGGAGAAATCCCTACTACCTTACTTTTACGTGTTGCGCCCCGGGGATTTCTCGACCTTCGGTCTCGAAATGACATGAGGCTGAGTAGTAACCTTTTGACAGCGATTATTTCATGACGAGGGAAGATAAATTTGCTATTGTGCAGGGCCGATTTGTCATTGGCAACGCCCCTTACTCTATGCTAAAATACCCCCACGCTGATGAAATCTCACGAACTGCCCAAAGACAGCATAGATTCCTTCAAACCCTCCTCCCGGCTCAAATTTTGGCCGCTTGCCCTCAAGTTTCCTCAGTTTCCTGAACTCCTCGCCTGGGGACTCATCCTGCTTTACATCGTCACCTTCACCTGGCTGGCCATCCTGCGCCACGCCAGCTTTGATTCCAGCGGCTTTGATTTGGGCATTTACGATCAGGTGGTCTGGAATACCCTGCATGGGCGGCCTTTCTTCTATACCACCACCGGCCAGCCGCTGCTGCACCTATCAAACCACGCCTCGCTGATTTTGCTGCTGGTCGCGCCGTTTTATCTCATCCACAGCGGCCCGGAAACGCTGCTGTTTTTGCAAACAGCGGCGATTGGCCTGGGGGGTCTGCCCTTGTTCTGGCTGGCGCGAGAAAAGTTAGGGAATAAAAAACCGCAGATGAACGCAGATTTTATTAATAAATCAGCGAAAATCAGCGAAATTCAGCCTCATCAGCGTTCTCTTTTCAATTTCCAAAGTGGCGACTTTGCCGCTTTGAGTCTCCTGGCTGCCTACCTGCTTTTCCCTACCCTGCAAATTGTCAACCTGTGGGATTTCCACCCGCCGGTGCTGGCGGTCGGTTTTTTCATGGCTGCCTTTTATTGTTTGGTCAAGCGCAAATCCGGCTGGTTTTTATTTTGGGCGGTGCTGGCCATGCTCTGCAAAGAACAGCTTCCGCTGCAAGTCGCCTTTCTGGGCCTGACCGCTATCGTCATGCACCGCGATTGGCGCTTGGGACTGACCACCATTGCCATTGCGCTGCTATATTTCTTCATTATTATGTACTGGGTCATCCCCGCCAACAGCGTCACCGGCGATCATCTTTTCATCGGCTTCTACGCCGAACTGGGCGACTCGCCCGCCGAAATTGTTCTGACCACCCTCACCCGGCCCGACCTGGTGCTGAATATCCTGCTTCAACCCACCCGGCTGCAATATCTGTTCGACATCCTGACTCCCTTTGCCTATCTGCCGCTGTTCGGTCTGCCGATTTTAGCGATTGGCGCACCCTCGTTTGCCATCAACCTGCTCAGCGGCAACACCGCTATGCACGACGCCACCGGCGCGCAATATGGCGCTGATGTCGCCCCCTGGCTGGCCTGGGCGGCCCTGTACGGTATGGTTTACCTGCGAGGAAGCGCGTCTTACGTCTTACGTCTTACGTCTTATATGAGACGCAAGACGCAAGACGCAAGACGCAACACGTTTTCTCATCTGCCCGCTGTCATTCTTTTGGCCGTGGCCCTCATCTGGCAGCTCTTTCACGGCTTCTCCCCCCTGGCGCTCGACCCGCCCCAGTGGGAAATCACCGCCCATGACCGGCTGGCCCAACGCTTCATCGCCCAGATTCCGCCTGATGCTTCGATTGCGGCTCAAGGCAAACTTTATCCTCACCTCAGCAACCGGCTGATTGCTTACCAACTGCCGGATGTCAATGAGGCCGAGTATGTTTTTTTTGACGCCACCACCGGCGCCTGGCCCGTCCACCCCAATGATATCTGGGCGCTGGCCAGGGAACTGCTCAGTTCCGGCCAATACGGGGTGCTCGATGCCGCTGACGGCTATTTGCTGCTCAAACGCGGCCTGACCGCAACCGATATCCCCAATGCTTTTTATGATTTTGCCCGTGTAGCCGACCCCCAACCTCAATACCCGGTGAATGTCGAATTTGGCGACGAACTGCGGCTGCTTGGCTTTGACGTGATGGATGACCCGCGCCGCGAAGAAACATCGATTCGGCTGTACTGGCAAGCCCTGCGCCCGCTCGACCGGAAACTTCGCCTCTATCCCTTTTTTGTCAATGCCGAAGGGCAGATGGTCGAAAACACCGAGCAGCGCCCCCTGCTGACCCAACTCTGGTTTCCACCGAACTTATGGCAGTCCGGCGAAACCGTCATGGCCGAAACCATGCCCTGGGCCGTGGGCGACCGCTGGAGCCTGGCCGCCGGCGTGCTGGCCGGCAACGATTGGTCCGATTGGAGCCAGCGGCTGCCCATCACGACCGCCGACCGCCGACCCATTCGTCAAGCTCAGGACGAGCCGCCGACCGCCGAAGCGGAAAGCCTCGCCTCCTCGCCTCCTCGCCTCCTCGCCTCCCTCCGCCGCTTCGAGGCCAACACCTGGGTCCGCCTGGCCACCTTCGAGCGGCAGGGCCGGGAACTGGTCGAAATTGCCCCTACCGAACCCACGCTCCAACCCACCAACCCGCTCCAGGTCAACTTTGACGGCAAGATGGAACTGCGCGGCTACGACGCCAAAAGGGAAGGCGCTACGCTGGCGGTCACGCTTTACTGGCAGGCGCTCAGCTTGATGCCGGAGGATTACACTATTTTTGTCCACCTGATCGGCCCCGATGGGCAGAAAGTAGCCCAGCACGACGGCCAGCCCGCCTGGGAAGTCCCGCTGCCCACCAGTACCTGGCAGCCGGGCGAAATGCTGCAAGATAAGCACATACTGGAACTGCCACCCACTCTGCCGCGGGGAGAATACCGTCTCGAAGCCGGAGTTTACTACTGGCAAACGCTGGAAAGACTGCCAGTAGTAGAGAAGGGAGGGGTGGTAGGAGATTTTGTTGAAATAGGAAGCATCACGATTGAGCAGTAGTCTTGCGTCTTGCGTGTTCCGTTTAATCACACGTAAGACGCAAGACGCAACATGATCTTTTTGAGAGGTTATTGAATAAGTCAATGAGCAGCCCCGCCTGGCTGGAAACCGAAACCGCTCGTCGCTACCATAACTTTGCCCAACAGACGACGATGTACCAGGAGTTGAGCCGCTTGATGGTCCAACTGGCGGAGATTGAGCCGGGGATGCAGGTGTTGGATTTGGGCTGTGGCACGGGCGTGACTACCCAGGTGGTGCTGGAGGTGTTGGGCGAAAGTGGACAGGTTTTTGCGGTAGATGTTTCTGAACCGATGCTGGCCGTAGCCCGCGAGCAAATTCAATCGGCGCAGGTGACGTTTATCCAGGCTGACGCCGCGACTATCCCCCATCTGGCCGCTCAGTCGGTAGATCGAATAGTGTGCAACTCGGTCTTCTGGCAGTTTCGCCACAAGCCGGAAGTGATGGCCGAAATGCGCCGGGTACTCAGGCCGAAGGGCCGCTTTGTGTTCAACGCGCCGGAGCCGTACTTTATCTTTGAAGCCATCCCGCGCAGCAAAAAGGTGAGCGTCCTGTTTGAGCAACTGGCCGCCGAGCGCTACGGCGTAGGCCGTCAGGATTTGCGCTCGATTGAGGTTTTTCTGCGCAACTGCGGCTTCGAAATTATCGGCAAACAGATGCTGGAGCGAACCCGCTCCGCTACTGAGAGCTATCTGTTTATGCAGATTCCGGTGGCGACAGCCTGGATGGAGCCGCCGTTAGAGTACGAAACCCGCCTGGCCCTGCTGGAGGAAGCCCATCAATTGGCCGGGGAAAATCAAGCAACAAAGCAGCGCTGGATGTATTTTGTGACACAACCACTAAACAGTCCACAGATGCGCACAGATACGCACAGATAATATAAATGTTGATAAATCTGTGTTCATCTGTGACATCTGTGGACCTTTAACCCGTAGGAGATAACCATGCCCCGTTTAACCAACCAACAAACGGCTAAACTCTTTGCCGATATTGGCGATTTGCTGGAAATCAAAGGCGAAAACCGCTTCAAGGTGCTGGCCTATCGCAACGCCGCCGATCATATCGAGAACCTGAGTTTTGATTTGTACGACTACTGGGAATCCGGCGGCGATTTGCGGAAGATCGAAGGGATTGGGCAAGCCATCTCGGAAAAGATTGACGAAAAATTCAAAACCGGCAAACTGGGCTTTTGGGACAAATTAGCCGCCGAAATTCCTCCGGCCCTGGTCGAAGTGCTGGCTATCCCCGATGTCGGCCCCAAACTGGCCAAGGCCATGTGGGAGGAGTTGGGCCTGACTACCGTGGCCGAAGTCAAAGCCGCCGCGCAGGAGGGCAAGTTACAAAAGCTGCCGCGCATGGGCGCGAAAAGTGAAGCCCGTATCCTGGCCAGCATCGAAGCCGTGGAGCGGCGCGAGACCGGCCGGGTTCATTTGGGGGTGGCCTGGCCGCTGGCCATGCGGGTTCTGGCTGCTTTAAAGGACCTGCCCGAAGTGATCCAGGTCGAGCCGGCCGGCAGTTTGCGCCGCATGCGCGAAACCATCGGCGACCTGGATTTTGTGGCCTCCACCGAGCAGCCGGGACCCATTATGGCCGTGTTCAAAACTCTGCCCGAAGTCGAGGAAGTGATTGCCGCCGGCGAAACCAAAACCTCGGTTCGTTTTCGCAACGGCATGCAGGCCGACCTGCGCTGCGTTACCCCCGCGCAGTGGGGCCCGGCGCTGAATTATTTCACCGGCAGTAAAAATCACAACGTCAAAATTCGGGAATTGGCCCAAAAAAAGGGCTACAGTCTGAACGAGTATGCCCTCACCCGCACCAGCGACGGCGAGCCGCTGTTTTTTGCCGATGAAGCGGAACTGTACAAATTTTTCGGGCTGCCCTACATTCCACCCTACTTGCGGGAAGACCGGGGCGAGATTGAGGCGGCCTTTCAAGGCAATCTGCCGGCGGGGTTGGAAGTGGGCAACATCAAAGGCGAGGTTCACTGCCATTCCACCTGGAGCGACGGCCAACACAGCATCGAAGAGATGGCTCGCGCCGCCCTGGCTAAGGGGTATCAATATTTGGCAATTACCGATCACTCCCAGAGCCTCGGCGTTGCCGGCGGCCTCAACGCCGATCGTTTAGCCCAACAGCGCCGGGAAATTGACGAAGTTCAGGCGCGTATTCCGGGTATTCGCTTGTGGCAGGGGTCAGAGGTGGAGGTACGGGCCGATGGCACACTTGATTTCCCCGATGAAGTTTTGGCCCAGTTGGATTATGTGGTGGCTTCCGTCCACACCGGCCTGCGCCAGGATCGGGACACTTTGACCCGGCGGGCGCTGGCGGCGATTAGAAATCCTTACGTCAAGCAGTTAGCCCATCCCACCGGCCGTTTATTGCCCCGGCGCGAGGGCGGCGATTTCGATATGGAGGCGCTGATCCAGGCGGCGGCGGAAACCGGCGCCTTTCTGGAAATCAATGCCGCGCCGGAGCGGCTTGATTTACCTGATACTTATGTCCGCCGGGCCATCGAGCTGGGGGTCAAGCTGATTATCAACTGCGATGCCCATCACGCTGACAGCTTTGATAATTTGCGCTTCGGCGTCGCTACGGCCTGTCGCGGTTGGGCCTCCGCGGAAAATGTGGTCAATACCCGGCCTCTGGATGAGTTTGTAGCCGCGTGGAAAAAGGCTTAAAATACTTCCGTCTTCTTCGAAAATAGACCGCCGACGACAGACCGCCGACCGCCGTAAAATAAATAATGCGACCTGCTACCCTGCGACCTTGCTACTTTTTCATCATTGGTGGCGTGTCGTTGGTTTGTGAATACTCCTCAATAAATACATCCCTCGGTGGCCTTGACCTCAACCATTGGCTTGAGTATGATTAGAGCCATAGAAAGGAGTTTTGTCGAATGTCTGTAACCATTACCCTGCCCGATGAAATAGCTAATCCTCTGCAAGCCCAGGCCGACGCTAAGCATGTGTCGCTCGATGAGTTAGTAACAGACTTGCTAACCAATGCTCTCGCCACTGAGCCTGAAGAGGATGAACTGGAAGCACTGGTCGCCCGGATTAAGGCGACTCCACCCAACCCGGCCTCTATTCGTCCCGCTACTGGCTCGTTAATAGAAGCCCTTAAAAATGCTCCTGAAGATCCAGACTTTGACCTTGAAACTTGGAACCTTGAATGGGCTAAAATCGAAGCCGAAATAAAAGCAATCAACCGGGCTGATGATATAGCTGAGGGGCGCGCCTAGGGAGTGATATGTATGACGGATTATCTTTTAGATACAAACCATGCTTCTCCGCTGGTAACACTTGGTCATCCATTGCGCCAGCGCGTCCTAAGCCTTCAGGCTAATCACTCTTTTGCTATAGCCGTTCCGGTTTTAGCTGAGGTCTTGTATGGTCTTCATCTCTTACCCAGAGCGGAACAAAATCTGGTTGAGTGGGCACGTCTCAGGTTAAACTTCAATTGTTATGCCTCAGATGAGTTTGATGCCGAACAGGCTGTGGAATTACAAATCAAACTCCGTCGGCGGGGTTGGCAGCTCGCCACGATTGATGCCTTAGTTGCCGCTGTAGCTCTCCGCTATGATCTCACCTTGCTAACCACTGATAAAGATTTTTCCGCTATTCCCCAATTGCAACAAGAAAACTGGTTAATTCTATAGATGGCAGACTCTCCGTTACCTCCCAAACACACCCCCTGGAGCGATCTCGACCTCAACCGCTGGCGCGAATATGAGGAAATCAAAACCGACTCCCTTTGGATGTATGACAACCGGGCCAGCGGCGATGGGCACAAGCTTGACTATCACGGCAATTACATTCCCCAGCTTGCCACCCAACTGCTGACCCGCTACAGCAAAAAAGATGAGATCGTGCTGGACTTGTTTCTCGGCTCCGGCACCACTGCCATCGAGGCGGCTCGGCTGAATCGGCGCTGCATTGGGGTGGAACTCAAGCCGGAACTGGTCGAATATGTGCGCGACAAAATTAAACCTGAACTGCTGGACTCACGGATACATTTGCTGCAAGGCAACAGCGCCGCCCCGGAAACTGTCAGGCAAATCAACGAGACCCTCGGCGGCATGCAGGCCAACGCGGCTCACCTGCTCATTCTCCACCCACCCTACGCCGACATCATCAAATTCTCCGACCGGCCCGATGATCTGTCCAACGCCCCCACCACCGAAACTTTTTTGGACAGCTTTGAGGTTGTGGCCCGTCACGGCTATGAATTGCTCGCTCCGGGCCGCTTCGCTGCGCTCATCATCGGCGACAAATATGCCAACGGCGAACTGGTTCCGCTCGGCTTTTGGTGCATGGAACGCATGAACCGGGTGGGTTTCAAAACTAAGGCCATTATCGTCAAAAATATCGAAGGCAATGAAAAGGGCAAAGGCAAATCGGCTAACCTGTGGCGCTATCGGGCGCTGGCGGGAGGATATTATATTTTTAAGCACGAGTATGTGATGGTTTTTTTTAAGCCGAAGTAGATGTCTGACCCTATCCTCATTCGGCATGAACTCAACAAGCTCAAAATCCTGCCGCCCTGGGGGCGCAAACAAGGCGACCAGTGGGATAAGTGGAGCAATTTTGTTTATGAACTGGAAACACTCCACGAGGTTTGGGCGCAGGTAAACCTGGTGGCCCGCCGGGAAGGGCTGGAGGTTAAAGCTTTCGGCGCTTACGCGGTCAACCGATGGTACAATCACCATACCCACGACCAGATTCTACAACTGTTTCTGGCCCACCCGGCTACCCAGCCTGAAGAAAACCGCAAGCATCATACCGTTGATTTTTACCTGCGCGGCCTGCCGTTTGATCTCAAAATCAGCCATTTTCCCCGCGCTTACCCCGAAACTATTGACTACGCCCAACAGCGCCCCCATCATCTGGCCCGCTGGTTGTACCAGCATCAATCCAAACAGAGACGCTACCATACCGGCAATCGCCTCTTCCTTATTTTGCGCAACCGCGCCCAACCGGAACTGAGTTGGCAGCTTCGCCGCGATTTTGCCACCCTGGAACAACGCATCCACGAATTTTTGGAGGCTCCGACCCTGCTCGGTTTAACCCTGCCCCAGCCAGAGCCTCAGCCAGCTTCCCAGCCATGGGCAGCGATAATTTTCCACATTCTATAAAAACCACGTTACTACTCAGTCTCATGTCATTTTCGAGACCAAAGGTCGAGAAATCCCCAGGGCACAACAATATTGAGTTTGAAAGACCCCTTTTTTGGATGACACCTATCGTCTAAAAGAGTGACAAATGCCACTTACCCCTAGAAACACCAGCGCGTAAAATCAAAGCAGAAACCCAATAAGCATCCCGGGCGAGACCAACGATGTTCTGCGGTCGAGGAGGCAAGCCATGATCAAGAAAATACTCGTTTCTCTGGATGGTTCCCAGTTGGCGGAGAAAGCTTTACCGTATGCTCAACTGTTAGCCCAGAAATTTGAAGCCGAACTGGTTTTAGTGCGAGTACTGCACCTTTCCTCAGATTTTGCCGGGGGGATACCGGGAATCGGGATCGTTCGCGAGCAAGTTATCCGGGAACGAGTAGAGGCAAAAAGTTATCTTGATCGTGTCTTGCTTCAACTGCGGAGCATGCGTCTGTCAGCCCATGCGATAATTATGGATGTTCACCCGACGGCCGACGCTATTGTAGATTTGGCGGCTGAGGAAGCCGTTGATCTGATTGTTATAAGCACCCATGGCCGCTCTGGTTTGAGCCGCTGGATCTATGGCAGCGTAGCCAGTAAAGTGTTGCAATATGCTCCCTGTCCGGTCTTTTTGGTCAGAGCCAATGAGTCAGCCAAACGATTTGCTGTGTGATGAGTTGGCCTGAAGTTTCCCTTTTTTCACAAATTATTGTGAAATATATCACAATAGGATGAATGTCACCCGAAAAAGGTGATACCTAACACTATTGGTACTGGCTTAGCTATGATATGCTAGGCCATAATTTAAACCGTTTCATACCCCACATTTAGTAAAGGAAAACGCGATGGCTAATGTGATCAAAGATGACGCCAGCAAGTCAGCAAAAGCTGCCGAAGCCGAGCACCCCAGCGGCGACCCTCGCTTTAAATTGGTTGATCGAGCCTTGAAGCGGCTGCAATATCAACAGGATGCTTTGATTGAGGTGCTTCATACGGCGCAAGAAGCGTTTGGCTACCTGTCGGAAGATTTACTCATTTACACCGCCCACCAGTTGAAACTACCCCTCAGTTGGGTCTACGGGGTAGCAACCTTCTATCACTTCTTTTCGCTCAAACCCCTGGGTGAGCACACCTGCATTGTTTGCCTCGGTACAGCTTGTTACGTCAAGCAGGCCGGCGAAATTGTCACCAAACTTCAGGAAGAATTTGGCATTGAGGCCGGCCAGACAACCCCAGACGGCAAACTCAGCCTTTCGACCGCCCGCTGTCTGGGCAGTTGTGGCCTGGCCCCGGTGCTGGTGCTGGACGGCAATGTGGTGGGCCGAGAAGGGCCGGCTTCAACCGTTGAGCGGGTCAGGGCGCTGGTAGCCGGGCAGATCGCTCCCGTTGAGCCAAAATCTGCGTCACCGTCTCTGGAATTAGAGGAGGCTGAAGCCTTATGAATCGCGATGATTTACAAACCATAGCCCAAAAAGAACAAGAACGGCAGCAGCAGTTTCGCTGCCGGTTGTTATGCTGCGCCAGCACCGCCTGTTTGTCGTCCGGTTCACCCTCGGTCCAGGAGGTTTTTGAACAGGCGGTCAAAGCAAACCAATTAACCAAAGAGGTCCAACTTGTCTCAACCGGCTGTATGGGGCTGTGCAGCCGCGGGCCAATGGTGCGGGTGCAGACCCCCAACGAGCCGGAGATTCTCTACGAGCATGTTGATCGTCAGGTAGCTCAAAAAATTGTCAGTAAACATATTGTCCATGAGCCGGAGGTAACGCCTGACGTAACCCCTCATGTGCTCTCGCAGGATATTCCTTTCTTTACCCGGCAAACCCGTGTGGTTCTGTCTAATTCAGGTAATATTGACCCAGAGCGCCTGGAAGAATACATCATGCACGGCGGCTATAAGGCTCTGGTCCATGTTTTACGCGAGATGTCGCCGGAGCAAGTGTGCGATGAGATTACCCGCAGTGGTCTGCGTGGGCGTGGCGGCGCCGGCTATCCCACCGGCATTAAGTGGGGCCTGGTTCGTAAAGCGCCCGGCGATAAGAAATTCGTAGTTGCCAACGGCGACGAAGGCGACCCCGGCGCTTACATGGATCGCACCGTTATGGAGTCAGACCCGCACCGGGTGTTAGAAGGGATGGCCATTGCCGGTTATGCCATTGGCGCGGAACAGGGCTATATCTACGTGCGGGGTGAATATCCCATCGCCATCAAGCGCCTGGAAAAAGCCATTCGCACCGCTGAACGGCGCGGGCTGCTGGGTAGTCGGGTTTTTGAAAGTAATTTCAATTTCCGGGTTGATATTCGGATTGGCGCGGGCGCATTTGTGTGCGGCGAGGAAACAGCACTGATGGCTTCGATTATGGGCCGGCGCGGCCAGCCCGTCCCGCGGCCGCCCTACCCGTCACAAAGCGGCCTGTGGGGCTACCCCACCCTGATCAACAACGTGGAAACCTATGCCAATATTGCGCCCATCATTAATAACGGCGCAAGTTGGTATGCCGGCATTGGCACCGAGAAAAGCAAAGGCACCAAAGTTTTTGCCCTCACCGGCAAACTCAATAACACCGGCTTGATCGAGGTGCCGATGGGGATTACCCTGCGCGAGATTGTTTATGACATTGGCGGCGGTATTCCTAACGGCAACACCTTTAAAGCGGCTCAGACCGGCGGCCCCAGCGGCGGCTATCTGCCGCCAGAACACCTGGACACGCCGGTAGATTTTGAAAGCCTCAAGGCGTTGGGGTCAATTATGGGTTCCGGCGGGCTGGTCATTCTGGATAATGAAAGCAGTATGCCGGATATGGCCAAGTTCTTCATGGAATTTTGCATGGATGAAAGCTGCGGCAAGTGCCTGCCCTGCCGGGTTGGCACCGTGCAGATGTATCGCATTTTGGATCGTTTCACCTCAGGCACAGCAACCTGGGCTGATCTGCAAAAATTAGAAGAGTTGTGCCTGCTGGTCAAAGAAACCAGTTTGTGCGGGCTGGGCCAATCGGCCCCCAATCCCGTCTTGAGCACCCTGCGCTATTTCCGCGAGGAGTATGAGTCGCAGATTCGTGAGAACACAATTCCCCTGGCGCTGGGCAAAAATGGAGATAAGCAATGACGAGGCCAAATGATAGAGCAACTCTAAACAGCGACTTGAAAATGGAGGCGTGGCGATGTCTGTTATAACCCTGACCATCAATGATGAATTAGTTAGCGCCCGGCAGGACCAGTCGCTGTTGGAAGTCATCAAAGAGCACGGAAATCATGTGCCCACCCTCTGCCATTTGGAGGGCTTGAGTGAGCGCGGTAGCTGCCGGCTGTGTATGGTCGAGTGGCCCGATGGACGTGGTAATGCCAGACTGGTGGCGGCCTGCGTGACCCCGGCTCAAGAAGGGATGGTGATCTATACCCACACCGAGCGCCTGGTCAAGTACCGGCAGATGATCATGGAGCTATTCTTGGCCGAACGCAATCACGTTTGCGCCGTTTGCGTGATGAACGGGCACTGTGAATTGCAGTGGCAGGCGGCGGAGTTAGGGGTGGACCATGTCCGCTATGATTATCTCCATCCAGACCTGCCGATGGACGCCAGCCACGAACGCTTTGTTTTGGATCACAATCGCTGTATCCTCTGCACTCGCTGCGTGCGGGTTTGTGATGAGGTGGAGGGCGCTCACACCTGGGATGTGATGGGCCGGGGCGTCAACAGTCTCATTATCGCCGATTTGAACCAGTCCTGGGGCACAAGCCAAAGCTGCACCAGTTGCGGCAAATGTGTCCAGGTTTGCCCCACCGGAGCGCTGTCGAAAAAAGGCATCACCGTAGCCGAGATGGAAAAGAAACCGGGCTTTCTGGGCTGGATTTTGAATGGTCGGGAAAAGAAGCAGTGGCAATGGTGAGTATGGTTCTCCAGAAAAGTTTTCGCTACTGAAACAGGTAGCAAGGCAGTATGTAGCAGGCCTAAGTTTGCTACTTTGCTACCTGCTACCTTGATTGTTGGGAAAGAATTTTTTCTGGACATCTATAATTGTGAATTGTTAATGAAGAGGCAAATAGATGAGCGCGAAAAAGAATAGCAAAATCCGGTTGGCAACGGCCTGGTTGGGGGGCTGTTCGGGCTGCCACATGAGCTTTCTCGATTTGGGGGAGCAGTTGATAACCCTGGCCGAGGCCGTTGAATTGGTTTACAGCCCCATTGCCGACGCCAAAGAATTCCCCCCCAAAGTGGATGTGACCCTGGTAGAAGGGGCGGTGGCCAATGTGGATCACCTGGAATTGGCCCACCACATTCGGGCGCGGAGCAAGGTGGTGGTCAGTTTTGGCGACTGCGCTGTTACCGGCAACGTCACCAGTCTGCGCAATAGATTGCAGGTAGATGATTTGCTGACCCAGGTTTACCGCGAGGGACCGGGCAAGGAGCCGCGCGGCGGCGAGGCTGATAAAGTGATGCCGGCGCTGCTGCCGAAAGTGCTGCCCTTGCACCAGGTCATTGAGGTAGATGCTTTCATCCCCGGCTGCCCGCCCGACCCTGACCGCATCTGGGCGGCGGTGTCGGCGCTGCTGCGGGGTGAGCCGGTGGCGCTGGATGCGTCAATGCGCAAGTTTGGATAGGTGCGATGATGCGTGATGCGTGACGCGAAGCGTTTTTCACGTATCACGCATCACGTATCACGACATAAACACCAAAGGAATAAATACTATGTCACGTACTGTCACAATTGATCCTGTCACTCGAATCGAAGGCCACGCCAAAATTACGGTTCACCTCAACGAGCAAGGGGGTGTGGAAGATGCTCGCTTTCATGTGACGGAATTTCGAGGATTTGAAAAATTTTGTGAAGGCCGGAGTTTTTGGGAAATGCCCGGCATTACCGCCCGCATCTGCGGCATTTGTCCGGTCAGTCACTTACTGGCCTCGGCCAAAGCCGGCGATGCTATTCTGGGGGCGCAAATTCCGCCCACCGCCCAAAAACTGCGCCGGTTACTCAATTGGGCCCAAATTGTCCAGAGCCATGCCCTGAGCTTCTTTCATCTGAGCGGGCCGGATTTGTTGTTAGGCATGGAGAGCAATCCGGCCGAGCGCAACGTCATGGGTCTCATTGCCAAACACCCCGACCTGGCTCGGAAAGGGATTCGCCTGCGCCAATTTGGGCAGGAGACTATTCGCATTTTGGGCGGCAGAAGCGTTCACCCGGCCTGGTCGGTGCCCGGCGGGGTGCGCGAACCCCTCACTGCGGAACGACGGGATCAGATCAAAGCCATGGTCCCGGAAAGTCTCGACACGGTAGAACTGGCGCTGGATTTGCTCAAGGATCGGTTTGACCAATTCGGCCCGGAAATTCAAGCCTACGGCGAATTTCCTAGCCTGTTTATGGGATTGGTCACGCCCGAAGGCGGCCTGGAGCATTACGATGGAGTGCTGCGGATAGTTGACGGCACAGGCCGTGTCGTGGAAGACGGCGTGGCCCCTGAGCGATACCGTGATATTATCGCCGAGGCGGTTGAGCCGTGGAGTTACTTGAAATTCCCCTATTACAAACCCAATGGCTTGGAGAATGGCATGTATCGGGTCGGGCCGCTGGCCCGGCTCAACGTCTGCGATTTTGCCGGCACGCCGCGAGCCGACCGCGAACTGCGCCAATTCCGCCGCCTGGGGTCGCACGGCCAGCCGGTGCTCAGCAGTTTCCACTATCACTACGCCCGTCTGATCGAGATCCTTTTCTCCCTGGAAAAAATCGCCGAAACGTTGGACGACCCCGAGATTACCAATACCCACGTCCGCAGCCGGGCCGCAGTCAACCGAACGGTTGGCATTGGGGTAAGCGAAGCGCCGCGCGGCACCCTTTTCCACGAATATCACGTAGACGAAAACGGTATTTTGCAGAAGGTCAATTTGATTATTGCCACCGGGCAAAACAACATGGCCATGAATAAGACGGTCAAACAGATTGCCCAGGCTTACGTTAACGGCCAACAGTTGACCGAAGGTATCTTGAACCGGATTGAGCACGGCATCCGCGCTTTTGACCCGTGTTTGAGCTGCTCAACGCACGCGGTGGGGCAAATGCCGCTGCATGTGCAACTGTTAGCTCCGGGCGGCGCGGTGGTGGATGAGATTATTCGGGATTAGGAGAGAGACCGGGGACCGGGGACGGGGGACCGGCAGCAACCAGCCCCGGTCCCGGGTCTCCCGTCCTCGGTCATTTTTTGATGCTGTATGATCTTACTCATTGGCTACGGTAACAATCTGCGCCGGGATGATGGGGCCGGCTTGATTCTGGCCGAAAGACTGGAACATGCCTGGCGTAGTCAAGGCGTAGCTGTCAAACATCTGCCGGTTCACCAATTAACGCCCGAACTGACCGCAGAGATAGCTGAACCTGATGTTACTGCTGTAGTTTTTGTGGACGCCAGAGCCATTGAAGCGAGCGAGGTTGACCCACAGGTGCAGGTGCAGCCGCTCAGACCGGAGTTGCTATCCCCCAGCTCAGGGCATCACCTGAAACCGACGACGTTGCTCCTCTACGCCGACCGGCTGTATGGCCGGCGGCCCTCGGCCTGGCTGGTCACGGTTCCGGCGGCGGATTTTGACTATGGTGAGAACTTGAGCCAGATCACTCAACAAGCCCTGGCCTCAGCCCAAACTCTGCCGGCTGAATTGTTCCATAAACTGTTTTTCGGTCACTTTCGTTGGAATTTTGCTCATGATGGGCCGGCTTTCTCGGCCGATTCGGCCTCTCGCTTACCGTTGCCCTATCATGGGGACAGATAATTTTCCTGCCAACTTCTAGCAAAGGTTAAAACGTTACCATCTTAATGTTGAAAATGTTAACAGAATTTTTCGGAATTCTGCTCTTTTTCCTCAAGAAAAAGTTTGAGGCTCATGTATAGAACAAGTGCAATTTAGCGGAGGCGGCTCCCACGCCGCCGAGGGCCGGGCGTGGGAGCCCGGCCTGCTTTGCACTAGTACTTAACATGAGCCAAGTTTGAATGAGTTCTTGATTAAATGTAGCTGCTCAGACATGTCATCCATTCGACAAGCTCACACCCTTCGGCGCACCCGAAGGGGTGGGACAGGTTTCGACCGAGGGGAGAAATCTCCTAATCCGTAGTTTGCAGACAACGGCCTCAAAGATTTCTTGGCTTTCAGCCTCGAAATGACATGAGGGCTGAGTAGTTCTACAATGTCACATTTTTATGACAAGTCTTTTGCATCAGTAACAGCTTGTTTTCCGGCGCTCGCCCGGCGATGAACTCGCCGGGCCACAAAACTGCGCCCGATTAATCGGGCTTCTTCGCTCATCAGCCTAAGTCCGATTTATCGGACGCGATTACATAACCCTGCGATTTATCGCGGGGCGGACAATAGAGACAAATCAGGACGGGATGAGCTAGAATATTTGTCTAATGTGACATTGTAGAAGTAGTTAGGGTTAAACAACAAAACCCCACCAGAGTGGGGTTTTTAACACAAAGAATATACTGGAGAAAGCGCCTCAAGTCGGCTGCAAGTGAACTTTCAACGTTTTCCCCGCTGCAAATTGGTGAAAGACCTCTGAGAAATCGGCCAGGGGGACGGTGTGGCTGATGAGTGGCTTAACATTGATGACGCCGTTGGCCAGCCAGGCGATGGCCGGTTCAAAGGTGTAGCATAGGGCAAAGCTGCCGATAATCGTCCAATCGTGGCGGAAGACATCGTAGGGGCGCAGGGTGATACTGGCCTCCATCGGCGTGACCCCAAACTGCAAGTATTGGCCTCTGGGTTTCAGGAATTTGAAAGCCTGTTCAATCACTGCCGGCACGCCGGTGGCGTCAATGACCACGGCAAAGCCATAAGGGGCTAAGGCTTTGAGGGTTTCGGCTTGGTCAGGTCCGGCGGCGACGGTCGCCGTTGCGCCCAACTGGCTGGCCAGGGCCAGGCGCTCGGCTTGTTTTTCGACCACCACCACCTGCGAAGCGCCGCTGTGGCGCAAAGCTTGAACCAGAATCAAGCCCATCGGCCCGGCCCCAAAGATGAGCACCTCCGCCCCCGGCCAAACTCGGAAGCGGCTCAGGGCGTGGACCACGCAGGCCAGCGGCTCGATAAACGCGCCCTCGCCGTCGGTCAGGCTGTCTGGCACGCGATAACAGGCTTTCGCCGGGGCGGCCACATACTGAGCAAATCCGCCGGAGCGGGTAATTCCCACCCCTTCCCAGTTGAGGCAGTGATTGGCCTGCTGGTTGCGGCAGAAATAGCAGCGCCCGCAGTACAGATTGGGGTCCACCGCCACCCGGTCGCCCACCCGGAAATCGGCCACTTCTTTGCCCACCTCCACCACCCGGCCCACAAACTCGTGGCCAGGGATCAGCGGAAAATCAGACATATATTCGTTGCGATAAATATGCACATCCGTGCCGCAAATGCCAGCCACGGCCACCTGCACAATAACTTCTTCCGGGCCGCAAGCCGGGTCCGACACCTGCTCCACGGCGACGCTCTCCGGTGCAGGGAAAATAACTGCTTGCATAGAACCTCCTCATAAATAAAGACGCGATGAGGCGTGAGGCGAGGAGGCGAAGAATCTTTCGCCTCCTCGCGCCCTCGCCTCCTCGCCTCATTTTCATTAATGATGGTGTGCCACTCAAAAGCAGACAGGAAAAACCCCGTCTACTGTCTACCGTTTACCGTCTACTTTTTACCAGGCGCAATAACCGCCGTCAATAATCATATCGTGGCCGGTCATAAAATCTGAAACTTCGGAGGCCAGGTAAACCACCGCGCCCTGCAAATCGGTGACTTCGCCCAGGCAGTTCATCGGGGTGCGAGCCAGCCAATGGGGCAGTTTCTCTTGGCCGATGGGTTTCTCCAGAAACTCGTTGACCAGTTGCGTCCGGGTATAACCGGGGCTGATACTGTTGACTCGGACTCCGCGCGGCGCCCATTCCGCCGCCAGGCTGCGAGTCATATGTAAGACGCCTGCTTTGGAAACATTGTAGGCGGATTGGTTCTGCGGCGTATTGGAGATATGAGCCGACATCGAGGCGGTATTGATAATTTTGCCATAACCGGCGGGCAGCATGACTCGGGCTTCAGCTTGGGCGCATAGAAAGACTCCGGTCAGGTTGACAGCCATCATCTTGTCCCACTCCGCTTTGGGCATGGTTTCGGCATCAAACCAGCCGGCAATCCCGGCGTTGTTCACCCCAATGGTCAGACGGCCCCAGCGCTTCATCACTGCGCCAACCATCGCCTGGACTTGATCGGGCTGGGTCACATCGGCCACCACCGGTATCGCCTCGATGCCCTTCTTCTCAAGTTCAGCCGCCACCGTTTCGGCTCCTGCCGCCGACATATCTACCACAGCAACGGCTGCGCCGGCCTCGCCGAGGGCGTGAGCATAAGCCCGGCCAATTCCCTGACCACCGCCCGTCACCAGCGCCACCCGGCCATCCAGCCGGAATCTTTCTAAAATGGGTTTTGCTTCTAAGAGTTTGTCAGTCATCATTGCCTGCCTTATCTAATACGTGATGCGTGATACGTGAGAAGACTCACGCATCACGTATCACGCATCAGCATTTTTTCAATCCATCACAATACAGACCTTGCCGCTTTGCCCTTCATCGGCAATACGGTAAGCCTCGGCGGCCTGGTCGAGCGAGAAACGATGGGTGACAATAATTTCCGGTTTGAGTTTCCAGGCGACCAGCTTTTCGACCAAATCTTCCATGTGGCCGGTGCTGGTGACCCAGGAACCGTAAATGGTAATCTGGTTGTGGATAATGGTCTGGCTGACATCAAAATCCACCCGATTGCCTTCGCCGACCATGGCGCAGCGCCCCCAGCGCCGTGTGCCCTGCAAGGCCAGCAGCCGCCCGGCCGGGGAGCCGGAACAGTCAATCGAAACTTCGCAGCCCAAGTCTTGCGTCAAAACTTTGATCTGGCCCAGCGCCCGGTCGTCGGAAATTACCGCGTGATCTATCGCTCCAACTTCCCGCGAGATGTCCAGCCGCGATTGGGATACATCTGCGCCAATCACCAGCGACGCCCCCATCGCCTTGGCCACCAGCCCGGCGGCCATCCCGACCGGCCCCATGCCGGTGATTAAAACCCTGTCCTCGCCGGAAACTTTGACCCGGCTCAGGGCCTCATAGACCGTGCCGAAACCGCAAGCCACCAAAGCCCCGTCCACGTAGCTCAATTCATCGGGCAGCAGGACACAGGTGTTTTCTTCAGCCACCAGGTAATCGGCGTGGCCGCCATCGCGCTGCCAGCCGTAGGCCGCTCGCAGCGGCGAGGTACAGCTTATCATATAACCTTCGCGGCAGTCCCGGCACACCCCACAGCCGCTGATGTGATACAGGATCACCCGGTCGCCTTCTTTGAAGCGCTTGCAGCCGGGGCCAAGCTTGACAATCTGCCCGCACGGCTCATGCCCGGCAATCACGTCCTGATACCCCTCCGGGCCGTGCCCCAAATGCTCCCGATAAATGGCCCGAATATCGCTGCCACAAATAGAAGACGCCTTGACCTTGACCAGCACTTGGCCGTGGCCAGGTTCAGGAATGGGAAACTCTTTGATTTCAACCCGGCGCTGACCGGGTAATAAGACGCCTTTCATAAAAAAACCTCCTTGTAAATAGAGATTGGAGATTGGAGATTAAACCCAATCTCCAATCTCCAATCTCTGGCTTTATCTTCTCGCCGGTGTGCCAGGAACCGGGGCAAAAAAGACTCGCCTCACGTGTCCTCGCCTCCTCGCCTCATGTTATGGTTGCAATGTCACCTTGATCGAGGTTTGGCCGGAGGCGACCAGATCAATGCCTTCCTGAAAAGCGGTTAAGGGCATTTGATGGGTAATGATGTGTTCCATCGGCAGCAGGCCCTTTTGGAGCATGTCAATGGCAATCGGGTAACAGTACGGGCTGAGGTGAGAACCATGAATGTTCAGTTCCTTCGTGTCGCCGATGATCGTCCAATCCACCGTGACCGGCTCGCGCATGACGCTGAACTCGACAAAGGTGCCGAGTTTGCGGATCATATGCAGCCCTTGTTCAACAGCAGCCGGGTGGCCGGTGGCTTCGATGTAAACATCGCAGCCGTAGCCATCGGTCAGCTTGCGGACCTCGTCAATCACATCCACTTTGCCCGGATTGAGGCCCATATCGGCCCCGCACGCTTTGGCGACTTCCAGCCGTTGGTCGCTCATATCCAGCGAAATAAGCAGGCTGGGGTGTTTGAGCCGGGCCGCCGCAATCATGCCCAGGCCCAGTGGACCGGCCCCGGCAATGACCACCACATCCTGAAATTCGATATTCGCCCGCTGCACGGCGTGAATCGAGCAGGCCAGCGGCTCGATGTAAACGGCATGCTCAATTGGGACGGATGACGGGACTTTGTGGTTGATGGCGTCGCTGGGAAAGAGCATATAGTCGGCCATAGCCCCAAAGGTGCGCTGGCGGAAGCCGTAGACATCGTGCTTCTTTTGACACATCCAGTATTGGCCGCGCCGGCAAAAACGGCAGTCCCAGCAGGGGACAATTTGCTCGGAGACGGCCATATCGCCCAGTTGCAGGCCGTACTTCTCGCCCGCGCCTTCGCCCAGGGCGACAACCTCGCCGACAAATTCGTGGCCGGGAATGACCGGCGGCTGGCAGTAACCTTCGCGGTACTTGTCGCCCCAAAAGAGCGCGCCGCCCAGATAACACTTTAAATCGCTGGCGCAGATGCCCACCGACTTGACTTTAACGACCACCTCCCCCGGCCCCGGCTGCGGCACGGTCCACTCCTGGAGCCGGTAATCCTGCGGGCCGTAGCAAACCACTGCCTGCATCGTTTTGGGTAAGGGGGTGTGTGCCTGATAGTTCATAGTATCTCCACAATAAGTGTTGCTTAGTTTAAGTTACACAGAGTTTCACAAAGGATAACACAGAGCAGCACAGAGAAAACAATTGATAAAAATCCCTCTGGGGCTCTCTGTGAATTCTCGGCGTGTCTCTGTGACCTAAAATTCTCAAGAGTGAAATTCTTTACAAATAAGTCAATATCTTGACTCACAGACGGAAGAAAACACGGACAAAACAAAAAGTAAAAATGTCAGTGTTCCATTCTGTCCGTGATGCATTTTTAGCCTCTTGTCAGTCTGAGACAAATTTCGCCAGGCAATTATGATTATTCAGCAAAAAAAGCGTCCCAGGGAATTTCCACCGGGGCATCGTGACAGACAATCTCAATCATCGTTTGCAACAAGGGCAGGGCGCGGCCATCGAGAACCCCCTGAACAATCAGGTTTTTTACTGTCGGGCCAATCGCCTCGGCCAATTGCGCCCCCTCGATGGTCACGTCGGTCATGTACCTGGACTTGGCTTCGCTGTAAGGCATGCCCAGCCCCAAGTAGCGGCCCATGCGCCCGTTGCGTCCCCCCTGCGCCGTTACGTACAAGTCGCCCGCGCCGGGCAGGGTGTAAGCCGTGCGCGCCTGTCCGCCCATATAGTTGACCATATACAGGATTTCGTTCAACCCTTGGGCATAAATGGCGGCTGACAGGTTGTGCATGACCGCGCCACTTTCGGCTACACCGTCTTTCTCCAACAGCCCGTGGACCAGGCCGACGGCCAGGGCGTACACATTTTTCATGGCCACGGCCACTTCGACGCCCACAAAGTCGGTGTTGGTCCAGACGTGGTAATAGGGGGTGCGTAACCAGCCGGCCAGCTTGTCCAGCAGCGCTTGATCCGAGCCGGTAATGACCACGCAGGTATGCCGCCGGGCGGCCAATTCCCCGGCAATCGAAGGGCCGCCGATGGCGTTCAGGCTGACTTTATCACGGGTGGCGGCGGGCAAACGGCTGCGAAACAAGTCGGGCAAAAGGCCCAGCTGCTGCCCGTCGCCGTGCAGGCCCTTGGTCAGGGCCAACACCGGCACATCCGGCGGCAGAACCGGCCCCAAGCACTCGGCGGCCCATTCCACCCCCAACGAGTTGACCCCCAGCACCACCAGGTCAGCCCCGGAAATAACTTCCCCCAACCGATCCCAGGTGTAGGGCAACACCGCATCGGCCAGGTGACAGTTCAAGCGGGGGTGAAAGTGATTTTCATGAAGCTCTTCGATGATGTCGCCATCCAGGTGCGTGCCCACCAGATGGACCGCGTGACCATTCTCGGCCAGGGGCGTGGTAAAGGCACTCCCCATCATCCCCGCGCCTAAAATAACTATTTTTGCCATGATCTTTGTGAAGTAGGTAGTAGGTAGTAGGTAGTAGGGGAATTACTACCTACTACCTACTCCTTACTACCTTCTACCTACTCCTTACCTCAGATTAATCCCGCACAGGTGCGACAGTTTATCCACATTAAAGCGATTGCGTAGCAGATGGGAGTAGTCCACCGCTTCTTTGACCTCGGCGCTGCTGAAACCGAGGGCAGTCAAATCGGTTTCGCCGCCGACCTGTTTCAGCCACCCGGCCATTTGCTGCGATGAAGGCACCGAGGCGGCAATGGCCTGAATTTCGGCCCAGTTGTCGGCAATCTTTTGCTTGAGGTCTCGATACCCCTGCTCCGAGAGCGAGATAAAGGGTTCCTGTTCGGCCAAAACTTTGTCCTCGATGCCGGGATAAGCCTGGGCAATCTCCTGTTCATACTGCTCGCGGGTGGGCTGCTGCGCTCGGTCTAACTGCTTGATGGCTTCGGCCCGGCTGATTTGGCGCAGCTTGTCATAGTAACCGGCGCAGATAACCGAGGCCGCGCCCACTTTGACCCCGTGCAAAACCGCCGGTTTGTGCTGCCACAGCAGTTTCATTTCCAGGTGATGCGAAATCTGGTGTTCCGCCCCCGAGGCCGGGCGAGAATTATTGGCATCGAGCATGCACAGGCCGGATTCAATCAAGCCGTCCATAAGGGCCTGAATACCCTCTGTCGAAGCCTGACTGATTTCATGGACTCGCTCGACGCATTTATCTACAGCCACACGCACCCGCTGGCTGATTGCTTCGTCGTGGCTTTCACCCCACAGCAGCTTACCCAGCCGCCAGTCGGCCAGGGCGATGTATTTACCCAGCATATCGCCAAAACCGGAGGCGCTCATGCGCTGGGGCGCGGCGCTCAAAACGTCAATATCGCCAAAAACGCCCAGCGGTGACTGGCAGTAAACCGTTTTCTTGAAACCGGCAATCACCGAAGGCGCGCCGGCGCTGGTATAGCCATCCACCGAAGCGGCGGTGGGATAGGCGATAAAGTTAGCGCGGGTGTGAAAACTGACAAAACGGGTGATGTCGGTCAGCGAACCGGAGCCGACGGCGATAAAGGTTCGCTCCTCGTTGCCGGTATCCAGCATTACCTGGACAAAGTACTGCTCATTAGCCACAATCTCTTCGCCCTTCAAAAGCGATATTTTGACGTCAAAGCCGGCGGCTTTTAACTTTTCGCTCAGGTGTTTGCCGGCAGCGGCAAAGGTATTGTCGTCAGCCACCAGCATCAGCTTGTCGAGGTGATGGTTTTTACAATATTCGATTAAGGGGTCGCTGGCATTTTTGCCAATGTAAATGTAAATATCGTCGCGCATGAGAAATTGGAACTCCTTCGTGAATAAAGACGCGATGAGGCGTGAGGCGATGAGGCGAAAGATTTTTCGCGTCCTCGCCTCCTCGCGTCATTTTCATGATTGGTGGTGGCCGTAGGCTTCTGTCTTTTTGCTACTCTGCTACCCTGCTACCTGTTTTAAGACAGCGGTTAACTCGGCTAAATCTTGCATGACAAAATCGGGTGGGTAGGGTGCGCCGGGAATATCCTCCCGTTGCGCTTCCCCGCTCAATACCAGAACAGTGGTTACACCGGCGGCGGCCAAGGCGATGTCGGTATAGAGCCGGTCGCCAATCATGCAAATTTTATCCACCGGCGTCGCCATTCTTTCAACCACGGCCTCGATAATCGGTGGGTTGGGTTTGCCGATGATGACGTCGGGCCGGCGTCCGGTGGAGGCTTCAACCAGGGCCATCATCGCCCCAATATCGGGCATGAAGCCGCCGGGGATGGGGCAATTGAAATCGGGGTGAGTGGCGATGTATGGCACGCCGGCTCGAACCAGGTCACACAAGCGCCACAACTTTTCGTAGGTTAAGGTGGTATCAAAACCGAGGACGGCGTAGTCGGGCGTTTCCACAGTCGGATCAACCAGCTTAAAGCCGTGACTTTTGAACTCGTCTTCCAGGGCCGGCGTGCCGACCAGGTAAATTTTGGCCCCCGGCTTTTCCCGGTGCAGGTACACTGCCGTCGCTTCGCCGGAGGTAAAGATTTTATCCGGGCTGACCTTCAGCCCCAGATGGGCCAGCTTTTCGGCGTACTGGCCGCGATGTTTGGAGGAGTTGTTGGTCAGAAACAGATAAGCGATATTACGGGCGGCCAGCAATTCGATAAAATCAAGCGCGCCCGGCAGCAGCTTATCGCCCAGGTAAACGGTGCCGTCCATATCCAGCAGGAACAGACGAATATCGGCTAATTTTGAAATAGTTTCAGGTATCATGGCGGGTCAATTCACTCAGACGGTGGAGTAAGGTTTGTAAGGTGGGGAACAAGGGTTTGTAAACTTCTTGATACAACCGCTCGTAAAACTGCTGCGACTCCGGGTTGGGGGTGAAGCGGTCGGCGGTATCGGTCATAGAGGCCGCAGCCTCGTAGGCGTCGGCATACCAACCGGCGGCGACGGCGGCCAAAATGCCCGCTCCCAGGCAGGTCGCCTCGGTGGTGGTGGAGCGCACAATCGGCACGCCGGTCACATCGGCCATAATCTGGCACCACAATTTGCTGCGACTGCCGCCGCCCAGGGTAATGTACTCGGTGAAGGGCTGGCCGGTGGCGGCCATAACTCCTTCGCCGGCCAGGCGCTGCTCATAAGCAATACCTTCGAGAATGGCCCGGTAAATATGCTCGCGGCTGTGAAAGGTATTCCAGCCAATCGTAATCCCCGAAGCCGCCGGGTCCCAATAAGGTGTGGAAACGCTGGTCCAGTAGGGCACCAACATCAAGCCTAACGCGCCGGGGGCAACTTTGGCGGCGGCGGCTTCCAGCAGTTCTTCGGGGCTGAGGGGCAATCGCAGGTCGTTCAAATCGCCGGCCATTTTTTCGACAAACCAACTGACCGTCAGCAGGCCGCTGCGGATGACCGTTTCCAGAAAATAAGTTCCGGCAATCGGGGCATACATGGTGCGGAAGGCCCGGTCTACCACATAATCCGGGCTGAAGGGGCCGCTGACCACCGCTGTGCCCATATTCAGGTAGGCCCGGCCCTCGCCCATCGCATTAGCCCCCAGCCCGGCGCACTGACCATCACCGGCCCCGGCCACCACCGGCAGTCCGGCGGGCAAGCCTGTGGCGGCGGCGGCTTCCGGGGTAACCTGGCCGATGATTTGCCCCGGCGGAAAAAGTTCGGGGAATTGGTCCAGCCGGAAGCCCAGCGGGTCGAGCAGTTCTGCCGACCATTGATGCGTCTGCATATCCACCAGGCCCATCGGGTCGGCGCAGGCCAGGCTGGTGCGGAAATGACCGGTCAAACGGTAGACCAGGAAGGCGTGCGTTTCTAAGAATTTGTGCGCCTGTTTGACAATCTCCGGCTCATGCTGCTGCAGCCAGACCAGCTTGGGCAAGGAGGGGGTCATCGAGAGGGGTTTGCCGCTGATGTGA
Organism: Anaerolineae bacterium; assembly: GCA_023151115.1. The sequence continues at coordinate 78,135 of JAKLJP010000028.1, forward strand.
TGGATCTTGGCCGCCCCAATTTTGTCGGCCAGGTAAGGGAGTTGAGCCTGGGTGCGCTCGTCGAGCCAGAGGATGGCGTGGCGGATGGGTTGGCCCTGGCGGTTGATGGGCACAAAACTTTCGCGCTGGTGGGTAATGCACAGGGCCTCGACCCTGGCGGCGTCAATCTGGCTCAAAACTTCTTTCAGGGCCGCGCACAGGCTGCGCCACCAATGTTCGGCATCCTGCTCAAACCAGGCCGGGTCGGGCCGCAGCAGCGGGTAAGAATCCCGGCCTTCGGCCACAATCTGCCCATGTTTATCCCAGGCAATCGCCTTACAGGCGGTGGTACTGCTATCAACGCCGATAACGAGTGAATTGTTCATGGGTTTTCTTCTTTTCCATCGTCATGTCATTCCGACCCGCTTCGCGGTTCGAAATGGCATGGTTGAGTAGTTATGTCTCCAATCTCTAATCTCTAATCTCCAGCTTAAGCTGCTTCAACCGCTTCATCACATCATTCGCGCCCCGGCCAAAATAATCGTGCAGAGTTAGATATTCGGCGTAGAGTTTATCGTAGACCCGTTGATTTTCGGGGATGGGATGGTAAATCTGCTCGCTCAGGCGGGTCATGTGTTGGGTTGCCTCGGCGATAGAGGTATAGCCGCCCAGCTCCGGGCCAACGGCGACGGCGGCGTGCATAGCTGCCGACAGCGCGCCGCCCTGTTTTGTCGTGGTCATATTAATCGAACGGCCGGTGACATCGGCAAAGATTTGCATCAATAATTTATTTTTGCCGGGCAGCCCGCCGGTCGCCACAATATCGTTGACCGGCGTCTCATGGGCCTCAAAATTTTCGATAATCACCCGTGTGCCAAAGGCGGTTGACTCCAGCAGGGCGCGATAGATTTCTTCGGGTTTGGTGGCCAGGGTGGCCCCCAGCAGCAGGCCGGATAAATCCATATCTACCAGCACGCAGCGGTTGCCGTTCCACCAATCCAGGGCAATCAGCCCGCTTTCGCCGGGTTTGAGGCGGGCCGCTTTTTCTTCCAGCAGCTTGTGAATGTTCAGGCCGCGTGTCCGGGCTTCCTGCTCATAAGCTTCGGGGACGCAGTTTTTGACAAACCAGGCAAACTGATCGCCCATGCTGGTTTGCCCGGCCTCGTAGCCCAAAAAGCCCAACACAATCCCATCCTCGACATAGCCGCAGATGCCGGGGATGACCGTTTCTTTGCTGCCCAAAATCTGGTGGCAGTTCGAGGTGCCCATGGTAATAATCATCCGGCCCGGCTTCTCGGTGATGGCGGCGGCGGTGGAGGACATGTGGGCATCTATATGAACGGTGGTCACAATTGTGCCGGCTTTTAAGCCGGTCCAGGCAGCGGCTTGTGCGGTTAACCCGCCCAGGTTGGCGCAGAGGGGATATAATTCCCTGGACATTTTTTGATCAACGACGTGTTCCAGGCGAGGGTCTAACGCCTTGAAATAATCGTCGGGGGGATACCCTTCGCGTTTGGACCAGAAGGCTTTGTAACCGGCCATAGCCGCGCTACGCTTTTCTCGGCCAATAAGTTGCCAGACCAACCAGTCGCCGGCTTCGATGATGCGCTCAGCGGCCTGATACACCTCCGGCGCTTCATCTAAAATTTGCCAGACTTTGGGAAAAAACCACTCGGAGCTAACTTTGCCGCCGTAGCGATCCAAAAAGGTGTAGCCCAGTTCGTGGGCAATTTGGGTCATTTTATTGGCTTCGGGTTGGGCGGCGTGGTGTTTCCAGAGTTTGACCCAGGCATGGGGGTTGGACCGCCATTGGGGCAAGGAGCGCAGAGGGGTGCTATCGGCCAGGGTGGGCATAATGGTGGAGGAAGTAAAATCAAGTCCCAGGCCCACAATTTGGGTTGGGTCAACGCCGCTTTCCTTGATTACTTTGGGCACGGCTTGCTGCAAGACGAGCAGATAATCATGCGGGTCTTGCAAGGCCCAGTCCGGTTCTAATTTTACCCCGCTGCCGGGCAACCGCTCCTCTATCACCCCATGGGCGTATACAGAAATAGCCGAAGCCACCTCTCGACCATTGGCTAAATCGAACAAAACCACCCGACCGGATTCAGTGCCAAAATCCATGCCAATGACATATTTAGATTGATCCATAGTTATGCCTGTGCGCTAGTCTTAAAACGTCTTGCGTGTTGCGTCTTCCGTGAAATAAACGGAACACGGATGACGCAACACGAACCCATGCTTTATCCCCGGCGAATAATGTACGCTCCTAGCAGGATGGAAAGGATAACGGCAATCCAGATGTTGTGCGGAAAGAGATAAGGTTCAACAAAACGCATCCACAGCAAGCTAATCGCCACATAACAGAGCACGCTGACAAAAAAGCGGTCCCAGGTGTTGGTGCGAAAGGGTAAAAATCCTTTCCGGCCCGTTTTGACCACAGGCGGAGCGACGGGGGAAACTTCCTGAGGGCTAGTATCGGCCGGTTTGGCCGACTCGGTCAACTGTTGTGCCATAATTGCTATTCCTTTACCGCCCCAAAGGTCAACCCCATGACGATGTACTTTTGCACCAGCGATAGAAAAATCAGCGCGGGAATCAACGATAACACGGCCACGGCGGCCATTTCGCCCCAGTTTGTACCCGTCACCGTCACAAACTCGGCCAGGCCGGTGGTGATGGTGCGGGCCTCGACGCTGGTCAGAGTGGCGGCAAAGAGGTACTCGTTCCAGGCAAAAACCCAACTGAGAATGGCCGTAATGGCCAGGCCAGGGGCAGCCAGGGGGGTGATAATTTTTAACAGGACATCCCAGGTACTGGCCCCATCTACAAAGGCGGCTTCGTCTAATTCAACCGGAATGCCGTCCATGATACCTTTCATCAGCCAGATGGCAAACGGCAAATTGAAGACGCAGTAAAGTAGAATCAGACCGGTGCGGGTGTCAAACAAACTAAAGTCGCCTATTCTAAACACCCGTGTAAACATCAGAAAGATGGGCAGCAAAAAGGCAGCCGGGGGAGCCATACGGTTGGTGATAGTCCAGAAGAAGATGCTGTCGCTGCCTTTTAGCCGCCAGCGCGATAGAGCATACGTTGCCAGCAGGGCCAGCACAGCCACCAGAATGGCATTCGAGGTAGCGACAATGAGTGAATTGAGCATGTAGCGCTGGAAAACCGGGTTGCTTAACGGTTTGGTGTAATTCTCGGCAAAAAATGTGGTTTGGATAATCGAGGTCGAACCAAACAGCTCCACCCGGCTGCGGGCGGAAATGACAAACATCCAATAGATGGGGAACAGGACCAAAATGGTGGCAACAATCCAGGTGATATAGGTGCCGGCCCAGCCGAGGATTTTATGGAACGGTTTTGATGCCATAGGAGTCCGCCTCAGGAAGAGTTACCTTGCTTACTGTTCTGGCCAATAGCGATAAAGAGCAGCCAGCAAAGCACCAGCGTAAAATAGAGTGTCAACAGTGAAGTAGCCGAGCCGTAGCCATAGTCGGTTTTAGGGAAGACGACCCGCCAGATGTGCAGCCCAATAAAGCGGGTGGCGTCGCCTGGGCCGCCGCCGGTCAACATCCAGACTTCGTCCACAATGCGCAGCGCGTCCATAATCCGGATAAAAACGGTGGTCAGGATGACCGGCATCATCATGGGGATGGTCAGATAGCGGAAAACCTGCCAGCGATTAGCCCCATCCACCAGGGCTTGTTCGAGCGGTTCTTTAGGGATGGTGGTTAGTCCGGCCAACAAGGTCAGGGTGACAAAGGGTGTCCAGTGCCAGATATCCATCAGGATTACGGTCAAAAAAGCTTGATTGGCAAAGTTGCCAATCCGGTAGTCAATGCCAAACCACCAATTCAGGTAGGTTGGAAGCAGCCCTAAACCGGGAATGGTCAACAGCCGCCATGTTGCTCCCACGGCGATGGGGGCAACCATCAACGGGAGGGCGTGAACGGTGCGAAAGAAACCCTTGCCGGGAAATTCACGGGTCAACGATTGGGCCAGGGCAAAGCCCAAAATAAGCTCACTGGTTACCGTCCAAAAGGTAAAAAGCAAGGTGCGCCACAACGCGCCCAGAAAATCGGGGTCAAACACCAGCCGACGATAATTGTTGGCCCAGGTAAAATGCAATCCCTTTTGAGCGGCAAAAACGTTCCAGTCAAAGAAACCAACATAGATAACGTAGATAAAGGGAAGAATCCCGGTAATACCTAAGATGATGAGGGTGGGGGTTAACAACCCCCACCCCGTACGCGTAGACTTCATCGCGGAGATCCTTAAGGGTTACTTAATCCAGACCTTACAGGCACGCTGCGCGAAAACCTGTAAGGTCTTTATGAAGCAAAAAACTGGGTAGGAAACTTTATTTTTGGACGATTACTTACTGTAACCCAGATTGGTCATCTCTGTTTCGGCTGCGGCGCAGGCCTGATCGAGCGCATCGGCCGCCTGCAATTCACCGCTGAGGGTCTTCCAGATGAAAGGCGCAACGGTTGACTGCACCTGAGCGTGGAAGGGGAAGGGCGGCGCGCCGCGGAAGAGCGGGCCTTGCTCCTTCAGCAAGGTATAGTAACCATCCGTGCGAGCATCTTGAGCCTTGACCAACGGATCATCAAAAGTGGCGTTCATAACAATGCGCGAGCCGGCGGTGGCCCACTGCGCCTGAACGGAAGGCTGGCCGATGTACTCTAACCAGAGCAGCGCGGCTTCCTTATTCTTGGAGGAGTAGGGGATGCCAAAGGCGCCGCCGTCGTAGTAGCCAATATAACCTTCACCCGACTCGGCTTGAGCCATGACGCCTTCGCCGGTGGGTGGCAGGGCCACGCCCACGTTGCCGACCACTTTGGAGCGGCTGTCATCGGTGGCAATCCAGGCCGCATTTTCGCCGTAAACCCAGCCTTGCGCGGCCCGGCCGGCGGCAAAGGTCGCCGCCACTTCATCCCAGGTGCTGCTGGTGGCTTCGGGCGGGGCATCCACCAATAGGCCGGCCCACCAGGCCAGGGCTTCCTTAGCCAGGTCGCTGTTCATTTCGCCGCCGTTGGCCACACAGGCTTTGTAGTTGCCGCCGCCCACATCTTTGATACCCCAGTTGTACAGGCCAAAGCTGGGGGCGATGGTCTCATAGTACTCATAGAACGAGGCAGCATGGCCGGTCGTACCCTGGACGGTCGTGCCCCACAATTCCATGTTGTTGGCCTTGCCGTATTCGGTAAAGAAGTCGGCAATGTCCTGATATTGCTGGAAGGTGGTCGCCGGGGCCAAGTCGTAGCCGTACTGCTCTTTAAAAGCAGCCTGGATATCCGGGTTTTCAAAGAGGTCTTTGCGATAGAGCATAATCTTCACAAAGGCTTCCATTGGCACGCCGTAAACATCGCCATTGGCATCCTTAAAGTTGTCAATGAAGGATGTAAAATTGGCAACGTCAAAGTCGGGCGACTTCAATTCCGGCTTTTCATTGAGCATCTGGGTTAAGTTAACCAGGAAGTTTTGAGCCAGGTAGCTGTAGATAATGTCCTGCTCGATGTAGATGAAGTCATAGATGCCGGTGTTGGCTTGCATGTCCTTGATGGGTTTATCATACATCTGGTCCCAGGAAGTGACTTCAAACTCAACCTTGATCCCGGTTTCCTTTTCAAACGCAGGGGCCAGCACTTCGGCGGCATAGCGTGAAGGCGGAGTGCTTTCGGAGATACCGCGGATGGTCACACCGGCATAGGGCTTGCCGGCTTCGGCCCAGAACGCAGAGCCGGACTCAACGGCCAGCGCTGCTGTCGCTTCCGCACCGCTGGGGATGCACAGCTTCCAACCCACTTCAATCACGTTGGGGTCGTCAATTGTGGCGTAGCTGCTGTCGCTGGCCGCCATTGCATTGGTCGCCTCGACAATGGCCGGGAAAGCCAATGGGTCGCCCAGGAACTTATCGGCGATCTTTGATAACCAGTCATCACCCTGCACCACTACATCAGACTCACAAGTGGCCTCCTGAGCCAACACTGCCCCAGGGGCTAACGTTAAGATTAACGCCAGCAAGGTAATGAGACTCAAGGCATTGACAAATTTCTTCATCGAAAAATCCTCCTTTGGGTTTGATAGATTGTAACTTGGATGGTTGGGAAAACTCTGGCCAGAGTTTGAAAAGAAAGTTGCTTTTGGGGGAATTTAGGAAACTGTCAGGCTGTAACCACGACTATCCATAATACCCCTATTGCACTAACCACTATACAAAATTCCAGGGGGTATGGCTATTGGCAAACGGCTTATTTTTTAGGAAAAAAGACCCTATTTTTTATCCCGCCACGTCGCTTACTTTTCGATCTATCATGCTAACAGTTTTATAAAGCCGGTTTTTCTGCCCCACCGACTTGACCATAAGCGACATTTTTAGGGATGACAACCGCCCTTGAGGTTTTTCTTAATTTTTTTAACCCACCTGGGCTAATTTCAAGCGGCGCTTTTCCACTTTTATGTAAGTTTGCCAATTAAGCATAACTTAATAACTACATTGACACGAATTTTTTCTTATGCTATTATGACGCCAGGGTTGATAACCACCTGTTTGAAAGGAGAAAACGACAACAATGGCATCTCGTACTGAGCAAATGATAGCCCGTCTGAGAGATTTGCAGGCCGGCACCGCCGATATTGAGGCTTCGGCCGTAGTAAGTGTGGACGGGTTAATTATGGCCTCTTCGCTCCCAGCCGATGTTGAGGAAGACCGCGTTTCGGCGATGTCGGCGGCGATGCTGTCCCTGGGTGAACGAATTGCGGCAGAATTAGGGCGCGGTGTGCTGGATCAGGTTTACATTCGGGGTAACAAAGGGTATGTTATCCTCATGTCCATTGGGGAAGAAGCAGTTTTGACCGCCCTGGCTCGCGGCGATGCCAAGTTGGGTCTGATTTTCCTGGATATGAAACGCGCCGCCGAAGATCTGGCCAAGCTGGTTTAACCAGGCCGCTATTGGGATTAACATTGATAAGAAGGCCGCTCATGCAGCATGAGTGGCCTTTTATTATTTAACCCGAGTTGCTGATCGATATTATCACCATTGCGGTGTGTGGGGTTATTGCGGTGCCGATAATTGGGTCGAGGTAGAACAGTTTGGTCACGAAAAATAGACTGGTTGGGACAGTTTTTAGGGTTGGAGCATGGCATTCCAAGCCACGATACCTTTGACCGGGTCTTTGCCTGGATTAAGCCGGAGTAGTTTAAACAGTGTTTTCTGGACTAGGTGCAGGCGGTTGAAGTTGTGACCAAAGGCCCGGTGGTCCCGATTGATGGCAAAAAACTGCGGCGGTCGCACGATAAAAGTAAGGGGCAAGCCGCCATTCATATGGTCAGTGCCTGGGCCAGCGAAAATCGGATGGTGTTAGGCCAGATCAAAATTGACGATAAATCGAATGAAATTACGGCCATCCCGCAGTTATTGGAAGTGCTGAACCTGACTGGCTGTATTGTCACGATTGAGGCAATGGGCTGCCAGAAAGGAATTGCCGCTCAAATTGTGGCTCAAGGGGCAGATTATGTCATGGCCCTCCAAGGCAACCAAAGTGGGTTGAAGATGTCCAAGACCTCTTTGAATATGCGGCTGAAATCAACTTTGTTGACTGTGATCATCACCAAACCGTTGAGAAAACTCCATTGGATTTTGGATGTGGCCTTTGATGAAGACCTATGCCGCATCCGCCAGGGGCATGGCGCGCAGAATTTTGCAGTGTTGCGCCACATCGCCTTGAACTTGCTCAAGCAGGAAAAGACGGCCAAATGTGGCATCCAAGCCAAACGCAAAAAGACTGGTTGGAGTGAACAATACCTCCTTAAAGTTCTATTCGGTTGAGTATGCGATTGCTCCAGGATCAAAACTTGAGCGCGTTGACACCCTTGCCGGCTCATGTTATACTTGACCGCACATAAACACTATTCTGCCGACCCGATCAGGGCGGCATTTTTGTTAAGAGGTCCACCATGCGGTACTCCCAACTCTTCGGGCGCACATTGCGCGAAGACCCCACCGAAGCCGAAGTTATCAGTCATCGTTTATTGCAGCGGGCCGGTTTTATCAAACCCCTGGCTTCAGGCATCTACACCCAAATGCCCTTGGGTTGGCGGGTGTGCCAAAAGATTATGGCTATTTTTCGCCAGGAGATGAATGCGCTGGGCTGCCAGGAAATGGCTATGCCGGTGCTCAACCCGGCGGAATTGTGGCAGCAAACAGGCCGCTGGGACAGCGTTGGCCCAGCCCTGGTTAAATTGAAAGACCGCAACCAGCGTGATTTGGCCCTGGCCATGACCCACGAAGAAACGCTGTCCGACATCCTCCGCACCGAGCTGGAATCCTATAAGCAGCTACCTATCCTGGCCTACCATATTCAAACCAAAATCCGCGACGAGCCGCGCCCGCGCGGCGGCCTGATTCGAGTGCGCGAGTTTTTGATGAAAGACGCTTACTCGGTCCACGCGGATCAAGCCGATATTGACCGCTTTTACCCCGATATGGTCCAGGCTTATCGTAACATCTATGCCGCCTGTGACCTGGAGATTGTTGAGGTAGAGGCCGATGCTGGCATGATGGGCGGCAATGATTCTCACGAGTTTATGGTTTTGAGCGACAGCGGCGAAGACACTATCTTCCTCAGCAGTGATGGCCTTTATGCAGCCAATGCCGAGCGAGCCGTGTTCGATAAAGGGACCCCCCCCCAAGAAGCTCTGGGCGAAATTCAAGAGGTTTACACTCCCAATTGCAAAACTATCGCTCAGGTGGCCGATTATCTGGGCGTGCCGCAGACGCGCACGGTCAAAGCAGTCTTTTATGTGGCCGAAAATGCTATGCAGGATTTTATTTTCGTGGTCATCCGGGGCGACCTGCCGGTGAACGAGGTTAAATTGGGCAATGCCTTGAGTGGGTTAAAATTCCGTCCGGCCACCGAAGAAGAAATTGAGGTGGTTGGGGCCGTGCCCGGTTATGCTACACCGATTGGCCTGAAGAAAGATTTGGGCGGCGGGCGTAAGCTCATCGTTGTGGCCGACGACTCGGCGGTTAATTTTCCTAACCTGGTCAGTGGGGCCAACAAGCCGGAGTACCACTTTATCAACACCAATGCCGGGCGCGACTACCAACCGGATATTGTGGCCGATATTGCCCTGGCTCGCGACGGCGACAAATGTGTGGGTAGTGACGCGACTTTACAATTACGACGCGGCATCGAAGTGGGCCACTGCTTTAAACTGGGCCAGCGTTACAGCCGGCCCATGGGTGTGACCTTTTTAGACGAAAACGGCAAAGCCCAAATCCCGATTATGGGCAGCTACGGCATCGGCGTGGGCCGGTTGATGGCGGCCATTGTCGAGCAGCATCACGACGAGAAAGGCATCATCTGGCCGGAGTCGGTTGCCCCGTTTGATGTCCACCTGGTCTCGCTAGCGAAAAGTCGGGAAGATGAAGTCGGCCAACAGGCCGAGGCCATTTATCAAACCCTATGCGCCGCCGGGATCGAGGTGTTGTACGACGACCGCAAAGAAAGCCCCGGCGTCAAATTTGCCGATGCCGATTTGATTGGCATTCCTTGGCGGGTTACGGTCAGCAGCCGTAGTCTGCAAAACGGCGGCGTCGAGGTCAAGCGCCGTAGCGAATCCAAAGCCGAGGTGGTGCCGCTGGATGGGTTTGTGGAGTATATGGAACTGTAGTTGGATGTATGGAAGTTTGAGTGAATTTTGACTCACGGACGGAAGAAAACACGGACAAAACAATCAATATTAGACGTGTTGCAAAATAAGATTTGGGGTACCGCTTCCACAATAGGTAGTGCTGCTCTGCTTAAGAATCGCTTTGGGGCGCGGCAAGTTATTCTGTTTGGCTCTTTGGCCGGTCATGGGGTCTGGCGCAGCCAATCCGATATTGACTTTCAGCCATGTCATTTCGAGCGACGTTAGGAGCGAGAAATCTCCCCATCCGTTAAAAACCTGACTCGTGGATAACCTCTGCCGAACCTTTACAGTTATAGTGACAAATCGTAAATCCACAAACTGATAGCCCTACGGGAAATCTGAAATCGTAAATGGTAAGATGCTCAAATCTATCCTGACCGATCAACAAGAAGAACTGCTCAAGGAAGAGCGCCAATGGTTGGCCGATTTACAAGTCATTCTGGCTCGCTTGGGCGCGTCGTCGGAGGACCAAACGGTCCTCAGCCGCTCGATCCAGCAGTTGGATGAGTTGTTCCTGCTGGTGATTGTCGGTGAGTTCAACGCGGGCAAGAGCGCCTTTATCAATGCGCTGTTGGGGCAAAATGTCCTCAAAGAGGGAGTCACGCCGACCACCTCCCAAATCAACGTGTTAAAACACGGCGAGGTCAGCCGGCGACAGGTTCAGGAGGCACATCTGCACATCTTGACCGAGCCGGTGGACATTCTGCGCCATATCAACATTGTAGACACCCCCGGCACCAACGCCATCATTCAGGAGCATCAAACCATCACCGAGGAGTTTGTGCCCCGCGCCGATTTGGTGCTGTTCATCACCTCCGCCGACCGCCCCTTTACCGAGAGCGAGCGTAGTTTTATGAGCCAGATCAAAGCTTGGGGCAAAAAAGTGGTCATCGTCATCAACAAAATTGACATCCTGGAAACGACCGAGGATTTAAACCAGGTAGTCAATTTTGTGCGCGAAAACGGCGCAATTTTGTTGGGGACCGGCGGCTCGCCCGATATTTTCCCGGTCAGCGCCAAACGGGCCTTACGGGCCAAGCAGGGCGATCCAGCGCAGTGGACCGACAGCCGCTTTGAGCCGCTAGAACGATACATCCACGACACGCTCGACGAAACCAGCCGCCTGCGCCTGAAGTTTCTCAATCCGCTGGGCGTGGGCGACCGGCTGGTGAACAAATATATCGAGATTACCAACAACCGCCTGGCCCTGCTGACCGACGACGTGGAAACGCTGGGCAACCTGGAGCGGCAGCTTGAGCTATACCACCAGGATATGCAGCGCGACTTTAAATACCGTCTGGCCGATATTGAAAACATTCTGTACGAGATGGAGAAGCGGGGCAACGCCTATTTTGACGACACCCTGCGCCTGGCCCGCATTTTTGATCTGCTCAACAAAGAGCGCATCCAGCGTGGCTTTGAAGAACAGGTGGTGGCCGACGCGCCCCAGGCCATCGAGCGCAAAGTGATTGAGCTGATTGATTGGCTGGTCAACGCCGATTTGAACCAGTGGCAGGGGGTGATGAACTACCTGGAGCAGCGCAAACGCGAATACGAAGATCGGCTGATTGGTGATGTCGGCGGCGCGTTTCGTTATGACCGCGACCATCTGCTTGATTCGGTCGGCAAATCGGCCCAACGGGTGGTAGAAACGTATAATAAATCGGTCGAGGCGGAGAAACTGGCCGAAAGCGCCCAACTGGCCGTAGCCGGCACCGCCCTGGCCGAACTGGGCGCGGTGGGCCTGGGCGCCATTATTATTTCTTTAGCCACCACCGCCGCCGCCGATGTGACCGGCATTTTGGCCGCCAGTGTGATGGCTGCGCTGGGCTTGTTTGTCATCCCGGCCCGGCGGCAGTCGGCCAAAAAAGAGATGGCCGCGCGCCTGGCTTCCCTGCGCCAGCAGTTGGTCAGCGCCCTGACCAGCCAGGCCGAAAAAGAACTCAACCGCAGCTTGCAGCGCATCAACGACGCCGTCGCTCCCTACACCCGCTTTGTCCGAGCTGAACAGGAGAAGGGGCAGCAAACTCAGGCCGAGTTGAAACAGGCGCAGCAGACACAAGGGCGCTTGCGGGCCGAGATAGAAGCGTTATTATAATTAATAATTGACAATTGACCCTTAATTATTGACAATTAGAACGGTCAACGGTTAATTGTCAATTGCCAATCATTAAAATGACCCTCCGTACAAAGACCCTCCTTGTCATCAGCGTGACCCTGCTGGGGTTGATGGCCCTGTTATATATTACTGGGTCAACCATCTGGCTGGATAGTTTTGCCAGCCTGGAAGAGCAAATTACCAGCCAGAATGTCAGGCGAGCGGTCAATGCCATCTTTGATGATTTAAAAACATTGGACGCTCTGGCCGGCGATTACGCCGAGTGGGACGAAACCTACGCTTTTGCCGAAGATCATAACCCCGCTTACGTGGAGGCCAATTTTTTTGATGACAACTTTGTTGATCTGCATGTCAACCTGATGTTGATCTACGACAGCACCGGTCAACAAGTTTTTGCCAAGAATATAAATCTGGAGACCGGTACGGAAGTTCCTATTCCTGCTGCCTTACAACCCCACCTCCAGCCCGACAGCCCCCTGCTGCGCCACACCAGCCCCTCCAGCCGGATGAGCGGCTTGCTGTTGTTGCCCGACACCCCCTTGCTGGTTAGCTCCCGCCCCGTTTTAACCAGCCAGGATGAAGGCCCCATTCGCGGAACTTTTATTATGGGCCGTTTTTTGACTGCCGCCGAGGTAAAACGTCTGTCTGGTTTAACGGACCTATCGCTCAGCTTGCAGCGTTTCGACAGCCCGGCGCTGTTACCGCCCGATTTTCAGAGAGCGCGGGAAATCCTGGCCGGGGGCGCGACAGCCTTTACGCAGCCTCTTACGGCTAATACAATTGCCGGTTATGCCCCGCTGCTGGACATTTACGGCCAACCGGCCTTGATTCTGCGAGTGGATTTGCCCCGGAATATTTACGCCCAGGGCCTGGGTAGCCTGCGTTTCTTTGCCCTGTCGCTGGTGGCGGTGAGCCTGGTATTTGGGCTGCTGACCTTGTGGTTGTTAGAAAAGTTGGTTCTGGCCCGCCTGGCTCGTTTGAGTCGAGGGGTCAGCCGGATTGGGGTTGAAGGGGATCTTTCGGCCCGGATGGTGATGTTTGGACAGGATGAGCTAGCCGGCCTGGCCGGGGACATTAATCGGATGTTGGCGATTATGCAGTACACCCAACAGGAACTTCAGGAGGCCAAGCAGGCCGCCGAAGCGGCCAACCAGGCCAAGAGCGCCTTTTTAGCCAGCATGAGTCACGAATTGCGCACTCCGCTCAACGCCATTATTGGTTACAGCGAAATGCTGCAAGAAGAGATGGAGGAGTTGGACCAGCCGGAACTGATCCCCGACTTGAAAAAGATCAACGAAGCCGGTCATCATTTGCTGAGTGTGCTCAACGGCGTGCTGGATTTGTCAAAAATCGAGGCCGGGAAAATGGAGCTGCACCTGGAAACGTTTGATGTGGCAACGATGCTGAATGAGGTTGTCTCGATTGCCCAACCGCTGGCCCAGAAAAAGGGCAACACCCTGGTAGTCAACCAACCCGACAATCTGGGCCACATGCGCGCCGACCTGACCAAAGTCCGCCAAAGCCTGCTCAATCTGCTCAGTAATGCAGCCAAGTTTACCGAGAATGGAATGATAACGCTCACTGTTGAAAAGCAGGAAACAAAGAGCAGAGGCGCAGGGGGGCAGGGGGGCAGAGGTGAAGTTATCTCCCCTGCTCCCCCGCTCCTCCGCCCCCCTGCCCAAATTACCTTTAAAGTAGTAGATACCGGCATCGGCCTCAAACCGGAACAGATGGAGCGGCTGTTTCAACCCTTCACCCAGGCCGATGCTTCGACAGCCCGCAACTATGGTGGGACCGGATTGGGCCTGGTTATCAGCCGTCACTACTGCCGCATGATGGGCGGCGACATTACTGTAGCCAGCAACGGCATACCGGGGGCCGGCTCGACATTCACCATTCACCTGCCTGTGGAGTATAACGGTCAATAAGATGAGTCAAAAAACTTTACTCATTACCGGTGGCAGCGGCTATCTGGGCCGTTATTTGACGGCTAAAGCCGTTGACTCCTTCCTGGTTTATACCACCTATACCCGCCATCCGGGTCAAATCAAAGCCGGACAGGCCCTGCCCCTTGATCTGACCCGGCGTGACGACGTGCTGCGCCTGATCAGCGCCCTTTCGCCCCAGGCGATTATTCACGCGGCTGCCGTCAACCCCGGCCAGGGTGATGATAAAATGATGCATCAGGTCAACGCGCTTGGCTCGCGTTATGTGGCCGAAGCCGCCGTCGCCGTGGGCGCACGGCTGGTTTACGTTTCTTCCGATATGGTCCACGACGGCAAAAATGCGCCCTATAGCGACGACGCACCGCCGTCGCCGCTCAGCGCCTATGGCCGTTCCAAAGCCGAAGCTGAGGCCGCCGTGGCCGAGATTGACCCGAGGGCCGCCATCATCCGCACCTCACTCATCTACGGATTGGAGGAGATGGACCGGGGCACCGAAGGATTTATAACCCGGCTGCGAACCGGCCAGCCGCTGGTATTATTCAGTGATTCTATCCGCCAGCCGGTCTGGGTCGAGTCGCTGGCCGAGGCGTTGTTAAGATTAACCGGCCCCAACGCCGATTTTGCCGGACTCTTGAATGTCGCCGGGCGGCAAGCCCTGAGCCGGGAGGAGTTTGGCCGGCGCATGCTCCAATGGTGGCGAGTTGATCCGGGCGAACTGCTGCAATCAGGCCGGGCGGCGGACATTTCTGAGACGATTCCTCTGGATTTGCGCCTCACGGTTATCAAAGCGGAGCAACTGTTGCAGCAGGAACTTTTTGGCGTGGACGAAACTTTGCAGGCGCATCGCCATAGGCGCTTCAATCTGAAGCCAAATGGGCAAAGTTAAAAAAAATCCGCTCGCCCCCTCCTCTAACCCTCCAATCCTCCAACCCTCCCCACCTTATGCCTACTTTCTGGGCGGCGCCCTGGTATTGGAAGGGATTGCCCGTGAAATAACGCCGCCCGCTCCCTTCCACTGGCTCAACGCCCGCTGGCGCTGCCCGGCAGTCCACTATCGGGTTATCCGGCCCTGGCTAAAAGAGCAAAAGATTCGCAACACCATCCCCCGCTGGCGCGACCTGTCCCTGCACCTAAATGACAACCGCACGCCCCATCCCTACCAAACTGAAGCCCTCGATGCCTGGCTGGCCGGCGACCGCTGGGGCAGCGTGATTTTGCCGACCGGCGCGGGCAAAACGTTTGTGGCTTTGCAAGCCATCGCCGCTACGCCGGTCAGCACCCTGGTGGTGGTGCCTACCCTCGACCTGCTCCATCAGTGGTATGCCCTGCTGGAAAATGCCTTTCGACTGCCCATTGGCGTTTGGTACGGCCAGGAGAAAAAGCTGGAGCCGCTGACCGTGACCACCTACCCCAGCGCCTACGCTCAGGCCGAAACCCTGGGCGACCAATTCAAGCTGATTATCTTTGACGAAATCCACCATCTGCCCGCCCCCTCCTGGCACGAAATCGCCCTGATGTGCGCCGCGCCGTATCGTCTGGGGCTGACGGCCACCTACCCAGAAAGGATAAAGGATGAAGGCGGAAGGCGGAGGGAAGAAAAAAACGAAGTTTTCCCTTTTACTCAAAATGTTTCACCTTCCGCCTTATTAGAAGAGTTAGTTGGGCCGGTGTTGTACGAAAAACGGATTGATGATCTGGCCGGGGAGCAACTGGCCGAATATCGCACGGTGCGGCTGCGGGTAGACCTGACCTCGGCAGAGCGGTCGGCTTATGATACGGCCTTGGAAGCCTACCTGGGCTACGTGCGCGAAGCCCGCCTGCGTGAAAGCCACGGCGCCGGCTGGTGGTACGAACTGACCCGGCGCAGCGCCCAGGATCAACAGGCGCGGCGGGCCAAGGTGGCCGAATTGAAATTAAAAGAGATTGTTCATCAGGCCGAAGGTAAGTTAGCGGTACTCGATGAACTGCTGCGCCAGCACCGCGACCGGCAGATGCTTATTTTTACTGCCCACAACCGCTTTGCCTACCAGATTGCCCGGCGGCATCTCATCCCGGCCATTACCCACCAAACGGTCGCCGTCGAGCGCAAAGCTATTTTGGATGGCTTTCGGGCCGGGGTCTACCGGGCCATTGTGACCTCTAAAGTGTTGAATGAAGGAGTGGATGTGCCGGAGGCCAAAATTGCGGTAGTGCTGGGGGGCAGCGCCAGCGCCCGTGAGTACATCCAGCGGCTGGGGCGGGTGTTGCGTAAACGGGGGAATACTCAGGCGATCTTATATGAAGTGATCGCTCGCAAGACGGTTGACGAGGGCATTGCGCAGCGGCGACGGTGATCCCCCGGCTGGAGGAGCGGCAAGGCCAGGGCGAATGTGGCTGTGGGGTTAAATAAATAAAGCTGCGCTGATGCCACGCAAAGGGCAGCCCACTGCTTCTAGTTCCTGAGCCAGCGTCCGGAAACCGATTTGATCCTCATCAAAGACAATATCCACTTCCTGGGTTTCCAACGTAATCGTGAGTTGCTCTATGCCCGGTAAACACTGAAACCGGGCTTCCAACTTTGTCGCAACTTCTTCCGTGAGCGTAGGAATATGCAGCGCCTTAAATTCCATAATTGATTGATTTCCCAATCCTAAACATTAATCCTTATCCAATGGTAACATCCAGCATAAATCCAAACAGCCCCGACGAATAGTGTCAGATGTCATTTTATCTCCTGACAATTGTCCTATCACCAACTGTTAGTCAAACAAAACCGCCCTCCGGGGAGGGCGGTGGAGAAGAAACCTTCAGAGCGAAAAGCAACGGGCAATCAAGATTTCAAATACTGATCAAGATGATGACGAACCGCATATGCAGTGGCTTCGGCTCGATTGGCTAAACCCAGTTTATCCAGAATATGACCGACATAGTTACGCACCGTACCCTCGCCCAAATGCAGACTGGCGGCAATCTCTTTGTTGGTTTTGCCTTGCACAATCAGGCTTAATACTTTTAGCTCTCGCGCCGAAAGTTCGGCAAAGGCTTCAGGACGGGTTGAGTTGTGCAACTCGGTCAGAGCCTCGTTTGTGGCCGCAGGGTTTAGCAAGCCAGTGCCTTCAACCGCCATTTGGATCGTCTGAATCAAGTGGTCATTGCTAACCTGTTTCAAGACATAGCCGACCGCCCCTGCCGAAATTGCCTTCACCAGCAGTTCATCCTCGGCAAAAGAGGTTAGCATAATTACTTTTGTGGCTGCATGATTTTTAACAATCTCTCGACAAGCCTCAATCCCACTCTCCTGGCCCAACCGAACATCCATCAGCACAATATCAGGTTTCGACTCACCGGCCCGTTGAATTGCCTCGGCCTTTGTGCCAGCCTCGGCTACCACCTGCCAGCCAGGTTGGCGAGTTAATAAATTACTTAAACCTAAACGAACAACTGCATGGTCGTCCACAATCATGATCCGCACAAAAGATCACCTCTTTACCTGGCTAGAAGAGCCTCTTAATTTTGGCTCATTAGTTGTCGAAACACTTACTTAGAGGCTGGCATAGGGATGCCAACCTACGGGTTTTCGGATAGGTACTTATTATGAAATGATTTCGCAGTGAGGTCAAATAACTTCTAACAAAACTTGGATGGTTAAGTAATTTTCGAAATGAAGCTGTTATTTCAAGAAGAGTATGTCATTTCGACCGAAGGAAGAAATCCCTATACCTATACGTCAGCCCCTGGCGGATGTGCTCTTCCCAACCGGCGCGGGCCGGGGTGGCTTCTAGCTGCCCCAAGTCAACATTATAGGTACAGAGTGTTTGCGGCACGTAGCGATCATTTTCCACACCCAGCACTTCTACAATCCGGGTAATTTTGCGGCGGTGCGATAGATACCTTTTTGAGAGAAGCGGCCAGATCACGGGCTTCATTCATGGCTTGCCGGGCTAATTCGCCCAGAGCAGCCACGGCGGCACGAGCGGGGTAATTTTCGGCCGGCAGCGCTCGTTCGTAAGCACAAACTTGGGCCAGCAAGCAATTCAAGTGCATCCAGCAGGCCGGTCAGTTGATTTTTTGGCGGATTATAATTGGCCCCAAAAACTGGACCACGAGCTAAGGTGGATTGAAGTATAATCTACCAAACTTGTGGAGGGGTA
>JAKLJP010000029.1 GCA_023151115.1 Anaerolineae bacterium
GATCCGGCTAATCAAGATTTAGCTGTGGTCAAACCCTTACGTAAACCGATTTCTCGACTTGATTTATCTCCTTTCCCCATTTGACTTTTTCTTTGAACCCTTAACTTGTCACAGATGAGCCGGCAATAAAATCCCAGAGGGAGTGACCAATGACTACCTGACGGGTCAAGTGAGGAGCATCGTTTTGCTGGGCAAAACGCAGCCAGTGATCATTGACATCGGTAAGGACATCGTTGGCGTCAACGGTATGTATAAAAGCCGGAAGTTTGGTGATCTTTTTCATGTCGTAATTTCGATATTCTGACATCCCAATGACGCCGGAGTAGCATGCAAGTAGTAGGCTAGGATACCTTTACTGTGAATTGTATCACTAACCGAGACGGGAATCCATAAGAATAGGGTAAATTATTAAGAAAATTGAGCCTTGAACTTTAAAATTTGAAATCGAGCAGAGGTGAAGTAAGAGGTTGTCTGAAAAGCTAGAGGGCAAGGTAAGCGGCAAACCAGGGTTTGCACTCATCAACAGTTATTTGATCCGGAAGGTGGTCAAATAGAGAAAATCGTCAGGGCTACCGTCGGCGCGGGGGAGACGCTGCCCGCTGCCGGCCTGATAGATTCCTATCACCAGCGAATACGCGCCAGGAGGCAGGTCGGTAGGCAGTTGCAAGCCGTAACCTTGCCGCAGGGTGTGGCCCGGCAGCAGGGGCGACCCCTGAAAATTCTGCAAATCCACCAGTAGACGGTCCACCTGGGCCGCCTTTTGCCCGCCCGCTTCATCGACTAACTGAGCAAAGGCAATCAGGCTGGCCGGGGGCAAGTTCTGCCCGGCCAAATCGGCAGCAGTGGCGGCTTGCCAGGTCAGGCGCAGCTTCAGCACCTCACCCGCTGTGGGCGCATCTCCCAACACAGCAAAATCAAGCAAGGTCAGTCCACCCTGAAAACGAACATTGAGCGGTGTGGGAGTCGGTGAATCTTGACCGGCCAGGGCGTAAAGAGTCAGCCGCCCACTCCTCTCAAACCACTGTTCTTGCAGTGGAAATGCTTCTTCGTTGAGGCGAATGGCGGTGGAAGTCGGCGGGTCGCCTTGGGTCAGCCAGCGTTCAAACAGCCAGACTCGTTGAGCTTCTTTATGGACTGCCTGCCAGATGTGTTCACGCTCGACCGGCTGGATAGCGCGAGGGTCGCTTTCGATCCAGGCATAGGTGGGCAGCGGCCGCTTCAGATAACTCATCAGCCGGGTGGTGATTTCCTGGACATCGCCAAACGGGGGCATAGGGACCAACAAAGCGTCGCCAAGTCTGGCTGAATGGCTCAGAGTGGCTAACAGGGGCAAATCGGATTGAGCCTGTTCATCAGCCTGAGCAATTTCGGCTGCGCCGTGCAGCATGAGGTAGGTCAGGACCAGGATGAGCAGGTAAAGGATGAAGGATGAAGGATGAAGGATGAAACGTGAGGCGTGAGGCGTGAAGGTTTCTTTTTGCTTATTTCTTATTTCTTTTTGGCGGCGATAGGTTATCAGCAGATTGATAGTTGCCAGCGCAAAAAGCGCCAGCGCCGGCAGCAACAGCGGCCAGACAATCTCTAAACTCTGCTCTCCGAGGCGCAGCCAGATTAAATCTACCAGACCCTCCTGCAAAATCTGCCAGTGGGCCAGCGGGGGAAAAACAGCCCAGTTGAAAACAAAGTTATCGTTTGCGCCCAGCCGCAGAAAATGCTCATTGAAATCTACCAGGATGCCGAGGAGGTTGACGGTAAGGCTGAGGAGGGTTAAAGCGTAAAACGTAAAACGTAAAACGTAATGCGTGGTGCGTGGTGCGTGGTGCGTGGTGCGTGAAACGTAAATATTTTCGCTCCCCTGCTCCTCCGCTCCTCCGCTCCTCTGCTCTTCGCCTCCTCTGCTCCTTCGCTCCTCCGCCTCTTCGCCTCTTCGCCTCCTCGCCTCCTCCACCGCTTCGGCCACAAAAAGCATCAGCAGGGGCAAAATGGGCAAGAGAAAACGCGGCCCCCAGCCCCAGGCCCCGCCCCAGGCAAACCATGAGCCGTAGAACAGCCAATAGCCCAAACACAGAGCCGCCACCAGCCAGAAATAAAGTCGAGGCAATCGCTGCCAGGCGGGGCGCAGGCCCCAAAAGAGCAGCAGCAGCAGCGGTGAATAGATAAACAAACCCCGGCCGGGGCTGAACAGCAGTCCATAAGCGCCCACCCACGGCTCGCGGAAGAGAATTTCCTGGGTGTAACCGGTCTCACCAAAGCTGCCGTAGCGAATATAGTTGAAATACAACAGGCCGAGACCGATGAGAAAGGAAGGGGCGAGATAAAGCGTGAGGCGTGAGGCGTGAGGCGTGAGGCGTGAGACGTGATATTTGTAATCTACAACTTGCTCCCCTGTTCCCCTGTTCCCCTTCCTCGCCCCCTCGCCTCTTCGCTTCCTCGCCTCTTCGCTCCCTGCCAAATACAGTCCAATCAAAACAAGCGCCAGCACCGCCTCGAAGCGGAGGGTCAGGCTGATAGCGACAACTAAGCCACACAGAAACAGCCAGCGTAGTTGAGATTGAGTTGGAGCTAGATGGGTAGCGCGATAAGCGGTCCAGACGGCGGCCAGAAAAAAGAGGGCCAGCAGCGAGGACTCCCAAAACATGCGGGCATAGACCCAGGCGATGGTCCCCAGGCCATACCCTAAAACAATCAAGGTGGTAGTGAGTCGAGCAAAACCCAGGTCGGTCAACCAGATAAAGAGCAGGCTGGCCGTCAGGGCGGTTACAATGGCGTTGGTCAGCAGGCCGACATGCACCGCGTTGAGGCCGGGCAAGATGTGGCCCAACCCAATGAGCGGCGCAGTCAGAAAAGAGATGCCGGGAGGTTTTTTGGTGTAAAGATTGCCGTCGCTGCCCCAAATGCCGGGGGGGTTGGGCGTCCAGTGGTTGGTCCAGATGAGTTGATTGATGTCGGCCCGGCCGTGTTGGGCCAGGTTGTGGCCGGCGGTGAACACGGCCAGTTCGTCCATCACATGGAATTTGCCGGAAAAGGTGAGGAGATAAATGGAGAAAAGAAAAAGACCGAGGGCGAAGGACAAGGATTTAGACATGGAAGGTTGGAGGGTTGGAGGGTTGGAGGGTTGGAAAGGAGACACATCTATCCCGTCCAATCTTCCATTCTCCAATCCTCCATGCCTCCTTTTACAGCTTCGCCGCCGCTTCCATAAGCTGTTGAATCCGGGGAATCATATCCGCCGGGTTGGGATGGATGCCTTCGATGACGAGGGCGCTTTCAAAAAGCTGCTCAATCAAAGGGTTGACCAGGGCATCATCCGGGTTGGCGGCCAAACGGGCAGACAGATTTTGGATCAGCGGGCTGGTGCGGTTGATTTCCAGGATTTTCTTGGGGATCTGGTAATCTTTGCCCAGCAGGCGCTGCACCCGCTGCATGTTGGTATTCATGGCATTGGGCGGGTTGACCAGCCGGCAGGGGCTGTCGGTGAGGATTTTACTCTCACGGACATCTTCCACCCGGTCTTTGAGCGTTTCCTTGAAGCGAGTCACCAACGCCTCAAATTTATCCGCCGGAATAGCGGTTTCGGCTTCCTTCGTTTCTTCCGGCTTGCTATCTTCGGGCAGGTTGAGACCGGCATCGTCCACATTCTTGAGCGGTTTGCCGTTGTACTCGTGCAGGCCAACCAGCATAAAGCTGTCCATCGGGTCGGTCAGGTACAGCACCTCGATATCGTGCTTTTTGAAATATTCCAGGTGCGGACTGCGCGAAATCACATTGTAATCGTCGCCCAGAATGTAATAAATTTCGCTCTGGTCTTTTTTCATTCGCTCGACATATTGGGCCAGCGAGACCCATTCATCAGCATTTGCGCCTTTGCTGGACTGAAATCGCAGCAAATCGGTAAATTTGCCCCGGCTGTCGGGGTCAATGGCAATACCCTCTTTGATAAAGCCGCCAAACTCTTGCCAGAAGGTGCGGTAGGTATCGGGCTTGTCTTTGGCCAGGTCGGCCAGATCGCCGGAGATACGGCGCACCAGCACATTCTTGATTTTGTCCAGCACCGGCGTCGCCTGGACCATCTCGCGGGAGACATTGAGCGGCAAATCCTCGGAATCTACCACGCCCTCGACAAAGCGCAGGTAGTTGGGCAGCAACTCTTTGAAGTTCTCGCGGATGAGGATTTTGCGCGAGTAGAGTTTCAAGCCGTGATCTTCTTTGGCTCCGAAGAGCCGGTAATCTTTTTTCGAGGGGATGAAGAGCAGGGCGTAAAACTGCGCCGGCGCGTCCGCCGAGGTATGTATCCGCAGCAGCGGCTTGCCAAAATCAAAGGTGAATTGATGGTAGAACGACTCGTACTTCTCCTCGTCCACTTCGCGCGGCGACTGCCGCCAGATAGCTTTTTGCTGGTTGATCTGGGTGAACTCGATTTTGCCTTCGGTTTCCCCCTCAGCCGGAGGCTTGCGCTCCTTGAGATAAATCGGAAAGGCCACAAAATCGGAGTGGGTTTTGACCACCTGGCGCAGTTTGTAGGGCGCGGCAAACTCTTTAGCGTCTTCTTTTAGCTTGATTTGAATAGTCGTGCCCCGCTCGGCTTTATCGGCCGCAGCGATGGTGTAAGTCCCCTGGCCCTGAGACGACCAGACCGCCGCCTCGGCCTCGCGCTGATAAGAACGGGAGGTGACGGTTACTTCCTCGGCCACCATAAAGACGGAATAAAAGCCAACCCCAAACTGGCCGATAATATCGGCGGTGACGCCCTGCCCCTTTTTGCCCGCCTCTTCCATCGCCTGCAAAAAATTCTTGGCCCCGGAGCGGGCGATCGTCCCCAGGTTTTCCACCATCTCGTCGCGGGTCATACCGATGCCGGTATCGCGGATGGTCAGGGTGCGGTTGGCTTCATCGGCCTCCAGCCAGATACCCAGTTCGGCCTGCTCGTCCAGCACGTCACGGTTGGTCAGCATTTCAAACTGGATGCGATTGAGCGCATCCGACGCATTGGAAATCAATTCGCGCAGAAAGATTTCCCGCTCGGTGTAAAGCGAGTGAACCAGGATGTTGAGAAGTTGTTGGATTTCTGCCCGAAACTCAACCTGGGCAGCTTCCGTTTTTTCTTCGGTCATTTTCACTGCCTCCTTATGAGTAAGATTGTTTTTAGACTTAGTACAGCTTTGCCTTAGTTCGTGACGAAATCAAGGCGAGTAGATACCTCCACAGAAGTCATATCATTCCGACCGGAGGGAGGAATCTTCGTTATCACCGCCGAAAATGTTATAGCGAGCAAGAAGATTTCTCGCTGGCGCTCGAAATGACATCTCAGGAAACGGATACATTAAATCGTGACGAATTTATGCAATCCTGTACTTAGATCAGTCAAAACGTCTTGCGTCTTCCGTATATATGACGCAAGAGGCAACACGGGTTGGGATTACCCAAATGAAAGAGCGTTCATCTGTTCATACCGCTTTTTAGGTCAGCAGAGAAACGGGTGAACGCTCTGGGTTAATTTTGGTATGGGTCAATTATAAATCAAGCAGGCGAATTTTTCAAGAATCTTAGCACGCGGGGTGTGTTCAGATTTGGGGGCGAATTCGGTGGATAGCGTAGACAGACCCCCTCCCCAACCCTCCCCCGCAGCGGGGGAGAGCGCTCTTCTCCCCCTCTCCGAAGCGGAGAGGGGGTTGGGGGGTGAGGTCTGCCCCCAAAAGCGAACACACCCAGCACGCGGGTCGTAACTCACTTTGAGCTTAAATTCCATACTGTTCCGCCGCCACCCCAATCGAATAATCCAGAATCTCCGCGGCCTCATCGGCCAATTCCTGGTTGACCATCAGCGGGGGCATCAGGCGGATGGTGCTGACGCCGCAGGAGAGTAACAGCAGGCCGTTGCGAAAAGCTTCGTGGATGACCGCTTCGACCAGCTTTTTGGCCGGGTCTTTGGTCACCGGGTCTTTGACAAATTCCAGGCCAATCATTAAGCCCTTGCCGCGCACTTCGCCAATCACCGGGTAACGAGCGGCCAATTGACGCATTTTGTCCAGCAGATAGTCGCCCATAACAGCGGCGTTATCCAGGTATTCGCTTTGGATCAGCTCGATGGTGGCCAGGGCGGCGGCGCAGCAGATGGGGTTGCCGCCGTAGGTGTTGCCGTGCGCCCCCAACGCCCACTGCTCCATCAGCGATTTGCGGGCCGTCACCGTGCCGATGGGCATGCCCGAGGCCAGCCCTTTGGCGGTGGTTATAATATCGGGCTGCACCCCCCAATGCTCGACAGCAAACATTTTGCCGGTGCGGCCGATGCCGCTCTGCACCTCGTCGGCAATCAGCAGGATGCCATAGCGGTCGCACAAGGCGCGCAGGCCGGGCAAAAAGCTGTCGGGTGGAACCAGGTAGCCGCCTTCACCCTGGATCGGTTCGAGCAGGATGGCAGCCACTTCTTTGGCCGGAATATTGCTCTGGAACAACACATTTTCGATGTAATTGAGCACGGCCAGCCCCTGGTCGTCCCCGGCAAAAAGGGGGCGGTAGCTGTTGGGGAAAGGCACGTGGGTCACACCGGGCATGGTCGGGAAAAAGCCGGCCTGTTGGGTATATTTGCTGGCGGTAAAAGCCAACGACCCCATGCTGCGGCCATGAAAGCCGCCGATAAAGCCGATAAAGCGGGGGCGCTTGGTCACGTAGCGAGCGAGCTTCAAAGCCCCTTCGACGCTTTCGGTGCCGGAATTGGTAAAGAAGGTCATGGCCGGCTCATCGAAAGGGGCAATCTCGCTCATTTTTTCGCCCAGCCTGATTTGCAGTTCGTGGTAATAATCCGAGGAGATGTGCAAAAATTTATCGGCGGCGCTTTTGATGGCCTCGACCACTTCCGGGTGGGCGTGGCCGGTGGAGGTGACGGCAATGCCGGCGGCAAAATCAATAAAGCGGTTGCCGTCTACATCCCATACCTCGGCCCCCCGGCCATAATCCATCACAAAAGGATAGTCGCGAGGGTAGGAAGGCGAAACCACCTGGGCATCGCGGGCCAGGAGGGCCTGTGCTTTCGGGCCGGGCAGGTCGGTGATTATCCGCGGCGAAGCCTTGCCATCATGAGCGGATAGAGCGACTTTATTCTCAAAGAGTTGTGCTGTGGTCATTATTATTCTCCCAAATTGTCGTTAACATCAAGATGGATAAACAGAGCAAACTCTGCCTTCCAGAGCTAACAACAACGCTATAGATTTTGATAAATGGGTAAATTTTGATCCGGGGACTGCTTGGCAGCAGGTCTCACCCCTCGTGATCCGAAACTGTTCCGGCAGGCCAGTCCGACCAGAACCCTACCACAAAGAAGATAGGGGAGCCGTTAAGTGTAACAACCTATAGCCCGCGGCATAGGCAGCCAGCGGCGGGAGTCAAACAGGGTCAAAGTCATAGTGCTTACAATCGTCTAAAAATAAGTTCCCTCAAGTGCCTATAGTTCCCAGGGAACTATACTTTGCACGGATACAAACTGCGTTTTTCTACACTGGCAAAAAGCTCAGTTTGTGCCTGCGGGCAGTATAAGGGAACTGAGAGGAACTTAGAACGGGAAGTAAATTTTGGACGCTTACTCAATTCTCTCCCAGGGCCGCGGCCACTTCACGGCGGAGACGGTTCAAATCGTATCCACGCGGGTCGGACTTGCGGCCGGGAGGCAGGGCAATATCGAGATGGCCCATAATATCGTCAACTTTAATGTTGTGAATGTAGCATAAATAGGCGCACAGCGCAACATTGGCCCGGTGCTGCGCCTCGGGATAGGGGTCTTGCCCATCATTGAGGTTGACCAGTTCGATGCCGATGGTGTAATCGTTGCACGAGTTGCGCCCTTTCCAGACGCTCTGGCCGGCGTGCCAGGCCCGATCGGTATCGCGTACATGCTGCACAATTTTACCGTCTTTGCCAATAGTGTAATGGGCGCTTACCTGGGAGTTGGGGTTATTGAACCAGTCAATCACCCCCTGCAAGCGGTTATTCGCCGTCGAGTGAATAACAATAGCCGTAATATCGTCGGGGCTGCGGCGCTGGTTAAAATTAGGCGACCCGACCCACTGGATGGACGGCTGAGGCGGCGGCGTCCCCGCTGAAGGCGTTGGCACTACGGGGGTCGGCGGTGTGACCGGCGTAACCGGCGTTGGAGCCGGCGCAGGCGTCACCGGCGTGACCGAAGCGGGGGTTGAATTGAGCGGCGGGATAACCAAAACCTGACCCACCCAGATGTTGCTGGCATTAGCCAGGTTATTGGCCTGCTGGATGAGGGGGTACTTGCGGGCGTCCCCATACAATTTCTGGGCAATCCGGCCCAGGGTATCGCCCCGCTGGACGGTATAGCTGGTCGGTGCGCCGGCTGCCACACCCTGAGCATATTGGCTCAAAAACTCCCCGATGACCTGGCCGATGGCTTTGCCTTCACGGGTAGCTCGATTGAGAGCGGCTTGAAAGATAGCATCATCTACATCTACTTGGACAGTTCGCAGGGGCATGGCTCGCTCCTTACGCTACATATAGAATCCGGCCACACGTGCCGCAGTAAACCAACTCCGTCCCGGCGCGAGCATGCTGAATCCGGCTGCTGGAAGCCGCCACCCCACAGCCCAGACAGATGCCATCTTTGATCATAGCTACTGCCCGGCCTGTCTTCCTGGGCCGCAGGTCGTCATACTCTTCCAGGTCGTCCGGATCAATACCCTTGACAAGCACGGGGCGATGTTGTTTTAATTCAGCCGCCTTGGCCTTTAAAGCCGTTTGCTGTTGGGTCAACTGTTCCTGGTTGGCCTGCCAGTCTGCTTCGACCACCATTAATTCCGCCTGGGCGCGTTTGAGTTGGGCCTCCGCCTCTTCAGCGGCCACCATCGCTTCCAACAACCGCTCTTCGCGCTGGCTGTGGCGGCGCTTCAGCGAGTTGATTTCATCTTGCAGATTGGCCGCTTCTTTGGCGCTGAGTGCTTTGCCGTGATACAAAACCTTCTCCTGCTGGGTAATCTTTTCGGCCAAACTTTTGACCTCCAACGTCAAATCTTGCATCGTCGCCTGGGCCTGTCGCCATGTTTTTTCAGCCGCCCCGGCCTCAACCCTGGCTTTTTTCAAAACTTCACTTTCACCCAACTGAGCGGCAATGCCGGCCAACTGCTGGTTGATTTTATCCAATTCGCTATCCAGGGTTTGTAACTGGTAAAGCTGCTGAGCGCGACTCAAGAGTGAACCTCGACAAAGATTAACGTTAAAACGACATAACTATTATAACACCGGTAGGCAAAGTAGTAAAGGTTACGTCCAGATTATTATTGTGAATTATTTCACTATTTAGTGACAAATTACCTATCGAATTTATGACATGTAACACTATCAGAATATCTAATTTTGTTATATGGTATAAGCAACTTGCAGGACACCCCTATCATCGTAGATAGTTCCCCAAAACACTGTAAAGTTAAAATTTTTAGGATATCTTGGGCGGGGTAAGGCCTTGTCCAGGTATTTACCGCCCCAAATTGCAAAATAAGCTGAGGCCGACTATAAATGTAGCCCCGGTTTAATCATTAATTAAATGTCAATTTAAGGACAGTATAAAAGGAGGCAACATGAATTTCCCAACGAATGTCAAACACGAAAAAGTGCGTAATTGGGTGGCAGAAATGGTGGCCCTGTGCAAGCCCGACCAGGTCTACTGGTGTGATGGATCGAAGGCCGAGTATGACCGCCTATGTGAAGAGATGGTTGAAGCCGGCACATTTATCCGGCTCAACCCCGAAAAGCGGCCGGGCTGTTTTTTGGCCCGTTCCGACCCCAGCGACGTTGCTCGCGTGGAAGACCGCACCTTCATCTGCAGTAAGAGTAAGGTAGATGCTGGTCCTACCAACAACTGGAAAGACCCCAAGGAGATGAAGGAAGAGTTGATCCCACTGTTTGATGGCTGTATGAAAGGCCGGACGATGTATGTCATTCCCTTCAGCATGGGGCCGATTGGCTCGCACATTTCCTACATCGGCATCGAACTGACCGACTCACCCTACGTAGTGGTCAATATGCACATCATGACCCGTGTCAGCAGCAAAATCTGGGACGTGTTGGGCGAAGATGGCGAGTTTGTACCGGCCCTGCACTCCATCGGCGCGCCGCTGGAACCCGGCCAAAAGGATGTCACCTGGCCCTGCAACCCCACCACCAAATATATCGTCCATTTCCCCGAAGAACGGCTAATCTGGTCTTACGGCAGCGGCTACGGCGGCAATGCTTTGCTGGGCAAAAAATGCTTTGCCCTGCGCATCGCCGGGGTTATTGCCCGCGAGCAAGGCTGGCTGGCCGAGCATATGCTCATCCTGGGGGTAGAAGATCCAAAGGGCGAGAAAACCTATGTGGCCGCCGCTTTCCCCAGCGCTTGCGGCAAAACCAACTTTGCCATGCTGGTCCCGCCGCCGGCTTTCCAGGAAGAAGGCTGGAAAGTGACCACGGTTGGCGACGACATTGCCTGGCTCAAACCCGGGCCAGATGGCCGCGTCTACGCCATCAACCCCGAGGCCGGCTATTTTGGCGTAGCGCCGGGCACCAACTTTGAATCTAACCCCAACGCCATGATTTCCTGCGCCAAAAACACCATCTTTACCAACGTGGCGCTGACCGACGACGGCGATGTATGGTGGGAAGGCATGACTAAAACCCCGCCGGCCCACCTGATTGACTGGAAAGGCAACGACTGGACGCCGGAAACCGGCCAGCCCGCGGCCCATCCTAATGCCCGCTTTACCGCCCCGGCCCACCAGAACCCGGTCATTGACTCAGATTGGGAGAACCCCAACGGGGTGCTGATTGAGGCCTTTATCTTTGGCGGCCGGCGCAGCACGGTAGTGCCGTTGGTTTACCAGGCTTTTAATTGGACCTACGGCGTTTACCTGGCGGCCACGATGGGTTCCGAAATGACGGCGGCGGCCTTTGGCCAGGTGGGTAAGGTGCGGCGCGATCCTTTTGCGATGCTGCCCTTTGCCGGTTATCATATGGCCTCTTACTTCAACTACTGGCTGCGCTTTGGCCGGCAGCTTGCCTATCCGCCCCGAATTTTTGGGGTCAATTGGTTCCGCAAAGATGAAAACGGTAAGTTCATCTGGCCTGGCTTTGGCGATAATATGCGCGTTTTGAAGTGGGTTGTTGACCGAGTCAAAGGCCACGCCCCCAGCAGCGAAAGCCCCATCGGCTGGATGCCTCGCTACGAAGACCTGGATTGGCGCGGCCTGGACTTTAGCAAAGAAAAGTTCAACGAACTGATGGCTATCAACCGCGATCAGTGGGTGGAAGAAGTCATGTCACACGAAGAGTTGTTTGCCAAGCTGTACGACCGCTTGCCCAAGGAACTCATCTTCATCCGCGAACTGATCCTGTCCAGCCTGTGGCGCTCGCCCGAAAAGTGGCAGTTTCAGGCTGAAGTAGCGGCTGTGCCGGGAGAATAGTTTCTTTCGACTTTACGGGGGCAGACACTCTAACGTCTGCCCCCTTTTTTAGTTTATCGGAGCGATGATGATACAGTTACTACTGGATAATCCACTGCTGTTGTTGTTTATCGTAACCGCCATTGGCTACCCGCTGGGCCACATAAAAATTAAAGGCAGCAGTCTGGGGGTAGCCGCTGTGCTCTTTGTTGGCTTAGCCGTTGGCTCCCTCCATCCTGATTTGAAACTGCCGGAAATAATCTACACCTTTGGCCTGGTAGCGTTTGTCTACACCATTGGGTTGAGCAGCGGCCCGGCCTTTTTTGCCTCGTTCCGGCGTAAAGGGCTGCGGGACAACCTGCTCATTGTGGGTGGACTGTGCCTGGCGGCGGGGCTGACGGTGGGGGCATTGTATCTGCTCGATTTAAAGTCTACCCTGGCGGGCGGTCTGTTTACCGGCAGTATGACCAACACACCCGCTCTGGCAGCCCTACTGGAGCAGATCAAAGCCTTCGCTCCGCCCGACCTGGTAGATGAGTGGGTCAGCGAGCCGGTGGTAGGTTATTCGATTGCCTATCCGGTGGGTGTGATTGGGCCGATTTTAGCCATTTTTATCCTCCAGCGTCTCTGGCGCATTGATTATCATCGTGAAGCGCAGGCTTCAGGGGAACCAGGCGCAACCCATCAACAACTCCAAAATCGGACCATTTGTGTGACCCGGCCCGAGGCAACGCAACAGTCTGTTTACGATCTGGTTCAGCAACAGCAGTGGAATGTTATTTTTGGCCGGATCAAGCATGGGGATGGGCCATTGGCCCTGGTTGGGGGTGACACCCGGCTGGCCGTAGGAGATCTCATCACCTTGATTGGAACTCAAGAAGACCTGGACGAAGTGACAAACTATCTGGGTGAATTGAGCAGCGAGCGGCTGGAATTGGACCGCAGCGAATATGACTTCCGGCGGATGTTCGTCTCCAATCCCCGCGTAGTGGGGCACCGCCTGCGAGACCTCGACCTGCCGCAGCAATTTGGGGCTATAGTCACCCGGCTGCGCCGGGGCGATGTGGAACTATTGGCCAACGGGGATACCGTGCTGGAACCCGGCGATCGGGTTCGGGTACTGGCCAAACCAGAAGCTATGCCTGCCGTGAGTAAATTTTTTGGCGACTCGTACCGCGCCTTGAGCGAAATTGACCTGCTCACCTTTAGCCTGGGCGTAACCCTGGGCTTGTTGCTGGGCACAATCCCTATCCCATTGCCCGGCGGCATCACTTTTAAGCTGGGGTTGGCCGGGGGACCGCTGATCGTGGGGCTAATCTTGGGCAATCGAGGGCGCACCGGCCCGCTGGTTTGGGCTATGCCATACAGCGCCAATCTGGTGCTGCGCCAAATTGGCTTGATCCTCTTTCTGGCGGCGGTTGGCACCCGCTCCGGCTATGCCTTTGTCAACACCTTTGCCCAGAGCGGGGGGGTATACATTTTTTTGGCCGGGGCGGTTATCACCTGTGTCACGGCATTGACGGTTTTGTGCGTGGGGTATTATCTTCTGGGTATTCCTATGGGGCTGCTCAGCGGATTGCTGGCCGGCATGCAAACCCAACCAGCAGTTCTCGGTTTTGCTCTGGAACAATCTGAAAATGATCTGCCCAATATTGGCTATGCGACCGTTTATCCCATTGCCACCATCACCAAAATCTTGCTGGCGCAGTTGATCCTAACCCTTTTCAGGTAACAAGCTTAATCGCACCCTTCGATACGCCTTTCACTGCGTTCAAGGCTACTCAGGATGCGATGTTTAAGCCGAATTGAGCTTAATCGCTATCCTCTGAACGCACCAGCAACAAGGGCCGGTCTATCCGGTGCAGCACCCCGGCGGCGACGCTGCCGTAAAACACCCGCGCCAGGCCGGTCCGCCCGTGACTGGCCATGGCAATAAGCTCGGCATTTTCGCTTTCAGCCGCATTGATGATCTCATTGACAACAGAGCCTTCGGCCAGGCGAATCCGGGCCTCGATACCTTTTTCACGAAATTCACCCTGCCGTGTGGTCAGGTAAGCCTCGGCATCCTTGAGGTGATGCTGGTGTTCAACAATATCGGGTACGGCGTTGGTGCCGTCAATTAAGAGGGGTTTTGGCTCGACTACCTGGAGCAAGACCACTTTGGAACCATGGCACAGGGCCAAATTTTCTACATGGGACAGAATCGCTTCCGCCCGCCTCGATCCATCTAATGGAACTAAAATAGTATTATACATAGTGATTGTACCTGGTTTCACGTATTGTTAAATCCATTATACTCCTCTTTGCCCGCTAAATCAATCCTCTCCGAATGGCGGTTACCCCACCAAAAAATTAAAGTTGCCAGGAAAAACACGGCGGCGGCAAAAAATAGAACAACATGTCCATTGGTCTGATCCCACAAATAGCCGGCCACCACCGAGCCAAGACTCCAGCCCAGACCGCTCTGGGCCGCGCCCATTAATGCCTGGGCGGTCGCGCTCAAGCCGGGTGGGGCTGCTTCGCTGGCATAACCAACGGCTGCCACCCAGAAAAAACCAAAGCAAATCCCCATGCCGGGCAGAACGGCAATAAGCAGGGCGGGCGTGGGGGCCAGGGCGGCCAGGATCCAAACCAGGGTAAAGCCCACAAATCCAGCTATAATCAACCGCTTATGGCTGTAACGGCCCAGCCAGCGCGCCCCAAAGTACATCAAGATCACTTCGGGCAGGGAATTGGCCGTCCAGGCCAGGCCCACTTGCGCCTCATTGCCGCCGAGCGCCATAATATGCAACCCCAAAAAGCCAATGTAGGCCGAGATGCCCATGCCGAGCAGAGTCATGGCAATCAAAAAGCTTAAGTAACCACCCTGGGTGGTCAAACGGCGCAGCCCCTGCCACATTCCAACCTGGTGCGGCGCGCTTTCGATAGGCAGCAAAAAACTCAACCCAGCGCAAGCCAGGCTGAGCAGCCCGCCGTGCAGCCAAAAAATAAGCGCCAGATTAGCGGGGCTGAGAAGTTGGCCCAGGCTAAAGGTGGCCAACACAAACCCAACTGTGCCCCACAAACGCTGCTGACCGTAACTGCTACCGCTGTTGGCCCGCTTGAGCATATCCATTACCGTACTGTCCACAATCGAGCCGATGGGGGTGCGAAAAAAAGCAAGCGCCGTGACCAGCGTCAGCAGCAGCCAAAAGTTGCTCACCCCCAGAAAAAATAGAGAGACCAACCCGGCGACAAAGGCGCACAGGGCCAGCACCAGCCGGTGAATTTTCCAGGAATCGGCCACCGCGCCCCAAAAGGGGTTGGCCCCCAGGGCAATCATGGGTGGAATGCTGCCCAGCCAGCCAATTTCCACCCCGGTCAGACCTTTCGATTCCAGATAGATGTTAAAAAATGGAACCAGGCAGCCAATGGCGGCAAAGAACAAAAAATAATAGCTTTTGGCCACCAGTAATCCCCGTCCGGCTGAACCGGCGGCGATATGCGAGTCCAGCACCGGGGCCGGACGTGGTTGGCGATAAATAGTGAAATCCTCCTCGAAAACGGTAGACAGTAGACGGTAGACAGAGGTAAATACATCCCTGCTACCCTGCGACCTTGCTACCCTGCGACTCTGCTACCCTGTGACAATAACATAAAAGGGCAGAGACAGCAATCAGGCTACAAATGTTTTTAAGCTCTTTCTTGAACGATTGACAAGCCCCTCAATTCCCCTATACTAACCGCAGGAGAACAATTATGGCCTTTGAAGTTGAATTGAAAGCGCGTTTGAGCCAGCCCCAGGAGATTGAGGCGAAAGCGGCCTCGCTGGGCGTCCTCAAAGGAGAGACACTAAAGGAAGACATCTATTTTCGCCGGCGGGGTGATACCGCTCCTGTGCCCGCCGAACGCTTCCGACTGCGGCGAGAGGCAGGCCGGTCGGTTGTCACTTTTAAACAACTGGTCGAGGCCGGCGGGGTGGAGGTGAACGACGAGGTTGAATTTGGGGTGGACGACGCCCATGCCTTTTTCCAGTTTGTCCATGAGTTTGGCTTTGAGCCGTTTGTGGTTAAGCGCAAAAAGTCGCGGGTGTACCGGGTCGAGCGGGCCAGCGTGGAGTTCAACGAGGTGGACCATTTGGGTCACTTTATCGAAATCGAAATTCTGTGCGACGACGAAAAGTTGGTCCCGGTTGCCCGCACCGAAGTGGCCCGGCTGTATCATAATTTGGGCTTAACCGCCGAGGCGATAGAACCGCGCCGTTATATCGAGCTGCTCCAGGCCGCTTATCCGGTGCGCTATCGCTTTGTCAATGATCGCAATCTTGATTGGCCCTTTGTGGAGGTGTAATGTACCGTCAAGAGGTGTTTAACGTTTTGTTAGCCCAATTGTTACAAGAACGCGGCGCGGTGAGCGCGCCGGAAAACATCATTAAATTGGGTGTCGGCAAAGGCCGTAAAATGCCCGACGTGATTGTGACCTTTCGCGGTCTGCGGACCGCGCTTGAGGGCGAGGTTGACGACCAAAGTCATGCCGGCGATAAAGCCCTGGCTTCCGCCCGCCAGCGGGTTGAGACCGGCATTGCCCATATTGGCGTAGCCGTTATTTACCCCCAGGAGTTGCGGAACGAAGCGTTTGAGCACCTCAAAGAAAAACTAGCCGCAGTTAAATTGAGCATTGCCATTGTGACCGAATCGCAAAGCACCGGCTTTGTGGGGGGCAATGTGGATTACCTGGAAAGCGCGTTACGCAATGCTTTTGAACATCTGGTGCAAGAGGATATTGTCACTCAGGCGGTTGAGGCGCTGGACAAAGGGATTGAAGATTTTGCCAGTCTGATTGCCCACAAACGCGGCGTGGTGGGGCGAGCGGCCCATGTTCTGGGCATTCGCCAATTGTCTGAGGCGGGCAACCCCGACCAGTTTTCAACTGAGGAATGTTGGGCCATTAGCCGGATTGCCGGCCTGGTGCTGGTCAATGCCATGATTTTTCAGGAAATATTGACCGAAGATTATCCCCGGATACCCCCTTTGTCGCGCCTCATTGCGGCTGATCCATTTTCGTACGGCCAACTCATCGAACTTTGGGATTTTGTCATCCACAAAATAGATTACTACCCCATTTTTTTTATCGCCAGAGAATTATTGCTAGATTTTGGCGGTACAGTTAACCTCAAAGATTTGATGCCCCTTGTCCTGACCACCGGCCGGATCATGGGCCTAAAGGCCGCATTGCGACACGATCTGATGGGGCGCATTTATCATCGCCTGTTGGTTGAGGCCAAATATTTGGGTACGTATTACACCAGTATTCCGGCGGCCACGTTATTACTCAAATTGGCCTTGCGACCCGCCGCCTGGCCGCTTGAGCCGTCTGACCTGGCAGAGGTGCGCCGCCTGCGCATTGCCGATCTCTCCTGTGGTACCGGAACGCTGCTTATGGCTGCCGCCGACGCCATTACCGACAACTACATCAGCGCCGCCGCCGGCCGGCAGCAACCTATTGACGCCAACCAATTGCAGGCCGCCCTGGTTGAAGAAATGCTGCACGGCTACGACGTTTTGCCTTCGGCCATCCATTTGACCGCTTCATCGCTGGCCATGCGCTCCCCTGGCACGGCTTTCAAAAATATGAATCTCTTTAGCCTGCCTTTGGGCGGCCCGGATAGCTGGTTGGGCAGCGTCGAATATCTGACCGGCAGTAATATTCAAATCGCCACCGACATTTCCGGCGCTACCCCGGCTACCCAACAGGCCACGCCTTCGGCTCTGCAAGAGGTATTGTTAGCCCCTCTGCCCGATTTGGACCTGGTTGCCATCAACCCTCCCTTCACCCGCAGCGTTGGCGGTAATTTACTGTTTGGCTCTGTGCCCGCCGCAGAACGGGAAAAAATGCAAAAGAAGCTGGCCCGGCTGCTGAAAGAAACCAAAGCGCTGGCCAATACCACTGCCGGACTGGGGTCTGTTTTTGTGGCCATAGCCCATCGTTTTATCAAACCGGGCGGGCGGCTGGCGCTGGTACTGCCCAAAACGCTGTTGTCGGGTGAGGCCTGGGGCAAAACCCGCGAGCTAATCCAGCGCCACTACGAAGTTGAATTTATCCTTGCCAGCCATGATCCGGGCCGCTGGAACTTTTCTGAAAGCACCGACTTGAGCGAAACGCTGCTGGTGGCCGTTAAAAATCAGCCCGGCAAAACTGCCAAAAACGGCCGGGTCATTGCCGTCAATTTGTGGCATAACCCCCGTACCACTTTTGAAGCTCTGGCTGTAGCCCAGGCGCTGACCGAAAACGGTGTGCCCGATCTCGAAAGCGGCCAGGGCGCGTTAAATTTGTTCATCGGCGAGCATAAAATTGGCGAAGCCGTGGCCCTGCCCTGGCGCGAGCTAAATTCTCTGCTCAAACTGGCCCCGGAAGCATTGAACGGCCTCGATCCGGCCAAAATCTCCGGCTCGGATTGGTCGCTGCCGGTTAATTTTGCCCAGGCCGACCTGGCGCGGGCAGCTTATTACCTGGAAAAAGGGCAGGTCTGGCTGCCGGGTTATGACATCGTCGGCCATATTCCCTTACGCCCGTTGAGTGATTTTGGAACGTTAGGCCCGGACCGGCGCGATATTCACGACGGCTTCAGCCTCAGCCAGACCCCCACGGCCTATCCCTGCTTGTGGGGCCACGACGCCGGGGAAGTGGTCACGCTGGCCCAAACCCCCAACCACTATCTCGCCCCGCTGCCCCAGGCCAAAGAAGGGCGCAATTTACGCAAGGTTAAAGACCTTTGGCCGCTGGCCGGTAGAGTTGCGATTGTGGAACGTCTCAGGTTGAACAGTCACAAGTTGTTGGCTGTTAAGTTTCCCGAACTTGTGCTTTCAAATGTATGGTGGACATTCTGCACAAAACAAGAATTTCAAAATGACGCCTTTGAAAAAGCGTTGGTTTTATGGCTAAACTCAACCTTCAATTTGCTTTTATTGCTGGCTCATCGAGAGGAAACAGAAGGGGCCTGGATTGGTTTCAAAAAACCGACGCTCGGCGGGCTGCCGGTGCTGGATTTGAGCAGCCTGACCCCGGTGCAACTTGACCGGCTGGCCGCCGTTTACGACCGGGTAGCCGGAGAAGCGTTAGCGACCTTTGCCCGCATGGGCGAAGACCCGATCCGGCTCGAAATTGACCGGGTTATAGCCGAGGTTTTAGGTTTGCCCGATCTGGCCGCCCTGCGCCGTTTGTTGGCCCAGGAGCCGGTGATTTGTCTCAAAAAGTTAGGGTAGCTGCTCAGGCATGTCATTTCGAGCGACGTTAGGAGCGAGAAATTTTCCAAGCCGTGATTTGAAAACAACGGTCTCGAAGATTTCTCGGCTTTCAGCCTCGAAATGACATGAAGAGTGAGCAGTTACAAGGTAGGAGTGTAAGTTTATGACCCAAAAACTAACCGGCAAAGAATTATTGGCCGAAGGCTGGCCGCCCGGCCCGATTATGGGCGCAGCGTTGGAGGCCGCCGAAACACTGCTGGCGGATAACCTCGACCGGGGCGAAGTGTTGGCCCGCTTGAATGGGGTGCGGCTGGCTCCGGCTCAATTCCGCAGCGACCTTTTATTTGGCGTGTTGGCCCAACGGTTGATTGAGTTGGAACAGCCCAAATCAACTCCAGCCGCGTCCATTCGGGAGATGCCCATCCCCTTCCGGGTTTGGGGCACGGATTTTGAGCCGCAAACGCTGCAACAGTTGGAAAATGCGGCCCGTCTACCTGTTTCACAAGCCGCCGCGCTGATGCCCGACGGTCACCCCGGCTACGGGCTGCCCATCGGTGGGGTGTTGGGCACAGAAAACAGCGTCATTCCCTACGGGGTGGGGGTAGATATTGCCTGCCGCATGCGCATGAGCATTTACGACGAGCCGCCCAGCCTGCTCAATGCTCAAGGCGACCGGCTGCGCAAGGCGCTGCTGTTCAACACCCGCTTTGGTATCGGTGAGCGGGATGGGGAGTGGGACCCGCGCAACCGCCGCGACCATCCCCTGCTGGACGACCCCCGCTGGCATGAACTGGGTTTGTTGCGCCATTTGCACGATAAAGCGGTACGACAGATGGGCACGTCGGGCACGTCGAACCATTTTGCGGAGTGGGCGGCGCTGACCGTCCTGGAAGACATTCCGCAGTTGGGGCTGCAAGCCGGCGATACCCGGCTTTGTTTTGTCACCCACTCCGGCTCGCGGGGCATCGGGGCGACGATTGCCCAGGAATACACCCGAATTGCCAAAGATTTGCGCCCGGAGCTGCCCAAGCAGTTTCACGAATTGGCCTGGCTCGATTTGGAGAGCGAGGCCGGGCAGGAGTATTGGCTGGCTATGCACGTTGCCGGAGATTTTGCCTCGGCCTGCCACCTGACCATTCACCAGACCGTCAGCGCGGCAGCAGGACTGCAACCCGCCGCCTTTGTGGAGAATCATCACAACTTTGCCTGGGAGGAAACGCACGGCGGCAAAACGTTGATTGTCCACCGCAAGGGGGCCACCCCGGCGGCAGCAGGCGAATTGGGGGTAGTTCCCGGCACTATGGCCGATAAGGGCTATTTGGTAGTGGGGCTGGGTAATGAAGCTTCGCTGGATTCGTCCAGCCACGGGGCGGGCCGTCCCCGCTCGCGTACCGCCAGCAAACAGATGATTACCCGCCACCAGCGTGATGCTTACCTCAAGCAGCGCGGCGTGGAACTGCTCAACCCCGACGCCGGAGTAGACGAGTCGCCCCAGGCTTACAAAAATCCGGCGGAGGTTATGGCCCAGCAAACCGACCTGGTGCGGCCTATCGCTACCTTCCAGCCGTTGATGGTCATGATGGCCAGTGATGAGAAGTTTGGGCACAAAAAAGGGAAGGATAAGAAGCGGCGTTGAGAATGGAGTCCAAAGCTTGCTTTGGAAAAACCAAAGCAAGCTTTGGACTCCGATTTCCCCAATTGTCAATTCGTTTGAAACACACCCAAAAGATTAGAGAACTTCTGGGAACTGAGGGGAGCCATCATGAACCTAAATTTACCTATTTTCGACCAGGTTGCTCATTGTCAAAATCTCCTTATTGCCGGAATGGGAGGTGGCTTTGATCTTTTTTGCGGTCTGCCTACTGTAGCGGCGCACAATTTATTTTTACCTCACTTGAAAGATACAGAAACATTTATGGAGGCTTTGCAATCATTTCTGTCAGTACGAAAACAACTGAGAAAACGCGCCGATAGTAAAGTGTCTTTACCATGATTTCTGAAATAAACGCTTTTGGCTTTTTGAACAAGTTTATTCTTAGTACAGCTTTGCATTAGCTCGTGACGAAATCAAGGCGAGTTATGTCATTCCGACCGGAGGGAGGAATCTTCTTCCCCACCACCTAAACTTCCCGGCAAGGACAAAGATTTCTCGCTGGCGCTCGAAATGACATGGAGGTGTGTAACTCCTAATTCTGTTGAAATGAGGAATTAATGATAGGCGATTTACTCTTTGAGATTGTGATTATCTTTGTTCTGCTTCTGGCTAACGGTTTTTTTGCGGCTTCAGAGATTGCGGTGGTGTCGGCGCGCAAGGGCCGGCTGGAGCAGCAGGCCCTTGCCGGGCAGCGAGGAGCGGCGGCGGCGCTGGAACTGGCCGAAGACCCCAGCCGTTTTCTCTCGACAGTGCAGGTGGGGATTACCCTGATTGGCACCTTTGCCGCAGCCTTTGGCGGGGCAACTCTGGCCGAACTGCTTGAAGCTGCCTTGGGCGACATCCCAACACTCGCGCCCTATGCCGGCACGATTGCCCTGGGAGTGGTGGTGCTGGCAATTAGTTATCTCTCGCTCATCGTCGGCGAGTTGGTCCCCAAACGGCTGGCGCTCCAGAATACGGAAGCGGTGGCCAGTTTTGTCGCGCCCAGTATGCGCGGGTTGGCTACTCTCGCCAGCCCGGTGGTCAGCTTTTTGACCTTCTCCACCGAGCTGGTCCTCCGTTTGTTGGGACGGCATAACGTGCCGGAGTCGCCCATTACCGAGGACGACATTATGGCCCTCGTCCGCGAAGGAACCAGCGGCGGGACAGTTGAGGCAGCGGAAGAAGACCTGATTAACAACGTATTTGCCTTTAGCGACCGGCTGGTGCGCTCACTGATGACGCCGCGCACCCAAATTGTGGGGGTTGAACGGGATACGCCGCTGCCGGAGCTGCTCAAAATTGTGACCGAATCGGGTTATTCGCGTCTGCCGGTTTTCGAGGATTCGCTCGACCACGTGATCGGCATCCTGAATGTCAAAGATTTGCTGCGGGTGTGGGGAATGTCTGAGGCAGTTGATTTGCGCTCGTTGCTGCGCCCGCCTTATTATGTCATTGAAAGCCAGCGAGCGGTCATTGCCTTTCAACAGATCAAACAGAGCAACAATGCCCTGGCCCTGGTCCTGGATGAGTACGGCCAGGTAGCGGGCTTGATCACCCTGGAAGATATGCTGGAAGCGTTGGTGGGCGAAATTGCCGATGAGTACGATGAGGCCGAAGCTTCAATTGTCCGGCGCGAAGATGGCAGTTACCTGGTAGACGGGCTGCTGCCCCTCAGCGATCTGGAGGAACAACTCAATATCCCAGAGGTAGAAAAGTTGGGCCGAGAGTACAGCTTTGAAACCGTCGCCGGCCTGCTGCTGATTCTGCTGGGGCATATCCCCACACCAGGCGAAAGCGCGCGCTGGCAGGGTTACACCTTTGAGGTGGTGGATATGGACGAACATCGGATTGATAAAATTCTTATCTCGCCGCCTCGACCGGAGGCAGTTCAATCACCACCGCATTCTCCCCACTCTTATCGCCCATAACCGGCACGCGCTCCAGCGTTTTTGGATCATAAAAGCCCACGTACAGCCGGTAGGGTTCGCCGGCCGCCGGCAGTGGCAGCGACAGGCTCAGGTCGGCGGTATCGCGCAGCCATTCACCTTTTTGCTGCCAGGCGTCCCATGCTTCCCGCGTCAGTAAGCCTTCCAGCAAAAAATGGTCAGCCTGGGCGATAATCTGGCCCTGGGCGTTACGCAGTTGGACAAACACCTTGAGCTGGCGCGTGGGAGCGCCGGTGAGCCGCCAATACAGCCCCAACGGCAGCGTGCCATCGGGAGCAAGAGCCGCCGGATCGAGGTGGTAGCCTTCCAGCCGGATCATATTGCCAAAATTAGCCTCAAGTCGGACGGCAGGCTGGGCCGGCACAGGCGTGGGATAAGGCCGGCTGCGAAAAATGTAGGTAGTACCCGTTTGTTCAACCAGGTCCATCTGGGCCAGGATTTGTTGGGTAAAAAACGGCTCAAAACGCTCATAGAGGCGCTGCTCGTCTACCACAAACCAGAGCCGCTGCCCCTCGAGGATAGCGTTGAGCCGCTCCACCGAGTCAACCAGGAGGCTGGCCGCGTAACGGTCCACCAGGGCGTTGTCTTCGCCCTCGCCGCGAAAGACGGAGGCCGAAACCTGGTTGGCGTAATAATCACAGAAGCCTAAATAAAGATACGCCGCCGCCGGATGGGTGGTCATCAGCCGGTCGCCGGGCTGCCAGTTGGCTTTGACATAGGCAAAGGCGGTGTGGTAATCGCCCGTGCCTTGAGCTTGGGCCACGTTCCAGGCCCGCGACCCCCACATCATGGCAATCAAAGCCACTCCTGCCACTGCAACCCCGCCTTTTAACCAAACCGATTTTAGCGCCGGCTGTCCCAATTTCTCCGCCAGAGCCATAGGCAGGGACAGCAAATGGGCCAGACTGCCGGCGCTCAGCAACAAGAATCCAGGCAGAGCCGGAATAAATACATAACGGCTCTTACTCCAGGC
This sequence comes from Anaerolineae bacterium, assembly GCA_023151115.1. The sequence goes on from JAKLJP010000029.1 coordinate 23,205, forward strand.
GTCGGTTAGCAGCGCGCCCATTTCAAAAATGACCAGCGCCAGGAAGAGGGCCAAAAACAACAGGGCGACATCCCCAAACTTAGCCTGACGGTGGAGAATCCGATACCCGGCCAGCAGCAAAGCCAGGCCAATAACGGGACGCAGCCAATCGTAGGGAGGCTCTTCAAAAAAACCGACCAGATTATCAAAACGGTCCCACTCCAGGCCCGGCCAGATAAAACCGCGCAAAAAGCCCAGGCCCAGGGGCGGCGGGGCTACGGCTGACGGCTCGGGCTGGACAATCACCTTGGCGCTGGGCTTGTTCATCCCCCCGGCGACGACGGTCAAGGCCAGAGCCACAATCACCAAGCCCACTGCGGCCTCCTGCCAAAGGCGCGGCTGGCGCAGCCAACCACGCCGGTACAGCCAGGTAAAGAGCACCAGCAGCAAAGCCAGCGGCGGCAGGATCAGAAAGGTCATAGTGTGAGAGAAGAGCGCGGCGGCCAAAAATAGCAGGGCCAGGTAGCGCGTGCGAGGGGTAGGGCGTTGCAGCGTCCCCAATAGAAACCAGGCCAATGTTAACAGGACAAACAGGTGAGCCGGGGTATACATCCGCGCCCGCCCACCCCAGATAATAGAGCTTTCATCCAGAGCGGCCAGGGCGGCGGCCAGCACCCCGGCCAGCGATGAATCAAAAAGTCGCCGGGCGGCCAGGTAATAGGCAGCAATGGTGACGACGCTCAACCACAGCACCGGCCAGCGAGCGATTTCTTCCTTAAAACCCAGCAGGGCCACCAACCCGCCGGACAGATAGGAGAACAGCAGGCCGTGATCGTAAAACAGACCCGACGGCAAAATGGGGACGCCTTTTTGAGCGGTCATCACTGCAGCCAGCATGCTGATGAACTCGTCATAAAAATAAACAGAACCCAGCAGGTATGACAGCCGCAGCCAGAAGCCCAGCAGCAGCAGGGGCATTAACCACAACACAGGCTGCTGCCACCAGGCAGGTCGCTGTTTCAAGGCAAAAGGGCCAGGCGTCATGGGATTGAAATCGTCGCCAGGAAAATGGCGTTCTCGCCACTGGCATCGGCGCTAAGGGGGACTCGCTCGAAGGTGGCGGGATCGTAGAGGCCAATAAATAGGTCATAAGACCCTGACGGCAGGTTTTCCGGCAGGGCCAGGTCGGCGGTGTCGCGCAGCCACTCCTGCTGCTGTTTGAGCTGGCCCAGCACGCTTCCGCTGAGCAATCCTTCATAAATAAAATGATCGGCCTGGGCGACGGTTTGCCCTTGCTCATTTCTGAGTTGGACAAACACTTTGTAGGGGTGTTGAAAGTGGGCTGCCTGGGGCCGCCAATACAGACCCAACTGAACCGTCCGATCCGGGGCTACGGCGGCCAGATCGAGGGTGTAGCCGGCCAGTTCGATTAAATCGCTAAAATTGGCCGCCACGATTTTGGCCGGCTCCGGCGGCACAGGGCGAGGATAAGGGTGACTCAAAAAAACCAAAACTCGGCCTGTTTCATGCCGCAAATCCATCTGGGCAAAAACTTGCTGGATAAAGAATGGTTCATAACGATTGAAAAAGCGGTCCTGATCTACCACAAACCACAGCCGGGGCGAGGCCAGGGCGGCGTTCAAACCCTCCACCGTATCAACCAGGGTCGAGCCGACGTACCGATCCACCTCTTCCTCAGACTCGTCATCTACGAACACCCGCGCTGTGCCCTGGGTGGCGTAATAATCGGAACGGCCCAGGTACAAATAAGCCGCCGAAGGGTGGACCGTCATCACCCGGTCGCCCTCCTGCCAGTGGGCTTCAACCCAGCGAAAAGCCGTGTTGTAGTTGCCGGTCCCCTGCGCCAAGCCCGCATCGAGCGCCGGTTCGGCCCAGAAGCCGGCGATGAGGATGACACCGAATAATGGTAGTAGGTAGTAAGTAGTAGGTAGTAAGGGCGTCCCAGTCCCCGGCCTGCCCTGAGCTTGACGAACGGGTCTCCGGTCCCCGGTCTTCATTAGGGAGGACAGAAATTTTCCAAAAGCTTCGAGGACGCGGGCCAGCCCGTCGGCGGCCAGCAGCAGGACGGCGGGGTGGCAGAGGATAAACAGGTAGCGCGTTTTGCGCCAGGTGGAGGTGAGGGCCAGGCCCAGTTCGGCGATGGTCAGGATAAAAATTAGCCCCAACAACAAGGTAGCCAGATGGCGGGGGGTGAGGCGGCGGCGAAAAAGCGCCGCCAGCGCCAACCCCAACGACACGCCACTCAAAATTAACAGCGGCCAGTATTCGTCGGCGGTGTAGATATAAATAAAGTCGTCAATACGGTTCCAGCCGAGGCCGGGGTCTAAAAATTTAGCAAAGACGCCGGCTAATCCTCCGGCGCTGCTCCCTGGCCCGCTGCTGCTTTCAGCCGCTGGCGGTGATAAAAAGGGGATTTGTCCGCCGACGGCAAAAACAACTCCGGCTGCCAGCACGACGCCTACAAAAAGCAGTTCCAAGATCAAGGCTTTTTGGCGCTGCCAATCAGGTTTAAAAGTGCGCCGATCCGCCAGCAGACAGGCGCCAAAAGCCAGCGTCCAGACCGGCAGGGCCACCACCGCCACCGAGTGCGCCAAAATAGCGGCAAAGTAACAGCCAACCCCAATCAGCCGATCAAGGCGGTTAGGCCGGAACAGCAGCCCCTGGGCCAAAAAATAGAGGGCCAGCAGCATCAACAACCCGGCCAGGGCATACATGCGCATGCGGGCCGACCAGACAATCATTTCGGGGTCGAGGGTGGCCAGGGTTAAGGCCAACAAGCCGGCCAGGCTGGTCTGAAACAGGCGGCGGCCGGCGTGGTAAAAAGCAGCCACCGCCAGCACACCGGCCAGCAGCGAAGGCCAGCGAGCAATCTCTTCCCGAAAACCAACCGATTGCAGTAGTGGGGCCGCCAGGTAGGATAAAAGCAGCCCTTGATGATAAAACAGGCCCGATGGAAAGATAGGGCCGCCCTTTTGGGCCGTCATCTGCGCCGCCAGCATACTGATGTATTCGTCAATATGAAAAATACCGGCCAGCAAGTGCCCCAGGCGCAGGGCAAAAGCGACCAGCAGGAGAAGCAGGATGAGAAAGTAAGTAAGTTTGGGTGACATGAAAAATTAATTGTGAATTGTGAATAGTCAATTGTGAATTGTGAATTTTCATTAACCATTCATCATTCACAATTCACAATTCTCTTCGTTTGCGACACAGGGCGATTTGCCAGGGGAAGGCGTAGCCGTGCCAGACAATATCTACCACCTGGCCGGCCATGCGCCGAAAACTACGCCCGCTGTAATTATGAAAGTGTTCCGGGTCGTTACCCCAGGCGCGGAGGTGTTTGCCGCGCAGAAAGTTAGCCCCCCGAAAGAAAGGTTCGTGCGGCACGCTGACCAGCACATATTCCGCAGAAACACGCGCCAGTTCGCGCAGCCCGACCCGCGAATCAGGCAGATGTTCCAGCACCTCTAAACAAATCACCAGCGGAAAACTGTTGGCCGGAAACGGCAGGTGGTGAAGATCAAACTGAGCCAGGGGTGCGTTGTGCTTGAGGTGCGTGCGTCCCCACAGCAGGGCATCGCCACTGAAATCGCCGCCGATCATTTTAGCCGGGGACGGTTGAGCTTCTTGCAACTGTTTCAGCACAAAGCCTTCGCCGCAGCCGGCATCTAACAAACAGGTGCCCCCTGTCTGTTGGATCAAGGCGGTAACTTTTTGATGAAATTTATCCAGCAGAACACGCTGGATTGGGTTAGGATTGAGATGTTTTTGGCGATTTCCGTGACGGTCCATAGGGAATAAAAAATAAAAAATTAGAATTTAAGAGTCGTGCTGCAAAATCTTTTTAATAGCGTATTCCTGCTCCGGGCGGAAGGTAAAATAGCGGATCATTTCACCCAGGAGGCCGGTTGAAAAAAGTTGGATGCCCAGGATCATGGCTAGAATGCCCACAGTGAAAAGGGGTCGGGTCCCAATCGGCTCGACCTCAGCCAGGCCCAGGGCGCGTTGGAGCCACTCCACGGCCAGATAAAGTTCAATCAGGCCGCCCAGGCCAAACATAGCCAGGCCGGCCACGCCAAACAGCCGCAGCGGGTGTTTGAGATAGGTGGTCAAAAACAGCACGGTGATAAAATCTAGCAGGCCGCGAATGGTTCTGCCCGCGCCATATTTCGACACCCCGGCGTGGCGGGGATGGTGCTGCACCGGCAGTTCCGTTACCCGAAAGCCCTGACCGACGGCCAGGACAGGGATAAAGCGATGAAAATCGCTGTAGAGCGGGATTCGCTCGGTGACGGCGCGGCGATACACTTTGAAGCCGCAGTTGAAGTCGTGCAGCCGCACCCCACTAAAGGTGGACACGCCCCAATTAAAAATGCGCGAGGGCCAGGTTTTGTCAATCGGGTCGTGGCGGTGGTAACGCCAGGCGGCAACCAAATCATACCCCTCTTTCAACTTAGCCAGCATCGCCGGAATTTCGGCGGGGTCATCTTGCAAATCCGCATCCATAGTGATGATGATTTCCCCTCGGCTCTGGCGAAAACCGGCCACCAATCCGGCGGTTTTACCAAAGTTCTGCTGAAAATGGATGACCTGCACGGCCGGGTCCGTTTTAAACAATTCCTCTAAAATTTGGGGCGACCCGTCGGTGCTGCCATCGTTGACAAAAATGATTTCGTAAGAGCAATCCAGGGTCGAGAGCACTTCGGTCAGCTTTTGGTGCAATAGCCTTAAGTTGCCCTCTTCATTGAGCAGCGGGATAACCAGAGAGAGGGTGGTCACACTGCCCCCTCTTCCCAACCCGGTGAGGGAAGCGGTGCGCGCGCGGCAGGAATTCTAACTTCCTCGTGATAGGAACGTTCGGTGTTGACGGCCCAAATATCGTGCTTTTTACCCAAAACAATATTTTCGACGGCCAGCATAGCCGTAAGCATTGAGTGGTCTTGGTTGTTGTACATGTGTAAGCCATTACGTCCGGTGGTTTGTAAATTTTCAATCGAGGCCAGATAGCTTTTGATAAGCTCCAGATAAGCTTTGTACTCGCCGGTATAAACAGGGTAGGCTTTGGGCTGGCGGAAGACAACTCCATCCAACACATCGGCCTCGTGAACCAGGCCCAATTGAGCCAACTCGCGCCGGCCCAGAGCAATCAATTCAGCGTCGGCCATGTGCCAAAAGGGTTCGTCTTCATTGCAAAAGTATTCCAGGCCAATGCAGGTTGTCCCCGGCACAGGGGCCATATCGGGACTCCAATTTTTAAAGTTTTGGATGCGGCCCACCCGCACTTCGGGGCTGTGGACATAAATCCAGTTGTCGGGAAAGAGGTCGTCGCGCCGCACAATCAGCGCCACCGTTAAAAAGTCGCGGTAGGTTAGCTTGCGGGCCGCCTCGACAATTTCCGGGGCAGGGGCCGGTTTCATTTTAAGAATGAGTTCGCTCAACGGCATGCTGGAGATAAAATGGTCGCCGCGGGCGGTTATCGGCCCGGCCGGGCCGGTCGAAACAATGCTTTTGACCCGCCGGCCGTTCATCTGCAATTCCACCACCTCGCTTTCCAAAAAAACGCGATGGTTTTGGGCCTCGATTAGCTCCTGCACCCGCTGCCAGAGCATGCCCGGCCCGCGCCGGGGATAATCAAAGGCGTCAATCAGGGTTTTGACCGAGCCTTTTTCGGCTGGGAACAGCGCATTTTTTACGGCGGTGGTCAGCGACAGGCCCTTGATGCGCTGAGCGGCCCATTCGGCTTTGATTTCGGTGCAGGGAATGCCCCACACTTTTTCGGTATAAGTTTTGAAGAAAATCTGGTACAGGCGCTTGCCAAAGCGATTGGAAACCCACTGTTCCAGGTTTTCCTCCTGGGGAGAAGGCCGCAACCGCGCGCTAAGATAACTGAGGCCAATGCGAATACTTTCGACCAACCCCAGCTTGAGCAGCGCGTCGAAAAAACGGATAGGGTAGTAGAAGAATTTATTGTTGTAATAAATGCGCGACAAGCGAGAGCGATGCAGAAAATCATCTCCCAGCACCTCACGCCACATGGCCTCCACTTCGGTCACTTTGGTAAAAAAGCGATGGCCGCCAATATCCACGCCGTAGCCTTTGTAATTTTCGGTGCGGGCAATCCCGCCCACCAGCGACCCTTTTTCAAAAACAAAGGTCTGTTTACCGGCTTTGCTCAATTGATAAGCAGCGGTCAGCCCCGCCGGCCCCGCGCCAATAATGACCACATCGGTTTTTAATTCGGTGTGATGGTTTGAATTTGTTTCAGTCATTTAGTCAATAGTCAATTCAACGTTTAACATTCAACGTGCCAACGTTCAAACTATTCCCCTGCTCATTGCCGGCAACATCAAAGTAATTCAGCCGCAAATTCAAATCTGGTTCGTACATCCCGACCAACAGGGTGTAATCGCCGGGTGGCAGGTCGGGCGGCAATTTGAGCAAATGGCGATCCAAAATCACTTCGCCGGGCGGCCAGGTATTGGCATGAGAAGTCCCGCAGACGGGAAAATCGTCGGCCTGCGCCCAATGTTGCCCTTCTGGTCCTATTAAATGTACAAACACCTTATAACGCAAACTCAACAGGCTTTGGGCCTGCCAATGCAAGGTGACGGGCACAATACTCCCCGGCTGAGCGTACTCCTCCGCCACATCATAGCCCACCAGGGCCACCCGGCCCTCCAATTGCCCGGCTCGCTCCAAATATTCCGGCGGGACATTATTTTTTAATTCCGACCCCTCGCCCAAAACCAGGGCCGGCTGGAGCGTCACTTGTGGCGACGCGGGCTGAGCGGTTATCGCCGGAGCAAAATCGGCGGCGGTGACGGGCGGCACAAAAGATGCCGGTTCAACCAGGTCAACAGGTTTGACGGGATGGAGAGGTTGAAACTCCAACACTGTTAGCCGTAAGCGGTTGTTGCCCCAAATCCGGTAACGCGGGGCGTAGCCAAAATTGGCCGGATCAAAGGGAACGTTAAAATCGTCATCTCCCTTGTACGTAATTTCGCCCTGAAAGACATACTTGGGGTAGCACGGCATCGAGCGCGCGCCCAGCATGTACCAAATCGGGGCGTTGCCGTCGTCGTTGCCGGCCCAACTCCCTTCGAGGCGACCCGTCCGGCGCAGTTGGCCGGCAAGCTGCCAGCCCAACCGAAAGGGATAGCCAAAACCAATCCGGGTTCCATAGGGATAAGCGGCGTCGGTGGGATAAAAGGAACTTTTATGGTCGGGATAGGTCAACACGTATTCCAGGTCGCTGCGGAGAAAAAGCATAAAGGTGTGTCCGGCAAAAACGACCAGCAGCGCTGCCGCCAGCCCTACCCCCAGCCAACGTCCTATGGGCTGTCGCAGCCCCGGCCAGAGGACCTCCGCTTTCTGCCAGCCTTGCGCCACGGCCCAGCCCACCCAAAGAGTCAGCACCCCCAAAAAGAGATAGTGGTGTTTGCCCGGCCGGCTAACCCAAAATACATAGACCCAAAAAGGAGGGGCCAGCCACAGCCACAAGACTCGCTGCGGTAGAGGCGTCTGCGATGAGAAAATGAGCCAGCCAAAAAATAAAGCCATTCCTCCGGCCAGCAGCCACGCCGCCCAATAAGGCCAGCCCAAGAGCCAAAACCCTGCTCCACTCAAGATGAGCAGTATTACAACCAAGCGGAAATAAAACCTCTCCCCTGCTCCCCTGCTCCCCTGCTCCCCTGCCAATAAAACACCTGCCGCCAAGAGCAACAGCCCATTAAAAAAAGCGACATAATAAGCCGAGTTATACTTCAGCGCCTCGTAGTAAAAAAAGTGGGCCAGGTTGTTAAAGGGGGGGCTGCTCCCGCCGCCGATGCGGTTTTCCAGGTAAGTCCCTGTACTTTCCAGGTTGGGGTTTAACAGAAAAGGCAGATAAAACAAGGCCACCGGCACAATGAAGATGAGGGCGGAAGGCCAGAAGTGTGAGGCGTGAGGCGTGAGGCGTGAGGCGATGAGAAGATGAGAAGATTGGGATGGCTTTATCTCCTCGCCTCCTCGCCTCCTCGCCTCCTCGCCTCCTCGTCGCCTCTCACCTGCGGTGAAGGTCAGATAAGCCGCGACCGGCAGCAGCAACACGGTTTCAAAATGAAACAGAAACGAGCCGGCCAGCAGGAAAGTAGCGAGACTGTGCCAGCGCCGTGATAGGCCGCCCATTTGCTGGAAGCGATAATAAGCATAGATGGCGGCCAGGGTCAATAACAGGACCACGCTCTGATACTGAGCGGTCCGGGCGTAGGAAACAAAAACCCCGTCAATAGCTACCAGCAGCCCGGCGATTAAACCCACCCACCGATTGAAAAACTGCCGGCCCAATAACATCATGAAGCCAACGCTCATCGTCCCGGCGAGGGCAAAGGGCAGGCGCGCTGTTTGCTCGTCAAAGCGGCCGGTTAAAGCGCTGATGGCGTTGAGCAGCAAAATCTCACCGGGGCCTTTGGAGTGGGTCAAAAGGGCATCTACCTGGCCGTAAACCAGCCCCATTGCTCGCAGCAAAATGTCGGCTTCATCGCCCTGATAATCGGAGTAGTGAATGTTGGTCATTCGGAAGAAAGCAGCAAGAAGGAGGATGAAGATAGAAGATAGAAGATAGAGGATAGAGGATGGAAGATGGAAGATAGAGGGTGGGGGTCGAAAAGTGGAAGGTAGATCAGACGAAATGTGATACGTGATACGTGATACGTGATACCCTCTGGGCCAGGCGATGAGGGTAAAAAGCAGCGTGACACCGCCCAGACTCAAAGCGACCGATAGAGCAGTCACCGGCAGCCGGACGAAGGCCATCACCAACAGTAATGTAATTGTTAAACTGTAACTTACCGGCACAGCGATAAGCCATTGCTCTGGCGGCGTTAAACTATTGGGCTGCGGCCAGAGCGCCTTGAGCAGAGCATAGCCCGGTAAAAAAGCAATCAGGATTAATCCGGCAACTAATTGCCAGGGATACCAGGGGATAAGCAGGCTGAGTAAGGGTAGTAGGAATGCACCCGCTCCCAGATAAATCAAGCGGTTATTTTTCATAGCCAGCAGAAGGGGTTAGAGGTGACTACCCAATGATCTTCCACCCTCCCAACTTATGGCCTCCGGCGCATCTATTGGCTTTTTGGAGCCTGGGCACATGACGCTTGCCAAAACAGGGGCCATTGTACCATTAGATGGATGAATATTCAAACCAGGTCTATCTTAGATTTTCGGCAGACCTCATAGGTTTTCGTGCCCCATACCCCTGAGGTCTGTAGTTATTCCTCTCTCTATTTAACATCACCGCTTTTCTCACAAGGTCTATCTTCACCAGCGGTGATGTACCAGGGGGCGGATGTTAGCTTCATAAATAGCTCGTACCCGCGCCATTACTTCATCGCTGAGGGGCGATAAGTCGGCGGCCTGGGCGTTGGCCTGGGCTTGCTGGGCATTTTTCGCGCCGGGAATGGCGCAGCTTACGGCATCGAACATGAGAATCCAGCGCAGAGCAAATTGGGCCATGCTGGCCCCGGCTGGAACCAGCGGGCGAAGCTGCTCAACTGCATCGAGGGCAACATCATAATCCACCCCGGCAAAGGTTTCGCCCACGTCAAAGGCTTCCCCGTGCCGGTTAAAGTTACGATGGTCGTCCGCGGCAAAAGTGGTCTGGCGGGTCATCTTGCCGCTGAGCAGGCCGCTGGCCAGGGGTACACGGGCCAGAATTCCGACCTGACGCTGTTTGGCCAGGTCAAAAAAGAGGTCGGCCGGGCGCTGGCGGAATATATTAAAAATGATTTGGACGCTCTGGACATTGGGGTACTCGATGGCTTTGATCGCTTCTTCCACCTTTTCGACGCTGACGCCGTAGTATTTAATTTTGCCTGCGGCCACCAAGTCGTCGAGGATGCCAAAGACTTCGGGCAGATAGTAGACTTCGGTCGGTGGGCAGTGCAGTTGCACCAAATCAAGCGCCTCGACATCTAAGTTCTTTAGGCTGCGCTCGATAAAGGCGGTCAGGTTTTGGCGATTGTTGTAACCGGCGGCGATGTGCGGGCTGAGCCGCCGCCCGGCTTTGGTAATGACATAAACCTGCTCGGAGCGTTCTTTTAAAACCTGGGCAATCAGCCGCTCGCTGCGGCCATCGCCGTACACATCGGCGGTATCAATCAGGTTGATGCCCCGGTCAATCGAGGTATGGAGCGCAGCCAGGGCATCGGCCTCCGCCACTTCACCCCAGGAGCCGCCAATCGCCCAGGCCCCAAAACTAATCTCCGACACCTGCCAGCCGGTGCGGCCAAACGGACGGTACTGCATAAAAACCTCCTTTTTTATTTTTCAAGTAATTCCAAAAAATCGTTATCTCATCCAGTGATACGTGACGCATAATGATTTTATAGCTAAAACTCTCACGTTTCACTTTTCCTGGTTGAGCGAGACCAGCAGAACCCCGGCAATCACGGCAGCGCCACCGACAAGCTGCTGGGCGGTCGGCTCGATGTCGAACAGGAGGATGGTCCAGCCAATAGATACCGCCGGGCTGAGGGTCAGAATAAGGGCGTGGATACTCAGGGTCAGGCGGCGTAGGGTTAAATAGTAAAGGGTGCGGCTGATGGTCACATCTACGGTGCCGGCAAGCAGCAAAATCAGCCAGGCCTGCCAGCCGGGGATGACCAGTTCGCCCCGGCCAACGGTAAACAGCAGCAAAAAGGCAGTGGTACAGGCCAGGCGAAACAAAAAAAAGTCGGCCAGGCCCATACTGTGGCCGTGACGTTTGACCAGGGCCGCGTGCAGGGCGTACATAAAGGTGGAAGCGATGACCATAACCACGCCCACCCAGATAAACTCGCCGGGTTGAAAAGCAATCGTAAAGGTTCCGACCACCGCCAGCAGCGCCCCCAACGACTGCCAACGGTTGAACCGGTCGCGCAGCCAGATTAGCCCAAAACCCAGGCTAAACAGGGTAGACAGTTTGCCCAACATCGAGGCTGTGCCGGGGTCAATAAAGGCGACAGATGCATAGCTGAGAACGGTGCTGGCCGCCACCAAAAAGCCAATACCCAGAAAAAACCAGGCAAAGCGGCGGAAAACGCCGAAATCAATCTTATCCCAGAGGGCCAGAAAAACGGCCACCTGCACCGTCGAAACGCCCAGCACATACATCGCCGCGGTGGTCGGCGGCAGATAGGGCAGCAACAACCGGGCAAAAACAAAATGCAGGCTGTCTACCACCAGCAGGCACATCACCACCAGCGGCGCATTATTCAACACCCGGCTTTGCGCCGCCAGCGCCAAAGGTTTTTGACTCATAAAGAGTGTTAAACTCCCTCCTTGAAAATAGACCGAGAACCCCTACCCTGCCCCCTGATAGGGGGAGGGGTGCGGTCTTCGGTCACGATAGACCAAAGAAAAGCCCCGCCTAAGACGGAGCTTGCCGAATAGTATAGCCCAAAAATCAATTCCACGAAAGTTGGGCAGGTTTCTTGGCTGGTTCAAACAATGCTATAATAAAGCCTTAACTTTATGAGACAGGATAAACAAGGCTTTATGAGTACGGTTGGTGGTAAATTTACCACAGAGAAAAGAAATCTGGTTACTTATATTGAAAACAAAGATTATGAACTCCTCCGCAAGCTGGCCGCGCTGCACGGGCGCTCTATCTCCGCCGAAGCTGCGATAGCCGTTCAAAACCATCTCCAGACCTACGCGGAAGCGTTAGAGAAAGAAGCAGGCAAGAAGTAGACTCAGTAGATCCAATTTTTCACCGTAGCTGGCGCATCCTTATGCGTCAAGGGGCGGCATAAGGATGCCACCCTACGGAAATTTGGATCTATTGAGACTGGTGATGCGCGGATTTACGTTTAACGTTGAACGCGATTAGCTCCCAGGATAAACCCAAATGCCCGAAAAACTCAATTCGATGCGGATTTTGGAACAGCAAAAGGTTAGCTACACAGTGCGGGAGTTCCCCGATACCATTCACTCCGCCGACGGCGTGGCCGATTATTTTGGCCTGCCCCGCGAGTGGGTCTACAAAACGCTGGTCGTTTTGCCCAACACCGGCAAACCGATGTTAGTCATGGTCAGCGGCAGCCGCGAACTCGACCTGCGTAAACTGGCCGCCGCCGTCGGCCAAAAGAAGGTACAGATGGCCGCCCACAAAGAAGCCGAGCGACTGACCGGCCTGCAAACCGGCGGCATCTCGGCCCTGGCTCTACTGCACAAGAACTTTACGGTTTACATAGACCAGCCCGCGCTGGAAATGGAACGCATCCTGGTCAGCGCCGGCAAGCGAGGCGTTAACCTGGAATTGTCGGTGCAGGATTTGATCCGGGTGACAAAGGCGAAGGTGGTTGAGGCAACGTAACTGTGGAAAAAATTAATCTTGTCCAGAAATTCAATCTCTTCAACGAATATTGGAGTCCCCACATTGCCCCTGAACAGTGGATTTGAGGCTGGGAGGTAAAACAGATGGTTTCCGTTTAAAACACCACCCCCGCCACCAGAATAATATTGGCATAAGGTGTAAACTCGCCGGTGCGGATGATGGCGCGGGCGGAACGAGTTTGCGCTTTGAAGGTGGTGTGAGGGATGGTCTCGATAGGGATGCTGCCCAGCAGTTCCTTAATCGCCGCATGTACCTGCGGGCTAACCGTGAGCATTTCTTCGGCCACCACCACTCGCTCGACCTGCATCTCGGTTAATATGACGCGCAGGGTGTCGAGAAAAGTCGGGATACCTTGGGTTAAGGCCAGGTCAATCCGCTCGGTTTCCGTGGGAATGGGCAGGCCGGCGTCGGCAATGACCAGCGTATCCAGATGCCCCAGGTCGGCAATGACGGCTGAGATAGGTTGATTGAGAATACCAATTTTCTTCATTGTTGTCCCCTCGTAAATGGACCGGAGACGGGCAATAAATATCCGGTCATCGGTCCCCGGTCTCCGGTCATCACCGGCTAAGATTTCGAAATTGAAGTCCCTATCTTACCAAGACTTCAACAATTCGTCCAAATAAACATAAGGAGAATTATCTTGCAGATTCTTGAAACAGAGCGATTGATCCTGCGCCACATGTCAACAGAGGATGCAGCTTTTATCCTCGGCCTGCTGAATGAGCCGTCGTGGTTGCAGTTCATCGGCGATCGCGGCCTCAGAACGCTCGACGACGCGCGGGCCTATATTCTGAATGGGCCGGTCGCCATGTATGCCCGCTTGGGTTTTGGGCTTTATATCGTGGAACTAAAAGACAGCCACGTTCCCATTGGCATTTGTGGTTTGATCAAACGCGATTTCCTGGCTGATGTGGATATTGGCTACGCCCTGCTGCCCGCGTACTGGTCAAACGGATATGCCTACGAGGCCGCCTCGACGGTGCTGGCGTATGGGCAAAACAAGGTGGGCTTGAAACGCATCATCGCCATCACCGACGCGGACAATCACAGGTCGGCCAGGCTGCTTGAGAAATTGGGGCTGCATTATGAACGTATGGTGGCCTATCCTGACACTAATGAAGAGGTGCGGTTATTCGCCATTGAGACCGAACCGGATGTTCCCCGCACCGATAACGTCTATCAGATCGAAGTCAACGGGGCGCTCTTACCCTATGCCCTCGAAGGACAAGGGGATACCGTTATTTTCTTGCACGGAGCGCTGGCGGATTACCGCATGTGGAACCCACATCGGGCCGCGATTGCCGGTAGATACAGAGCCGTTTCATATACCCAGCGCTACTTTGGTCCGGCCCCCTGGCGTCCCGACTGGCCCCCTTTTGGGGTTAACACCCACGCCGATGATTTGGCCGAATTTTTGCAAAAACTTGGAATAGGGCCTGCTCATCTGGTCGCCTGGTCATACGCCGGACACGTCGCCCTCACGATGGCCCTGAAACAGCCGGATTTACTCAAAAGCCTCTTTATTTACGAACCGGGTGTACCGACGTATGTGACCGACCCAGCCGAGCTTGAGGCTTTCGCTGCCGACGCCAACGCCATGTTTGGACCTGTCTTCGAGGCTGTACAAAGCCGAGGCGACAATGTTGAGGGCGTTCGCCGTCTGATTGATGGTTCCGGCCAGATGCCGGGCTACTTTGACAGCCAGCCACAAGAGCGGCAAGATTTGCAAATGGAAAACGCCAGAACTATGCCACTGCAACTGGCCCAGTCGGCCCCGCCTGTCATTACCTGCGAACAGTTGGGGACATTGACTATGCCCGTCTGTATTGCCCAGGGAGAGCTAACACGCCCCCTCTTTAGCATTGTCTCACGAGCCGCAGCCCGCTGCATTCCACACTGCCGGCACATGATCATTCCGGGTGCGACTCACATGTGGCCGGATGAAGACGCGACAGGCTTCATCACCGCGGTGCTCGACTTCCTGAAGGATTTATGATGACCCAATGCCGGCTGCGGACGGCCGACAAGCCAATCAGCGCCGGGTCAAACAGGTAAAGCAGAATGAGCCAGCCCGGCTGTCCGGGCAGCAATTGGGGCGCAACCATCACCCCTAACACAAATCCGGCCACCGCCACAAACAACCAGAACAAGTGACGCCCTAACAACAACACCGCCAGGCCAATAATAAAATTAACCAGCGGAGAAAGCGTCATCATTTACCTCCGAGATGATGATCCACTCTGGGTGGATTCTCAAAACCCCGAAATTCCCGGCACAACTCGATAAACCGCTCGACCGTTATCTCCCACAACTCCCGGCCAAACTCGGCGGTAGCCACGCTGGCATCCCCGGCAATCCCGGTGCGGCTGATCCGGCTCCACCAATCCTGCCACATAATCGAGCTGGGCCGGCCCAAATCCCAGTTAAAATACTTACCGGCCTGCTGGCCGATGTCACGCTCGGCCTTGTCCATCTGCACCAGTTCCGGCTGCAAGTGCAGCATCATAGCCGTTTCGTACTCGCAGGCATGGCTGACGCTGCCGGGGCCGCCTTTGCGCCCTTTTTCTAACACATCGGCGCACAGCGAGGGGTCAATGGCGGCGTTGGGACTCATCGCTCCGCACTTGGCCCCGGTCACAATGACGCATTTGCGGGCGGCTAAATCGGCGATGCTGTGGTTAGAACCGTGCCCGTTGACAATCAGAATGTGCTTAAAGCCGTGCCGGGCCACACTGATTGCCACCTGCGACACGTAAGCCAGGCAGGTTTCAATGTCCACCGCAATGGTGCCGGGGAAATCCATGTGGTGCTCGTCCAGGCCAAAAGGGATAGTCGGCAGTATCAACACGTCGCCGTTGGCCCGCCGGCCTACTTCGTCAAGAATGCCAGCCAGGATGTCATTATCGGTCGAGAGGGGCAGATGCGGCCCATGATCCTCAACCGCGCCAAAAGGGATCAGCACCACCGGCTGAGGGTCGCGGGCTAAAACTTCGTTCATCTCCGGCCAGGTTAAGTGATCGTAACGCCAGGTATGCATAATTTAGTCGCTCCTCGAAAATAATCCATAGATTACGCAGATAAAAATTAAAAATCACAATTACTCAGCCATGTCATTTCGACCGAAGGGAGAAATCTCCGAGGCCGATGTAGCACTATACAGATTTCTCGGCCTACGGCCTCGAAATGACATTTTCATCAAATGACATTTTTGTTAGGCATTACCTGGGCCAGCCGGGCGACGCCTTCGAGCAACTGCTCGGTCTCGTAAAAAGCAAAGCTCAACCGCAGGTAGTTGGCGAGGCCGCCGCTGCTCGAAAACTTGGGGCCGGGCTGAAAAGAGACATCGCGGGGGCGGGCCTCGGCCAATAATTCCTGCGCGTTGTAACCTGCGGGCAAGCGCAGCCAAATAAAGAAGCCGCCGCCGGGTTCGGCAAAGCTAACCGAGCCGGGCAGGTGTTGGCGCAGGGCCGCACTCAGGGCCGCCGACCGCTCCCGGTAAACAGTTTTGAGATGAGCCAGACACGCATCCTGCAAACCCAATTCAATCAAACTCTGCGCCACACCCGACGTGAACGGATTGAGACCGCCGCCGCTTTCCAATAACCCCGCATGGATCAACCGGTCGAGTTGGGCCGGGGCGGCTTGCGCCCAGCCCAAGCGCAGACCGGGGGCGGTGATCTTGGAAAAGGAACCGAGGGAGATGACCCGATCCGTCAAAATATGGGCGGCCAGAGGCGGCGGCGGGGTGACGCTGTAATCGAGCATCTGATAGACCTCATCGGCCACAATCAGAAAGTCGTGCTCGCGGCTCAAATGAAGCAGCCGCTCTCGCCGCTCGGCAGCGAGGGTAGCGCCGGAAGGGTTGTGAAAGGCGGGGATGGTGTACAGCAAGACCGGCCGGTATTGGGTCAGCTTTTCCTCCAATGCCTCGATGACCAACCCGTTTTCATCCATGGGAATGCCGACGATGTTGAGCCGGTAGTCTCGGAAAATTAACAGGGCCAAAAAATAGGTTGGCTCTTCGACAAAAATGGTATCACCGGGTTGGGTAAAGCGAGTGCAGATCAAATCCAACGCCTGGGACGCGCCGGAGGTAATCAACAAATGTTCCGGCTCGACCGGCAGGCTGTAGCGCGCAGTTAAAAACTGAGCCAGCGTCGCCCGGAAGTAACCATCACCCTGTTCAGCCCCATATTGCAACAGCGAGGGGTCGCCCTGGCTTAAACGATGGTTGGCAGCCTGCCGCAGCGCCGCCAGGGGCAATAATGACATCGAAGGCTGGCCGACGCCAAAATCAATCATCCCCTCCGGGATATTCAGTTGGGTTGTTTGCAGAATAGACATGGGACTCCTGAAGTTTGACTTTTAAAGGAAAAGAGGTAGTTTTTGTGTTGCGGAATGTGTCTTGCGTCTTGTGTGAGTAAACACAAGACGCAACACGCAAGACGTTTATAATCTTTAATTTGAAGGACCCTCATGGACATCGTTTGCACCGACGAATCTTCTGACGGCGTCAGCGAGCGGCAAATTGTCGAAGCTGCCGGGCTGACCTTTGCTTTTCGACCCTGCCGCACCCCGGCAGAGTTGGTGGAGGCCAGTCGAGAGGCCAGGGCGCTGCTGGTCGGGCTGCTGCCCCTGCCCGGCGACCTGCTGCGGCAGCGACCGGAGCTAAAGCTAATTGTGGCTTGCAGCACCGGCTGGGATCATATTGACTTGGCGGCGGCCACCGAGTTAGGCATTCTGGTCTGCAATGCCGGCGATTACTGCGCCGACGAAGTGGCCGACCACACCCTGCTGCTGCTGTTGGCGGCCTGGCGTAAACTGCCCCTGCTGACCGCCGAGGTCCGGCAGGGCGGCTGGAATTTCGACTGCGCCGGCGCGCCCCGCCCGCTCAAAGACACAGTTCTGGGAATTATGGGCGTAGGGCGGATTGGCTCCAGGGTGGCGCAGCGGGCCAAAGCGTTCGGCTTGCGGGTGATCGGCTATGACCCCTTTGTGCCGCCGGACCAAATTGCGACACGGGGGCTTGAGCCGGTTTCCCTGCCCCAACTGTTGGCCCAGGCCGAGATTATTTCGCTCCATTTGCCTAGCCAAGAAAACAGGCAGCCGGTGCTTGATGCCGTCGCCTTGGCCCAAATGCGGCCCGGTGTGCTGCTGATCAATGTTTCCCGCGCCGATTTGGTAGATATGGCCGCCGCCAGAGCCGCCTTGGAAAGCGGTCAATTAAGCGGCCTGGCCCTTGACGTGTGGGCAACCGAGCCGCCGGCAGCCCTCGATCCTCTCTTTGACCATCCCCAGGTAATCGTTACTCCCCACGCTGCCTGGTACTCCACCCACAGCGTCCGGGCGCTCCACCAGCGGACGGCGGAGGAGGCGGTGCGGGTGTTGGGGGGGCAGCCGCCGAGGTTTGGGATTAACCGGCCTCAGACACCTCGGCTACCTCACCTAAAAATATGATGCGTGATACGTGATCCGTGATCTTTAAGGTTCACACATCACGTATTACGCATCAGACCTTAAATCTGCGTCCTCGGGTCCAGGGCATCGCGCAGCCCATCGCCGACAAAGTTGATGGCTAAAACGGTCAGGGTGATGAGCAGGCCGGGAAAAATCCAGAGCCAGGGTTCGGTTTCCAGGCGGTCGTAGGAGCTAACCAGCAGGTTGCCCCAACTGGCGGTGGGCGCTTGCACCCCCAACCCCAAAAAGCTAACGTAGGCTTCGGAGAGAATGGCCGAGGCGACCCCCAGCGTGGCGGCGACGATGATCGGGGCGATGCTGTTGGGCAAAATATGACGGAAGATAATCGGGGTGTTGGGTGTGCCGATGGCCCGCGCCGCCTGAACGTAATCGCGTTCTTTGAGCGACAGGAATTGAGCGCGGACGATGCGGGCCAGGTAAGTCCAGTTGGTCAGGCCGATAATCAGGATGATGACCAGCACGCTGCCGCTAAAGGTCCGGCCAAAAAGCTCGATGGTATTAATCTCCATAGCGAAGAATTTGCCGACGACAATCAGCAGGAACAACTGGGGAATGTTGAAAACCGCCTCGGTGAAACGCATCAAAACAGCGTCAATCGTGCCGCCGTAATAACCGGCCATCGCCCCGATGAGCGTTCCCACCACCAACGCCACCAGCATGGCCGACACGCCAATTACCAGCGAAATTTGGCCGCCCGAAATGGTCCGGGCCAACAAATCGCGCCCGACGCTGTCGGTGCCAAAAGGATGTTCCAGGCTGGGCGGCTGCAATTTGATCTTGGTGTTGTTAAAATTGGCGTAGGACTCCGGCATAAAAATAGCCCCGACGGTACAGTACAGCAGAATCAGCCCCAGAATGACCATGCCAATCATCGCCATTTTATGGCGGCGAAAGCGCAGCCAGACCAGTTGCCCCGGCGAAAGGGCCGGTTTGGTAAATGAGTCGGCCCGCTTGAGCGGAGCCGTCGAGGGGGCAGCCGTAGTGGTCGTGGTCATGGATGCTCCTTTAGACGGCCCTAGGCCAGATGAATGCGCGGATCAAGATAGGCATAAACCAAATCGGTTACAATCTGAAAAAAGACGACCGCCACCGAAATCATGACCATAATGCCCATAATCACGGCGATATCGGCCCGTTCGGTGTGGTCAATAAAGAGCCGGCCCATGCCCGGCCAGGCAAAAATACTTTCAGTCACAATCGCCCCGGCCAGCAGCAAGGGTAAATCCAGGCCGACAATCGTGACCAGCGGCAGGGAGGCATTTTTGAGAGCATGGCCGTAAATCACCATGCGGCGCGGCAAGCCTTTGGCCCGGGCGGTACGGATATAATCTTGGTTGATTACTTCCAGCATCGAAGCCCGGACGTAGCGGCTGTAACCGGCCACGCTGATGATGGTCAGGGTGGCGACGGGCAAAACCAAATGCCACAGGATTTGCGGGATGGTTTTGCCCGCTTCCGGCTCGAACATGCCGACGGTGGGGAAATAGGGCAGGCCCCAGGCTTTGAAATTAACGGCAAAGACATACATCATCATCAAGGCCAGCCAAAAGACCGGCATCGAGTAGCCGATAAAAGAGAACGAGGTGAGTAGATTATCCACCCACGAATACTGCCGCAGCGCCGAATAGACGCCCACCACCAGCGAGAAAAAGATGATTAGAACCTCCGCCGGGAGCATCAACAGCAGGGTATTGGGCAGGCGCTCCGTGATCAGGTCCAGGGCCGGACGGCGGGTCACAATTGAGGTACCGAAATCCCCTCGAATGACCCCTTTACGTTTGCCGGGTTCATCGCCGACGCCGTCGCCATCTTTGTCTATGGTGGTCCAATCGTTGCCAACCAGCCAGTAAAGATATTGGACGGGCAGCGGTTGGTCCAGCCCAAATTGGCGCATCAGCCGCTCGCGGTCAGCAGCGCGGATGCGCTGGCGACCCCCCAGCGTGGCCAGGGGGTCGCCCATGCTATTGGTTAAGATAAACAGCACAAAGGTAATAATCAAGAGTAACGGAATTGCCTGCAAGATGCGGCGGAGGATGTATTGAGTCATGCGTTACTCCCAAAGGCAGCAGGGGTGCGGGGTCGCAAGATAACAAGGTAGCAGGTAGCAAGTAATACTTGCTACCCTGCTACTTTGCTACCTGCTACTCTGCAATATCCCACTCATTGGCATTAAAGAACGGATTGACGCCGGAGAACTTGACTCCGGTCAGGCGCGGGTTGACCGCCCATTGATCTTCATCACCCCACATCCCAATATAATAAACGTTGTCGTACATAATCTGCTGAATCTCGTACATCAGCTCCAAACGCTTTTGGGGGTCAATCTCTACCGATTGCTGTTGGAACAGTGCATCCAGTTCTTCGTCGCAAACAAACCAGTTGCCGCCAGAAGGATTCTCATCGGTGGGAATCTGACTGCACAGCCAGTTGTCGGTGTTGGGGTCTGGGAAGGCGTATACATTTGACCATTGCGCAAAATCTGAATCGCCCACGGCCACCGGGCCGTCTTCGGCATAACCGGCAAAGAAGACATCCCCCTCAAAGTTGAACAGTTCCACCCCGATGCCAATTTCGGCCAACTGCTGCTGGACGACGGCCTGGGTGTCTTTGCGAACAGGGCGCGGCGTGGTCACGTAGCGCAGCACCAGTTCTTCGCCATCCTTGTCGCGGGTGCCGTCGCCGTTGCTGTCTACCCAGCCGGCTTCATCCAGCAAGGCTGCGGCCTGTTCGGGGTCGTAAGGATAAGGCTCCAGGTCGGGGTTGGCCCAGGCCGAGCCATTCCAGAAGGTAGCATTGGGTTTGGTTAGGCCAAAGAGCAAATCCTCGGTAATCTGCTCCCGGTTAACGCCCAAAGCAAGCGCCTTGCGCACGTTCAGGTCAAGCATACCGGGGTGCGCGCTATCGGGCCGCATGTTTAAGAACCAGCCCTCGTTATAACCCGATGAGGCGCTCATAATATTAATGCCGTTTTCTTTCAGGTCAGGAATATCGGCAAAGCTGACAAAGGTACCGATATCCACATCGCCCGCTTTAAGCGCGGCGTTCTGGGCAGCATCATCGGCCAGGATGCGGAAGAAAACTTCGTCTATTTTGGCTATATCACCGTGATAATTCTCATTGCGGGTAAAGGAGAAGTGGCTGCCGGTTTCAAACTCTTTGAACACAAAAGGGCCAATGCCAACGCTGGGGGCGCGGTTCCATTCGGCGGTGTCAATGGTGCCTTCGGCCTCAAAAACCGGCTCCAGAATGTGCTTTGGCAAAATCGCCCCGCCATTGGCTTTGACAAAGAGCACCGACTGCCAGGCCGGGAAGGGTTTAGTGAGTTTGACTTCAACCGTCAAAGGATCAGGCGCGGTTACATCCTCGACAAATTCATCATAGGGGTAGCGGGTGATAACGGTATTACCTTCATCCATCACCATTTGCCAGGTAAAGACCCAATCCTCGGCAGTGTACGGCTCGCCGTCGGACCAGGTCAAACCTTCCTTTAATTTGAAGGTCATGGTCAGGCCATCCTCAGAAATACCGCCGTTCTGGATGCTGGGCATCTCGGTCAGGTGGACCAGGCAGGGCTGAGCCTTTTCATCAAAATTCCAGGGACGTTCCAACCATAAAGCGGTCGTAATCCAGCTAAACCATTGATCGGTGTAATGGGGGTTAAAAGAACTCGGTTCCTGGGTAAAGCTGATTCTGACCACTTTGCCTTCGCTGTCGGCAGCGGCTTCAGCCGTTGCTTCCGCAGTAGCCTCCGCTTCGGCGGTGGCTTCCGCTTCGACCGTTGGGGGCAGGTCGGCGCAATCCGGCACGACTACTTCGGCTTCGGCAGTAGCTTCTGCCGTAGGTTCAGCTTCTTCAGTGGCAGTTGGGGTGATAGCGGCAGCGACTTCCGTTTGGGCCTGCTCAGGGGTGCTGGGCGCAAGCTGGGCGCTGCCATAACTGGCTAAAAACAATAAGGTTACCATCACAAAGATTGACCACCAAGGTCGTTTTGCAAACATTTTCTCCTCCTGAATAGATTTATCTCAAAAGTCAACATTATTGAAAGCTTTGAGTAAATATAAGCGTAATCCTACTGCCTCACCCCCTTTCGATTTTTATGGAGAACATTCGGAAACTCCACACTCACTTTGCTTACCGAGCTTGTCCGGCGATGAAGTCGCCGGATTATGAAACAACGCCCGATTAATCGAGTTAAAGCCGGGTTCACCCGGCGCTGTAGAGTAGCCCTGGCATTCATGCCGGGGCAGATCAGGTCAGCAAAGCAGGTTTGCTCTGGGTATATTAAAGAAACCAGAGCAAGCTCTGGACTCCAAAATTTACTTCAACTCACCTCTTACAAAGCGCAAAGCGGTTTCGGCCAGCATGGCCGCGCCGACAGGGAGGGCATCTTCGTCCAGGTTGAAGGTGGCTTCGTGCAGGCCGCCGTATTCGCCAACAGGGGGCTTGACGCCCAAGCGGAACATAGCCCCCGGCGCTTTGGCGGTCATGTAAGCAAAATCTTCCGCGCCAAAGCTGGCCATATCCTCGTCGGTTACTTTGTCGCTGCCCAGCAGATCAACCCCGACCTGCTGCAGCCAGCCGACAACCGTCGCATCATTCGCTAACGGGGGATAACCAATATCAAACTCGAGCCGGTAATCGCCGCCCAAGGTGCGGGCAATGGAGGCCGCTTTCTCGACCTCTTCGCGCAGCTGCAGCCGGACTTTTTCATCGTGGCTGCGTAAAGTGCCCTCGATGTAGGCTTCGGCAGGGATAACATTACTCGCGCTGCCGGCCCGAACAATGCCGACCGTGACCACGCCGGAACGGAGCGGGTTGAGCCGGCGCGAGGGGATTCCATACAACGCTTGCAGCACCTGGGTTGCCAGCCAGATGGGGTCTAACCCGGCGTAGGGATGAGCGGCATGCCCGCCCCGGCCATGAATGTGCAGGTGAAAATCATCTACGGCTGCCTGGGCCACACCGGGAGCTACCCTGATTTTGCCCACCTCAAGCCTAGAATCCACATGCAGGGCAATGACCGCATCCAGCCCATCGAGCGCGCCAGCGGCAATCATACGGGGCGCGCCGCTGAGGCCCTCGTCGTCAAACCCCTCTTCCGAGGGTTGAAAGAGCAGCCGGACTTCACCCGGCAGGTCCACTTCTTTGAGCAGCATAGCCACACCCAACAACATCGCGGTATGGGCGTCGTGGCCGCAGGCGTGCATTTTGCCAGGGATTTGGCTGGCGTACTCGACCCCGGTTTGCTCCAGAATGGGCAGGGCGTCCATATCGGCCCGGATACCGATAGCCGGTCCGCGCCCCTGCCCCAGCCGGGCCACCACGCCGGTTTTGCCCACCCCGGTTTGGGTTTCGACGCCTAAATCGGCCAGGGTTTGGGCCACCAGTCCGGCAGTTTCGTAAAGATCAAAACCCAACTCCGGCTTTTGGTGAATAATCCGGCGCAGCCGCACGATCTCACCTTTGAGCAGTCTGGCTCGTTGTAATATGGCTTGATCAGTCATGGGTCAAGTTCCTGATTTTGAATTGGGATAACTTGGAAACGTAAAGTAGGGTGTCAGCAGACGGAAGTGGGGGCATTATAGCGATTCCAATTTGAAAACGCAAGCCTTAAGAAGTTGTTGCTCATCGTCTTACCGCATGCTATACTCAGTAGGCCCAATTTTTCACTTTAGCTGGCGCATCCCTATACGCCAGCGGGCGGCATAGGGATGCCACCCTACGGGAAAGTTGGATCTACTGAGAATCATTAACCATTCACAATTCACTATTCACAATTTTTATGACCACTCCTGTTCGCCAACAATATTTATCGGTCAAAAAACAATACCCCGATACGATTGTCTTTTTTCGCCTGGGCGACTTCTACGAAACCTTTGACGAGGACGCCCGAACCATCGCCAAGGCGCTCGACATCGTGCTGACCTCGCGCAATGTAGATAAAGGACAGCGTGTACCGATGGCTGGCGTGCCCTATCATGCCGTCGAAAGTTACCTGGCCCGGCTGATTCGGGCCGGCTTCAAGGTGGCGATTTGCGAGCAGTTGGGCAGCGAGCCGATCAAGGGGTTAGTCCCCCGCGAGGTCATCCGGGTGGTCACGCCCGGCACGGTGGTCGAGTCAAATCTGCTGACGGCCAAGGAGAACAACTATCTGGCGGCGGTAGTGATTCAGGGAGAGCGAGCCGGGATCGCTTTTGTAGACATCACCACCGGTGAGTTTGCCGCCACCCAGGTGCAGGGCCACGACCTGGCCCGGCTGCTGCTGAACGAGATTACCCGCCTCAAACCGGCGGAGATTATTGCCCCCAATCCGGCCAGCCTGGAACCCCTTGAACCGTTGAGCACGCCCCGCTCGCTCTACGACGAGTGGCGGTTTGAAGCCAGCCACGCCCAGCAGGTGCTGCAGCGCCACTTCGAGGTAGCGACGCTGGATGGTTTTGGACTGGGCGGCAAGCCGCTGGCCGTGCAGGCCGCCGGAGCAATTATTCAATATGTGGCCGACGCCCAGAAACAAGCCCTGGCCCACATCGCCCGCCTCACCGCCTATAACACCGACGCTTTTATGGCTCTCGACGCGGCCACCCGGCGCAACCTGGAACTGACCGAGACGATTCGTTCCGGCGCGGTCCAGGGGTCGCTGCTGGGGGTGTTGGACAAAACGATCACCCCGATGGGCGGGCGGCTGCTCCGCACCTGGCTGCACCAACCGCTGCTCGACGTGGCCGCCTTGAACGAGCGCCTCGATGCCGTCGAAACTTTCTTCAACGACACCCTGGCTCGCGGCGACCTGCGCACCCGGCTCAAAGAAATCGCCGATCTGGAACGCTTGACCAACCGCACCATTCAGGGCATCGCCCAGCCGCGAGACTTGTTAGCCATTAAACGCAGCTTGGAAGCCGTGCCGGTTATCCAGCAAATCCTGGAAAATTTACGATTTACGATTTACGATTTACGATTAAATGAATCGAAAACTTCATCCCCCAATCTCCAATCTCCAATCTCCAATCTCAAGTTAGACCCCTGCACCGACATTTCCAGCCTCATCGCCCAGGCGATTGTGGACGACCCACCGGCGGTGATCGCTAAGGGCGGTTTTATCCGGCCCGGTTTTTCGGCGGAACTGGATGGAATTATTGCCAGTTCCCGCGAGGCCAAAGTGTGGGTGGCCAATCTGGAGCCGCAGGAGCGCCAGCGCACCGGCATCAAGAGTCTGAAGGTCAGCTTTAACAAGGTTTTTGGCTATTACATCGAGGTGTCTCACGCCAACCGTGACCTGATTCCGCCCGATTACATTCGCAAGCAAACCCTGGTCAATGCCGAGCGCTACATCACCCCCGAGCTAAAGGAGTACGAAAGCCTGATCCTCAACGCCGACGAAAGACAGCTTGAGGTGGAAACGCGCATCTTCAAAGAGGTTTGCGCGCGCATTGGGGCAGCCGCCGAGCGTATCCTGGCTACTTCGCGCGGCCTGGCCTATCTGGACAGCGTGGCCGCCCTGGCCGAAGTGGCCCAGCACCACAACTACAACCGCCCCAGCCTGAGCGACGATGACGTGCTGGAAATTATCAATGGCCGCCATCCGGTGGTCGAAACTATGCCCCTGCTCGACGCCGATGGACTGGCGACCGCTTTTGTGCCCAACGATGTCTGCCTGTCGCGAGAGGAACTGATCCACATCATCACCGGTCCCAACATGTCGGGCAAATCCACCTTTTTGCGACAGGTGGCGCTAATTGTGCTGATGGCTCAAATCGGCAGCTTTGTGCCGGCGGATAAGGCCAAAATTGGGCTGGTGGACCGTATCTTCACCCGGATTGGGGCGCAGGATGAGATTCACGCCGGGCAAAGCACCTTTATGGTCGAGATGGTCGAAACGGCCTCGATTCTGTCCCAAAGCACCCCGCGCAGCCTGCTGATTCTGGACGAGGTGGGCCGGGGGACCAGCACCTACGACGGCCTGGCCATCGCCCGCGCGGTGGTCGAGTACATCCACAACAACCCCAAAATTCGGGCCAAAACCCTCTTTGCCACCCATTACCACGAACTGACTGAACTGGCCCGTTATTTGCCCCACGTGCGCAATTACAATGTGGCCGTGACCGAGGAAGGCAACAAAGTTGTCTTTCTGCACAAAATTGTGCCAGGCGGGGCCGACCGCTCCTACGGTATCCATGTGGCTCAAATTGCCGGGATTCCGAAAGCGGTCATCAGCCGGGCCAACGAGATTCTGGAGGAGTTGGAAGGCAGCGCCGCCTTTCAGGAGAAAAAAGCCCGCGTCCGTGATGCCTTTGCGGGCGGGGTGCAGATGTCGTTTTTGGGGCCGGAAACCCATCCGCTGATCGAGGAGATCAAGGGGCTGGAGGTGGACCAGTTGTCGCCGCTGGAGGCGTTGAATAAGCTGTACGAGTTGAAACAGAAGGCGACGGGCTAGAGATTGAAGATTGAATTAGACCATGCCACAATTAAAATCAGCCAAAACGTCTTGCGTGTTCCATTTTTATTACGCAAGACGCAAGACGCAGCACCCACTGTGTCTCTCTTTTCTCAGGAGATAACCAGCCATGCCCATCTACGAATACGAATGTGCCACCTGCGGTGAACGGTTTGATAAACTCATCCGCTCCCTCAGCCGCATGCCGGCGGAGATAGCCTGCCCGGCTTGCCGGAGCATTGAGACTCGACGGCTGATCTCTGCCCCGGCTGTTCACACCGGCGATGGCGGCGACGGCGAGAGCGAAGCCGCGGCAGATACGGCTTTAG
This sequence comes from Anaerolineae bacterium, assembly GCA_023151115.1. Next base: position 49,798 of record JAKLJP010000029.1, read on the forward strand.
CCAAACCCGCCGTTTTTGGGCGCAAAGAGCTGAATGAAGCTCTGGCCAAAAAAAAGGAGTTACGAGAGTCTTCCTCTTGAGTGTAGAGCGTTCATCTGAGATAAAATTCGCCACTAATTTCACGAATTAACACCATTTTTTTTACCTTTATTCGTGAAAATTCGTGTCATTCGTGGCTTAAAATGTTCAACAACACTTTACGGGGACATTCTGTGTCAGCCACATGACCCCTTAAACAACAACCCCCACCTTGCTTGATAAAGGCGGGGGTTGTTTTTGATAAAGTGAACTTCTAGGCCGGGCCGGCTTCCGGCAGGTGGGGTCGGGTTTCGTCGCCGCGTAAGAGTGGGGCGTTTGGCTCAACCACCGAAGCCACCGGAGCCGCCACCATGGGCCGCGTTTCGGACATGACCTGGCCGGAAGAGTTATCGAAATGGTCGGGTGGGGCGGTGGCGACGCTCACGTGCATGCCACAGTAGGGGCAGATATTCCAGAGCAAGTTCAGGCTCTTTTGGCAGTGGGGACAAATCTTCTTCAGGGTAGTATGGCAGTCGGGGCAAACTACCCAGGCTTCATCTACCTGGCGCGAGCAGCCGGGGCAGCGGGGCCGCTCTTCCAAATCTTGCAACAGCGCCTCTTCTTCCAGGGAACGCTCGTACAACTCGGCCAGGGTGACGGGTGGGCGCAGCAAAAAGTACAGCACCAACCCCAACGGACCAAAAACCACCACCATCAACGTTGCCAGCAAAATGGCAAAAACATCACGCGAGCGCCGTTTGACATCCCGAAAAGTCCAGATAATCAGGCTCAACCACAGCGCCAGGAAAAACGCTCCCCCAAAGGCCAGGATGACTTGCAGCCCGGTAATAATGAAGGAGGGAATTTGAATTTCAGGCATTAAATTTTACTCCATTTTTGTTTTATGTTTAAGGTTGGAACATTGAACGGACCAACGCGCACCCGATTATACCACAATCGAGATTTGAGACAAGCAGCCGAACAAATTTGAGCGTGGCTATAAAACACCAACCCGCCAGCGATAAACTAAATCTGCGCCGAGCCAGGCCGTTGCCAAAACCGCAATGGTTCCCAAAAGCATCAAACCCAAGTAGAGCCAGCGCCGGCCGGTCAGCACATTGGGCCAGCGGAAACGTAGATAGAGCAGCAACCCATTCAAAATGAGCAGGGCAACCCCGGCGGTAATATGGCTGTTGACATTTTCCCGGCGAGGATCGGCCAGTTCGAGTTGGTTCTGGTCCACCAGCCCGGTCAGGCTGGCGATAAGCGCCGCCAACCAACTTAAGGTAAAACTCCAGCAGGCAAACTGCTCATAATCAGCGCGCCCGCGCCACAGATAAGCCAGCGTTAGCAGCACCCCCAACATATAAAAAGCAATGGGGAAATGAACGGTCATGGGGTGAAAGGGGTGTCCAAAAAAAGTCATGGTCTGGAGGGTAAGAAAAAGGTAACAGAGTAGCAAACTTATGATCTGCTACCTGCTACCTTGCTACATGTTTTAGCGGCAAAAACTTTTCTGAAGTACTATGAGGTAAGAGCAGCAACATTTCCTGACCCCTACTCCCTACTCCTTACTCCCTACTTCCTACTTCTTTAGCCAGGGTCGTGCGCTGTCCCGCCAGGTGTTCTTCGTAGCGGGCCAGAGCGAAGAGGAGCGAGGAAAGCCGGTTCAAATAGCGAATGACTTCCTCATTTTCCAACCCATCTTCGTGCATAACGCGGGCCACGCAGCGTTCAGCCCGTCTGATAACCGTGCGGGCCACATCCAGCCAGGCGCTAATGGCCGTATCGCCGGGGACGACAAATTGGGTCAGCGGTGGAATTTCAGCGCCGATTTGGTCAGTTTCCGCTTCCAGCCATGCCACCCGGTCAGCCGTCATTTGGGTGGGCAGCTTGACGCCGGGAGCGGTGGCCAATTCGCCCATCAGAATCCACAGGTCACGCTGAGCTTCCAGAATGAGCTTTTTGGTCCGGGCGCTGGCGGCAGGGTCGGCCCGAACCACCCCCATAAAGGAACTGGCCTCATCCACCGTACCATAAGCTTCCGGGCGCAAATCATATTTGGGCACCCGCTCTTTGCCCAGCAGGCTGGTAAAGCCTTCGTCGCCGAGGCGGGTGTAAAGAATGGTCTGTTTGGACATAATACCCTTTTAGGATTTTGGTCCAATACATTTCAAATAAGGCCGTAGCATAGGGCCTTGTGCCCGCCCACAAGGGGCTAAACTACGTTATTTGAAAAGTATTGGTTTTGGTCTGGCCTCAACCAGTTTTTCCAACGAGCGCCGGGCCTGCTGGCGGACGCCCTGGTGCGAATCTTTGAGCAGTGCCGTCAGCGGTTCGCGGGTGATAGCACTTTTGAATTTACCCAGCGCCTCCGCCGACCAAAATCGAACCGCCGGCTCACCGTCGCTTAAAGCTTTGATGAGGGCCCGGGTTGCCTTGGCCTTGTTTAACACTTTGATGTCATGTTCGGCACAAATTCGCCCCAGGGCAATGGCCGAACCGTAGCGGGCATCCGGGTCGTCATCGTTGAGCAAAGTTTCAACCAGGGCGTCAATGGCTTCATCGCCCAATTGATTGAGCTGGAAGATGGCAAATTCGTGGTTTTCCGGCTCATCCAGGGCGGCGATCAGCCGCTCGATTCGTTCCTGCTGCTGGCGCGCTTCCTTTTCCTTCAACACTTCCAGCCGTTCAAGCTGCGCCCGCCGCCGGATTTCTTGCATCTCGGCTCGCTTGGCCCTGGCCCGTTCCAGGTGCGCCCCGCAGTGAGCGCAGTAAACCACATCAATCCGGTTAAGCGAGTGACACAGGATGCAGTCTGCCTTGAGCGAGCCGCCGCAGTTGGAACAGTAGCGCAGCTCTTCCCGGTTAGGGGTTTGGCACTGCGGGCAGAGCACGGTTTGGTCGGTCGCCAGATCGGTAATTAATAAGGCTGTGCCGCAACGGGGACATTCAAATTTTTTGTTGGGTAAGAAATTGCCGGAGAGGGAACCGCCACAACTGGGACAGACAAGTCGTTCGATTTTCATAGTGTTATCACCCCAAGCGCAAATTAGCCGACACATCCAAATCCCAATCGGCCACCTGACCGGCTTGCAGCCGCCAATAGGCCGCCGCGCCGATCATGGCCGCATTATCGGTGCAGAGATAAAGCGGCGGCACGCGCACCGGACGCCCCGCTTCGGCCGTCATTTTGTTGCGCAGCAGGGCGTTAGCCGAGACGCCGCCGGCCAACAAAATCTCGCTGGCCTGGTATTGTTCAGCCGCGGCGATAGTTTTGGTCACCAAGACATCCACCACGGCCATTTGGAACGAAGCGGCAATATCGGCGACGGGCATGGTCCGCAGCGGCAGTTGAGCCTGGCCGGTCCCCGCCCGCAGCACATTCTCGCTGTTGGTGTGGCGCTGCACCACCCGCAAAACCGCCGTTTTGAGACCGGAAAAGCTGAAATCAAAGCCATCGCCCAGGCGAGCGCGGGGAAAACTGTAGGTATTGGGGTTGCCGCCTTCCGCGGCCTTTTGAATGGCCGGCCCGCCGGGAAAACCAATATCGAGCATGCGCGCCACCTTGTCGAAAGCCTCTCCGGCGGCGTCGTCAATGGTACGGCCCAAAATTTCATAATCCCCGTGGCCGCGAAGCAACACCAATTCGGTATGACCGCCGGACACCAGCAGGCAGACCGCCGGAAAGTTAATCGGCGGCGGCTGGCCCAGGCGCTCGGTATCCAGCCAGTTAGAATAAAGGTGTCCTTCCAGGTGATTAACACCCACCAGGGGTAGGTTAAGCCCTACGGCAATACCTTTAGCTGCGTTAACCCCCACCAGCAGGCTGCCCGCCAGCCCCGGCCCGTGGGTAACGGCAACGGCGTTCAATTCATTCCAGCCGGTGCGGGCCTCGATCAGCGCATCCTGGATAACGGTCCCAATCGCCAAAACATGCTGGCGCGAGGCCACTTCGGGAAAAATACCGCCGTAGCGCCGGTGAATATCAATCTGCGAAGCGACCACATTCGATTTGATCCGAAAGCCATCTTCAATCACCGCTGCGGCGGTTTCATCGCACGAGGTTTCGATGGCAAGAATTTTGGTCATGGCAATTGTTCCTGTGGGTCTGTTCTTCTCGGCTGTAGTTGCTACTTTACAATGTACTGATAGTTCTTTTGCATTGTTTTAAGTAAAACTTTCACCTACGCAGAGGTAACTTCTTGTTGCCCTAAATAACTTACTTTCATACACAATTATACCTTGCCCTACACTCATGCACAATAGCCCTCAATAAAGGCTGAGCCGAAGGTCCATGCCCACGTGGTACTGGGTAAAACCGATGGATGGGACGGCTACGGAGGCCATATCTTGGAGGCCCGCATCTGGCCCGCTCTGGAAGCCCGGTTGGACGTAGTTTAGGGCTTTATGTCCGCCCAAAACTACCCTTGAAGCGCCTAGCTTCTACTCATATCAAACTCAGCCTTCGAGATTAATCATACTGGCCCAGGTGCGGATCACCAGCCAGTCACGATAGTCGCCCACAGTGGCCTTGACCGATTTGATAACCATCTTTTCACCAAAATTCAGCTTGTCGAGATTAATGTAGCCATGAAACAGAATAACATCTCGCGGTTTAATCGCTTCTCGCACAGAGGCTAAATTCTCTGGAAAGGTCCAACCGCTCATAATTTCGTTGGGATCGCCCTCGCCGGTCGGGCCGCTGGAAAAAAGCCAGACCGGCCGGCTGGCGAGCATTTCTTGATGGGTTCGCAAAAATTTAGTCGCCCCTTTGAGCCAGCTCCCCGCGTAGACGGCGCTGCCGATGACAAAGCCGTCATACTCGGCCAGGCTGCCGACTTCTGATATGGGTTTGACCTCGACTTCGTACTCGCGTTTGATTAACTCCTTGCCGATAACTTCGGCAATCTCGGCCGTCGAGCCGTACTTGCTGGCATACGTCACCAACACTTTCATCCATATCCTCCTTAAAAATAGTAACCGTAATCAGTGTAACTGATTGTTGGTTACCGGTTACGTTCTATTCGATGATGGCAGGCAGATAAATCCTTCAACTATCATACCGGCAAAAAACAGATGAGCAAAGTGTCATTTGTCATAATTCACCGAGGCGAATGTCAGAAATGGCTCACCCACGGCCATAAGCTCTCGGCCGCAGCCAGCGAGCCAGACGGCGCTCGAAGCAGCCCCGCCGGTCGAGGGAATGGGCTTGGTTCAGCAGCCATTCGACCAGATATTCACGCAGGTTATCCAGCCGCCCCGGCTGCGACTCCTTAATCAAGGCGCGTATATCCAGCCATAAAGCGGTCGCTTCCAAGGGAAATTGAATCTCATCCAAAATGTCGAGGTGGACCGGGATCACCGAAGCATCAGGCAGCACTTCGTTGAGGTAGCGCTGCGCGCGGGCGGCGTGGTAAAGATGGGTTAGGGCAAAGATGTGAGCCAAGCCATGGACCCGGCGCAGCACCCGCACCATTCGTACTTCGAGCAAAGTGCAGTTGGTGAGCTGGCGGATAATCACATAATCAGCCGGGATTTGGAAGCGCTCAATCAGCAATTTCCTGACCACATGGGCGTCGGGGGTTAATTTTGGCCCGTGGACATCGGAGGCGACAAAAATTAGATAAGGTTTAGGTGGGGGAGCGCTGTACCACAGGGCCGCCGCCATCGCCACCCGGCCCCACAGTTGTTTGTTTTCCTTTTTAGTCCCCTGGCGTTTGCCCATAATCAACACGGCTGAAGGAGTAGCCGGCCACTCGGGTTCGGCGGGTTCAGTTGAAGATAGGTTGTTAGTTAAGGCATTCATGGTATACATTGTCAATGGAAGGATGGAAGTTTGGAAGGCTGGAAACCATCTCTTTCAGCCTCCGGCCTTCCCTTCTTCCAATTTTTACAACTCTGTCCGAATAGCCCACAAATCGGGAAAGAGAGGCTTGAGCAGGGTAGTTTGCAAATAGCCTACCCCAGCCGAGCCGCCTGTGCCTTGCTTGGCCCCAATCGTCCGCTCGACCATTTTGACATGCCGGTAGCGCCACTCCTGGATGCCCTCATCAAAATCCACCATATTTTCGCAAACCTGGGTTAAGGTGGGGTTGCTGCGGTACACTCCAATCAGGATTTGCTGGATTTCCGGCGAAGGCTGGATGGGCTGGCTGACATCCCGCCCCAACAACTCCGGCGGAATCGAATAGCCGTTGGCGGCCAGGTAGCGCAGAAACGAGTCCCACAGGCTGGGCTGCTGGTAGCGCTGTTCCAACTGGCGGCGGGCCGCCATATCTTCCGGGTAATGCACCAGAACCCCATGACGTTTATGGCCCAGCACAAATTCCAATTCTCGAAATTGGTGAGATTGAAAGCCGCTGGCCGATTCCAGCCGGTGGCGGAAGGACAAAAATTCTAGCGGGGTCATGGTTTCCAGAATATCAATCTGGGCCACCATCGTTTTAAGAATGGTCAAAATGCGGCGCAGCGTGTGCAGCGCTCGCGGCGTGTCGTTGGCTTCCAACTTTTGCTGCAAGTAATCCAACTCGTGCAAAACCTGTTTGAACCACAACTCGTAAACTTGGTGGATGATGATAAACAGCAGCTCATCGTGCTCCGGCCCATCGGAAAGCGGCTGTTGAGCCGATAACACCTGGTCTAACTTTAAATAATTGGCATAGGTGAGCGGCATTCTGGCCTCCTGCCACTAAAAATAAAAACCGGGATCGGAAATAGGGGATGCTGTAGCAAGTATTATCCCCAAATTCCCTATCCCGGCAAAAAAGATTTGTCAGGTCTAAGGGGCTGCGGCTAATCCAGCCCGTACAATCGGCGGGCATTGCCGGCCAGGATCAGCCCGGCGGCTTCCTGGGCTTCGGCGGGCGAGAGCATATCGGCGCTGACCAGCTCCTCCAGCGCCCCGGCCAGGGCCATTTTGCCCAGCACCGCCCCAACGTAGTTGATTTCCGGCAGAGTATAACCATCCGACCCGTAGACCACTTTGGAAAGTGGGGCCATCTCCAGCACCTCGGCGTAGATGCGCCGGGCGGCGTGGGCGGCAAAGGGGATACCCTCGGACACGTCGCAGTAGACGCGGGGCAGCATGTTGGCCATGTAGCCGGCCTCGGCGTGGTAGGGGTAGCCGGTGTGGACCAGCAGCACCTTGCAGGCCCGGAAGGTGGGAAAGCGCAGCAAATCCATCAGCAGGGCCGGACGGCAACTGACCAGGTTGACCTCGTAATCGCCCATGCCGGTGTGGATTTGCATGGGCACATCGTACTCGATGCACAGTTCCAGCGCCCGGCAGAGCAGGTGGTCGCGCAGCTTTTTCATGGCCTGCCCGCCGATGCCGCGCCGGATGGCGTCGAGGGCCTGCAAACCCTGGTCGGGCGTCCGGCTCAGCGGCGATACCTCCAGGCCGGTGCGGTAGGCAATGATGGATTTAAGACCCTTGTAGCCGTCTGCTTCCAAAGCTTGGACTATGGCCTCATCGTAGCGCCGCCGAAATTCGGCCCAGCCGCAATCGCTTTTGAGCAGTTCGGCAATCAGCGGCTCGATACGGTAGACCGGGACCACCTCCACCCCGACATCCTGGCGGAAGCCGGCCACGTCCACCGGGGGTAAAGGGTAGCCAAAATCGGCCACCAGGGTGGTCAGGCCGCAGGCTTCGTACAGGCGGGTGATGTACCCTCGGTAATCTTTGACGGCTTCATTGCGGGCCGCCAACACCTGTTCCAGGGCTGGCTCGCAGCCAAAAAAACCGGCCAGTTGGCGGACCAAGTAGCGAAAATAAACCGTATCGCGCCGGACCTGCTGGATTTCGGCCACCAGGGTGTGATCCGCTGGAACGCCGCCCTCGGCCATAAATTCGACCCCGCCGCCGGGGAAAGAAACCGCGTCGGTAAATTCGCGGGCTGTCAGCTTGACTTTGGGGGTAAAAGGATGGCAGTGGACATCTACTACGGGTAAGGTTGAAGTGTCAATCATTGGTTATCTCCAAATGTAACGTCTAATAGACAAAGCAGATAAACATCGTACAATCTTTTAGCGGGCCGGGCTCCCACGCCCGGCCAAGCGACGGCGTGGGAGCCGTCGCTGCTACAATGATAGTATGACTTTTAAGTGATTTGTCTATAAGGAAGCCAATTTTTTATTCAATGCTACTAATTTTTCAACCACCGTTTCGGTCCGTGACCTATTACCGTACAATCCCAGGTGAGTATTTTCAACTTCCCAGAGATAATCAAACAATTCGTGCTTTGGCACACGATGAATCAGCCGGTGATATACATCACTGACATAAGAGTCATATTCATCTTGTGCCTCTGGGAAATCTTTGACACCAATTGGATCCCACTCTTCAAGCAGTATTTGTTTGATTGCATAATGATAACGTTTTGCTCTACCGAGGTAGTCAGACATACTTCTTCGCCTAGCTAACAGTAACTACACTGCCAACGGCCTGCCCTTCACCCTTGCTTCCCTCAAACCACCTCAAGATAAGTCGCCCGCTCCCACGGATGGACATGCACATCATAAGCGGCCAGTTCAGTCCGCTTGACCTTGAGGAATTCCGGCAAAATAACCGGCCCCAGCGCTTCGGCCATGAGCGGGTCGGCTTCCAGGGCGTCGAGGGCTTCGGCCAGGGAGCGGGGCAGAAAGCCCAACCCCTGGGCTGCCGCCTGCTGGTCGGACAAGTGGCCGACATCTTCGGCCACCGGGGCAGGCGGCTCGATTTGCTGTTGAATCCCCTCCAGGCCGGCGGCCAGGGCGGCGGTGAGATAAATAAACGGGTTGGCGGCATTGTCGCCGGAGCGATACTCGACGTGGCGGCGGCGGCCCATACCGGGGATGCGCACCAGCGCGGCCCGGTTGCCGATGCCCCAACAAATATGGGCCGGCGACCATGAGCCGGGCAGCAGCCGCTTGTACGAGTTGACAATCGGCGAGCCGACGCCGGTCAGGGCGCGGGCGTGGGTCAATAACCCGCCGACAAAATGTTGGCCCAGTGGGGACAGCGCTTCATCGTCCCGTTCGCCGCTGCTCAACTCATGCTGACCCTCTTTGTCCCACACACTCAGGTGCAGATGCAGCCCACAGCCGGGCAGGTGCGCGTAAGGTTTGGGCATAAAGCTGGCCACAAAACCGGCCCGGCGGGCCAGCGTCCGTACCACCTCTTTAAAGGTCAGGTAATTGTCTACGGCCCTGAGCGGTTCGTCGTAGTGGGTGGTCGCTTCGTACTGGGCGTAACCGTACTCCTTGCCAAGCTGGTCCACCAGCACCCCCATATGGTGCAACGTTTCCGTAATCTGCTGCCACAAGGGGTAATGCCGGTCCAGCCCGGCCACGGTGAACATGCCATCCCGGTCCGCCGGACGGTATTCGCCCTCACCCGTGGGTGCAAACAGAATAAATTCCGGCTCAAAGGCGACCCGCACGCTCAAGCCCGCCGCAGCGTAGGCGTCTACCTGCCGCTGTAACTGCGTGCGCGGGCAGCCGGCCCAGGCTGAGCCATCGTCGGCGCGCATGAAGGCGTGGACGCGGGCGGTATTTTTGTAATAGGGCAGATGGGCATAACTGGCCGGGTCGGGCACGGCCATAAAATCGCCGGTATCGGCCAGAAAGGTCGCCCCGACCGCTTGGTGGTCTTCGAGCGTAAAATTAAGATTGGCCCGCGCAAAAACCACCCCCCGCTCGACCGTGCTGCCAAACCGCTCGCGCGGAATGGTCTTGGCGCAGGAGCGCCCGCTGTAATCGTGGTAAATAACCCATAAATGCTCGATGCCATCGCCGTCGAGGCGCTGTAATAAGGCTTGGGTGTCCATCTGTCTCTTCTCCTTGTAAATAGACCGCTGACGGCTGACCGCCGCCAGAGATTTTCATCGTAAAGCTGCGATGACTCGTGAGGCAAGGATTTTCTTCGCGTCCTCGCCTCATCCTCCTCACCAGCCCGCGTACCGGGCGATGGCTTCGTCGCTCACCTTGCCGGCAGCAACATCGGCCAGGGCCTGGTCCAAAATGGCGACGCCTTCATCCACCTCGGCCTGGGTCAAGATGAGGGGCGGCGTAATTTCCAGCACATTGGAAAACATGCCGACGTAAAAAACCAGCAGCCCCAGTTCAAAGGCGCGGTAGGCCACTTTGGCCGTTTCGATCCGGGCCGGCTCTTTGCTCTGCCGGTCCCTGACCAGTTCGACCCCCTGAATCAGCCCCAGCCCACGCACATCCCCGATGAGCGGGTGTTTGGCCTGCAAGCGGCATAACTGCTGGTGCAAATAAGCGCCCACGCGGGCCGCGTTCTCAACCAGGCCATCCTGCTTGATGGCTTCGAGGGTGGCCAGGCCGGCGGCGCAACTGGTGGCATTGCCGGTCGCGGTGAACAGGGCAAAGCCGGTGTCCAGAATTTCCTGACGGGCCACAACTGCGCTCAAGGGCAGCCCACCGCCCAGCGACTTACCCAGAATAACTACATCGGGCGTGACCCCCGCGTGCTCAAAGGCAAACATCTGGCCGGTGCGCCCCAGCCCCACTTTGACCTCGTCCAGCGCCAGATAGATGTTGTGGCGGCGGCAAAGGTCAGCCAGCATGGGCAAAAAATCGGGCGGCGGGACCACGTCACCGCCGTCGCTCTGTACCGCCTCGACGATAATACCGGCCACGTCGTCGGGCGGGCAGATGGTTTTGAAGATGTAATCTTCCAAAAAGCGAATACAGCGCTCGGCGCAGTCGGGGGTGTCGTTGCCAAAGGGGCAGCGGTAGGGATGGGGATAGGGCACTTTGACCACATTGCCGCCACCGATAAAAGGCGTCATGGCAATATAGGCCGACATACTCATCGAAGCGGCGGTCGAGCCGTGATAGCCACCGATAAAGGAGACCAACCGCCGCTTGCCGGTTGCCAGCGGCAGCAGCCGGCCCACCGTTTCGCTAGCGTCGGAGCCGGCCAGGCCAAACCAGACTTTTTTATGAAAGCTGCCCGGCGTCAGCTCGACCAGCTTTTCGGCCAGCTTCAGGGCGGGTTCGTGCATCCCGGAAATAAGGCTGGCAAAAGTAACTCGCTGGAACTGCTCAATTACCGCCGCCTGCACGTGCGGATGGCTGTAGCCGGTATTGGCCAACGCCCAGCCCGCTGTAAAATCCAGATACTCCCTGCCTTCGACATCCCGCAACCGGCAGCCGGTCCCACTGGCTACAACCAATGGAAAAAAGCGCAGCTTCAAAGCGTTGGCAATCAGCCCGGCGTCCAGTTCGTAAAGTTGGTCAACGGTTACGTGAGCCATCGGCAAGAATCTCCGTTAAATATTACTTTCTCGGCCAGCGAAACTCCTGTCCGCCCATAATCCCGGCGGGACGATAAATCAAAATCAGGATCATGGCGATAGACAGGCACACCTCGGTGAAACCGGCCAGCGTTTCGGGGAAGAGTTGGGCCAGATTGATGGCATTTTCGGCGGCGCGTAAGCCTTCAAAAATAGCTGTAACAACCACCGTTCCGACCACCGCGCCGGCCACACTGCCCGTCCCGCCGATAATCAGCATGGCGATGACCAGAAAGGTCTGGGTGAGGTAAAAGGCCAGCGGCGAAAAGGAGGTAATAAAATGGGCATACAATGCGCCGCCCACGCCGACCACAAAAGCGCTCAGCACAAAGGCCACCCAGCGCACCCAGACAATATCAATGCCCAGTGAAGCCGCCGCCCGCTCGTCTTCACGCGAGGCCCGCAGCCGCAGGCCCAGCCCGGTCTCCTTGAACCCATAGGCCAGCAGGATAAACACGAAGCCCCAGGCGGCGCTGACCCACAGATTAGTGTAACGGGTAATGCCAAAAATGGTGCGTGGGCCGTTGGTCACTTCTTCCCAGTTGATAAAAATCACGTGGATGATGACCAGCAGGGCAAAGGTCGCAATCACCGCCCCGGCTCCAGAGAGGCGCATCAGCGGAAAGCCGATGACGGCTGCAACCAACGCGGCCACGCCCGCCCCAATCAACAGCGACGGCAGGAAGGGCAGTTGGACTTCCTTGAGCACCTCGTACAGACTGCGCAAAGCCAGGGCTTTATCCTGGGGCGACATCGAAAACAAAATCGAAGCGTAAGCGCCGATGCCCATAAAGCCGATATGAACAAAGGACGACACCCCGGAGTTGCCGATAAACATCTGCAAGCCCAAGACCACCGTCAAATTAATAAACATCACGGTGACAATGCGCTCAAAGATTTGGTTGCCCAGCAAATTGGCGCCCCCCGCCAGCAGCAGCAGGGGCAGGATGAGCGCCGCGACAGGGAAAGCTCGTTGCAGATTGACCGACATCAGACCTTCTCCCGTGACGCGCCGGCCTGGATGAGTCCCTGAGGCCGGAACAACAACATCAAAATCACAATACCAAAGATAAACGCCTGCCGAAAATCAAGCAGTTCTTGGGGCAACAGCAGTTGCAGACCGACGGTCAAAAAGCCCAGCAAATAGCCGCCGACCACCGCGCCGGTCAGGCTCTCCATCCCACCGATGACGGTGGCGATAAAGGCAATCAAAATCGGGGTCAGGCCAATCGTTGGCGTCACCGAGCCGATGCGTCCAATCCAGAAGAGCGACACCACCCCGGCCAGACAGCCGCTGATAGCAAAAGCCGTGGCAATCACGCCGTTGGCCCGCACCCCCAGCAGGCGGGTCATGGTAAAATCGTCAGCGGCAGCGCGGAGGGCCATACCCAGGAGTGTCCGCTTGAGAAAAAGAGTCAGCAACCCCAGCAGGGCCAGACAGACCACCAACGTCAGCAAATTGATTTGCGAAATGAGCAGGCCGCCGATGGTGAAGTTCTCATTGAAAATGGCCGGGATACGCACGGCTCGGGGCCGGGGCGAAACAAACAACAGCGCCGCATTTTGCAGCAGCGCGCTGACGGCAAACGAGGTAATCAGCATGGTATTGGGCGAGGCCTGGCGCACCGGGCGAAAGGCCACCCGCTCCAGCAGCAGGCTGGTGAGCACCGCCATTCCTACCCCCAGCACCGCTACCCCTAGCCAGGGCCAGGGGCCGGCCCCCACTACCAGCAAGGTATAGCCGCCGACCATAACCAACTCACCGTAGGCAAAGTTGACCAGCCGCAAAATGCCGTACACAATCGCCAGCCCCAGGGCCATCAAGGCGTACAAGCTGCCCAGGCTGAGAGCGTTGATGAGAAATTGGAGGAGTTCGTTGAACATTAGCTAACCTGTATCTATCCAAGAATTGAGAGGCTAAGGCTGAGCCTTAAGAGACAAGCAATGAGTAATTCTACAATGTCACATTTTTATGACAACTATTTTGATCCCAGACCACTCTGTTCTCCGGCCCCCGCCCGGCGATAAATCGCCGCGCTACGGAACTGCGCCCGATAAATCGGGCTATTTACCTCAAATATTTTAGTCCGATTTATCGGACGCTGTTAACTAGCCCTGCGATTCATCGCGGGGCGGACCAGGAAGGGAAGTCAAGGCTGGGATTCGTAGAACATTTGTCTAATATGACATTGTAAAAGTAAACAGAAAATTCTTATCTGTGCCAATCTGTGCGCATCTGTGGACCCTCTTATCCCCCCAGATAAGCGCGGGTCAAATCTACCCGCTGGCGCAGCTCGGCGGGCGAGCCGCTGGTCTCGACGCGGCCGGTATTGAGCAGATAGGCCCGGTCTACAATCTCCAAGGCGCGCTCGACATTCTGCTCGACCAGGAGGATGGTCACGCCGGTCTGGCGCAGTTGGGTGATGAGGTCAAAAATTGCGTCCACCAAGATGGGCGCTAAACCGAGCGATGGTTCATCCAGCATCAACAATTTTGGCTGCGACATCAGGGCGCGGGCAATGGCTAACTGCTGCTGCTCTCCGCCCGACAGCGTGCCGCCCGGCTGGTTAAACCGTTTGCCCAGAATCGGAAAACGCTGGTACATGGCCTCGATGTCCTGCTGAATCCCGGCCCGGTCGCGCCGGATGGCTGCGCCCAGGCGCAAGTTCTCGCTCACCGTCAAACTGGGAAAGATACGCCGCCCTTCCGGGACCAGGGCAATCCCCTGGCGAATGATTTCTTCGGGCGACTGGCCGCCAATCGAGCGGCCTTGAAAGGTGATGCTGCCCTGCAGCGGTTTAAGAATTCCGGCGATGGTCGCCAGGGTCGTGGTTTTGCCCGCCCCGTTGACTCCCACTAAGGCGACCATCTCGCCCTCGGCCACTTGCAGCGAGACATCACGCAGGGCCGTAATCGAGCCGTAACCGGCGTAAAGCCCCTCAAGCGTGAGCATGGCGCTCTCCCCGCGTGGAACCCAGGTAAGCTTCAATCACCGCCGGGTTTTGGCGAATCTGTTCCGGTGTGCCTTCGCCGATGGTCAGCCCGTAGCTGAGCACATGCAAACGGCGGCACAGGCGCATAATCAGGCGCATGTCGTGGTCCACAATCAAGATGCCGCAGCCGTATTTGGCCGGGATGGCTTGAAGCGATTCGAGCAGTGTGTCGCTTTCGACTTCGTTGAGACCGGCTGCCGGTTCATCCAGCAGCAAGAAGTGAGGCTGCCGGGCCAGCGCCCTGGCAATTTCAACCCGGCGCTCCTCGCCGTAGGGCAGCGCCCCCGCCGGCAGACTGGCCAGCCGCTCGATGCCCAACTCGGCCAGCATAGCTGCCGCCCGCTGTTGGGCATGCCGGCGCGACAGGCCCGCGCTGACGGCAGCGACTTCGACATTCTCCAAAACGGTTAGATTGGCAAACAATTTAATCGTTTGAAAGGTGCGAGCCAGGCCCAGACGAGCAATCTTGTGGGCCGGCCAGCCGGTTATATCGGTGGGGCCAACGCTGACCCGGCCTGCGCTGGGTTTCAGCAGGCCAGTGATAACATTAATCAGCGTGGTTTTACCGGAGCCATTGGGGCCAATCAAACCCAGAATTTCGCCCTGAGCCAGAGTCAAACTGACCTCATTGAGGGCGCGCAAGCCGCTAAAGTTTTTGGTAAGCTTCTCGACGGTCAGGTTATGGCTCAGGGGGCGCCTCCGGCAGAATCCAGCCGACAAAGGAGGGCTGGCCGCCCTGCAATTGAACAATCGCCACCTCTTTGATGGGCTGGTGGCCTTCGGCGGCGGGAGTCCAATCGAGCTTGCCGCTCAACAGGTCAAACTCCGTTTCTTCCATGGCCTTGGCTACCGCTGCGCCGTCGGTCGAGCCGGCTTTTTCGATGGCCTGGGCCAGCACATTCACTGCGTCCCAGCCGGTCAGAATAAACGCCGTACCCGGTTTTTCATTATATTTGGCTTCGTACAAGGCGACGAAGTTCTCCAAATTTGCCTTGCCTGATTCGGGTCCAAGCCAGCCGTGGGTGGCAAAAATTAAATCTGTACCCAAATCCGGCCCGACCACCTGCCAGAATTGGGCGTCGTCGTAGGTGTCGCCGCCCATGATTGGCGTGGTGATACCGGCAGCGCGGGTCTGTTTGATAATGGTGCCCAGGTCGGGCGAATAAGAGGAGATGAAGAGCACATCGGGCTGCTCCGACAGACCCTTGATGCGCTGAATTTGGGCCGAAAAATCGGCATCGCCCTGCACATAAGTATCCTTGCCAATGACCTTGCCGCCGAGCTTGGTGAAGTGCTTTTCAAAATAGTCGCCCAGCGACAGGCTGTAATCAATCGAAGTGTCGGCCACAATGTAAGCCGTCTGAAAACCAGCTTTGGTGTAGGCGTGCTCGGCGGCCCCGGCGCTCATGATGTTGTTCCACATGGATAGGGTAAACTGCTTGTCGCCCAACGCCTGAGAGCCGTACAGCGGCGAGGAGGCGCAGGTGGACAGGCCGACTAAATCCGCTTCCTGGGCGGCCTGACTGGCCGGCGCGCCAATGTCGAAGTCGCACGGAGCGATGATGACGTCGGCCCCCTGGTCAATCAACTGGCGGGTGACATTGCCCACTGTGGCCGGATCGGTTTTGCCGTCGAGTTCAATGAGTTGCAAGGGGCGGCCCAAGACGCCGCCGGCCTTGTTGATCTCTTCGACTGCCAGCAGCGCGCCTTGGCGAGGCGGCTGGTCGTAAGCGGCCATCCAGCCGGTGGCGTTGAAAACGGCGCCAATTACAATGGGGTCGCCTTCAGGGGCAGCGGCTTCAGCTTCGGCTTCTGTCGCAGCAGGTTCGGGGGCGGTGGTGGAAGCGGCCTCTTGGGGAGCTTCGGTGGCCGGTTGAGGGGCTTCAGTGGGGGCGGCAGGCTGCTCTGTGGCGGGGGCAGCCCCGCAGGCAGTAAGCAGCGCCAGACTGAGCAACGCAAAAAAAGTGACCAGTGTTTTGAGCTTGACTGACATTTCTTTCCTCCCTTTTTAATTGGAGGACAAACTGTTAGTTTGTCCTGATTACGGACAAGCTAACAGCTTGTCCTACAGCTTTGAGCAGCGATTATAAGTGAGGTTAAATTTCTGGACAAATCGGCGCGGGGGAGGCAGCTAAATCGAGGTAACGGAGAAGACTCTGCCCAAAGTTCCTATGAGTTCCTTCAGTTCCTTCTCAGGTGTGAGTAAATTTCCTTTAGTCCTGACTCCACCCCCTGGCCCGCTCGACGGCGCGCTGCCAGTGGGCGTAGGCGGCGTCGCGCTGGTCGGTGGAGAGGCGAGGTTCAAAGGTGCTGTAGTCGCCGGGGATGGGCGGCAGGTCGGACAGGGCCGGCCAGACTCCGGCGGACAGGCCGGCCAGCAGGGCGGCGGCGCGGGCCGTTGTTTCGGTGAAGGTGGGCCGGATGAGAGGGATGCCCAACTGGTCGGCCATGATCTGGCAAATTTCGTTGCTGGCCGCCACGCCGCCGCCCAGTTTTAACTGCTCGACACGCAGACCGGTTTCGCTTTTGATGGTCTCCAAAATCACCCGCACCTGAAAAGCCAGGGCCTCGACAAAGGCACGCACAATGTGGGCGCGGGTCGTGCCCAGCGTCATCCCCAGAATCGTGGCGCGCGCGGTGGTATCGTTGTAGGGCACAAAGAGGCCGGTAAAGGCCGGAACAAAGACCACCCCCGCCGAGTCGGGTACCGAAGCCGCCAGCGGCCCCACTTCGGTGTGATGATCTATCAAGCGGGCGTGCTCGTGCATCCAGCGAATCGCCGAACCGGTAGCGGCGGTTTCAGCCTCCAGGCAGTAAGTGTGGATGTTGGAAGGTTGGAAGGTTGGAAGGTTGGAAGGTTGGAGGTTGGAGGTTGGAGGATTGGAAGAAGATAAATCGGCGGTTGGCGGTCGGCGGTCCTCCTCCGGCAGGGACCAGGCGAAGTAGATATTAACCACATCGGAGTCAGGGGCGTGGCTGCCCAGGCAGACGTTGACAAACGAGGCGGTGCCGAGGGTACATTCGGCGTCGCCGGGGCGGCGGCAGTCGTAGCCAAAAAGGGCCGCTTGCTGGTCGCCAATCATGGTTAAAACCGGAACAGCGGAGCCAGCGAGGCGCAATTCACCAAAATCGTGCGCCGTCGGGACAGCTTGGGGGAGAGGAGCAAGGGGGATGCCCAGTCTATCCAGCCACTCAGCCCAGTAACGTTCAGCCCGGAAGTCATACAAGCCCATAGCCTGAACCAAAGAGTAATCCATAAAGTGACCGGCGGGCTGGCCCATCGCCGCCAGCAGCCAGGCCGCGGAAAACCCGATGCGGGTGTGCTCCATTCGGGCGGCAGCAGCGACTACAGAATCGTGACGCATGCGCCAGGCCAGATGCATCGAGGAGCTATAGGGGCCAGGGAAAGTTCCCAAGCGGCGGCGGCGCTGGCCGGCCTGCGGCCATGCCGCCAGTTCGGCGATGAGGGGCAGAGTGCGCAAATCTTGCCAGACAATAGCGTTGGCAATGGGCCGGCGGGTGCGATCATCCCAGATGAAATCGGTGTTGCGTTGGCAGGCAATACCACAGGCGGCAAGCTGGTCAGGACGGCAGCCGGCGCTGTCCAGAGCTTCGGCAATGACCTCGGCGACGCCAGCGACGACTACATCCGGGTCCTGCTCCACCCAGCCGGGTTGGGGATAGAGCCGGGCTAACGGGCGGTAGCCGTAGCCGCGCACCTGGCCGGTCTCATCCAGAATCAAGGCGCGGCTGCCGCTGGTGCCCTGGTCAAGGCCGAGGAGGAAGGGTTTGGTTGACATAGAGGCAATACTCTCCAATAGATTGACCGCAGACCGTAGCTATTCAGTATGTCATTTCGACCGTAGGGAGAAATCCTTGATACCTTACTTTTATGTGTTGCGTCTTGAGATTTCTCAACCTTCGGTTTCGAAATGACATGAGTCTGAGTAGCAACAATTTTACCAGCTTTGGCGGCTAATTGTAACCGGATTTTCCTTCTCAGCAACAAACGGGCGCAGTCGAAGGGTGAAATGATAGCGGCCGGGTTTGACCAGGTATTGGGGCAGCGTGCCCGGCCCGCAACTGGCTCCGCCCAGGCCACACTGGCGGTAGTCGAGATTGAGAATGACCTCAGGACGGGGGGTCAATTCATTGGTATGGCGCGCCCGGTAGAGATCATCAGCAGTGTAATGGCTGACGCTGGCTTCCAGCGGGGTGACTCCACTGGCCAGCAGCCCGACGCCGGCCTGGTTGGTCAGGGTTAGCCAGCGGACCTCGGTTTTGTTGCCGTTTTCCTGGGGCATGACATAGGGCACGTGCTGTTCAGCTACGGTGCTGTGGTACAAACCGACCGCTGCGCCGGTGTTGCGGTCAATATAATTTTCGTGGGGACCGCGCCCGAACCAGGTGAAGGTTTCAAAACCGGCGGGCAGTTGCATGGTCAGACCCACGCGCGGCAGGGTGGTCAGCTTGAGGTTGGCGTCAACCGTATTTTCTATGACCACATCGCCGCTGCCATAAACGGTGATGGTTTGTTGATGGGTGACTTCCTCGGGGCAGCCGGGGGCCTGACCAATCAGCCAGGTGGTCAGGCGGACCACCTGGGGCTGCGGCTGCTCGATGGTGACGCGCTCAGGCTGAAAGGCCAGCCGGTCCAGCCCGGCTTGCAGCCATTGGTACAGCATTTTGTCCTGGCGGTCGGGCCATAGTTTGAAGCCGTCGTTGTCGGTAGCGGCTCGCCAGAGGTTGAGCTTCGGCCCTTCGACCAGGAGAGGTTGGCCCTGGTAGGTGAAGCTGGCGATACGTCCCGCCCCCCGATCAAACACCAGCTCAAAATCCGGCCCGCTGATGCTGGCTCGTTCACCGCTTTGGGTAAGCGTCAAAGGGGGCATGTGTTCCGGGGCAAGTTTCAGCGGCAACGGTGCGGCGAACGGCAGCTTGAACTGCTCCCATGCGACTTCGTGGCCTTTATCGGCCCAGGGGGTATCGGCGGCCAGGAAGAAGCGAACGGTCAGAAAACACTCTGCGCCCGGCGGCAGGTTCGGCTGTGACAGGGTTAGTTTGACCTGCCGGCTGCTCTGGGGAGGAATATTCAGAACGGGCAGGTCGCCCTGCTGCACGGTTTCACCTTCAACCGCCATTTCCCATCTTCCCTCGAAGCTGCTCAAATCGGTGAAGTATTGCTTGTTGGTAATTTCGATCAGACCGGCGGCTAGGTCAACCGCCTTGACGCCAATCGGCTGCAACACTTTTTTATACTCATACAAGGCCGGACGGGGGGTGCGGTCAGGCCCAACCAGGCCGTTAAGACAGAAATTGCCGTCGTTGATTTCGTCGCCAAAATCGCCGCCATAGGCCCAGTATTCGCGGCCCTGGCTGTCAACTTGACGGATACCCTGATCCACCCAATCCCAGATGAAGCCGCCCTGCAGGCCAGGGTAGGTTTCGATGGCCTCCCAATATTCTTTGAGGTTGCCGGTGCTGTTGCCCATCGAGTGGGCGTACTCACACATAATTAGCGGGCGGGTGTTGGCCGGGTCCTGAGCGTAGGCGATGATGTGGTCAACGGAGGGGTACATCGGGGAAACGACATCGGTGGCCAGGAAGCCTTGCCGCCAGCCCAGCCGCCGGCCTATTTCTTGTTCCTGGCCGGGGATATGTTCGTCGGCCTCTACGGGTTGTTCGGTAGCGTTCAAGAGGGCCGAGTATTGGGAGATAGCGCCCTCGTAATGCAGAGGGCGGCTGGGGTCATAGCCGCGAATCCAGCCGGCCATGGCATCGTGGTTAGGGCCGTAGCCGCTCTCGTTGCCCAGCGACCAGAAGATAACGCAGGGGTGGTTTTTGTCCCGCTCGACCAGGCGCTGGCCGCGGTCCATAAAGGCGTGCGTCCACTGCGGGTCGTGGGCGAGTTTGTTGTAAAGGGCGTGACACTCCAGGTCGGCTTCGTCAATCACGTACAGGCCGTATTGGTCGCACAAATCGTACCAACGGGTATCGTTGGGATAATGGCTGGTGCGGACAGCGTTGAGATTGAACTGTTTCATCAGCTTGATGTCGGCCAGCAGGGTTTCTTCGGGCATGGTACGGCCCAGCCGGTCGTGAAAGTCGTGGCGATTGACGCCTTTGAGCAGCACCGGCTGGCCGTTGATTAAAATTTCGCGGCCTTTGATTTCGACCCAGCGGAAGCCGATTTTGCAGCTTTCAGTCTCGACGGTTTGGCCGGCAGTGTTTTTGAGCGAGAGGACCAGGGTATAGAGGTAAGGGGTTTCCGCCGACCAGAGCCGGGGCTGCGCAACTGCCTGCACCAGATTGACCCGGGTCGGGTTCCAATCGGAGACGATGACCGGCCGGGAGATGGGTTGGTCAAAAACGGCTCGATCCTCGGCGTCATAGAGCTGCATACTCACCCAATAATCGGCGGGAGCCGGGTCAAAGAAGCTCTGTTTGCCCCGATAAACGGTGGGCGCTTCTCGCTCGTAGAAGTTGACCGTAGCCTGAACTTTGAGGGTGGCGTCCCGGAAATCGGGGGCAAGCTCGGTGCGGGCAAAGAAGTCAAAAATATGAACTTTGGGCGTGGCGTACAAATACACATCGCGGAAGATGCCGGCCAGCCGCCAGTAATCCTGGTCTTCGATGTAGCTGGCATCAGACCAGCGGATGACCATCACCGCCAGCGTGTTGGAACCGGGTTGCAGGTAAGGGGTCAGGTCAAATTCGGCGGGCATGCGCGAACCTTTGCTGAAGCCGATGGGCTGCCCGTTGAGCCACAGATAAAAGGCCGACTCGACGCCGTTGAAACAGATGAAGACCTGCCGCCCCTGCCAATCGGCGGGCAGGGTGAAGGTGTGGCGGTAAAGGCCGGTGGGGTTATCGGCGGGAACATGGGGCGGGTTTGCCGGAAAGGGCATTTTGACGTTGGTGTAGATGGGTTTATCGTAGCCCTGCATCATCCAGTGACCGGGCACGGTCAGCTCGGCCCAGGCGGTAACATCAAAATCGGGCCGATAAAAGCCATCAGGCGCGGCGGCAGGATTGGCGACGAGTTGAAATTTCCACTGCCCATTGAGCAGCAAAAAGTAGGGCGACTCGTCGCGACGGCAGGTTAGGGCGGTTGCTTCATCAGGGTAGGGAATCAGGGTGGCGTGGGCCGGTAACTTATTGATGCCGACCACCTGTGGGTTTTCCCAATCGGGGTGAGAGAGGTTATTCATTGAAAATATTCTTTCTGCGCATGTGAGAATTTAAGACAAGTGATGCGTGATGCGTGAGGATTACGTATCACGCATCACGCATCATTTATTTACTTGAGCCAAGCGTTAAGCCCTGAATAAAGTAACGTTGCAGAAAAACGAACACAATCAGGGTGGGTATGGTGGCTAACAAGGCACCGGCGGTGATGACCGGCCAATCGGTATTGAACTGCCCGCGCAAAGTGGCCAGGCCGGCAGTGACGGGGCGCAGCGTGTCGGAGCGGAGCAGGATGATGGCCCATAGATAATCGTTGAAAACCCAGGTAAACTCCAGCGTGGCCAGCGCGGCCAGGGCGGGCAGAGTCAAAGGGAGAATGATTTGCCAGTAAATGCGAAACTCGCTGCAGCCGTCAACTCGGGCGGCATCTAAAATTTCATGGGGGACGGTGCGCATGAAATTACGCAGCACAAAGGTGCAGAAGCCCAATTGGAAGGCGGTGTGGATCAGGATCAGGCTGGCATAGGTGTCGAACAGGCCGAGCGCATTAGTCAAGCGGAAAACCGGCAGCATCAGAATTTGAAAGGGCAGCATCGTTCCGGCTACATACATGAAGTAAAGAAAGAGATTGCCCCTAAAGCGAAAACGAGCCAGAGCATAGGCCGACAGCGACGATAAGAACAACATGCCCACCAGAGCCGGCAGGGTGATGATAAAACTGTTTAATAAATAGCGAGAAACCCGCGCATTTGTCCAGGCGGTGATAAAGTTATCCAGCACCAATTGGCTGGGCAGGCTCCAGAAGCCGTTGAGGGTGATGTCGTCCATAGTGCGAAATGAAGTGATGAGGGCAGCAATAACGGGCAACAGCCACAGCAAGGTCAGCAAGGTTAAGCCGATATATTTCAGCGCCTCCAGCCAGCGACTTTGGGTTTGCGATAAACCTGTAACCGATTTGGATTCAGTAAAACTACTCATCATGGCCTCCAATGAAAATAGTAGACAGTAGACGGTAGACAGGGGATTATACGATTTTGCTACTGTGCGACCCTGCGACCTTGCTACATTTCATAATTGGTGATGTACGCTTAATATTCCAGCTCATCTTTGACCGTCCGCGACAGGTAAAAACCGATAAAGACCAGACTGATGGCAAACAGGACTACGGCAATGGCTGCGCCATAACCCATGCGGTAGTTGTTGAAGGCTTCCATGTACATGAAATTAGCCAAAACCTGGGTGCTCTGCCCCCCGCGCGTCATAATCGAAACCAGATCAAAGGCCCGCAATGAGTCAATCATGGAAATAACGACGATGATGGTTGTCACCGGGGCTAATAAGGGCAAAACCACGTGGCGGAACAGATTCCAGCGGTTGGCCCCATCCACCAGGGCGGCGTCAATCAGGCTGGGGTCAATATTCTTCAGCCCGGCCAGGTAAAGGACCATTACATAGCCTACCTGTCGCCAGACAGCGGCGGAGATGACGCACCAAATTGCCAGATCACGGTCGCCCAGCCAGCCGGGTGGGTCCTCCACGCCGACGCCGGTGAGGAAAGCATTGATCAAGCCGAGGCGGGGGTTATAAAGCCAGGCCCAAATCAACCCAATCACCGGCAGCGACAGTACCAGCGGGGCATAAATGCTGACCTTGTAAAAACGCCCGCCGCGCATGTCGGTATTGAAGATGAGGGCCATGCCCAGGCCCAGGGTGGTCGGCACGGTGATAAAAACCACCAGCCAGCGCAGGTTATTGGTCAAGGCCTCGGTGAAGGTCCGGTCGCGCTGAAAAAGCCGGACAAAATTCTCAAAGCCAATAAAATTGGGGGTTGAAATCCCATCCCAATCTGTCAGACTCAGGTACACGGTATACAGGGTTGGCCCAATAATCCAAACCAGATATAACAGTAGGGCCGGAAGCAGGAACAGGTAAGGAATTGCCTTTGGGGGAATTAAAGGTCTGGTAATCGTGTCGCTTGACGGCCTGACACGGCCCGCTTGCCCCATTGCAGGTTTATCTGTGGTTTGCATGCCTTACTCCTCCTTTGACAAAGGCCAGGAAACAATAAAGACATAGGAATTTGAGGGAACTCAGGGAAACTAAAGATAAGTTCCCCTGAGTTCCTATGAGCTCCTACGCTTCGAAGCGACTTGATTTACTCAGTTCCTTCTTCTAAAATTCGCTGGCGCTCTGCTTCCAAATCTTCCAGAATTTGATCAATGCTGGAGGGGTCATCCCAGAAGCGCATAAAGCCGTCCATGCCCGCTTCGGCCATGGGCGGGGTGGTATCGCGGTCGTAGAATTGGGCGATGAAGTCGGCGGATTGGATCAGCTTGATTCCTTTTTGGGTAGCTTCGGGGGCTTGGGAGATGTCCACATCGGTGCGGGTGGGCAGGCGTTTGAGTTCGTCAAAGAGGCGTTGCTGGATTTCCTTGGACCCCAGGTGAGCCAGGAACTGCATGCCGGCCTCGGGATTTTTGGCGTTAGCGGCCATAAAGAAACCATCGGTGGGGGCGTCCTCGCCGACAGGCACATCCGGGTTGATGATGGGGAATTGGAAAAAGTCGAGGTCGTTTTCGGCCTCATCCGGGTAAGAGTCGACAATGAACGCGCCCATCAAATACATGGCCGCCTCACCCTGCACCATCGGGTCAACCGCTTCCTGCCAGTCGAAGGCAGCCGGGTCTTCGATGAAACATTTATGGTCGAGCAACTCTGCCCAGTGCTCAAAAACTTTCTTTACCCGCTCGTCAGTGTAGGGCACTTTGAGGTCGGTCAGGTCAATGTGGAATTCAGGCCCATTGACGCGCATGTTCAAATAATCAAACCAGGCCGCCGCCGGCCATTTGAAGCGCGCCCCAATGGTAATTGGGGTGACGCCGTTGGCGTTCAGCTTGTCGCAAGCATCCAACAGTTCAGCCCAAGTTGCCGGCGGTTGGGCGATGCCGGCTTCTTCAAACAGGGAGGGCCGGTAGTAGATGGCCCACCAATAATAGGAGGTTGGCACAAAATATTTCTTGTCGTTATAGGTGGCCAGGGCCTGGAAGCCGGGGGCGTAGGCATCGTCAAACTTGTTCTCTTCCCACATAGAGGAAACATCCAGGATTAGCCCTTTGTCAATGAAGAAACGGGCGCGGTTGCCGGCAAACCAGTCCAGCACGTCGGGGGCCGGGTCAGCCGTCAGGTAAGCGCGCAAGGCTTGCTTGAAGTCCTCGTGGGCAATGATGGACATATCCACCGGCACATCGGGGTGCTGCGCGTTCCAATCAGCCACAACCGACTCGATGAACTTGCGCGGCTCCGGGTCGCTCTGGTATGAATTGTAGAGGACAGGCGAAACAGCCTTGACCACCTCTTTTTCGACCTCTTTTTCAACTTCAACCGTCTGTATTACCTCAACGGTTTGCACCACCTCAACGGTTTCAACCACGGTGACTTCTTTTTCTACCTCTTTTTCCACCACCACCGTTTCTACTTTGGTGATGGTTTCAGGGGTAGGGGCTGCGCCGCAAGCAGCCATCACGGCCAGGACGACGACGCTGGTCAAAAGCGCCAATGCTTTAAAGAAGAACTTATTCATTTTTCTCACTCCTTTGACATTATGAAAAATTTTTTAATTGGGAGGACAGTTTGTTACCTTTGGTTTACTTCCAGGCGGCTGAACATCACCCCCTTTACAAATAGGTTTTTCGGAGTGCAAAAGCTTAGCTTTTGCACTCCGAATTTACGATGACTGGCGCACAATTAATTCGGCGGGCAAAACAACTTCAGGAGATTCAATCGGCTCGCCTTCGATCAGTTTAAAAAGCATTTGCGCCGCCACCCGGCCCACTTGCGCCCCAGAAAGGCGTACGGTTGTTAAAGGCGGGCTAAAATCGGCTGCCGCAGGAATATCGTCGAAGCCCACCACCGCTACATCCTCCGGTACGCGCAAACCGGCCGATTTTAGCTTCCAGATAGCGCCCATAGCCATACGGTCATTAAAAGCAAAAATGGCCGTAGGTGGGTCAGACAAAGCCAGTAGCTTTTCTGTAGCCTGTTGTCCACTGGGCCGGGTGTAATCACCATAAACCATCAAACAGGGATCAAAAATAATACCAGCCTCGGCCAGAGCTTCCATGTAGCCGGTTAGCCGTTCCTGAGTTGCGCCGATTGCGCCAATCGGCGGGCCGTTGATGATACCTATACGGCGATGCCCTTTTTGGAGCAAGTGCCGGGTGGCTTCCCCAGCGCCGCGCCGGTCATCGGCATGCACAAAATACTTGCGGGTGTGGCTCAGGTCGTAGCCTAGACTTACATAAAAATAGTTATTGTGATTGAGCAATTGATTACCGGCTGCTCCGGCGGCCGTTTCAACCACCAGCGCCCCATCCGCTACCTGATTGCGCACAAATCGCTCGTAAGCTTCCAGACCGTTGTCAGAACCGGCGGCTGTGGACAGCAGCAAGTTGTAGCCGCGGGCGTTAGCTTCGGCGTCAATACTGCTAATTTGAGCCAGCAAATTGGGGTCTCTAAAGAGGTAATCAGCATCATAAGGAACAATGAGGCCAATGATGTTGGACCGACGGCGGGCCAGACTTCTGGCCGCCAGATTGGGGCGAAAGTTGAGGGTTTCAATCGCCTGTTGAACCCGGCCCCGAGTTTTTTCAGTCACATTCGCTTGGTTATTGATAACCCGCGAGACAGTCTGGTAAGAAACACCGGCCTGAGCTGCAACATCTTTTATTGTGACCCGCTTCTTCGACCCGGTCACAGCGCCATCCTACTTTATCAAAATTGAATTGAAGAAAGGAAGAGGTTAAAAATTGTGAACGTTCACAATGTGAACGTTCACAATATAACATGGAGGCTAACGTTTGTCAAATCTGCATTTGCCCAATTTATTGGCTTCATTGCAGTATCTCTAACTTTATGTTATGATATGAAGGTAATAAAATGGAAACCCCACAAAAAGGAAATGGCTATGGCGCTTTTCCCTGCATTAGCTTTACTGTTATTGGGTCTGGCAATTGGTTTTGTCATTGCCTGGGCAATTGGTATTTTTAGCGCCGGCGTCACCACCGGTCTGTTTATTGGCCTGGTGTTACTCATTGCCGGGGCAATTGTAGGGTTTGTCAGCGAGTGGTTGATTGACGAAGCCTACCGCAAAAACCGCGAGTTGCAGCGGCAACTGCGCGAGGCAGCCCCGGCCAGCCCCCCGGTCATCCAGATAGCCATGCCCGACCGGCTACCGTTGGCTGAACCAGATGGGGCCACTGTTACTTATCACCTCAATCCTGGCGAACAGAATCGCAGTTCTGCCGCAGACGCCTTAACTGACTTTCTGCGCCAGCGTGACGAAGAGCTGCGCGAAATCCGCCGGCAATTGACCGCCACCGATATTGAAATAGAGACCATTCGGAAAGAGTTTGAAAGCTACCAGCGCAGCCACCCTGACAATTTGACCGTGATCAAAGGGATAGGCCCGGTTTACCAATGGAAACTGCGCGATGTGGGGATTAATACTTACAAGCAACTAGCCAGCGCCGACCCAGACCAGGTGCGCCGGATGCTCGATATTAAGAAGTGGCAGCGGGTCAATATTGAGGCCTGGGTCGAGCAGGCCCGTGACTGGGCGCAGCGAGGCCCATAAATGGCAGATGATCTCTGGCAAGAGGAGCAGATCAAAAAGAAAAAGCGGTTGATGCTGTTGATGCTGCTGGTTCTGCTGGTGGTCACAGCCGGGGCGGCTGCCCTATTTGAGTCGGCCACTCCCGCTACTATAGCCGCGCTGGAAACGTCTCCAATCCCTCCCAAACAAGCAGCTACGCCCATCGCCGCTACCTTTACCGTTACTCCTTCACCCTCCCCGATTCAGGGAGATGAGTGGACTCAACCTACAGTACCGGCCTCTGGTAACTCTGAGACTCCTCCAGTTGCTACCCGCGAGAATGATAATGAAGCAAGCAGCCCTGGCCTTACTGCCACGACTGAAAATCGGCAGGAATCAATGGCTGAACCTACCCCCACCTCAAGCGATGAAAGCAAGGAAATAACTCCTGAACTTGACCTAAATCCAACAATGATGACTCCCCCCCAGGCCGGCACTTCGATAGCTGAAGCGCCGCCCTCAGTGAACCCCATCGAAGCAAATGACAATCTGGCCGCTACACCTACACAGGAAAGTGAAGCGCCGATTACTACCAGTAAGGCTACTCCCGTTCCTACCGAAATCAGCAAGAGAATTAACGAAAGCTGGGATATTTTGGATGGAAGGTATATCAGCACCGCCGAGGCCATAACTCCTTCGCTAACCAATTCACCTGCTCTGTCTGAAACAATGGCCGTCACTCCTCCCGACGGACTCCCTGTGACCGGGGCCATTTCCCGGCACGGGATGAATTGGGGCGCTGTGACCGTTGTTGTTCTATTATTGGGGGCAGGTGTGGCAGCGCTGCTTTATCCCCACGCGGACCAAAAATAGACTCGGCAAATCTTTAAAATTCTTCCGGGTTTACTTGACATTTTCACTAAATATGTGTATAGTAAATGTGTAACTAAGATACACAGGGTAAACTCATGAAACGCGCTCAAATTATTCTGGAAAAATGGCAGCATGAATGGCTGGCTCAAGAAGCAGAACGACAAGCAACCACCATGTCGGCTCTGCTGCGGCAGCTTCTCACCGAAGCTATCGAGCGCCGGCAAGCGGAAGGCTGGGCTGATGATCCTTTGTGGGGTATTGTGGGCCTGGGTGAGGGCCCCAGTGATGGCATCACCAGCGAAAACCTCGATCAGTTTCTCTATCGCACCGATTGGCAAGACCGTCCACTGTTAAAGGTGGCTGAAAATAATGAAAGTGATAGCTGACACCAGTGGTTTGTACGCCCTGGTAGACCGTAACGACCCTCATCACAGCCAGGCAGCAAACTTTTTAAAGGCGCAGGCAGGGGTTGGAAGTTTGCTGCTCGCTAACCATGTTTTTGATGAAACCATGACGCTGGTCAAAGCCCGGCTGGGGATGCAGGTAGCCTTACAATTGGGGATACGGCTGCGGACCAGCCGGTTTGTGGAAATGGTGATTTTTTCAACGGCAGAAGAGCAGGAGACGTGGCGCGTTTTTAGCCACTACACCGATAAAGAGTGGAGCTATACCGACTGCGCCTGCCTGGTTCTGGCCCGGCAGCGCGATATCCAACAGGCATTCAGTTTTGACCATCACTTCGCTCAAATGGGTCTGGTGAAAGTACCCTGACCCCATTTGGGGAAGATTTTCAGGCAGACTGGCGCAGCCGGGTCAAATCATCACGACGGGCCAGGATGCGCTGGAGCAGTCCCACCAGCAGGGCGGTGCGGGGTACAATGCTATCCCGCTCGATATACTCATCGGGGCCGTGATCCAGCCCGCCCACCGGCCCCAGCCCATCGAGCACGGGCACATCCAACGCCGAAATCATATTCGCATCCGACGCCCCACCCGTAGCCGCATCTTTGACCTCAAAGCCCAACTCCTGGGCGGCATCCTGAGCAAGTTTAACCAAAAAAGCGGTAGATGGGGTTTTAGCCATTGGAAAATAGCTA
The DNA here is from genome assembly GCA_023151115.1 of Anaerolineae bacterium. Next base: position 78,860 of record JAKLJP010000029.1, read on the forward strand.
AAGCCACCCTGGATTTGTACCTGAGTGCCGGGTACCGTAGTCTGGCCGTTCAAACCGGCGATGGCGTGTCGAATAGCCGCCACCCCGGCCAGGTCTACCGCCCGGACATCCACTTCCAATTCGGCGTGTTCCGGCACCACATTATGCTGCGTGCCGCCGCTGATGACCCCCGTGTTAACGGTCACACCCGGAGCGATACCGTTCAACTTTTGGAAGGCAATCACCTGATGCGCCAATTCCAGAACCGCATTGGCCCCCTTTTCCGGCTCGACGCCCGCGTGCGCAGCCTTGCCTTTAACCCGCACCGTATAAACGCCCGCCCCTTTACGGGCGCTGACAATATCGCCGTTCATGCGAGCGGCTTCCAGCACCAGGGCTGCATCCATCTGCTGGACCACCGGGGTATACAGGGTTCGCGATACGGGCGAGCCTAACTCTTCTTCACTGTTGAAAAAGAAGACCAGTTCGGCAAAGTCATCAAAACCGGCCACTTGCAGCGCGCGCATGGCATACATGCCCACCAGCAGACCGCCCTTCATATCACACACGCCCGGCCCCATAATCTTTGGGCCTTCAAAACGCATAGGCCGATTGGCTGCCGTGCCATCGGGATAAACCGTATCGAGATGGCCAATGAGCATAATCCGGCCTGCGCCGCGCCCGCGCAGCCGGGCCAGCCAACAGTCGCCGTAATCGCTTAACGGAAAGTGCTGCGCCTCCCAGCCCCAGGCTGTACAGCGATCTCGTATCCACGTTCCTACTTGGTCCACCCCGGCTTTGTTTTCCGTGCCACAATCGAGATTGACCAGCGCGGCCAAATCCGCCAGATAATCAGTTAAACTTGAATTTAGGAATGAATTTATTGTTTTCATCGTTAGCAAACTCGTTGGATTAAAAACGGTATAGTATCTTTCTTGGCGTTGCTTGTCAATATTCGGATTTTCCACATTTCACTTGACAATTTGACATAAACAGAATAATCTTATGACAAGTGATTTGTCCACAGGAGGGGAAATGAAACGTCTGCTTATTGTTGCCTGTATTGCCACCTTTGTTCTGCTGGGTCTTGCCAGCCGGCCCGCTTTTGCCTACGGCGAAACTTACATCGTTCAGCCCGGCGACACCTTGTTCACCATTGCTACCCGCTACGGCCTCAGTGTGAATGACCTGGCTGCGGCCAACGGATTAAGCAGGGGGTATTGGGTTTATGCCGGCCAGCAGTTGATTATTCCCACCTCGTCACCATTCCTTGAGCCACCCGCTTTCAACGGGCCAACTCATCCGGTGATTGAGCCTCGTTTTGTCAATTTTGCCCCACCAGGAAGCTACATCGTCCAGCCCGGTGATACGCTTTACAGCATCGCCGCTCGTTACAATATCAATCTGGCCGATTTGCAAGCTGCCAATTGGCTGGCCGCCCCCAATGCCCCGATACGAGCCGGGCAGCAGTTAGCCATCCCGGCATCGCCTATTCCATCGTTCCTGAACCAGCCCGCTTTGCCTGCTCCGCCTCGCTGGCAGACTCAAAACTGGACCCCTTACCCGGAGCAGCCTCCCATCTTCTACGAGCCGGCCCCACCTTACGCCTACCCCGGCTGGTCCGGCAGACCCAATCCGGCCAGTGAGCGCTGGATTGATGTGGATTTGTCCCGGCAGGGTCTGACCGCCTATGAAGGGCGGACTCCCGTTTTTCGAACCCGGATTTCTAGCGGCCTGCCTCAATACCCCACCGTCGTCGGCACCTTTTCCATTTACGTCAAATACGAGTCAGCCGATATGTCCGGCGGCGCGGGTGACGACGAATATTTTTTACCCGCTGTGCCTTACGTAATGTACTTCCACGGCAACTACGGGCTGCATGGCACCTACTGGCACAACAACTTCGGCCAGCCGATGAGCCACGGCTGTGTCAACCTGCCCACCGATGCCGCGCAATGGTTGTTCAACTGGGCGCCGATTGGCACGAAGGTAGTGACCCACTATTAACCTTCAAGAGCGTAGTGCGTAGTGCGTAATGTAAACCTGCCACATACTATGCACCACGCACCACAAAAACTAGCGTTTCTTTTTCTTGGAAAGTAACCTTTAGACTTCGCTTTTCAACTACAACTTTTCGTAGCTCTACTACAACAATTTAGCCTGACTCTCTCCTACAATAGATAGTAACAGTAGATATCAAGACGGATTTACCCCGTCTACTGTCTACTGTCTACTTTTATATACAAGGAGAGTTCAGATGTTTTTCCAATGGTTACCTACGTTGATGATTATAGCCGCCATTTTTCTGCTCGGCGGACTGTTCTTGACCATGATTCTGGGCATTGTGGTCATTAACGAGCGGCAGGTTGGCATTGTGGTCAAAAAGTTTTCCAGCCGGGGACTGCCGCCCGGCCAATTGATTGCCCTGCACGGCGAGTCCGGCTACCAGGCCGACACTCTGGCTCCCGGCTGGCACTTTGGCTACTGGCCCTGGCAGTACACTGTGGTCAAAGCGCCCATCACCGTCGTACCTCAAGGTGAGATTGCCCTGGTAGTGGCTGCCGATGGCTCGCCCATTCCGCCGCAGCGCATTCTGGGCAAAGTGGTCGAGTGCGACAACTTTCAGGATGCCCGCCAATTCCTGGTCAACGGCGGCGAGAAAGGCCGGCAGCTTGGCTTGCTAACCGCCGGCACTTACCGCATCAACGCGGCTCTGTTTACCATCATCACCGCCGCCAACGCCCGGCAGCACGGCATGGCTCCAGAGCATTTGCAAGTTTACCGGGTGGCTGCGGATCGGGTGGGTATTGTCACCACCCTCGATGGGCTACCCATCGAACAAGGCGAGATTGCCGGGCCGGTGATCCCCGGCCACGACAATTTCCAGAACGCTCAGGCCTTTCTCAACGGCGGCGGCCGGCGCGGGTTGCAGGAACAGGTCTTGCTGTCCGGCTCCTGGAACCTGAACCCCTGGTTTGTGCAGGTCGAACAGACGCCCATGACCGAAGTGCCGATTGGTCACGTAGGCGTGGTGATTTCCTACGTCGGCAAAACGCACGAGGACGTCAGCGGCCTGGATTTTACGCACGGCGATCTGGTTAATGCCGGCCATAAAGGCGTCTGGATTACACCGCTCTACCCCGGCAAACACCCGCTCAATACGCGGGTCATGAAGGTCGAACTGGTGCCGACCACCAATATTGTGCTCAATTGGGCCAGCCGCTCCGAAGCGCACAACTACGACTCCAAGCTGTCGTCCATCACGGTGCGCTCCAAAGATGGCTTTGCCTTCAACCTGGATGTGTCGCAGATTATTCATGTTGGCGCGCTGGATGCACCCAAGGTCATCTCGCGGGTGGGTTCGGTGCAGAACTTGGTGGACCATGTGTTGCAGCCGACGGTGGGCAACTACTTCCGCAACTCGGCCCAGGCGTACACCGTGCTCGACTTTCTGAGCGCCCGCAGTGAGCGCCAGGCCGAAGCGACTGAACACATCCGGGCCGCCATTCGGGTCTATGACGTGCAGGCCATTGACACCCTCATCGGCGACATCCTGCCGCCGGGTGAGCTGATGCAGACCCAGACCGACCGCAAAATTGCCGAGGAGCAGCGCAAGACCTACGAGGTCCAGCAGGAAGCGCAGCAGCAGCGGCAGCAGCTTGTCCGCGAGACAGCCATGGCCGACATCCAGAACGACATGGTCAAATCGGAGCAGGGGGTGCAAATTGCCGAGATGCAGGCCAACGCTCAAATCAAGCAGGCCACCGGCGCGGCCGAGGCGACCCGCCTCCAGGCCATGGGCGAAGCGGAAGCCATTCGGGCCATCGGCAACGCCAAAGCCGAAGCGCACCGAGCCGGTGTGCAGGCGCTGGGGTCTCAGGGTTACACCGCTTTGCAGCTCATGCAAATCGTCGGCGACCGCAACGTGCGGGTCGTGCCGGATGTGGCCGTCAACGGCAGCAGCCAGGCCGGGCTGGTTGAGGGGATGCTGGGCATGATGCTGCGGGGTCAAACCAACGGCAACGTCAGCGCAAGACCGGCTGCTACCAAGTAACCCCAAAAGTTGGGAGTCCAAAATAGACATTGGACTCCTGAAATAAAAAGGAGGGCGGACCATCATCCGCCCTCCTGCTTTGTTATCTCTCCAAATTACTGGATTGAAGCCTCGTCATTTAGGGTCGTCTCGCCAGTGGAACCGTCGTAAGTCCCCACTTCCATAAAATCGGTCCCGTCTTCGTTCACTTGGTAGACGGTCAATACAGCAATCGCTTGATCGCCGTTTTCATCCAGGTAGGTCTGCACCTGGGTGCCGATGTAATGGTTGGCCACAAAAGGCACAACCTTTTGGACCGCTTCGCCGTTATTGCCGGCAAAAATGATCGAGAGCATAGCAATATTGGCCGCGTCGTAGGCGTAGTTGGTAAAGGGGCCGGGTTCCGCTCCAAACTTGGCAGCATAGGCGTCAATAAACGGCTGGGTGTTGGGATTGGCAATATTGGCCGACGACACTGAGGTAAATTTGACCGAGGCCAGGAAAGCGGCCTGATCGGGGTCGGCCAGAATTTCGGGCGAGCGCAGGTTTTCCGCGCCCAGCCAATCCACCGTGCCCAGCACCGGGTCCACCACCGCCTGCTGCAGCACTTTCTGAGCGTCGCCCAGGAAGCAGATGCACAGGAAGGCCGTGCTGCCGCTGCCGGAGAGCGTGGCAATTTCGGAACTTACGGCGGTCACTTCGCTGGACAGGTCGGTCGGTTCCGGTGCATACTTGACGGCCACCACTTCGCCGCCCCCGGCGGCCTGGAAGCGCTCGGTGAAGCTTTCGGCCAGGCCGTTGCCAAAGGGATCGTCCATGTGCAAAATGACGATATTCTGGTAGCCGCGAGCAATGGCCACCCCCTCAAACGCCTGCGACTGGAAGGTATCAGGCGGCTGCATGACCCGGAAGATGTAATCATCGGGAATCGCGCCGGCCAAACCGCTCGACGCCGGGGCAATAATGGTGATTTTATTGTCGTCGGCAAACTGCTTGGCCCCCAAAACTTCCGTTGTCGCCAGCGGGCCAACCACCACCTGCGCCCCGCTGGTCTGCACCACGGTCTGGATGGCCTTGGCCGCGCCGTCGGGCGTGCCTTCGGTATCGGCGCTGGCGATGACAAAGCGCATGGGCCGGCCGGCCGCTTCCAACTGGGCGTTCATCTGCTCGACGGCTAGCTCGACCCCCTCGCCAAAAGCTACGCCATATTCGCCCAACGAGCCGGTAAAGGGCAGGACCACCCCCAACGTGATCTCCTCCACCTCCCCTGCTTCGGGCGTTGTTTGGAGGATCGCCGCCTGGGTCTGCTCCACCGGCAGCGGCGCAGCCTGATAAGCCCCTGCCAGCAGCATCAACAGGACCAAACCGATAGAGAACCACAACTTCCTTTTCATGTCTCTCTCCTTTTGATAAATATTTTATTTTTCCCCGACCAGGGGTAATTAATGGGGGCATAGTCTACTATAGTCGGGGGGCTTAGGCAAGTTACCGGCCAAGCTCACCCCAAAATCCCGGCGTCATTTAAGGCAGAGCCACTTGTGAGCCATCGGCAATGGTGTATAATAGGGCCAACTCCCCGCTGCTGAGGTAAATTTGCCCACCGTACTGTTAATTGACTCCCTGGTCCGGTCGCTCCAGGCCGGCAGTATGTACGCCTTGATGGCCCTGGGGCTGACGCTCACGTTGGCCGTCATCCGGCTGCCCAATTTTGCTCACTCCGAATTGATTACCCTCGGCGGGTATATTGCCTTAGTAACATCCCTGTGGCTGACGAACAGCCTGCCGCTGATGCTGGCGTTGGCTTTTATTGCTTCAGCAGTGGCGGCGGTGGCCTGCCACCGCACGGTTTACCGCCCGTTGAGCAAAATCAACACCTCCACTTATACCATGATTTTAGCCTCGTTTGCGGTCGGCTTGATTTTGCGCTACATCATCTTCCTCCTGGCCGACCGTTTTGATCTGTTTGATAAAAAGATTCAGGCGCCGCTGCAAGTGTGGTATCGCGGCCATAATCTCATCCTGACCAACCTCTTTTTCTGGGCCGTGCCGACGGCCATCCTGCTGATGGTTGCCCTGAGCCTGATCCTCAACTATACCACCCTGGGCCGCCAGATGCGCGCCCTGGCCGATAACTTCACCCTGGCCCGCGTGCTCGGCATCCCGGTCGAGCGAGTCCACGACCTGACCTGGCTGCTGGTCGGCGGGCTGGCCGGCGTGGCCGGGGCGTTGTGGGGATTATATACCTCGCTCAACCCGCTGTTGGGTTGGCTGGCCATCCTGTCTGTTTTTGCGGCAACAGTGCTGGGCGGCATGACCAGTTTTAGCGGCACGGTGCTGGGCGCGTATGTTGTCGCCCTGGCCGAAAATACGCTTATGCAGTTGCTCAACAGTTGGTTTGGCCTGGATTTCAGCTTTAAACCGGCCATCCCGTTTGTTATTATCATCATGGTGCTGCTGCTGCGGCCGCAGGGATTCACCGGGCTGAGTCTAAACCTCGGCGGCCCCAAACACATCAAAGAGAGTTCCAGAGAACTGGGCCGCGCGCCGAGTTCCCAATAAAATTGCTCACGGATAAACACAGATGACACAGATAGGTGCAAATACTTAGGGCTCATGTATAGAACAAGTGCAATTTAGCGGAGGCGGCTCCCACGCCGCCGAGGGCCGGGCGTGGAAGCCCGGCCTGCTTTGCACTAGTACTTAACATGAGCCATACTTAGAAGAAAATCCGTGTTTATCCGTGTTCTTCCGTGAGCCAATCTATCGAACCCATACCAGACGAATGAACATTGATTTTCTTTCCACCGCCATTGCCCTGGCTACCTTTTTTGGCATTTCGGCGTTGATGGCCCTCAGCCTCAATCTGGAATACGGCGTGGCCGGTATTCCCAACTTTGGCAAGGCCCTGTTTGTGTCTATCGGCGCTTATACCGCCGGGCTAACTTATACCCGTCTGCTGCCGCTGCTGGCCGGCCAGGAAACAATCCCCGCCTGCGGCAAAACCATGGCCGCTGCCCTGCAACTGCGCGGCGACATTTTGAACACACAGCCGGGTATCGGCTGGCTCAACTTTGGACTTACCCTACTCATCGCCGCTGTAATTGGCGGGCTGATTGGTTATCTGGCCTCGTACCCGGCCCTGCGTTTGAAAGAAGAATGGTACCTGGCCCTGGTTTTGTTGGTAGGCAGCGAAATCGTCCGCATTGTCGTGCGCGGCTACGAGCCGATCATCTGCGCCAGTAATGGTGTGGCCGGGGTGGGCCAGCCTTTTGGCTGGCTGGACAACCCGACCCTGTCCTCGGCCCTGTTTGCCGGGCTGGTTCTGGTCATCATGGCCGCGGTTTACTTTTACTGCGAAAAATTGATTCGCTCGCCCTACGGCCGCCTGCTCAAAGCCATCCGCGAGAATGACCGGGTGGCGCTCAGCCTGGGCAAGCGTGTGCCGGTCATTCGCGGCGGGGTCATGTTCATTGGCTCGGCTATTGCGGCCGTGGCCGGGGTGCTGTTTGCTACCAACCTGGGCTTTGTCAGCGCCAACGATTACGTCGTCACCCTAACCCTCGACGTGTGGGTGATGGTGGTTTTTGGCGGCCTGGGCAACAATCGCGGGGCGCTGCTGGGGGCGCTGGTCGTTACTATTCTGGATCGGCTGACCTCCATCGCCGCCATCCAACTCAATGCCCTGGGTTATGAATTGGAATTTAACTACGTGCGTTATATCATCTTTGGGCTGATCTTGCTGCTGATGCTGCGCTTCCGCCCGCAAGGTCTCCTGCCAGAACGCTCGGAGACTACCCAGGCCCACGAGATGGTGCGGGCGTGAAACGAGGACGCGAGGAAGCGAAGAGGCGAAAAAGTTCTTCGCATCCTCGCCTCACCCGTCCTCTCCTCTTTATTTTCAAAGGATAATACTTGTGTCATTTGAACAAACAAAACTGCTTTTATTGATCCTGGGGCTGACCCTTATCTCCGGCCTGGCCGACGCCCAGGGGGCGATCCACGCGGCCAAAATCTGGCAGGGCGACAAATTGATTTGGGCTGAAGTGGGCAAAGCAGTGCTGGGCTTTACCATTGGTATCAGCACTTTCTTTATTGTCATCAAGTACATGAACGCATTGGGCATCGTCGCGCCTGAGATTCAAACCATTACCTGGTTCAGCATGATGATTGTCGGCGTGGCCCTGTTCAGCGGCGCGTTTTTCACCTGGCGGTGGACCGAGCAGGCGGTCGCCGTCGGCGTGCTGGCCGGCATTGGCTGGTTGTTGTTTCGGACGGGTGGGTAAGTTCAAATGGTTGATCTGCTTAAACTTGAACACGTTAGCAAAAGTTTTGAAAGCCTGCTGGCCGTCAACGAGGTCTCGCTGAGCGTCGAACCCGGCCAGGTGGTCGGCCTGATTGGGCCGAACGGCAGTGGCAAATCCACTCTGCTCAGTTTGATTGCCGGGACGTTATCCGCCGACAGCGGACGGATCACCTTCGACGGGCAGGACATCACCCGCCGCTCCGCCGACCAGATTTTCCAACGGGGCCTGGTCCGCAGCTACCAGGACCCGTCGCTGTTTTTTCGCATGACTGTGCTGGATAATGCACTGCTGCCGGTCAAGCATCAAACCGGCGAGAATCCGTCCCGCGCCCCCTTCCACCGGCTGTGGAGCCATCAGGAAAGCGATTTGGCCACCGCCGCCGGTAAAACCCTGGCTGAACTGCAACTGGGCCAACATTACACTGCCCGCGCCTCCGACCTGTCCGGCGGGCAGATGAAACTACTCGAACTGGGTCGCAGTCTCATGGGCGAGCCAAAATTATTACTATTGGACGAGCCGACCGCCGGGGTCGCGCCCAAACTGGCTTACACTATCTTCGAGGAGATCGAGCGGCTGCGCCAGAGTTTGGGGCTAACCTTTGTCATTGTCGAGCACCGGCTGGAAATCCTGTTCGACTTTGTAGACAGGGTTTTTGTAATGCACGCCGGCAGTCTCCTGGCTCAGGGCACTCCCGCCGAAATCTCGGCCAATGCCCAAGTGCGGGAGATTTATTTTGGAGAATGAGCAGGGGAGCAGCCGCGCGGGGGAGCAGGGGAGAAAAATCACCCCTGCGCCTCTGCTCCCCTACACCCTTGCTGGTATCCCTCGGAGCCAATATTGAGTTTACTTGCGATTAACAACCTCACCGCCGGTTACGGCAAATTAGAGGTGCTGCACGGAGTCAATCTGGCGGTTGAGCCGGGGCAGTTTGTAGCCATCCTGGGGCCAAACGGCAGCGGCAAAAGCACCCTGGTCAAATCGGTGTTTGGGCTGACCCATATCTTTAGCGGCTCGATTTTAATAGAAAACACGCCGCTGGTCGGCCTGCCGACGGAGCAAATCGGCGGGCATGGCCTGGCCTACATCCCGCAACGGGAAAATGTATTTACCGGCATGACCATCCACGATAATCTGCTCCTGGCCGTCCGTAAGTTGGATAAAACGGCCACCGAACAGGCGTTGAACGAAGTCTACCAACTTTTCCCTATTCTCGAACAGCGGCGTAACCAGCGAGCCGGCCGGCTCAGCGGCGGCGAGCGCCAGATGTTAGCCATTGCCCTGGGCTGGCTCTCCCGCCCCCGGCTGATGCTGCTCGACGAACCCAGTGCCGGCCTGTCGCCCCTGTTTGTCAAGGAAATTTTTCGCGTTCTTCAGCAGCTATGCGCCAGCGGCTTAACCCTCGTCGTGGTCGAACAAAACGCCCGCAGCGTGCTGCGTTGGTGCGATTACGCCTATGTGCTGCGTGAGGGTCAGGTGGCTTTCCAGGGCACGGCGGCGGACATCCTGGCCGATGAGGAGACGGTGAAGAATTATCTGGGGGTTGGGCGGATTCAGCAATAGGAGGTTTGGAAGATTGGAAGGCTGGATTTTTTATCCAACCTTCCAATCCTCCAGTCTTCCAATTTTCACGGAGGTAGACGTGACTCGTCACTCGATAAGCATTGCTTTTCAAACCAACAAACCCCTCAGCGCCTACGGTCCGCTGGCCGAAGCAGCGGAAAATTATGGCTTTGATGGCGTCAGCGTCTACAACGATATGCTCTACCAACCGGCCTGGCTGCCGCTGCTGGAGATGGCTCGCCACACCCGCCGGGTGAGACTGGGTGTGGCTGCGGCTAACCCCTTCACCTGCCATCCGCTGACCATGGCCGGCAATATCGCCCTAATTGACGAAGCTTCGCAAGGGCGGGCCACCCTGGGTCTGGCTCGCGGCGGCTGGCTCGACTTTGTGGGCCTCGAGCCGGCCCGCCCGGTGACGGCTCTACGCGAGGCTTTTGGCTGCATCCGCCACTTATTGAGCGGCTCCAAAGACCCGTTTCCCGGTGAAATTTTCCCCCTGGCCGGCGGCGAATCGCTGCGCTGGCCGGTCTACCGGCCCGATATTCCTTTTTTATTGGGTACGTGGGGCAGCAAAACTATCCACGCTTGTTTGCCCTACATCAGCGAAATCAAAATCGGCGGGACGGCCAATCCGGGCGTCATCCCTCAAATCCAGCAGGCTGTGAATGAGGCGGCCCAACGGGGTGGGCGCCATCCGGCTGAAGTGAGTCTGGCCGTCGGCGCGGTGACGGTAGTGGCTGAGGACGGTTCGGCAGCGCGCCGGTTGGCCCGGCAGGAGGCCGCCCTCTATATATCTATTATTGCCCAACTCGATCACGGCCTGGGTATCGAGCCGGAATTATTGAGCCGGATCAATGAAGCCTCGGCTAGATACGATTATGAGCGGGTAGGGAGCTATATTTCGGATGAACTGCTGCGCCGGCTGGCGTTTGCCGGAACGCCGGATGAGGTGGCGACCCAGGCAGTTGAGTTATTTGAGGCCGGGGCAGGCCGGGTGGAGTTTGGCACCCCGCACGGCCTGGATGAAACAGAGGGGGTTCGTTTGCTGGGCGAGCGAGTCCTGCCGGCCCTCAGAGATAGTAGACATTAGACAACTGACCGGGGTAATAAATCTCTGCTCCCTTGCGACCTTGCAACCCTGCCAAAATTTGACTTTACCGACCACTTTGAGTACAGTCTCCCCTCAGACAAGTTAGTTCTGGCTCCTCGGCCGCGCGGACTAAGTAAGTCCGGGCGGCGTTTGTTTTCGGAGCTAACCGTGTCCGGAGAAGCTAAAAAAATTTATCAAGAAGAAGGTAAACAAAATGACGGATACAAAGCTAACCGTAGCCGATGGCATGGTAGTCAGCCTGGATTATACCCTGACCCTGGATGATGGAGATGTGATTGACACCTCTGATGGACGCGAGGCATTGCAGTTTCTCCAGGGTCAAGGGCAAATTATCCCCGGCCTGGAACAGGCGCTCTATGGTATGAGCATTGGCGATGAAAAGGATGTTGAGGTGTCCCCCGCCGATGGGTATGGCGAGACCGACCCCGACGCTTATCAGATGGTCCCGCACGATCTCTTCCCGGCTGATATGGAATTGAGCGAGGGTATGGGCCTGCGGATGCGCGATGAAGCCGGCCGGCCGTTGGAAGCGTTTGTGGCCGGGATTAGTTCCGAAGGCGTTTTGCTTGATTTCAACCACCCCCTGGCCGGCGAAACCCTCTTCTTCCACGTCAAGATTGCCGACCTGCGGCCGGGAACCAGCGAGGAACTGGCCCACGGCCATGTGCATAGTTGATAGAACCAGGTTTTGTTGACATTTAGCGGAGCCAAACAAGAGCACCAGCGAAATTCAAAAAACCAAGATCAGTGGATCCAAATTTCCCGTAGGGGGCATCCCTATGCCGCCCGCATAGGGATGCGCCAGTTACGGTGAAAAATTGGATCTATTGAAGATAACCATTACTGGCTTTGGGTACTGAGTTCAAAATTTGGTGTTAGGCAGATACTTCAGCCAGGTTGGGTTGAGGCTGATCGGGTGTGGACTGGACAGCCAGGGGCAGGGTGAAGGTAAAGATGCTGCCCTGGTGATACTGGCTTTCAACCCAGAGGGAGCCGCCGTACTTCTCGATGATGGATTTGCAGATGGCCAGGCCCAGGCCGGTCCCTTGGATGTCGGCCCGGTCATCAGTTTTAACCCGGTAGAATTTATCAAACACAAAAGGTAAATCGGCGGGCGGAATGCCCAGGCCGTTATCTTCCACTTTGAGCGAGACCAGATTATCGTGAAACTGAACCATCACCAAAATCTGGCCCTCCGCCGGGGTGTATTTGAGGGCGTTCCCGGCCAGGTTGCCAATGACCTGTTTCAGGCGGAGTTGGCTGCCTACTACCGGGGCGGGCCGGCCAGGACCGCGATAAATAAGCTGCTGGCGCTGGCCGGCCGCTTGCTCTTGTAGTTCGGCCACCAACTCGCCGGCCAGTTGGTCCAGGTCAACCACTGTTGTTTCCAAATCCAGGCCGGCTTCAATTCGGCTCAAATCCAATAAATCGGCCACCAAAGTGGCGATATGATCGGTGGCTTTGACAATCCGGTTCATAAAAAGATTTTGCTGCTCATTCAAATCGCCGGCCATTTCCAGCATTTGGGCGTATGATTTGACCGACGTCAGCGGGGCGCGCAGGTCGTGCGAGACGGTGGAGACAAAATCGGACTTCATGCGGTCCAACTCTTTGAAGTGGGTGATGTCTTGCATGATAACCGCCTGCCCCACGTCGGGAATAGGGGTTAGGGCGGCGTAAAAAACGCGCCCATCGGCCAGGGGAATCTCGCGTTTGTGGCTGCCCCCGCTGGTGGGAGCCGAAGCAATCAATTCCAGCAGCGCTTCGTTGTGGACCAGTTCGCTCAAAGGCCGGCCCTCGGCTACCACCACGCCCAGGTCAAAGGCGCGGCGGAAGGCGGTGTTGGCCACAATAATCCGATCGTCCCGCCCGGTCATAACCACAACCGGCTCGGCGATCTCGCTCAGCACGGTGGCCAGCTTGGCCCGTTCGCTTTCGGCCTGGTTAAACAACTTGGCGTTTTCCACCGAAATGGCGGCATAGTCGGCCAGGGCCGAAAGCAGACGCAGATCGTGATTGGTAAAATCACGCTGCTGCTGGCGGTTATCCACACTTAACACCCCACTCACCCGGCCTTTGATCCGCAGCGGCACATACATTACCGAGCGAACGAGGTACGACGTTTTAATCTTGGTCAAATCAGCCCCGCTAAGGACCAGCGGCTGGCCGCTGGTAATAACCTCGCCGGCCAGGCTGTCTTCTACCCGCAGCCGAAAAGAGCGAGCCATGCGCTCATCAATCCCACGCGCCGCGACCATATATAATTCGTTGGTTTTGTCGTCAACCAGCAGCAGCGACCCTTCTTCGGCGTTAATCAGGTACACCGCCGCTTCGACCAACCGGGAGAGCAGCTTATCCTGATCAAGCAGCGAGGTGACTGATTTGCCAATGCCAAAAAGGGTATTCAGCTCTTTGAGGCGCTGCTCAAGCTGCTGGTTCGATTTTACTAACCGCCCGGTTAATTCATCCCGCTCGTGCCGTAGCCGGGCCTCGGCCAGGGCGCGCTCGATGGATTGGAGCATTTCTGAGATCTGAAAGGGTTTGAGGACATAATCTTTCACGCCCAGCCGAAATGACTGTACCGCCAGCGTTTCCGAGCCATGAAAGGTCATCATAATGACCGGAATATTGGCCTGATGTTCGTTAAGCGCTTCCAGCACTTCCATACCGCTCATTTTGGGCATGTTGTTGTCCAGCAGAATCAGATCGGGATGCTGGTTAAGGGCCAGTTTTAAGCCCGCTTCGCCATCGCGAGCAACAAGAACCTGGTAGCCATTGGGCTTTAAGACATAATCTTTTAGAAATTCGACGTTTTGATGGGAATCGTCAACAACCAGTACACATTCATTGGCCATGAAGGAAATCCTTAGAACAAGCAATCTTATTGAAAGAGCGAGATTTGGTAAAATTTTACCACAAGGCCATGCCACAATAAATAGGAATTTAGTGGCAACTTTGGGTGAGAATACTCAATAATAAAACTTTAGGTTATAATAACCGGCAATGATTAAATTAAAAGGAAAAACCACTTGCGATTTCTAAATTTTTCACGTTGGGGTTGGTGGTTGTGGGTAGGCATAACGACCAGTTGGGTGTTATGGATGACGCTGCGTCCAGATGGATATTTCAACCCCAAACAGGTCAATTGGATACCTCTGGGTGAACATGGCTGGGCATTAGCCTGTCTTATTCAAAACAGTTGTGTTTCTCAACGCCGCGCCCTGTGGTTTTTGCTCATTGACGTAATCGGCAATGTTATCGTTTTTATACCGTTGGGCTTTGGCCTGGCTGGGGCGCTGCATCAAACTAATTTGCGCCAAACCTTCCGCCTGGCTATGTGGAGTGGATTTGGCCTGAGTCTCCTCATCGAGTTGAGCCAACTGGCTATCCCTTCCCGCACCACCGATGTGGATGACTTAATTTTTAACACCCTGGGCGCAGCGATAGGGGCTTTAGGGTTTGCCCTGCTCCTGCGACCCGGCGCGAGCAAGTTAACAAAGGCGGCGGGTGACAGTTAGATGAGCCTGGCGTATATATTAGGACTCACATCAGCAGGAGATTAACGTTTCATGACTAACATTCGCTACTCGATTGTAGCTCCTTGTTATAATGAAGAGGGCAACCTCCACGAACTCTACCGGCGTATTGCCGAGGTGATGGAACGAACCGGCGAGCCGTGGGAATTGGTGCTCATCAATGATGGCAGCCGCGACCGCACCGGTGAACTGATGCATGAACTGCACGCGCGTGACCAGCGGGTTCATTACATTGATTTTGCCCGCAACTTTGGCCACCAATTGGCCGTGACCGCCGGAATGGATTACGCCCAGGGCGAGGCCATTATTTTGATTGATGCTGACCTGCAGGACCCGCCCGAACTGATCCTGGAGATGATCCAAAAGTGGAAAAAGGGCTACAAAGTGGTCTACGCCATTCGCAGCGAGCGTAAAGGCGAGACCTGGTTTAAGCTGTTTACAGCCAAACTGTTCTACCGCCTCATTTACCGCATCACCGATGTCAATATCCCCCTGGATACCGGCGACTTCCGGCTGATGGACCGCCAGGTGATAGACACGATGAAACGGATGCGCGAGCGCCACCGCTTTATCCGGGGCATGACCAGTTGGGTGGGTTTTAAACAGACCGGCGTTTATTATGTGCGCCAGGAGCGTTTTGCCGGGGAAACCAGCTACCCCTTGCGCAAAATGCTTAAGTTTGCCAGCGACGCCATTACCGGCTTTAGTTATCTGCCGCTGCAACTGGCTACCTATCTGGGCTTTATTGTAGCAGTTTTAAGTGGGCTGGGAATGCTGGCCGTTATCATCGCCCGGCTCTATGGCAACCAGGCTTTTTTTGGCCAGGCTACCACGTTAGTGATGGTGCTGTTCCTGGGCGGCATTCAACTCATTTGCCTGGGCATTATTGGTGAATATTTGGGGCGGATTTATGATGAGGTCAAAGCGCGGCCTTTGTATGTGGTCAACCAGGCCGTTGGTTTTGAAAAGACTCCAGAGATCCCTGAAAAGGTTAGAGCTTGAGCCGCCGGTGGATGGAGCAAAAAGGTGTTAATTTACCCTGACGACCGGGTGTTGGTAGCCGTCATGAACAAGCGGGCCGATTGGCAGCGGGTGCAAACCGAGGGTTGGTATCGTCTGCCGGTCAAACACGCCCCAGCGGGTGCGCCCCACTTCGATTGGCTGGCCTTTTACTTTACCAGCGCCTTTGGTGCGGATAAATGGGCGGTTCACTACTACGCCCGTATCGAAGGCCACGAACTGCTGACCCGCCGCGACCTGCTCCCCGCCGAGCCGGACCATAAACGGGCCGGGGACTGGTACTACAAATTAACCATCGGCGCGCTCCAGTATAAGCTGCCGCCCATTGTTTCCCACAACTGGCGGCGCATCACCTTTATCGTTACCAGCGGCGACCGTTTTGAAGCCGCCGAAGAGATCAACGATCTGTTTGAGCATAAGTCGCCGGCGGGTCGGCTGTATGTAACCCTGCGTGAAGCCGGCTTTCACCCCGAACGGGATTGGCCTCTCCGTGAAGGGGGCGTAACCTACCGGGTTGACCTGGCCCTGCCCCTGGACAATAAGCAGGGTTGGCTGCCCATTGTACTGGCCGCCCCTGACCTGCCCGCTCCGCCCCAAGCCCTTCGCTTTGCCCCCGACAGCGACCCCACCGACTGCGCCCGGATTATCCGCCAAAGGCTGGCCGAAACTGGGGGCCAGTAAACTTCTAAAATTTACTTCCCGTTTTGAGTTCCTACAAGTTCTCTTAGTTCCCTGGGAACTCATAGGAACTTGAGGGAACTTATTTTTAGACGGTTACTTAGTACAGGATTGCATAAATTCGTCACGATTTAATGTATCCGTTTCCTGAGATGTCATTTCGAGCGCCAGCGA